>CANQPL010000012.1 GCA_947625735.1 uncultured Clostridia bacterium
TACGGCATTGAATATTCCGGAAATTACGATTTTTATGTTGATTACAGCGGTGCAATATTTGAATATAAAGACAGAACAGTTGCAAGAGAAACCGATTTACCCGCCTACTGTGCATACTGGTACACCAAAAGCAGTAACTGGTTTGTACCATTAGTTATCAGCGAATATGAGGAGGGCGTCACCTATACAATGTACGACAGAGAATTTACATCACAGGGCAGTTTTGAAGCGGACGGAAAAACATGGTATTACAATTCACAACAAGACGGTTCCTATGCCGGAGTTGCCGATTCAAGCGGATACAACAGATATTGCCTTGGCGTTTTATCCGAGCCTCTTAATGTTGAAGTTGTAAAAAATTTTTATGAAACACTTAAAAGTCTGAATATTATCCGGGAGGGGTGAATATGAACGAAAAGCTGTTTACCGCCTGCTCCGCTGTGGGAATAGCGGGGTCGGTCATTGCCGAATTTTTAGGCGGTTGGGATTATGGAGTGCAGACTCTTGTTATCTTCATGATAATTGATTTTGCCCTCGGTATCGCCTGTGCGGTTTTCTGGGGAAAGTCGGACAAATCCGAAAACGGTGGGCTTTCTTCAAAGGCGTGCTGGCGGGGTATTGTGAAAAAATGCGGAACACTGCTTATTGTGGTTTGCGGTGCTTATCTTGACAAGCTGCTTGATGTGAGCTACATAAGAAATGCGCTTGTTATTGGGTTTTGTACGGCGGAGCTTATCAGCATTTGCGAAACGGCGGGGGTAATGGGTATTTTGCCTCCTGCTGTGCAGAAAATTTTAAACAAAGTAATTGATATTCTGAAAGGTGGAAATGATGATGACAACAATTCTGATTCCCGATAAGGTTATGATGTGCAATGGGGTCAGCGTAAACTGTTTTATGCTGACAGAACATAATCCGAATAAAATTTCTTTGCCTGCTGTTCGGAAGGGTGGCTGTATTGGCGTTACAATTCATAACACAAATCGTGTAAATATTTCTGCAAATACCACACAGGCGGAGCAGTACACCCGTGCTACCGTCAACGGGAACATGGGGACGGTGCGTGTGCATTTTTACGTTGATGATAAGTGCGCATGGCAGAATTTACCGTTGAATTTTCAGTCATGGCACGCAGGACAGAGCGGAAAGTCAGACAAAAACGGCTCAGAAAAGGGTAACGGCTGTACTATTTCAATCGAGTGTATTATGGATAGTGTAAGCGGCGAGGTTGACCTTCAAGCAAGGGATAATGCGGCAAGACTTGCGGCGTGGCTGCTGGATTCATACGGCGGGGAGCTTTACACTCATAACTACTGGTGCAATATTCGTAACGGCAGGACAGGTACGGTGGACGAACTTAATATGCTTGATGACGGGTACAAGAATTGCCCTGTGTTTATTCGTCCTAAGTGGGAGGAGTTTAAAGGGCTTGTGGAGTCTTATAGGAAGTCTCAGACGGGACAGGCAAGGTATTTTGTGCAGGTGGGGGCGTTTGCTTCACGGGAAAATGCGGAAAAATATCTCGCAAGTGTTAAGAAGGATTATCCCGGGGCGTTTGTTAAGATGATTTGATGTAAAGTAATTCCGGTGTGCTGATGGTACACCGGAATTATAATTGATATGATTTTGTAAAGAATGAACTTGCTCATGTAGAAATGATCTCCGCAATTGTGTATCAGCTTACCAAGGGGCTTACTCCCGAGGAGATAAAAGCCGGAGGACTTGATGCATATTATGTCGATCATACTCTCGGCATCTATACCGCTTCTGCGGCGGGAGTACCCTTTACTGCGGCGTATTTCCAGTCCAAGGGCGACGTTATCACCGATCTGCATGAGGATATGGCAGCAGAGGGTGCAGCTTTGCAAAAGCAAACTCTCAGAAATTCCAATGTATCTCAACGGGAACGTCCCTTGTGCCGGGTATGCGTTTACCCACATAAATGCAGTCTATAAGGGTTTCCACCATTTCACGTGTCAGGTGTTCAGTGCAGATATATTCTTTTAACGGCTCACTGCGGTTATCCCCTGCCGCTATTTTTTTATCAATTTCGGATAACTGCTTTTCTTTATCATCTATGACGCCCTCCAGCCGTTCACGCTCCGACTTAAATCCTTTTGTCATTTCCATGTAGTCTGATTCGGTTATCAGTCCTCTTACCTTATCCATATAAAGCTCCCGCAGGGCTTTTGAATATTCCCCCAGCCTTTTCTTATAAACCGCCATATCTGAAATTATCCTTGCCCTCTGCCCTGTCAGATCACTGCTCTGCCCGATACTGCGCACCAGCTCCTCCTTGTCAAGATACTCCTCTAAAAGACGGTTAAGCTCATCTGTAACGATCTTCTCCAGTCTTTCAACAGAGATAAACGCACCGGCACAAGCGTCCTTTGATATATACCTGTTTGTGCATTTGAGATAGTTTTTACCCTTGCTTTTAGAGGACCGCATTACATAACCACAGCCTGCACAGCGCGCTTTCCCGGCAAATAATCCTATTTTCCCCGTGACAAACGGCTTTGCTTTCTGTGCGATCAGTGCCTGTACCCTGTCCCACAGCTCACGCTCAATGATCGGCTCATGTGTACCCTCCACAATATACCACCGGCTTTTAGGGCGGGGCTTGTTCTGCTTTGTTTTATAGGAAACACTGCCGTATCTGCCCTGTACCATATTGCCGATATAGATCTCATTTCTGAGCATATCGGCAATGGTATAATATTTCCATAACGTGCTGTTATTCGTTTTCGGGTTCTTATAACGAAGTCCGTGCAGACGTTTATATTCGGTGGGATTGGGAATGCCCCTGTCGTTGAGCATACGGGCAATAGCTGTCTTTCCGTAACCCTGTGAAAAAAGGGTAAAAACCTCACGGACAACGGCTGCTGCCTCCTCATCAATAAGCAGATGTCCCTTGCGGTCGGGGTCTTTCACATAGCCGTAAAGAGCAAACGAACCTATATGGTAACCGTTTGATCGCCTGTTAGTCAGAACACTGCGGATATTATCGGACATATCCTCCAGATACCACTCATTTACAAGTCCGTTGATCTGACGGGATTTTTTATTTCCCTTGTTGTCGGTATCGGCGTTATCTACTATGCTTACAAAGCGAATGCCCCACATGGGAAACAGCCCGTGTATGTACTTTTCCACTAATTCAAGCTCACGGGTAAAGCGTGACTGCGTTTTGCAGAGAACTATATCAAATTTACGCTCCTCTGCGTCCTTCAGCAGACGGTTAAACTGGGGGCGGCGTCTGTCAGCGCCTGCGTAGTCATCATCACTATAGATGTTATACACCTCCCAACCCTGTTCCATGCTGTATTGCAGCAGCATGGTTTTCTGATTCTGTATGCTGCTGCTGTCGTCTGTTTCGGATCTCTTGTTTCTGTCCTCTTCGGATAAGCGGCAATAAATAGCGACTCTCATATTCTGCACTCCTCAGAGATAATAAGAGATATTCCCGAATGTTTTGTCAGTTCTTCCGCTCAATTTTAACGTCCTTTCCCTTTTCGATCCTGTTTACAAGTCCGATCCACATCTGTGTGAATTGCTTTTTTGAAACAGTGCTTCCGCCGCTTTTGAAAACACTTTTGCATATGCACAGATTATCCTTGCTGTTATCCAATTGTGCTGTCCCCTTTCATATGATCTCGTTAAAATATATGAAGGGCAGCAGGTACGCTATTACATCAGACTGCGGGGATTATTTTTATTGCACAGAAAAAGTTGACAATAAAAATTTTTAAATTATATATTGAAATATCGGTTAAAATGTGATATAATGGAAGCTGACATACTTTTGCTTATCCGTATACCGATAGAAGGAATATATACATGAAGGAAAGCTCCAAAAAGCCTTTATATCTGCCCATTTCATTTATCGCTGCTGCAGTTATTATTGTTCTTATTATCAATCTGTTTATTATGACAAAAGTAAACGGCAGCCGGACAGAGGAGCTTGGACGTATGAGGATCGAGCTGATAGCAGCCGATCTCCGGAAACGTCTTGATGCTTGTACCGATTCCCTTAACAAAATAGGAAATCGTCTGTCCGATCTTATGGAAACAGACTATACCGATGAGGATCTGCGCAGGTTCCTTTCGGAAGAAAAGAAAAAGGAGATAGCTTCTACAGGCAGGACCTGTCTTAATATCTTTTGTGTAACTCCCGATGGGCGTGTGCTTATTTCGGAGCTGAAAAATATCCCTGTAATATTCCTTACGGCAGATGATGACCAGAATACAGAAACAGAGGGCTTTAAAGCGGGGGCAATGAATTTTATCAGAAAGCCGTTTATTCCCGATATCATGCTCCGGAGAGTGGGCAGGATGCTTGAGCTTCATCGTTTGCAGACCTATCTTGCAAAGGAGGTAAAACGCCAGACAAAATATGCCCAAGAACGTCAGGAACGTATGGAAAGACTTTCAAGAGAAACAGTTCTGTCCCTTGCAAAAGCAGTTGAGGCAAAGGATAAGTATACTAACGGTCATTCCGAACGTGTAGCCCGATATGCACGTCTTATAGCCGAAAGAGCGGGCATGAACGAAACGGACTGCAATGATATTTATTTTGTGGGTCTTCTACATGATATAGGAAAGATAGGCATTCCCGATACGGTCATAAACAAGACATCGAGGCTTACCGATGAGGAATTTGCCATGATAAAGGAGCATCCGATAATATGGGCAAAGATACTTAAGGATATTACAGAAATGCCGGGAATTGAAAAGGGAGCAAGGTGGCACCATGAACGCTATGACGGAAAGGGTTATCCTGACGGCATAAAGGGCGAGGAGATCCCCGAATTTTCACGTATAATCTGTGTTGCCGATGCTTACGATGCAATGACATCTACAAGAAGCTATCGTGACATTCTTCCACAGGAAAAGGTCAGGGCGGAAATAGTTAAGGGGAGAGGAACTCAGTTTGATCCAAAATTTGCCGACATTATGATCGGGATTATTGATGAGGATAAGGATTACAAGATGAGAGGGTAAATTATATGAACTTATCCTTAAATTAAAAACGGTTCATTCAACGGCAGAACACAAATAGGTCAATCTCTTGTAAATGGAGGTGTAACTGCATAATGAGCAACAACGCCCTGAAGCTGCTTGCTTTGTTTTTCATGACACTTGATCATATTTCAAAAGATTTCAGTTTTTTAATTCCCTCACGGCTGAGTACGGCTTTTAATATTATTGGTCGTGCAGCAGCAGTACTCTTTATGTTTGCCCTGATAAATGGAGCAGAGCATACTCATGACAGAAAAAAGTATCTGCTGCGTTTATACTTATACAATATTCTTATTGCCCTGACCACAGGCATTCTTAACACTACAGGTGTACTGCGGATTGCTGCTCCTGCAATGATCGGCACCTTTTTCATTACCCTGCTGTATATTGTTCTTATTGATAATTTCATAAAAAGCACTGTTCCTGCTCAGAAGATAAAATATTTCATACTTATAGCTGCGGTCACTGTCATTCCTGATATCATAGACAGAACTTTTTTTCAATACCTATGCACAATAGTATATGCACATTCATCATCACCTATAGCAATAACTTCTTTAAGGCAAATTTTAAGAGCCATACTGCCTGATCTGCGAATAGTCGATTATTCTCCTTTATTCGTGGGTATGGGACTGATGATGTATTATTGCAAAGGTAAATTTGCACGCTGTATGACTGTATTGCTTGCAAGTATTGTTTCCTTTATCGGTACATATATATTTGAGGCACCGATATTTTTCGATTTCTTCGCACATATGCAGTTTTTTATGCTGCTGGCAATACCGTTTATGTGGTTTTACAATGGTCAGAAAGGGAAAGACATTAAATATTTTTTCTACATATATTATCCTTTGCACATTTTCATCTTTTCTATTATATCAGATTATTTAACAATGAATATAACTAAATTTAATTTGACATGATCAAGCCTGGTATGACAGCAGCCTTGAAGCTATCATTACCGAGGAAATATCATATTATTTCGGAGGAGTAAGGTCAGCCGAAGAAACAGCAGAAATTATGAAAGATGCACATTTAAGGCAGCACCGCACAAAGCCGTCAGACGTTCCTTGTGCGGTGCTGCCTTAATAATTTTTTATTGGAAGAAATTCTCAGCAAGAAGCTGTTTTGCGCCCTCCTCATCGAGATAAAATTCCGTATACCGTGTGCCGAGAATGGGTTCGCCGAACTGCGTACTGCCCGGCAGCGTAAGTATATCTTTGCTTTGGTAGGTGCGCACATCATCAAGAAATGAGAAAAGCCATTCCCCCGAACAATCGGTCAGCATATACGGCGATACAGCATTAAGGCACTCTATCGGGAGATCTGCATCGGTTGCGGCTTTTGCCCTTGCCGTTTCAAGAAATGCATTCATATATTCCCGCTGCCGTTCCATTCGCCGAAGATTTGAGCTGTCCTCAAGACCCATTCGTGTACGGACGAAATGCAGAGCGTGTTCCCCGTAAAGCGTGACCTGCTCTCCCTGCACAAGTGTGTCGTCAATGCCTGTGAAATCGTCCTCCACCGTCACCGTAACGCCGCCCAGCGCGTCATTGACAGCAGGAACAGCGTCCAATGTAAAGGACAGATAATGATCCACAGGAAAGCCAAAAAGGGCATCAGAAACAGCCTTTGCCGTGTTTTCGGCGCTGTCCTCTTTGCCCGAGCCGTAGGTATGTGATAAGGAGATCTGTGCTGTGTCCGTTCCTGCCGCCTTGCCGCCGATACCGAGTATCTGCATTTGCGCCATAGTATCACGGTTGATGTGTATCGCACTGCAAACCCGATCCTTGCTGTCAACCACCAAAAGCAGGAGAAAATCCGCCTGTTGGGTATTCCTGTAGGAGTTTTCCTCACGCACATAGGCATCGGTCTTGTCAAGTCCGATAAGGAGCAGTGTGGTCAGATTCCTTTTCAGTTTGTATTCCTTGCCGTCCACTTCAAGGGTAAGCCGTTTTTCGTAGTGTTCGGCATTATCTGACGTTTCAACAGAAAAAAAACTGCTGTGTGTTTCCCATATGTGCAGAGCCGTCAGCAGCAGAGTCACTGCTGCTGCGATCACTGCAAAGGAAATGATAAGGAAGCGTCTGTTTTTTCGTCCCGATGAGCTTTTACGGTACATTTTCAGCGTGCTTTCCTTTTACGGAGAAGTATTGCTGCTACAGCCGCTGCGACAACAACGCCTGCTGCTGCAAAAATATACCGTACATCTGCCTTATCTTCGGAATTATCTGCGGAAGAAATGCTTTCACCCGATTGTGAAAGTCCTGCGCCTGCACCAAATTCCTCATC
This sequence comes from uncultured Clostridia bacterium, assembly GCA_947625735.1. Lineage (GTDB taxonomy): Bacteria > Bacillota > Clostridia > Oscillospirales > Ruminococcaceae > Huintestinicola. The sequence goes on from CANQPL010000012.1 coordinate 7,315, forward strand.
ATCGGAAGTGTTGTTGTTATCATTATCTGCGAGAGTTGTAACATCGAGTTCAGGCGGAGCAGTTACTACACCCGAGCTGTCCTCAACGGGAGGGGTGATTTCACCTGAGCCGCCCTCTCCGGGAGCTGTGCTGTCAACGATAAGTGCAAAGGGGCTAAGACCCATAACGGTGCAGCGGAAGGTATGGTCGTCAACCTTTTCAACATTTCTCTCAACTACCCACGTACCCGGAGTCGGCTCATGGAGTACAAGAAAGAACTCAGGCAGTCTGAAAGAGAATGTTACCTCAAAGCTTGCTTTAACGCCGTCGGGTACTGCAATTACGTTTGTTTCCTGTCCGTCCTGAAGCTGTACAAGAGACACGTCGAAAACATCTGCAACCACAAGGTTTGCGGTGTCAATGTCAGGTGTTTCGGGGGTCATTTCGTTGTACATTCCTACAACCTCATCGACCTCCTGCGTAAGGTCTGAGGGTGTTTCCGCTGCTACGACCTCTGCCTCGGCGTTTTCAAGCATAGAATTTATCTCCTCCAGCTTCTCCGCAGATATTTCCGAATAATCCGTTACCTCCAGTATAACATCATCGGGAGGAATGTGTGTTGTGCCGTTCGGCGCAGTGATAAGCACATTGCCTGTGCTGCCGCTGTCGTCGGTAAAGGAGCCGCCCTCTACCGTAGGACCAAAGCTCTCACGGCTCCCGTCCGGTACAGCAGATACGCCGATCGTCATGGCAGCAGACAGTACGAGGGCGGTAGCTGCCGCCGTCATTCTTTTAAAAATGCTGTTTTTCATCATACTCGATCCTTTCCTCAGTACAGAATATTTCCTTTATGTAGAACGGTTTGTCTCCTCGTTTTCCGTGCCGTCCCCGTTTTCGGGAAGGGCTTCACTGCGGGAACGATGTCCGTAACCGTATCCGTAACCATAACCATATCCGTATCCGTATTTTTTCATATATTTTTTGTAATATTTCTTCCCCGATTCTGCATTTGTCATTACAAACCCCAGTATCTTTGCACTTACGATAGAAAACTTCCGCATTGCCTCGCTGATGTCCTGCCGTGTGGTCTGTTCCTGCTTTATGACAAACAGATAGCCGTTGACTAATTTGGATAACAGAAGTCCGTCCGATACGATATTAACAGGCGGCAGATCCACTATGATGTAATCAAATTTTGTCGAAAGAGTTTCTATCACCGTCTGCATCCGATCCGAGCCTAAAAGCTCTGACGGATTGGGCGGCAGACTGCCTGCTGCTATAACATAGAACATTGTGCTTTTTCTGAAGGGTTGAAGCACATCATTCAGTCCCGATTCGCCCACCAGCAGGTCGGAAAGTCCCGGCGATCTTCTGATATCCAGCCGCTTCGCCACCGTGGGCAGGCGCATATCCGCATCAAGGAGCAGCACCTTTCTGCCCGTTTTTGCAATGGTGTAGGCAAGATTTATGGACGTGGTGCTTTTTCCCTCACCTCTTACCGCACTGGTTATGCCGATGACCTTACAGCTTTCACTGTCGGTAAAGCTGAACACAAGGTTAGTCCTGAGCAGCTTGTATGCTTCTTCGCCCGAAAAGCCAAGATCATCACACAGGATACCGCCGTTTTCCGCTGTCGGCGATTCGGAATGTTTTTTTGCGCCATGTCTGCTCAATAGTGCCTACCTCCCATCTGTTCCCCGCTGCTTTCATAGCCCTCATAATATTTTCCGTAATTATCAGAGGAAGTATCAGCCAGATCGGGAATGCTTGCCATCAGAGGAATATCGGGATAATAGTCTGAAAGAAAGTCTGCTTCATGTATCACATCATCAGTCATTTCACGGACGAGTACAAGCAGAACGCTCAGCACACAGCCGACAGCAAGCCCCACAGCTGTAAACATTGTTACATTGGGGGAGGATTTTTTCCCTGCAACCTCCGCATAGTCCACCAGTCTTACCGAAGTGCCGTCAACAATTTCCGCTACCTTGTCGGGAAGAACGTCAGAAATACAGTTTGCGATCTTTTCAGCCTCGTAAGGATCGGGCGACGTTACCGTTACCTCAAATACCTCCGTACCGTTGACTGCGCTTGCGGTGATCATTTCCTTAAGCTCCTCATGGGTATATTCAAGTCCCGCCTCGTCAATGACCTCCATAAGTGTCGGCTTTGAATCAAGGATAATGATATATACGTCCACAAGGCTTTTTGCAGCTGTAAGCTCGTTGGGGCTGATGCTCACATTCGCAGAACCAAGGTTGAAACTGCTGTTATTCACGTACAGCCGAACGCTTGACTGATACAGCGGCGTAATGGCAAAGGCAGCAACGGCAAATCCTGCCGCTCCGCAAAGAATGCTTATCAGTAAGATGAACTTAATATGCCGCAGCAGCATAGCAAACAGCCGTGAAAGATCTATCTCGTCCTCATAATGATTATTATCCATGCAATGAATCCTTTCCGATGATTTAACTTTTACGTCCTGCACTGTATCTGTCTTAATCAAAGTGAAGTATACAAATGGAAATAATTGTAAATTTTTTTAATTATAAAATAAGAATAAAATTACATTTCGCAAAATATGACCTTTTGCGAAAATGTTATAGTGTAGGTTTACAATCGCTCAGCGGGACGGACAAGATCCATATATTTCCGCTTCTGTTCAAGAGAGGAGTGAACATAGCTGTTGAGCGTTATTTCCACGCCGCTGTGTCCCAGAAGCTCAGAAAGTGCCTTTACATCAAAACCCAGTCTGACACAGGCGGAGGCAAATATATGACGGAGCGCATGGAAATGAACTGACGGCAGATCTGCGTTTTTCAGTATCCTCCCGAATCGGTACTGCATGGTGCGGGGTTCCACGGGCTTCTCACTTCCCGAAAGAACAAAGTCCTCCTCTCTGCTGCGAAAATCCCGAAGCATTGCAAGAAGAAAATCGGGAACGGGTATCTCACGGCGGGACGAGTCGCTTTTAGGCGAAGTGATGATTATTTTTGTCCTTCTGCCGCCGTCTCTGCACCGTATGCGCTGAATGGTTTTTCTGACGGTCAATGTACGTTTTTGAAAGTCGATGTCCCCCCATTGCAGCGCACACAGCTCACCGATACGGATACCCGTACCTGCACTTAGCGCAATGCCGAGGGTGGTAAGATCACGGTGAGCGGCAAGATAGCTGTACAGCTTGTCCTGCTGAAGTGTATCCAACAGCAAGATTGGCGCCGCCTTTTTCCTTACAATTCTTACACTCTTTGCAGGATCGGCAACAGCGTATGTATTAGCCGCAAATTTAAAGATCGTTTTTAAGAGAACAAGCAGATCGGAAACATACCGCGGAGAAAGACCGCTTTGCTGCTTGCGGCGGATAAAAGCGTAAATATCCTCTTTTTTGATAGAGCAAATATGCCTGTCACCAAACTCGGGCAGCAGATGCTTGACCGTTTTCATGTCATAATTTGCAAGTGTGGATTCCTTTACCTTGCAGGAAATGCACAAAAACCACTCCTTTGTCAACTGCGAGAATGTCAGGGCGCAGGGCGGTTTTTCGACGGCATTTGCGGTCAGAAAAGCCGTCATTTTTTCCGCAGTCTCGTCCCTCGTACGGGCAAAAAAATACTTGAATCTGCGCTTGCCGTTTTCGTCTCTGCCTATGGAAATTCGTCCCTCCCAGCGCCCGTCTTTACGCAGATAAATGTTAAAATTATCCATTTATTTTCCCCCTATTTGTTAAAAATAACGAAAAATTTACAATTTTTTTTGCGACTTGCATTGATATTTTAGCGGCAAACCACTTGACAATTTTTTTCTATTATGTTATAATCAGTATGAAGTTAAGTGATATTTCGCTGAAAATATTATAACATTTTCGCAAAAGGTCATATTTTGCGAAAGGATATGGGGGATTCCGCAAGCCGGGACAAAAAGATTTTCGTTCATGCAATGCTCCGAAAAACAAAGAAAAGGGGCATTGCAGAGATAATCTGTAATTAAAGAAATTTTCACAGGCTTTATAAATGCAAAAAAATCAGTAAACAGTCCGTAAAAAGCTGTTTACTGATTTTTTTATTCCGTAAAAATATTAAGCCCGATATGATTGATCCTGCCATGCAATATGATAACGATCATTAAGCGCCCACAATATCCGCACCTGTGGTTTCCGTATCGGTGTAACCGATACGCTCATCGGCTGCACCGATACGCTTTTCGATAAATCCGTCTATATCCTCCTCACGGATACCCAGCACAAAGGAAAATTCCCTGCGTATCATGCGCTGTGCAGCAGAAAAAGCCTTTTCATCGGATAAGATAAGCTGCTTTCCGCCCCGACTGCGTTTCTGCTTTTCGGAGTAGATCCCTTTCATCATGCTGAGTATATGATGATAATTGCTGCTGTGGAGTGTCCTGCCGAAAGCAGCACGGCGTTCGTTCTTGTCGCTTATCCACTGCTCCTTAACACGGGGCATTTCATCAATGATACGGAAAACCTCATCTTTGGTAAGCAGAGGGCGCACCCTTTCCTCCATGTGGGCGCAGGGTACATAATAGGACGCATTTGCAGAGTCACAGGGAATGAGCTTGTAATAGTTCATCTCGCCGACACCGTCAAAGCATTTCTGAACGATCTCATCAATACGGCAGATCTCAGAGCCGCCGTAGACCACATATTCACCGGTTTGATAGCACATAATTGACCTCCGTAAAAAAGTATCCGGGCAGAACGCCAATGTTCTCCCCTACTACTATTTTATCATATTCCATGATTTTTTGCAAAGGTGATTTTGCACAAAAAGGGAACAGGCGGAGCAAGTAAAAACGCCCAAACGATGGGCAGAATTATCCGTGAAATGCGGGATCATTTTAAATTGTCTGCGGTACAAAAAACATTGCTCTTAAAGGTACGCAGCAGAGCAAAAAGCCCGCACAACCTATGACAATATCCTCCGCTTTGCCGATGACCCCGATGTAAGAGATCCCATAAAATTTTTACGCCAGAGAGAAGTAGTGCATTTTCAGAGATTCGGTGAGGCTCTGAGGATCACTCAGGATAATCTTAACTCCAAAAATTTCTACGCTTTCAATCCCGAATTTGACGTAAGATGATCCGAAAGGAAAAAGCCGATGCGGTGTTCCTGCATCGGCTTAAACAATGTTCTTATTTTTCACCCTTGATCTTTTCAAGGGTATTTTTTTCAAGTCTTGATACCTGTGCCTGTGAAATGCCTATCTCCTTTGCCACCTCCACCTGAGTTTTTCCTCTGAAAAAGCGAAGATAGAGTATCTTTTTTTCTCTGTCGTTTAATGAATGTATAGCCTCCTTAAAGGATAACTCATCTATCCACCCCTCACAGTCGCTGCCGTCCCCTATCTGATCAAGAACATAAAGAGTATCCCCCGCATCGGAATAAACAGGCTCGTATAATGACACAGGCTCGGATATGCTTTCCAGTGCCGTAACTACCTCAGACCTTGAAACATTGATCTCCTCGGCTATCTCTGTTATATCCGGCTCACGCTGTAGTCTGCCCGTAAGCTCCTCCTTTGCCTGCATCGCCTTGTAAGCAAGATCCCTCAGGCTCCGTGAAATACGTATGGGAGTGTTATCCCTTAGATATCTGCGAAGCTCTCCGCTTATCATGGGAACGGCATAGGTAGAAAATCTCACATCTAAATCCGTATTAAAATTATCTATAGCCTTGATAAGCCCGATGCAGCCTACCTGAAAAAGATCATCGGGATTCTCTCCTCTGCCCGAAAATTTCTGTATAACGCTGAGTACAAGCCTGAGATTTCCGTTTATGAGCTTTTCTCTTGCCGTTTTGCTTCCTGCTTTATATTCCTTTAAGAGCCTTATCTTTTCTTCTTCCTTCAGCACTGTCAGCTTTGACGTATCCACGCCGCTTATATCGACCTTATTGTAATACATGACCTGCCCCGCCTTTAAAGATGATTCTTATACAATTATTGGCGGCGGAGTTTGTCATTATACAGCGTGTGTCATATGTAAATTTTACCTGTGGGGAAAGCTCAGAAAAATGCAGGTTTTTTCTTATACATACCGGGGCTGCAATGGGCATTTCCGGGCGGATACAATTTTTCGGCATGACATATACTATTAATAAAATATGTGAGATTTGCCAATTGACATATTTTAAATAATATGATAAAATCATGGTAAGAACAGTTGCAGGAGGTGTCATTATGAAAGCAAAGAAAGTCTTAGCCGTCACTGCGGGTTTGCTGTGTGCAGTTTGTCTGACAGTATCTGCTGCCGCAGTGAGCATTACGCAAAGTGAAGCTGTTTTAAAGAAGCAGCGGGGCGGGATACCAGGTCAGCTGTACGAATACTACACCTTTAACGAACATTCCAACGGCATATATGAGCAGATCCTGACTTTAAATTATACACCGATCATCGGAGAGAAAACTGACGGAGTTCCTGACGGTTTAACGGACATAAGTAAGGCAGCCGTTATGCATATAACCGTTGACAATGAGCTTTGCGTGCTGCCCGACAGGTATTTATCCGATAATTTTTCAACATTTGACGTAAAATGCGATGTTTCTGAAAACGACTGGAAATTTCTCAGGTTAAAATTCAGCGGCACAGGTGTCACCGACAGCGGCGATGAAAAAAATATCAGCTTTGATGTTGTAGTGGACTGGCACAAGGTCTATGAAAACGAAAAAAACAGTATTTATATCGAGCAAAATTCATAAATTAAACGGGCTCTCTCCGACAGTAAGCGGTGAGAGCCGTTTTTTTTATGATCGCAGTCCGTATGGGAATTTCCAGCAAGCCGAGAGCCGCCTGCTTAAAATACCCGACAAATATCAGCTTGTTTTACGTTTTAAGCATTTCAATTAACCCCAAAGGGAAATGATCCTTTCACGGAATCCGTTTCTGTCTGTACTGCCCTTTGCATAATCAAGGATCGCCGCCCTCACATCATCGGTAAATCTGCTTTTCGGGAACGAAACAAAGATGCGGGGAACATTCTCTGTATCCTCAGCTCCTGCCCGCCGTAAAACCTCCATACTCAGCGGATCGGAGGACATTTCATCATCATGAACGGTATCAAAGGGAGAGGTAAAGCCCGCCTTGTTTATCATAATATCTTTCATGGCATCAGAGGTGTAAAGCCGTGAAATAAAGTCCTCAGCCGCTTTACGCTCCTCGGGAGAAGATGATGCATTAATGCACAGATAATAGTCCGCACCGATACAAAGTCCCTGTTCGTCCTCGTCCTCCATGCCTATATATATCGGCAGCATTTCCAGATCCTCTGCAAATACAGTATTTGCGGAAATATCCCGAAGCTGTCTCCACAGGCTTGATGAGCCTTGTATCATTGCACATTCGCTGCCTGCAAACTCGTTTAGTGCCTCCTCTGCGGTTATATCCGCCGCCCTTTCTCTGTCTGTGGTGGAATTGTCAAGGTAAAGGTCAAGAATATTCATCAGATTACCGCTGTAGTCAAAGTCAAGGGGTATATCTCCGTTACCCGAAAGGTCAATGTCATTTTCTTTAAATTCATAATAAAGAGGGATATTGATAAGCTGTGCAGCCCAGCCCGTTTCATCGGCTGAACCCAGCGGCAGCGGTGCGAATACACCGTTTATCCCCAGCTCCTCGGAGTTTGCCTGCATATCCTCCACAAGTAAGCGAAGCTCATCAAAGGAATCTATCTCGTCCATGGAAACAAAATCGGTGGCTTTGTTTTCAAGAGCAAAGTAACGCTCCATTATCTTGTCATTGTAAACTATACCATATCCCTCAAGATGATAGGGTATACCGTATGGAATATCATTGGAGGACAGGGCAAGATCCTTGTCGATAAGATGAGAAAATGCATCGGTATCCGAAAGATCTATACAGCTGTTTCGCCATTTCCCGTAATCCGCCATGCCTCTGACCGTAAATATAACGGGCATTTCGGCGGTGGTCATTTTGCTTCGCAGAGCCTCGTCATAATCGCCCTCTGCTGTTTCTATAATAAGCGTATTTCCCGTTTCGTCATGATAAGCTGCGGCAAGCTCCTCATAAACTGCCGAAACAGCAGGGTCGGAATTTAAAAAGCGTATTGTGACCGTTTCCTCAGCCCCGCTGTTTCCATTGGCGGCGCTGATATCCTCCGTGCCGCTCATGCTGTCATTTTGAGAGGAGCAGGCGGTAAGGAAAAGAACGGCAGCGGCAGCAGATGCTGCAATTTTTCGTTTCTCCATTTTTATCTTCCTTTCAGAGAAGTATTTTTCGGGATCTGTTCTTATAGGAAATATGCATATCCTACCCTAGAACAGGTTCTTAATGGAATTATTTATTTTTTCACCGAAAATATACCTCTGAACAGAAGAAAAGGGCTGTTATTTTCTTCCTATTATAATTTCATGAAGCACCCCGAACCATTCACGAACCCGGAATGCAGGGAGATAATACAGGGGCGTTTCTGAGCTGACACTGTAATTTTCCGATCCCTGTTTATCCGCAATAACAGCTGCTCTCAGCTGATGATAGCCGCTTGTGATGATAACGGCTTTTCTTTCAAGTCCAAGACTGTCTATTATTTCAATGGAATTTCTGATATTCTGAAAGGTGTTGACAGACTTTTCGTCCATATATATCCTGTCGGGAGAAATTCCCAGCTCAACAAGAAGAAAAGGGCTGTTATTTTCTTCCTATTATAATTTCATGAAGCACCCCGAACCATTCACGTATCCAGAATGCAGGGAGATAATACAAGGGCGTTTCTGAGCTGACACTGTAATTTTCCAATCCCTGTTTATCCGCAATAACAGATGCCCTTAGCTGATGATAGTCGCTTGTGATGATAACGGCTTTTCTTTCAAGTCCAAGACTGTCTATTATTTCAATGGAATTTCTGATATTCTGAAAGGTGTTGACAGACTTTTCGTCCATATATATCCTGTCGGGAGAAATTCCCAGCTCAACAAGACGATTTTTTATTGCAAGAGCCTCCGTCATAGGCTCATCATCGCCCTGTCCGCCCGCTGCAATGCAGATGACCGAGCTGTTTTCGGACAGATAACTATACGCCGCCTGTATACGTCTTTCAAGAGTAAGCGATGGTCCTGTGGGTTTTACATTGCAGCCGAGTACAATTACGGTAGCAGGCTCATCAGGAGGTGAGCTTATGGCACGTATCATAAAAATTGATATTGTTACTGCCGCAAGAACAGATACAATAATGAGCGTAACCATACCCGCAAGAAATGCCCGTCCCCATACATTCCCTGCCAGACTGTCCCATATTGACGGGAGCTGTTTCCTTTTCAGGGACAGTATAAGCACCGCCCCGCACATAAGAGCGCCCGCTATATTTCCGATATTTATATTGGAAAAAAATCCCACGGATAAAAACATCACAATCCCCAGCACAGAAAGGATCTCAATTACACGAAAGCACACCGTTACCGATGTGCTTCTGCTAAGTAAAAACTCTCTCATGAATTTACAACGGTTTTCAGTGCCTGCGCCAGCTGATCAGGACATGATGTGCCTTTGCCGTTGCAGTTGATCCTTTCGAGACGGGAAATAACGTCCTCCGCTTTCATTCCCTCCGCAAGACGTGCAACACCCTGTGTATTGCCGTTGCAGCCGCCTATAAACTGCACCTTTTTCACAATGCCCTCCTCAACATCAATAATTATCTTTCGTGAGCATACACCCTTTGGAGTATATTCAATTGTCATGATCTATCTTCCTTTCTTATTTTTTGCCGCACAGCTTTAAAATGCGGTCAATATTTTCCTTATCTGTAGTGTAAACACCCAGCGGTGTCGGCAGCTTATTGTAAAGACCGTGAAAATCCGAACCGCCCGTAACGATAAGATCATATTCGTTGGCAATGGCAAGGAGCCTTGCCTGCTGCTCCTCATCTGCGGAATAGTGATATACCTCCACTCCGTCTATCTTACCGTTTTTTGCCAGACTTTCAAGAAGCTCTTCGGAATCATACACCACAGGGTGTGCCAGCACTGCCGCTCCCCTTGCGGAATGTATCATCTCGATAACATAATTTACATCAGGATATTCCCTCTCCACAATGCAGGAGCCTGTCTTTTCGTTAAACAGCTCATCGTCCAGTCTGCCGTAGAAATGATTTGAGTATCCGTACTCGATAAGCGCATGAAGAATATGCTGCTTGAAAATGCTCTTTGAGCCGCTGATATGTTTTGTAACGTCCTCTAAGGCGATAGGGTAAAGTCTGCTGACGTTTTTGACCGTTTCAACAGCACAGGACTGTCTTATCTCGCTGCATCTGCGGCAGATGCCCTCAAGCCTGTCCGGCTTCTGGGGAGCATAGCAAAGTATATGCACCTTGCGGTTGCGCTCCTTGTCCCATGCGGTAAGCTCAACTCCGGGAATCGTCTGTATACCGTATCTTTCGCCCAGTATTTTTGCTCTTGATATTGACGACATTGTATCGTGATCGGTTATGGATATAAAGTCAAGGTCGAGCCTTTTTGCCTGTGCAATGACCTCCTCCATTCCGAGAGAACCGTCTGACAGGGTAGTATGTACATGAAGATCGCCTTTCATATTTATCGATCCTTTCACTTGGTATGATGCGCCTTTATTCCCGACACATTATATACTATGATATTATACCACAATGCTATGTAGGGAATCAATAGTTTTTGCGATTTTTACAAATATATTTTACCTTTTGACATAATATGCAGCCTTTTTCTCAGCACTTTTCACAAGATAATGTGCTTTTTTTGTGGAATATTTTGGCAAATAATAGGTTACAAAGATTTACGCCGAACCTGTCCGTTAAATATTAGGAGCTTGCCGATAACCGGAAATTTAAAAGACTGTTACATAAATAAAGCGGCTCCCATAATTTTTCATGGGAGCCGCCCGATATATCAGTTGTTGTTAAAATAATCGTTAATTGACTCTTCTGCCGCTGCGGCATTGTCACCGATAATGAAATAAGCATAGCTGCCGTTTGTGCCCACAATTGAGGCAGCAGCAAGCTCCTGATCGTGAGGATACCACGCATCTGTTTCAATGGCTTTGGTCTGCCTTGCTTCAAGATCCGCCTTTGCACTTTCCGTATCATCTGCATCTATAATAATTATCTCACTCATAGACGCACTCATGGGACACTGCATGATAATCAGCTCCCTGTAGTTTGCATTTTCGGGATCAAGCGTGAAAAAATCACTGATTATCACAGGATCGGTGACCTCCTCCATTGCAGGCCACTCGCTTTCGGACAAAACCTTATCCACAACGGGCATCAGAGGATTTTCTGATGTATCCTCATCAATTATCTCCTCCTCCGTCAGCTCCTCCTCAGAGGTCTGTACATCGGTTTTATCAGGAATATCGGGGAAATAAAGGTCAAGGTCAAGATCTGTCTCCTCCTCCATTTCCACGTCCTCGGCAAATTCGGATTCTATAGCGGAATCCTCCGCCTCCTCATCGGAAGCATTCCCTGTATCTCCTGTCTCCTCGGAAACTTCTTCTCCTGCTGTTATGGACATTTCCGTGCTGCCGCTGCTGTTATTCCCGCTGCATGATGAGAAACAAAGTATTGTCAATGATATGGCGATAAGTGCCATTATTTTCCTTTTCATAAATATTTTTTCCTTTCAATTATATGTAATACCTTATAGGTATCAAGTCTATTATAACAGGTTTACAGAAAAAATCAAGTGTATCATTAAAAATTAATTATTTTATAATAAATTATGCAAATATTTTGCAAAAAAATTTGATAAATCCGATAGAATGAATAATTATATCAAATAATAATAAAAATTAGTGTAATTTGCCTATTGCCTTTATGTGACAGGATATGTTATTATTTTAATATACTCTCCGATAGACCGCAAGGAACAATGTGCCTTGTGTTCCGTCTTATATACCCCTATCCAAGGAAAGGACAGATAATAATGGCAGGTCGCCGTACACGCCGCTACAGTGCGGCTCAGGCAAGAAGAAGAAAAGCTATTGAAGGCTGGATATATATTATTCTCATACTTATGCTGTTCGGAGGCTGCCTCTGGCTGCTCACATCAGCACTTTCGCAGATAAGGACGGTAAAGGAATATATCGTTGATGATTCTGCATATCAGGTGCTTGCCTCTCTCCCCTCCCAGAGCGAGTACGAGGTGCAGAAAAAGGAGGAGGAGCTTGCTGTTGCCAACGAGATATTCGAGCAGAAAGACAGCTATCCCATTGAAATGGTAATTCAGACTCCTTATTTTGTAATGTATGATGTGCAGGGCAAGCAGGTGCTTTATGCCAAAAATGCCGATGATAAGGCATATCCTGCCAGCACTACAAAGATACTTACCGCTGCGGTCATGATGGAAAACACTCCCGAGGACATGATTTTTAATGTGGGAGATGAGCAGGATATGGTAAATCCCGGCTCCAGCCTTGCCGTACTCAACAAAGGTCAGAGCAAGCTGGACAGGGATATGATGCTCGATGCTATCATGATCCCCTCCGGAAATGATGCCGCCTACTGTGCTGCGGCGGAAACAGGCAGGATAATTGCGGGAAATGATTCCCTCGGCGCAGAAGAGGCTGTAAACGTCTTTATCAACAAAATGAACGACACAGCAAGGGAAATAGGCTGCAAAAATTCCAATTTCACCTGTCCTGACGGCTTTCATAATGATAAACATTATACCACTGCAATGGATCTTCTGAGAATTACCCTTTATTCGGAGAAATTCCCCGAGATCGCCGAATCGGGAACAAAGACCTACAGAGAGCTTTCCTATCTTTCGGGAGAGCAGATATTCTGGAATAATTCAAACAAGCTCATTCAGCCCGACAGCGAATACTACTACACCTATGCTACGGGACTGAAAACGGGAATGACAGATATGTCGGGATACTGCGTGGTCGCAACTGCGGAAAGATTCGGTCATGAACTTATAATAGTAAGTCTGGGAAGTGAAAATTCAAACGTCCGCTGGAGCGAAGTGATCGCCCTTTTTGATGCGGGGTTTGCTTACATAAGGAATAATGACATGGGCTGATTCATCTGCATTTTCCGCAGAATGAACAGCCGTTGCAGATAGGTCTGCTGCCGCAAAGGGTGCAGCTTTCGCCGAAAAAAGGAGTATAAAGCTCCTCCTTGGGAATACGGACACCGAAACGGTCGGTAAGGATATATTCATGCTCCCGCCCTTTAAAGCTGATACCCGATCTGTACGCCATTTCAGACTGTATGCGCTTGTTTTTGAGTGTGTACAGTCTGTTATTTTTTATAAATTTTGTTCCTGTTTCGATAAATGTAAAGGAAACATTCTGTCTGCAGCACTGCTCAGAAAGCGATACTACCCATTCCCACCTGCATGGACGGCAGCCGCTGTAATTTTCTCCCCCGCAGATAACCTGCTCTATCTGACCTGTAGCAAGATAATTTTCAATATCCGCCTCTCCGATAAAGGGTGCGCACATAATGCCCTTATGCTTAAATGGCAGGCTCAGAAGAACAGGTATGCGCTCCCCTGCTCTGCGGTCATTTTCTGCGGATACATTCATCATCACATTTTCCCAGCCGTCTCCCCAATCTGAGGGCAGACACCTTTCTGCACGGTTTATCCTTTTAGTGAGAATATAGAATTTAACATCAGGGCGCATTCTTATAATGTCCCACACCTCATCACGCCAGCCGTCCGCCTCCTCAAGAAAGAAATCCGAGGTCATGCATATGCGGACAGTTTCTCCGCTTTTTATCTTATAATCTCCATGCCTGTCCCGCTGCAGGGGTTTATCAAAATCATTTTTCACACGGTAGATATTTCTGCCGTTTCCGTCTCTCATGCTGTCAAGAAAGTACATATAACAATTTTCGCAGCCCTCGCTTATCTTTATGCAGCCGTGCCACGGATTCCATATATCGTGCATATTTTTACCGCCTTTTTGAAATTCTTGTCATATATTATAGCATATTTTTTTATGATTGTAAATTATTTTTAAGGATACTATATCAAAAACAACTTAAAATAGGTAAAATATCAATAATGTTTGAGATAACAGAAGGGGCAAAATCATGATGAGCAATGATATTTACAATTATAGTCGAAATGTCATTTGTGCTGCTGAGATGAGGACTGCTTATAGGGCTAATTTCAAGGGCGGTGTTATTTTGATGAAAGAAAATCAGAAATAACCGCATTTATACTTATTTCGGAAATGATCTTACCTTGTAATTGAGATAAGACTTTTTCAAAAAAATGATGTTAGCCTATTGACTTTCAAAGGATAATGCGTTATAATTAAATAAATTAGATGAATATTTATATTTTGACATATGGCAATATATAGATTGGTTTGATTTTTAATGAATTTAGAAATGAATAAAAGCTTGATTTCATTTTATAGCAGTGAAAGTCAAAGAATACGAATAATGAGCGAATTATGGACTTTTGAAAATATGTTTTGTCCCTGCTGTGGCGTTCCTCATATTTCCAAAGTTAACAACAATGCAGCTGTTGCGGATTTTGTGTGTAACAACTGCGGAAGTATATTTGAGTTGAAAACTAAACAAGGAAGAATAGGCAATAAAATAAATGATGGCTCTTATGATACAATGATAGAAAGAATATGCAGCCATACAAATCCGGATTTATTTGTGATGAGATATTCAACAAATTATTGTATTACTGACTTGACTATTATTCCTAAGTTTTTCTTTGTCCCTAAAATAATAGAAAAAAGGAAACCTCTTGCACCAACTGCAAAACGAGCAGGGTGGATAGGCTGTAACATTTTATATTCAAACATTCCGAAACAGGGCAAAATAGATATTATAAAGAACAGTTCTGTCAAGCCTGTTGGTGAAATAGTAGAAAAATATAGTATAATCAAAAAATTACAAACAATGGACCTTGAATCAAGAAGTTGGCTTCTTGATATACTAAGCTGCGTTAATAACATACCTACTAATGAATTTACACTGAAAGACATTTATAAATATGTTGATGTTTTACAACAAATACATATTAACAATAATAATGTTGAAGCTAAAATACGTCAACAACTCCAATTTTTAAGAGACAAAGGATTTATAGAATTTCTTGAGAGAGGGCATTA
Source organism: uncultured Clostridia bacterium (assembly GCA_947625735.1). Lineage (GTDB taxonomy): Bacteria > Bacillota > Clostridia > Oscillospirales > Ruminococcaceae > Huintestinicola. Next base: position 22,380 of record CANQPL010000012.1, read on the forward strand.
TAAAAAAATAATTTGAAGCAAAAACACATTGATCATTTTCAAACGTGTAGACATGGCAGCCTATGATGCTCAGATGGCGTAGAGATTGCTTTACTTATTTTCCGGTAAATATCATCTTTCAGATATTCTCAATAAGACGATTTGGATCCTGTTGAGAATTTTTTATACCCTATATAAGTCTGCAAACTCCCGGGAAACGCCCTGTAAGCATTTCCCGGGAGTTTTTCTTCAGCGGTTAGTTTTTGTTCTTTACTGTTTCCCTGACAGCCATGTTACTGCTATTTAAAATACTAAAAACCGCACAATACCTTATCAATTACAAATTCCCCGATAAGGAGCAGTGACCTTGTGTGAATATGAAAAAAATTCCGGTGTCTGTAAATGTGCATTATACTTGTAAAGAAAAATGCCCGACGGAGAAATTACCGTCGGGCATTAAGATTTTCTGACATTTTAACCTACCTGAGGAGCATCATCATCAGGATCAAAGCCGTAGTCATCTGAATGTTCGGGCTGTGGCTCACTGCGGCATTTCTTTCCGGAGGAGGGGAAAAATTCCTCTGTGGGAAATTCTATCCTCTCAAACACCTGACAGGGCGTTTCTGCGGGAGCGCAGCACTCCTTGTCGGGAATGCAGTAATCGTAGGTGGGTATCAGTATGGAAACAGGACGGGTAAGCTGTACTACCGAGAATAACCCCAGCGTAACCACAATACCCCGCACGGGTGCAAGCTCCGATTTCAGATTTATGCACTCGATCTTTGTTTCAAGCGCAATAGGCTCTACCACGCTGACCGTAACCTTCGGCATATTGACAATGCGGCAGCAGCGGTCTGTTTCCCCTGAGGAATCGTCCTCGCTGGTAAAGGTCTTGATATTGCCCTTGCTGCCGAAAAGAATTACCCGCTTGTTCCAGACGGCTGTCCCTTTCAGAGTGACCGCTTCATCGGTACAGGTCTGCTCATAGGCGTCCATGACCAGACGAAAGGTATAGGTGATGTCAACGGAATAGTAGCCGTTTTTGAACGGTACACTGTCCACGGCAATGCAGACGTTGGAAACATCTACACAGCGGGTCTTGACGATAGTCATGCACTCGGAAAGACAGCTCCCCGGATCAAGAACTACGCAAAGATCGGGTATGCAGTCACGCTCTGAGCAGGTGTCAAAGATACGCTGAGCCTCTATGCACATAGCCTCCCTGAAGCAGTCATCGACTTTATAATCATCTATCATAAAACAAACCTCCTATGTAAATCTATATACAATATGATATTCACACAGGAGGAAGAATGTGCAGATAAGCAGGATTTTTCAGGAATTGTTCTTATCCTTCCCTGTAGCAGAGAAAGGCATTTTCCGCCGCTTCGCTGTCACTCTTTTTCATTGTAAGCCTGCCTATGACAGGGCAGAGTATCAGGGTACTAAGCATTGTAAATGCGCCGCAGTTAAGAGGCGACATAATATTCAGCTTCAAGCCAAGTGCCGATACCGAAGCAGTGATGTCGGGAAACCACCCCAGACTGAAAAGAACTGTGTGGATAATGGTTATACCCGTACCCCATGCAAAGCAGAAACCCGCAGATACCTTTGATATTTTTTTCGAGAAAAGTCCCCAGAGGAAAGGGGCTAAGAACGAACCTGCCAATGCGCCCCATGAAATCGACATTAGAGTGGTAATGTAGGTGTTCTTGTTCATGGCAAGAATAACCGAAAGTCCAAGGAACAGCACTATAAATATTCTGATGATAAGCACCTGCTGCTTTTCGGTCATATCCTTTTTAACAGGCTTTACAAGGTCAATAGTCACCGTAGAGCCTGAGGTCAGCACAAGAGAGGACAGCGTTGACATCGATGCGGAAAGCACAAGCACTATAAGCAGTCCGTACAAAAGCTCAGGAAGTGCTTCTCCCATCATGGCGGGGATAATGGCGTCAAATTCGGGCTTGCCGTTTATAACGCTGATAAGTGTCTTGCCCGCTTCACCGGGGTCTGTGGTGGCATACAGCCGTCCGAATCCGCCGAGGAAATATGAGCCTCCCGCAACTATAACCGCAAATATAGTGGAAATTATACTTCCCCTTTTAATTGCAGCATCGTCCTTTATGGCGTAGAATTTCTGAACCATCTGAGGAAGTCCCCATGTGCCGAGAGAGGTAAGTATCACAACGCCTATAAGATTTATGGGATCAGGTCCCATAACGGAATTAAATACGCCCGTTCTTCCCGTGCTGTCGGGTATTTCACCCAGTGCGCCCATAGCGGCTGAAAGTCCGCCCTTGTAATTTACCGAGCATATTACAACTGCGGCAATGCCTATCAGCATGATAATTCCCTGTACAAAATCATTGAGCGCAGTCGCCTGATATCCGCCGAGGATAACATATATTGCCGTAAACAGTGCCATTGCTATAATGCAGACTGAATAATCCACATGAAACGCCGCTTCAAAAAGTCGGGAAAGTCCGTTGTAGACCGATGCGGTATAGGGAATAAGGAACAGAAATATTATTATTGCCGAGGAAATTTTCAGTCCCTTTGAACCGTACCTTTTTTCAAAAAATTCGGGCATGGTGGAGGCTTTCAGAAATTTTGTCATAATTCGTGTACGCTTTCCCAGCAGTATCCACGCAAGCAGAGAGCCGATAAAGGCATTTCCCATGCCTATCCATGTTGCCGATGCGCCGTAGGACCAGCCGAACTGTCCTGCATAGCCGATGAACACCACAGCCGAAAAGTATGATGTACCGTAGGCGAATGCCGTGAACCACGGTCCTATATTTCTGCCGCCCAGGACAAAATCATTTACATTTCCCGCACTTTTCCGACAGAATATGCCTATGCCTGTCATCAGCACAAGATAGGCGATGAGAATTACCCATAATGCCATAATTTATTATCCCCTTAAAATCAAAAATTACCCTGTTACATATTGTAAACGTCCACCGCAGGCAGTATCTCAAATCCGCCGTCTGCACAAAGAATTTTCTCCGTCCTTTCGTTGTCCGAGGTATTTATCACTATGGCGGCATTTTCCCCCGAGGTAAGGGCGTACATATATCTTATATCTATCCCGCTTGACGAAAGAAGAGAGGTAAGCCCTCTGAGAGTGCCGAAATGATGCGGTAGCTTTACTGCAAGCACATCTGTGAGCCTTGCAGAAAAACCCGCTCCCGTCAGCGCTTCATGGGCTGCGGCAGGCTGTGACACTATCATGCGCAGCATTCCGTACTCCACCGTATCCGCAAGGCTTATGCAGACGATGTTTATATTGTTTTTTGAAAGTGTTTGAGTTACTTCTTCAAGTCTGCCCAGACGATTTTCTATAAAAACGGTAAGCTGTTTCATCATATCATTCCTTTCAGATGTTTAGTCTTTGCCTGCACGGTTATCTGTAACACGCTTTGCCTTGCCCTCGAAACGTTTGAGGGTGTTGGGAGATTCAAGCTGAATTACGGCGTCAAGTCCCAGCATGGTGCGAAGTGCCGATTTCAGCTTGGTGCGTATCCTTTCAAGCTCGGTAAAATCATCGGTCATGGCTGCGGGCGAAAGCTCCACACGAATGGTAAGTATATCGCTGTGGTTCTTTCTGTCTACAATTATCTCATAGTGAGGACCTATCTCGTCGGTGCGCAGAAGTACCTCCTCTATCTGGCTGGGGAAAACGTTAACTCCCCTGATCTTCAGCATATCGTCCGTTCTTCCGCTGAGATTCTCCATTCTTGCGGTAGTCCTGCCGCACCTGCACGGCTCGTACATAAGGCGTGTTATATCTCTTGTTCGATAACGGATAAGGGGCAGCGCCTCCTTTGAAAGACAGGTGACAACCAGCTCCCCTTTCTCTCCTGCGGGCAAAACCTCTCCCGTTTTGGGGTCTATTACCTCGGCAATAAAATGATCCTCATTGATATGCATTCCGCAAAGCTCGGTACATTCTCCCGATACTCCCGGTCCTATAAGCTCGCTCATGCCGTAATTCTGGGTAACGGTCAGCTTATCGCCGTACAGCTTTTTCATCTCCGCCCTCATTGCCTCGGTGAGAAGCTCACTTCCCACAAGTGCTGTTTTCAGCTTAAGATCGGTCTTTGGATTAAGTCCCATCTGAGTTGCCACCTCGCCCAGTCTCAGCGCATAGGAGGGCGTTGCTACCAGCAGAGTGCTGCCGTAGTCCTTCATGTACATTATCTGTTTTTCCGTATTTCCCGTAGAGGAGGGAATTATGCAGGCGCCGATATGCTCAAGACCGTTGTGAAGTCCCAATGCTCCCGTGAACATTCCGTAGCCGAAGCATATCTGACAGATGTCCGAGCTTTCTGCGCCGCCCATTACCGCAAGGCGTGCCACACACTCAGCCCAGACCTTAAGATCCTTTTTCGTGTACCCTACCACAGTAGGCTTGCCTGTAGTACCCGATGATGCGTGGATACGTGCAAGCTCACTCTTGTCCACCGCAAAAAGCCCGAAGGGATAGTTGTCCCTCATGTCTGTCTTGTCGGTAAAGGGCAGACGTCTGAGATCATCAAGTGTCTTTATATCCTCCGGACGCACTCCTGCCTTATCCATTTTCCTGCGGTAAGGCTCTACCCTTTCATAGACCCTCGCCACTGTCTTTTTCAGCTTATCAAGCTGTATCTCCTCAATTTCTCCCCGGGAAAGAGTTTCCTCCTTAGCCCATATCATTTTATTTCAGCTCCTTATGAACAAATTTACAGATATTACAATTTTAACATAAATTTTTCATCTTGTCAACCAAATTTGTGATATTTTGAATATAATTATATTTAATATAATATGAACAAACGCCTTTTTAATTAACAAATTATGCATATTAACTATAAAATAAGGTAAATTATCGTGCAGTTATACAAACTTTAAAAAAATTATCGTAAAATGAGAAATTTTATCCCGCATAATTGTATATATTATAGGTTTGCCCGACATGGGATCTTAAAATGAAAGGATATGATAATAATGTTCAGAAAAAAACTCGCATTCCTTTGTGCCGCCCTCATACTTCTGTCAACGGGCGCATCAGCCGCAGTAAATGTTCATGCAGACAGCACACCTGCATCAAAATCCTCAGCAGGCACATCACAGGACGGTACAGAAATGCAGAATGCCCTTGCACTGTTCAAGTCTAAGATCACCATTCCAAAGGAATACTCCGTATTCACCTACAGCACCTCGGAAGACCACTCCATGCCCTCCTACAAATTCCGCTGGACTACCGATGACAAAAATCAATTATCCTGCACAGGTACAGTTACGGGCGGCATGATAACCCGTTATTCAAAGCCGAACACTGCGTCAGGCTCTCCCTGCTTTTCCCCGTTCACAATTGAGGAGCTAAAGCAAAAGGCTCTTGACTGGCTGGCAGAGGTAAACCCCGAAACAAAAGGACATCTGGAGCTTGCATACGATATCAGGCTTTCACTCACAAACAATGAGATATATATGCGGTTCGTTCGTACCAATGACGGCGTGAAGCTGGAAAAAAACAGTGTATCGGTCACCATAGATAAAATGACAGGTGAGATCACCGATTACTACTGTAACTGGTGGCAAAATGCCTCCTTCCCCGATGCAGAAAAAGCCATAAGTCAGGAAAGCATACAGAAAATTTACAGGGAGGAAACAGATATCAAGCCGTGGTACAGGCTCAAATATGATTACAAGACGGATAAAACAACAGCACAAATAGTTTATGTTCCCCTGTCCTCAAATGTATACAATGCCCTTGACGGCAGTCATACCACAATACAGGACGATTATAAAAAGGCGATGAATACCGATTATTACGATGATTTCCTGACAGGCGAAGGAGCCGAAGATGCCGATGCAGGATATGTCGATGATTCTGTGGAAACAGTCGCTGCTCCGGAAGCAAATGTGAACTTTACCGATGAAGAGCTTAATGCTTTAAAAGAGCAGCAGGGTCTGCTTACGGAAAAGGAATTTCGTGAACTGATGTACAAGGATCCGTATATAGAGCTTACAAGCAGTTATATTACCGAGTACTTTGATATTTCCGCTAACAAGAATACCGAAAGCGGTTATTCAATAAGTGCCTCCTTCCTTATAAACAACGACACCGAATATAAAGAGTATACTATTAACGCAGATGCGGAGACCGGCAAGGTGCTGAACTTCAACTATTACGACGGTACAAGCAGCAATGATAAGCTGATTGACGTAAAGACAGCTGATGAGCTTGCAAAAAAAGCCGCAGAATATTATTACGGAGATGTGTTTGACCGCTTTGTTGCGGATACCGAAAATACCGCTCCCGCCGTTCGGACTAAGGATTATAAGGAAACAAGCCGCACAATGCATTATTACCGTTACGAAAACAATATACAGGTAGACAGAAACAACATTATTATAGAGGTAGACAACAGGGGCAAGGTACAAAGAATAAACTGCAATTATACAAAAGACGTGGATTTCGGAGACGGCAAGGTACTTCCAAAGAATGCGATCTTTGATAAGCTCTTTGAGCAGCAGGATATGAAGCTGTATTATGACGGATTTACCGATTTACAGTCTGTTCCCCATACTTATCTCCACTACACCTGTGCTGACTGGACGGTAAATGCAAAAACAGGACAGCTCTGTGATTATTACGGCGATCCCGTTAAAGAAAAGGAGGAGCAGCCTGTTCACTGTCCTTACACGGATATAGCAGATTCTCCCTACAGAGATGAAATAATTGCACTGTATGAACATGATGTGGTCAATTTCAAAGGAAATATGCTTATGCCCAAAAAAACAATTACCTTTGAAGAAATGGGTCAGCTTTTCGGCAGTGTTCTCTATCAGGTGCCTGTACCCGAGGAGGGCGAAGAAAACAAGCCCGCTACCCGCCTGATGCTTGCAAAACATCTGATAAGCTGTCGGGGATATTCAAACAGCGCAGAACTTAAAGGAATTTTCAAGTCTCCCTTTAAGGACGTAAGCGATGATGATGAAAATGTGGGATATATTGCCATTTGCCATGCACTGGATATCCTGCCCGAGGACGCAAGCGGCAATTTCAGCCCCAATGCTGTTATGTCCCGTGAATATGCAATGCACTGCCTGTATTATTATGTGACTAAAACCTATGAAAAAAATCAGGCACAAACTCAGGGAAAAACTCAGACTGCCGCAAATTCCGGCTCCCATTACTCCCATTACGTTGGTGTAGACGAGGCTGTTTATGAAGAAGTGGCAGAGTCGTAAGCCCTGCGGATCGGACTATTTTGTACGGACATAAAAAAAACACCTACGGAAAAACTGATAAGACATGAACCGACTCCGCAATTCGGGCGGAGTCGGTTTTATATTTGGTTGAATGTGATCTGTATTTTATTATTTGATGTAAGCTGTATTACAGCCTTAAAACATACGCATATAAAAATCAATTCTTGTAAATGCTTTTGCGTACAAAAAACTTTTGTGAAATAACATATTGTTATTGAAAACGCCGCAGAAAAATATTATAATAAAAGTATAGCAGTCAAGGTCATATTTACTGAACGGAGGTCAACTATGAGATCATTCATTACAGGCGATATTCACGGAGAAACAGAACGCATCGAAAGATTCTGCCGCATGGCTGAAACAACAGAGGAGGATCTGCTTATAATACTTGGTGATACGGGGTTCAATTATTACCTCAACAAAAGAGATGAAGTATTGAAAGAGAGCGTTTCCTCCCTGCCGATCACAATTTTGTGTATTCACGGAAACCATGAGGAAAGACCTTACAACATTGCAGGATACGTAAAGCGTGATTTTAACGGCGGAAAGGTATGGGTTCAGGAAAGACACCCGCGGCTGTTATTTGCAGATGACGGAGAAATGTATACGCTCAACGGAAAGAAATGCCTGTGTATCGGGGGAGCTTATTCCGTTGACAAACAGTACCGCATAGGGCGGGGTTATCCGTGGTTTTCAAGCGAACAGCCCACAGATGAGCAGAAAGCGGAAATTATAAAGAAAATAGATTCCCATAATTGGCAGACCGATTATGTGTTCACGCACACCTGCCCTTATGACACAAGACCTGTACATACGTTTTTGACGGGCATAAATCAGTCTCTTGTGGATCATTCCATGGAGAAGTGGCTCCGGGAGATCAGTGAGAAGCTGACATTTGAAAAATGGTATTTCGGACATTATCACAGCGAATGGAAAAACGGAAAATATGAAATGCTCTTTAAAAAAATATCGGAACTGACATAAAAATTAAACTGCCATGTATCGGCATGGCAGTCTGACTAAACGCTCATTATAGCAAAGAAGTGTGATTATTTTAAGGCTCTCAGTCGTCCTCAGTAAATATCCATACAGTTTCACATTTGCCGTTTCCTGTATCGGGGGACATGGAAATTTTCAGCTTCATGCGAACCATATCCACCTTGCAGTATTCGTAAATAATTGCCTGACCGTCCTTCATACTGCTGATAAGATACTCCGGATCGGTAAGCGCCGAAAATCCCTCGTAGTATTCCTGCTTTACATATTTGCGTGCATACAGCTTTATGGCACGAAAAAAAGAGAATGAGGAATTTTGCAGCATCTTCTTGAAAAAATCGGGTATGTAAATATATCTGATAGTATCCCGCAGGATATCCACATAATAAACTCCCGCATATTTTGAGGAGATAAGGCTGAGGAAATATTCCTCGTCCTGTTTTTCTGTAAGCATCTGTTCAAGCTCTTCATTCATGGTGCGTGTTTTGCGGTCGTTCTGACCGTCCTTGTAATACTCCGACTTATCACGGCGCATGGCAAGCTCCGCCGCTCCTACGGTATTGTAAATGGCAGCGCTTTCACCCGAAGCAGCACCTACCGAAATGGAGTAGTTATTTCCGGAGAGTGTCATGCGCACTTCCTGAACGATACGCTCTACAGATGCTTCGTTCAGACGGCTGCTGAGCATAACAAACTCGTCCCCGCCGATACGGTAGACACGCTCTTCGGGAAAATAATTTTTCAGCGTATCAGCCACGCAGCAGAGCATATCATCGCCTTTCTGATGCCCCAGAAGATTATTTATCTCGTGAAGTCCGTTTACGTCCACATACAAAACGGTTATCATTCCCCCGGAGCTGCATCTGATACGTTCCTCATCTGCGTGAAAGGTATGGCGGTTGTAAAGCATGGTGAGGGCATCACGGTTGTAGTTATCCACCAGCTCCTGACGGTGACGCAGCTCCGCCATATGCTCCTCATGGACGTCCTTTACAAAGAGGATAAGACGTGAGCCGCCTGTTTCGCTGTCAGCAGGCGGAAGAATATCCATCTGCGCCCAGCGGAAACCGCCGCCGATGCACCGTCTGCGGTAACGGCAGGAAATACGGGCGGAGGAGCGGGCAAAATGCGAAAGAATTTTTTCGGGGTCGGTGAAGCTGTCGTAGACATTTCTGTCCTCAGTGTGGACGTTTCCCTCATCTGCAAAGGATTTAAGCCACTGTGTTATCCTACCTGTATTGCCCACAGGACGTTCGCTTTCGTCTGCCTTTATTACCTCAAAGGTATCTTTCACAAGGTCAATATCCAGTATTTTGTGATAGATGACCGAAAGAGCGGACATGGCGGCAGTGAGGGCAGTAGTACCCGCATCGGACTCCATAAGCCCGAATACTGCCCATGGAGAATGGGGAGAGCAGTCCTTCGGGGCGTTTATGCTGAAAATGACCCACCTGCCCTCTCCCGAGAGCAGCTTGCGGCGGTAACGGCAGACTATCCGCCTTTCCCCGCCGAAAACCCTGCCCTGCACATATGCAGGATCGGAAAATTTAATAAACTCACGGGCATACTCGGGGAAAATGTACTTTTCCGAAGCAAGTCTTTTCATATAATCGTAAATGTTGGTAACGTCCTTAAAATCCTTATACAGCTCATCATTTTTCTTAAGATACACATATTCCCCCGTAAGGATATTGACACGGGCAAGCTGTAAAAAGCCCTCCACAAGGGTCTGTTCCACAAATTCATGCAGTTCACTGTCGGGCATTCTGTTTCCCATCCTTTAAAAAAATATAACTAATTTTATTTTACCATAAAAAATTAAAATAGATATCAATTCTATGTGAATTTTTGACTATAAAAAGCAACAACAAAAAAAGAATGACAGATATTTGCTGTCAAGAATCTTAAAAACGGGATATGCAAAACTGCATATCCCGTAGGCAGTCAGGAACTGCCGCAATTTTTTACTTCACTCTTAGCCCGGGGTCAAAAAAACGGATAACCATTCCTATCATCTCTGAACACGTCCCGAAGCATCGCCGCCCGCAAGCTTTTCTGCCTCTGCACGGGTAACGAGATTAAAGTCTCCGGGAATAGTATGCTTGAGTGCTGACGCCGCAACAGCAAATTCAAGAGCCGTTTTAAAGTCTTTTCCGTCGCAAAGACCGCAGATGAAACCGCCCGCCAAAGCATCGCCCCCGCCTACACGGTCAACAATGGGGTGTACACGGTATTTTTTAGTGTGATAAAATTCTCTCGTGCTGCCGTCCATAATACAAGCCGACCAGCCGTTATCAGAAGCCGAACGGCTCTCACGAAGGGAGGACACCACATATTTAAAACCGAATTTATCTGTCATTCTGTTAAAAATTTCCTCATAGCCTGCAAGGTCTGTTTCCCCGCTCGTAACATCAGTGCTGCCGGGTTTGAAGCCCAGTACCTTTTCAGCGTCCTCCTCATTGCCGATGCAGATGTCGACATATTTCATCAGATTAGTCATTACCTTTTGAGCCTTCTCGCAGCTCCACAGCTTTTTACGATAGTTAAGATCGCAGGATACAGTAACTCCATGAGCTTTTGCTGCCTTAAGAGCTGTTTCGATCACCTCTGACGCCACGTCAGAAATGGCAGGCGTAATACCTGTGAAATGGAACCAGTCCGCTCCCTCAAATATATCATCAAAATCAAATACAGACGCATCAGCAGTTGCGATGGAGGAATGCGCTCTGTCGTAAATAACATTTGACGCCCTTACCGAATCACCCGTTTCAAGAAAATAGATGCCCAGTCTCTCACCGCATTTTGCAATGTGCTTTGTTTCCACACCGTACTTGCGGAGAGCCGCCACAGCACAAGCACCAATGGGATTATCAGGCACTGCTGTAACAAACTCCGCATTATGACCGTAATTTGCAAGAGATACCGCAACGTTTGCCTCGCCGCCGCCGTAGTTGATGTCAAACTCGTCCGCCTGAATAAATCTCTCATTATTAGGGGTAGAAAGTCTTAGCATGATCTCGCCCATAGTTACAATTTTTGCCATATTTATCAATTCTCCTTATAATTTATAATGTATCCGCATTTACTTTTTTTCCACAAGATGAACGGCAAATCCGCCAAAGTCCTCTTTAAGGTAGATAACTGTCATTCTGCCGTCACGATCATACTTTGCAGTGGACATATCAAACTCAACCCCCTGAGCCCCCAGCTGATATACCGCTCTGGGAACACTGTTTGTTGACACGGCAATATGACCCATTGCGCCCTTAAACGGGGACTTCATACATTCTACAAGAGAGTCTGCAAATATGCTGCTGCCGCCTACCTTCTGCTCCCAACCGAAAATTCCCGCAAATTTTGCGGAGACCTCCTTTGCCTCGTCCTCATCACGACAGTTAATTCCAATGTGTGCAATGGAAAATCCCAGCATCTTATTTACCGCCGCACGGCACAGAGCAGTGATCTCCTCCCACTTGCCTGCCTTAACGAGCTTGTCAGGAACTATCCAGCTTCCGCCGCAGCATAAAACCTTCTTAAATGAAAGATATGTATTCAGATTGCTTTCGTTAATGCCGCCTGTAGGCATAAACTTAATTGAAGAATAGGGAGCGGCGATTGCCTTGATGTAGAGAAGTCCGCCTGCCTGCTCAGCGGGGAAGAATTTTACAAAATCAAGTCCCAGCTCCATTGCCTGCTCTATCTGCGAGCCGTTTGCAACACCCGGAACAAAAGGCACTCCTTTATCAAGGCAATGCTTTACTACTTTCGGATTAAGTCCGGGAGCAACACAGAACTGCGCCCCCGCCTCTATTGCTCTGTCGCACTGATCTGTCGTAAGCACTGTACCCGCACCTATGAGCATATCAGGGTATGCCTTTACCATGTCTGCAATGACCTTATCCGCACCTGCTGCACGGAATGTTACCTCTGCACAGTGAATACCTCCGTCATGCAGAGCCTTTGCAAGGTTTACCGAATCATTCGTATTCTCCAGCTTGATGACGGGGACTATACCCGTACCCTCCATTCTCTCCGAAAACTGCTTGTTATCCATACCAAAAAACCTCCTTTAATAAAAATAAACTTCCGCACCGATCGCTGTCGGCTGCAAGAGTAAAAGCGTTTACATAACCGTCAAATGCCTTTTTCAGAATATCCCTATCGTCCGCAGTACAGTAACATAAATAAAGATAGTCACCGTACTTGCAAGGCTTGTCCATACCACAAGCTGTCCTGCCAGTTCATCGTCCGCACCCATTTCCTTTGCCATGATAGCCGATGCCACCGCAACAGGTGTGGCAAACACTCCCACATAGGCAGCAAAATGCTCTCCGCCGAGTCCGAGACTATCCTTTAACAGATAAGCCGCAGTAAGCGCCGCTGTCGGCACAGCGACATTTCTTAGCAGTGTACCGAACAGTATTTCCTTCCAAAGCCTTGAAACTGCCGAAAACTCGAATCTGCCGCCCAGCACTATAAGGGCAAAGGGCGTACATACCGAGCTTACATTCTCCAGAGCTTTATAAAGCACCGTGACATTTTTAAGCCTGAACACGATGCCGTTTATCACAAAAATTTCCCGTATCCCCAGTACAGCAAGCCCCGCCGCCGTGCCTATAATAAGCGGATTTGTGACTACTCCCAATAGAATTTTCCTTACATCGACTTTCTGCTTTTGTTCATTTCCGTTAAATATTGTAAGGGCTGTAACGCCCAGAGTATTGAACAGCGGAACGCAGAAAGCCGACATAACCCCTGCCTCAGCCGCCCCTCTGTCGCCGAACAGCGAAGCGGCAAGGGGTATTCCGATAATGGCATAATTTGAACGGAACACCGCCTGTATCAGCGTTCCTCTTTTTGCATTGTCCTTTGTAAATGCACAGCATACGGCGATAGCAATGAAAAACACTGCAAGCACCGCTCCCACGCCGAACAGCACAAAGGCAAAATTAATATTGCTGAGTCTGTCAATACCGTATACATTATAAAAAAGCATTGAGGGAAGCAGAACTCTGAATGTCAGCTTGTTTCCCACATCAAGAAATTCCTTTGTAAGCAGTCCGATCCTTTTGAGCATATATCCCAGAACAATCAGGATAACTATCGGCAAAACTGCATTTGCAGCGAAAATAAATGCATCCGACACAGTTTTATACTCCCTTGCGGATAATAGTCTCTGAGAACCCCTCTGCCGCAGTCATTCTGTTAAACGGCTGTACTGAGGTTTATCTGAAAATGCCTGCTTCACGGTATAGCTGCCCTTGCAGATACGGGCGGAGAAGTGCGGGGCACACAGGCAGATTCTCCCGGCGGACAATTCAAAAAAATAAAAAGTCTTTCCTCTTAAATTATATCACACGGACTTTATTTTTTCAACCGTTTTTCTAAAAAATGTGAATTATTTACTCAGAAATAAAAATTTTTCGGTATCATAAAAAACAACTTGATTAAAGAAAAAAAATGTGTTATAATTAATAGTGTATATGAGATTCTCCTGCAGGATCCGATACAACAACCTAAAAGTTCGCCGTGTGCGGCAGCTTCAGGCTTTGCGGAGGAAATCATGCATAAAAACGGTAAGCGGGATATGGGAAACTATGAATGAATTTTATCAGAAAGCAGATGAGTTCTTTTCGGATTTTGGGAAAGGAAGAAAAATGGTGCTTTCCACATCTGAAAACAACAGGGTATCTTCACGAATGATGAGTGTTGTACAAATTGACGGTGAATTATACTTCCAGACTGACAGGACAATGAAAAAGTATAATCAGATTATGAAAAACAACAACGTCGCATTATGTATAGATAATATTCAGATCGAAGGCAAATGTTCCGAAACAGGACACCCTATGGATAACCCAGCATTTTGCGAAATTTACAGGGAATGCTTCAAAGGTTCATATGATGCGTATTCAATGCTCACTAACGAAAGACTTTTTATTGTCAAACCGCTGTACATAGAGCGTTGGATATATGATGAGGGCGTTCCTTATATTGAAACATTTGATATGAGTACCCGACAATACAGGCTTGACAGGTATTCAGGAGTATAAGGGAGCAGGGCTTTCTATAATAATCAAAAAAGATCAGGAAAGGATCATTAATAATGAAAGGCTACAGAATAAGCATTCTCCGCCACGGAAAAACCGAGGCTAACGAAAAAGGAATTTATATCGGAAAAACCGATCTGCCCCTTTCAGATGCGGGCAGAGCGCAGCTTGAAGAGCTTTATGAAACGCATGAGTACCCGAAGGTGCAGAAGGTATATACCAGTCCTCTCGAAAGGGCTGTGCAGTCGGCGCAGATACTTTTTCCAGACAGGGAGCTTACTGAGGTAGATGATCTCAGAGAGATGGATTTCGGGATATTCGAGGGCATTCCCGCCGAGGAGCTTTTAGAGCTTGACAGCTACAGGACATGGTTAAAGGGCGGTCTTGACAATCCTCCTCCCAATGGAGAAAGTCTCAGGAATATGATGGTGCGGTGCTATACTGCCCTCAACGGGATAATTTTAGATATGATGGAGGAGGGGATCACTCATGCGGGAGTAATGACACATTCGGGGATACTGATGAATATGATGTCCTGCTTCGGTCTGCCTAAAATGAAGCCCATGTCTTTTGCCTGCCCTATGGGTCACGGCTACGAGATCATGGTTACTGCTCAGATGTGGCAGCAGGGCTACTGCTTTGAGATACTGGGAAAAATACCGGGCTACGAGGCTGTAGGCTACAACGATGCAGGGGAGGCTCTTTTTGACAATGGTGAAGATAGGGAAGATCAAATCTGACGCCCTTGCGTCAATGAAAAAATGTTGGGCGGAGACTACTCTTATAAGTCTTTTGGATATCGGATATACCATAGCCGTGTACATCTTTATCATTCTCGCCGCAAGACTTGCGGGACTGCACACGGCAAACTCGGTCATGCCCGAATTTGACAGGCTCACGCCGGGATTTGCGGTATTTGCGGGAGTTACCATACTTATCGCCTATCTTATAAAATGCCCGTTCTATTTCGGCATAAGGTGGTATTACTGGCACGCTGCAAACGGTAATCTTATGCCCCTTTCCTCGGTATTCGCCTGCTACAGCTCGACGGGTACTGTATCAAGATGTATACTTCTCAAATTTCTGACTGATCTCAGGAGCATTGCCTTTTCGTTTATTTTCGGTGGCATACTCTTTCTGGAATATATCCTTGCGTGCAGGCTCTGGGAATACGACAGCGGCAGCATCATAAAATTCCTTATCAGTGCAGGCTTTTCGGTGCTAGCTCTCGGACTGATACTGCTGTATATTGCTTTTACTCTCAAATATATTCCTGTCGGATACCTTTTTGCCGAT
This sequence comes from uncultured Clostridia bacterium, assembly GCA_947625735.1. Lineage (GTDB taxonomy): Bacteria > Bacillota > Clostridia > Oscillospirales > Ruminococcaceae > Huintestinicola. Next base: position 37,964 of record CANQPL010000012.1, read on the forward strand.
GATCCCTATGGGAAGATAAGAGATATCCTGCATCTGTCGTCAAGCATTGTAAACAAAAGATACGGAAATCTCCTTGCCCTTTATCTTTCATGCTGGAAAGGGATCGTGTCAGTTTTTCTGCTGTTTCCAATTCCGCTGATACAGATGCTTGCCAATATGTATACAGCCGTCTTTTTAAGAGAATGTCTGGACAGCGGCAAGCCTGCTCCCGAACCTGTGGACGAGCCGTCTGAAAGAATGAAGATCCTTACAAACTAAGGTGCTCTCTTTCATGAAAGGGTGAAAAGCTTGACAAACGGCAGCCTTGAAATAATCAAAATACTCCCCTGTGAAAACGGACGGACGGCAGAAGAGATACTGCGGAAAAGAGGATTTTCCCGCAGACTTATTGTCCGCTTAAAACGCATAGAAAACGGCATTACAAGGAACGGGCGTCTTTGCCGCACCATAGACAGGGTTTTTTCGGGAGAGGAGCTGCTTGTCCGCAGCGATACAGAAAAGGACGGCTCTGTTAAAGTTTCCCCCTCCCTTTCCACGGTAAACATCGCCTACGAGGACGAGCATATCATTATTTATGATAAGCCGCCCTTTATGCCCGTGCATCAGTCAAGGGGGCATTATACGGACACACTGGCAAATGTTTTTGCCGCAAAATACCCCGACAGACCCTTCAGAGCCGTAAACCGCCTTGACAGGAACACATCGGGGCTTTGTCTGTGCGCCAAAACACGCCGCGGCGCAAATATTCCCACTGAGAAGATAGACAAGGTCTATTATGCTGTCTGCGAGGGTGAGCTTTTGTCTCCCCTTACAGTTGACGCTCCCATAGAAAGGGAGCAGGATTCCCTCATAAAACGCATTGTTTCAGAAAACGGCAAAAGGGCGGTAACGGATATTGTCCCCATTTCCTGCCGTAATGGTCTTACTCTGCTTAGAATAACTCTGCAAACAGGGCGCACACATCAGATACGGGTACATCTGTCTCATATCGGATATCCGCTGGCAGGTGATGAGCTTTACGGCGGTCATACGGACAGGATAAGCCGTCAGGCGCTCCACTGCGGAGAAATGACGCTTATCCACCCCGTGACGGGCGAAAGGAAAAATGTATCTTCTCCCCTGCCCGAGGATATGAAAGGTCTTGTCCAATAAGCGAAAACGGTCTATCCTCCATAATCGGGCAGACGTTCAAGCACCATAAGAAACAGCACAAGTGGCAGCGTAAAGCCTGACCTGCCTCCAAGCATGAACAGAAGGGCGGCAGCAGCAGCGGCGATAATATCCGCAGTCTGCTGTATACTGTCAATATCGGTCCGGGGACTGACGGTTATTACAAAAAGTCTTAAAAGCCTGCCGCCGTCAAGAGGAGATACGGGCAGAAGATTAAACAGCCCCAGAGCAAGATTTACCGACATAAAAAGCCTGTTTCCCATAAGACGTGCCGCCCCCGCCGCAAAGAAGCTGAATACACAGCCTGCCGAAAGCACAGCCGCCTCTTTCATGGGAGAAAGAAGCTCGGGAGAGGGTGAGCCTTTAAGGGCTATACCTCCGCTGAAAAAAGTTAGCCTTTCTATCTCTATGCCCATAATTTTCATCACAATAATATGTCCTGTTTCGTGGATAAGACAAGCCGCCGCAGTAAAAAAAGCTGCTTTCAGTGCCTTGTCGTCCTCCGCTCCCGCAAGTATAAGTGACCACACCGCAAAAAAGCCGAATGTAAAGGATATCCTTGTTTTTTTTCTTTCCCTGTACCCGTACATTCTGCACCTCCTTGTCCGTAGGTTTATCATATAAGCATATGCTTTGTGGGCGTGATATATTCCGGATAATTACAAATCGGTTACCAAAATCATCAAAAATTACAAAATGGTAACAAAAAATATGTCGCAAATGCACACATACACGGCTTACCCCACCGGTTTTTGTACATATCGCTATTAAATTCGGGTAAAGGTTTAAAAATTCCGTCAAAATGAATGCTTTTATTTTTGGGGGATTTGTGATATAATAAATATGTTCTCAAAAAAGCTGCTATTCTTATTTACACGGCAGAGAACCTGATATGCTGCCCGTTTAAAAGGCAGTATTAATTTTGACTGCGTACATACGCAGCCCGGGAGAGTATTATATTGGAAAAGTATATTATAAAGGGCGGACGGCGTCTTGAGGGAGAGGTCACCATCAGCGGAGCAAAAAATGCGGTGGTAGCCATTATTCCCGCAGTTATTCTTGCCGATGGTCCCTGTGTTCTTGAAAATATCCCTCAGATAAGCGATGTATCCATAACTCTGAGAATGCTCTACGAAATGGGCGCAGAGGTAACACGTCTGGGAAAAGGCACATACCGCATAGACGCCACAAGGATAAAAGATCCCGTTGTTCCCTATGAGTTGGCACGGCACATAAGGGCGTCATATTATTTTCTCGGCACGCTCCTCGGCAAATACGGCAGAGCAAGAGTATCCATGCCGGGCGGCTGCTATCTGGGCGACCGACCCATAGATCAGCATTTAAAGGCTTTTTCCTCACTGGGAGCGTCCTGTGTTCTGGAAAACGGCATGATAGACATATGTGCCGACAGGCTCATAGGCTCTCAGATCTACTTTGACAAGATCACCGTGGGCGCTACCATAAACGCAATGCTGGCGGCGGTCAAGGCTACAGGTCTTACGGTAATAGAAAATGCCGCAAGAGAGCCGCATATCGTTGATCTTGCAAACTTTTTGAACTCCATGGGCGCAGATATTATGGGTGCGGGTACAGATGTAATAAAGATAAGGGGCGTGCGCTCCTTAAAGGGTACAAGCTATGCTATAATCCCCGATCAGATCGAAGCGGGTACTTATATGGCGGCGGCTGCCGCAACAAGGGGAAATGTGCTTATAAAGAATGTTATCCCGAAGCACCTTGAGTCCATTACAGCAAAGCTTGCCAAGATAGGCGTCAATGTTGAAGAATTTGACGACAGCGTAAGAGTGTCGGTTGACGGTCCTCTTGTAAAGACAAGCATCAAGACCATGCCCCACCCGGGATTCCCTACAGATATGCAGCCTCAGATGTCTACACTTCTTTGTCTTGCAAACGGCACAAGCATTGTCACAGAGGAGATATTCAACAATCGTTTCCGATATGTTGACGAACTTCGCCGCATGGGGGCGGATATTTCCGTAGAGGGCAGAGTTGCGGTCATTGTAGGAGTAGGCAGACTGTCAGGCGCACCTGTCACCGCACCTGACCTCAGAGCAGGCGCTGCACTTGTTATCGCAGGACTTGCCGCAAACGGTGTTACCGAAATAGATGACATCTACCATATCGAAAGAGGATACGAGAATCTGGAGGAGAAGCTCAGAGGTCTGGGCGCAGATATTGTAAAGAAGAATGTACCGGGAGTTTCGGTGCGAAAAGCAGTTCTTTAAATAAAGAGCTTGTTTTCACGGAAAATGGACGGATCAGCCGGCGTTTTGAAAGGTAAGATCTGTGTACGGTTTTCTATGAAAACAAGCTCCGTATAAAAAGCGGTGTCCTTTCTCTGTGGGAAAAATCTTTCTTGTGCAGATGATACAGAAAATAAGAATAAAAATCTACTTGACATATCTGTTTTATTGTGCTATAATTTTAAATAGGGTAATAGGGACTTTTATCCGTATTTACCATACAGAAAGAGAGGAAGGATCTGTTATGAAAGTCAAAAAACGTTACCTTGTCGCCTGCATACTTATTACATTAGTGGCTGTGTTTATCAGTGTAGTCATGTTCAATATGGAAATGGGTCTTGCCCGCTACTCAAAGCTCAATAAAACAGCAAGAGAAAGCTGGCTGGAAACCTCTGCCAGCGACAGCGATACCCGTCTTAATACGGATCTCTTTGTAACGAGAGTTGTCGCTCCCGAAGATATCGGAGACGATGTTGTGGAGTGGAAATACCTTGGCAAGCAGACAGTTGTTGACGGTAAATATGTAGCTTACGATAAAGATGTTTACGGCAACAACATTGTTATCAATGATGATGTAAAGATGGGCGACCGTATCTCGATCTACTTCAAACCCGATGAGCCGACCAAAATATATGTAACCACAAGCACTGTTCCTTATATAATCGGGATAGCTGTATGCTTTGTACTGGGTGTTGCACTTATTTTTGTATGCCGCATAATAGGCAAGCACATGAAGGACAATACATTCAGTGATGCAACTGTGTCCTTTATGGATATCCCCATGGCGGTAATCGTTGCGGGACTGGTACTCAGCTTCTTTGCAGGTATGCTCATGGGAAATCTTCAGGTCGATGCAAGCTATACCAACATAGACAGTGCGCTTGCTGAACGATATGCAAATCATGAGCTTCAGTTCTGATTAAAGCCTTTTAAAACTAAATCGGCTGCTCCTTTCGGGGCAGCCTTTTTGCATAATAAATCTCTGTACTTTCCGACAAATATCATAAAATATGTCGGATCACCATAAAATGACCCGACATGAAATTAATTTGTCTTATCCTGCCGCAGATTCGTTTTTATGCATTAACAATATTCCGCAACCCGTTCAATTTCCCCGTTTCTCATAATAACTCTCGGTATTCTGCGGGATATACCGCATACTATCTCATATCCGATAGTACCCGAAAGTGCTGCCAGCTCATCGGCGGTTATACACTCGTCACCGTCTTTTCCTATAAGAGTGACTACCGAGCCCTCGTGCACATCGGGAATATCCGTCACATCTGCCATAAGCTGATCCATGCATACTCTGCCTATAATTGGAGCTTTTTTTCCGTTTATCAGAACGTGAGCAGTGTTTGACAACGCTCTCGGATATCCGTCAGCGTAGCCTATGGGAATGGTAGCGGCTGTAATATCCTTATCCGCCTTATATGTACGCCCGTAGCTTACAAAGCTCCCCGCCGACAGCCTTTTTACATATGACACGGACGCTTTCAGATCCATGATCGGTTCTACTCTGCACGGAAGATCAAGGGAAATATCGGGCTTTAATCCGTAAAGCATGATACCGAATCTTACCAGCGTACTCTCGGGCTGATAATGGAACGCCCCTCCCGCACTGTTAAGACAATGAGTATGCCTGAGATATACTCCCGCTGCCCTTACACGCCTGCACACATCAAAAAACAGCTCAGTCTGCATTTTTGTATAGTCATTATCCTCCTCGGAAAGGCTGTCAGCCGCAGCATAATGAGTGAAAAGTCCGTCAAGCAGTACTCCTTTAAAGGCTGCTGTCCTTACTGCTGCATCTGCCGCCTCCTTTGCCCCCTGAAGAGCGCACACGCCGATCCTGCCCATTCCCGTATCCACCGCAAGATGTATCTTTACTTCGACACCTTCCTTAATTGCGGCACAGGAAAGCTCATAGGCGTGTTCCTCGGAAACTGCCGCCTGTATGATGTCATACTCCGCAAGCTCCCGTACATATCGGGCGGGGGTATGCCCCAGTATCAGTATTTCCCCCTTTACGCCGAAGCGTCTCAGGCTCTGCGCTTCTCTTATGTTTGAAACTGCAAAAAAATTTACTCCCTGTTTTTCAAGGCACAGCGATACAGCCTCATCATCATGACCGTAAGCATTTGCCTTTACCACGCAGGCGATCTGTGTTTCTGACCTCTCGCCTAAAAGCTGCTTTAAGCTGTTCAAATTATTTTCAAGACGGTCAACATAGATCTCCGCCCATGCTCTTCTGAAAAAATCGTTCATAACGCATTCTCCCGATGAATATAAAGTTGGTATGTACAAGCCCCGTATAAAGGGGAGGCAGTTTTCCTCACTGCCTTTATGTCAGCCGATAATTTTAATAATAACCTGTTGCATTTTACAGAATAATATGCTATACTTAATGCAGCGGTACGGTAACGGCTGCTTTCACAGTATCTTTTAAGACAGGGGTCTTATTTATGTATCCTTTTCTTCCGGACAAGTCGGTCTGCTTTACAGGTCACAGACCCGAAAAGCTGCCGGATAATATCTGCTTTCACTCCACCGCCCGCAGAATAATTCAGAGCGTGCTTTACTATGAAATACTTATTGCCATAAAGGACGGCTATGATACGTTTATTACGGGAATGCAGCGGGGCATTGACCTGTGGGCTGCCGAAATAGTTATGGAGCTGAAAGCAAAGCACCGCCTTAAACTGGCAGCCGTTCTCCCCTATGCAGGCATGGGGGAGAGTTTCAGCAGTCCTGCCGACAAATGGCTCTACAACAGGGTGTTAAGCTCTGCCGATGAGGTGATACCCCTTTCGGAGAAGTATCATAAGGGGTGTATGTCAATGCGCAACAGGTTTATGGTGGAGCATTCCTCACGTATAATTGCCGTTATAGATGATGAAAAAAGCGGAACGGGACAGACACTTCGTTATGCCGAAAAAAAGCAGCTTGAACTTCGTGTTATCTCTCTCAAAAAGCTCTTTTCCTCCAAAAATATTCATGATGAGCTTTCCCCTGAAGATCTTATTGACTTCCAACCCGACTATATCACATTCATAGACGGCAGCTGGGACGATGTGGATCTGTTCTGATAATATCAGTCGGCAGGAGTAGTTTCTTTAAGTATCCTGCCCTCACGCAGAAGCTCTCTCAGGCGGGTGCTGTCCTCATCTGAGATAGCATCTCTGTATTCTTTTAGCTTTTCGATAATATGATCTATCTCAAAGCAAAGAGGATCCTTGTTCATGATAAACAGCGGCGTCCACATATCCTCATTGAGCTTTGCCACACGGGTAAGATCCTGAAATGACCCCGCCGAAAAACCAAGCTGCTCCGCATGAGTAGGACTTTTGATATAGCCGTTTGATACCACATGAGCAAGCTGACTTGTAAAGGCTATTATGCGGTCATGCTCCTCGGGGGACGCCTTTACTACCTTTTTGAAATGAATTGAGCGGGCAAGATCCTCAATAAGATTCTGCTCCTTTTCGGGGGTCTTTTCCGTAGGCGTCATAATAAAGCTCGCATTGTCAAAAAGGTTGTCAAGCGAATACTCAAAGCCCGAAAACTCACGCCCCGCCATAGGGTGAACGCCGATAAAGGTAACTCCCCTTTCAGCAAGGATATCTGTCACCTCGTCAACTATCTTTTTCTTGATACCTCCCGTATCTATCACAATGCTCCCCTCTTTGAAAAGATCTGCATTTTCCTTTATATAGCTTATGATAGTAGGCGGGAAAAGGGAGATAATGCTTACGTCCGCCTCGGAAACGTCCTTTGCCTCGTAGTCAATGGCATTCTGTGAAAGCGCCATTTTCACTGTCCTGCGGTCTATGTCGATACCGCCCACAAGATGATCGGTATGCTTTTTTATCGCCTTGCAAAGGGATCCTCCGATAAGTCCCAGTCCTACGGTAACTATTTTCATAAATAACTTCCTTTCACGCTCAAAAGCACGGTCGGGTTTACGTCCCGACCGTGCAGATTTTTTTATCCGAACATTGCATTAACGGTAATGTCTCCTCTTACCCTGTCAAACTTTGCGTCCCAGCCGATAAACTGCTGTCCCTCGGAGTTTACTGTGGGAATTATGGGAGGTACTGCCGCCGCTCCGTCCTTTACCTTTACCTGATGAGAAACGCCGTCTATCACAAATGTCACGGTATGAGTATTTTCGTCCTCCGTTACCGTAGTTTCCCTCTTAGGACGGGAGAAGGAGGTAAATGTCCTCTTTGCCGAGGTGGAGGGAGGAACGGTAGTTTCCTCGGAAACACTGGTCTGTGCAGGAGCGGGAGGCTCTGTCTGGGCAGGAACAGGCACTTCTGTTGACCACACGTTGTCGTCACTCTCGGGAACAAGCACTGCTGTTATTGTGATGTCCGAATGTATATTGTCCGGAGATGTATCCCAGCCCTTGAAAACAAGTCCCGGAACGGAAACCTGCGGCAGACTTGCCGAGCCGCCGTCCTCAACGGTCTGAGAAGTGACAGTGCCGTTTACGTTTATCCTTACGGTATGAACGATCTTCTCAGTGGTCGTTTCGGTAACGGGAATATCCTCAAATACGGCAGATATGGTCTTTTCACCTGTGATACCGTCAAAGGAGCTGTCCCAACGGACAAATCTCTTTCCGGGAATTACAGGATCTGCGGGCTTATTCGCACTTCCCCCGTAGGGTACGGTCTGAGAGGATATATTTCCGTTCACGTTTATGTAAACAGTAACGTTACGCACGGTGGATACCGTAGTCGTAGCGGTTGTCGCAGCAGTAGTCACAGGTGTAGTATGTGAAGCAGTGGTTACGGAGGTCACTGTTTCGGATTCGGTTGTCGTCTCACTTTCGGTAACGCTGCCGGGAACAGATGTTTCAGTCAGAGAAGCGTCCGTATCAGTGGAAACGCTTGTTTCGGAAGAAGAATCAGTTTCCGGGACAGAGGTGTCCGCAGAAGTTACATCATCTACAGGAACATCGTCCACCGGAACAGAGGTGTCCTCCGCATTGTCAAACGCCTGTTTTATCTCATCTGCGGAAAAGGCAAGGGAATGGAAGGAGGAAACCGTTATAAGCTCCCTGAGAGTTGCCTTGCTGTAGTCGGAAAGAACGGTATCGTAGTTGATATATTCGATCTGAGGAGAGATCTCAAGGAGAGGCGTGCCGTCCTCACCTGTCTGAGAGGAGCTGATTATTCTTCCCCTCTGACCGTTCAGAAGAGCAAGTGCATCGGTAGTCTTGTTTCCCTGTCCGTCAACGGTATTTCCCATCTGGTCGTAAAGTTTGATCTCTGATGAACCGCCGAATGATGCGGCATTTGTGGCGTTTATCTGTCCGGGAGAATATTCCACTCTCAGTGCGCAGCCTTTTGCGGTACAGGAGGCATTTTCCGTTCTGATAATGAAATTTGCCGACATTCTTTCAAGAGCGCTTACCAGCACCGCTCCCCTGTTAAGGTAGATTTCGCTGTCGCTTTTTGCGTTAAATTCCCCTTTGACAAAGATCTGAGAGAACGGCTCTACCACAAGATAATTTTCATTGAAATTATCCTTTGTACGGTAGATAAGTGTACACGAACCGTCTGCTCCCACAGTTATCACGTCATTTCGTTTGAGAAATGTCTCCGCCGTTACGGGAACGGTAGTACCCTCCGCCGTACTGCTGACCGTGACATCACCTGAAACGGCAGAAACATACAGACCGTATTTTGACGACTCCAAAGACATAAGTCTTATAATTAAGATCAAAGCAATAAGCGTTATGGCAGCCACCGCAGCAGCGATCTTATAGCTCCTCATATTTTTAATGATCCTTTCGTATTTATATTCAGAATAACATCTGTATTATTTATGTTTTTCTCATAATTATATATTATATCACATAATTCTCATTTTGTCAAATCAATTTGTAAATTTTAATTGAAATTAAACATAATAGCCGATACACTTCAGAATTTACTTTAAAAAACAAGTCGGAAGCTGCCAATTATTAAAATTTGATAAAAGCTCTTGAAAAAAAATATCAGATGTGTTATAATGAAGATTGTACGAAAAACAGAGCTGCGAAAAAAGGAGCGATAACATGGCTGAGCTTGTATATAACGAACAGGGAAGACTGCTGTTTACCGAGGAAATGAGGAAGGAATATACCATACTCATTCCCAATATGCTGCCCATACACTTTATTTTTCTGGAAAAGATTTTCAATAACCACGGCTACAGGGTAAAGCTGCTCACCACCACGGGCAGGCGCATTGTGGACGAGGGACTGCGTTACACCCATAATGACACCTGTTACCCCGCTTTGCTGTGCATCGGACAGTTTATAGATGCCCTCAAATCGGGAGAATTTGACGTGAATAAGACTGCCCTGATGATGATACAGTCAGGAGGCGGCTGCCGTGCTTCAAATTATATCCACCTTATAAGGAAAGCGCTGAAAAAATGCGGAATGCCGCAGGTACCTGTTATTTCCCTCAATCTTGCCAATCTTGAAAAAAATCCCGGCTTTCACTTTACGCCCTCGCTGCTTGCGGATCTTATAGTTGCTATCTGCTATGCGGATCTGCTGATGCTGCTGTCAAATCAGGTGCGTCCCTATGAGATAAACAAGGGCGACAGCGACCGTCTTGTAAACAAATGGATAGATAAGCTGGAGGAGCTGAATTTCAGCTACAGCGGATTTGACAGAATAGCAAAAAGGATACTCGCCGACTTTGACGCCATACCCTATAAGCCCGACCCAAATGTTATAAAAGTAGGCGTGGTGGGAGAAATATTCATAAAATATTCTCCTCTGGGCAACAATGAGCTTCAGAAATTCTTAGAATCCGAGGGCTGTGAGGTCTACTGCCCGGGTCTTATTGATTTTCTCATATTCATGGGAGATCATCATGTGGTGGAAACCGAGCTTTACCACGTTAAATATAAAAAGTATGTCGCCTCCACAGCAGTCAAGGGCTTTTTCAAGCATATGCAGAACAAGATCATAAAAACCGTCAAGGGCAGCCGCTTTTTCGGTCCTACTCCCTTTGAGGAGGCAAAAAAGGACGTTGAGCCGTTTATCTCTCCTGCCAACAAAATGGGCGAAGGCTGGCTTCTGACTGCGGAAATGGTAGACATGATACACATGGGAATAAATAATATTGTCTGCGCACAGCCCTTCGGTTGTCTGCCGAATCATATTATCGGCAAGGGCATGATAAGAAAGCTGCGGGAGACTTTTCCGCAGTCAAATATAGTTCCCATTGACTATGACCCGGGTGCTACAAGGGTAAATCAGGAAAACCGCATAAAGCTCATGCTCTCCACTGCCAAACGCCAGATGCAGGAGCAGAGAATGGCAGCAAATTAACGGGTTGTACACCACTGTCAGATATAAAAAGGCAGCGCCGAAGGAAATGTTCCGCAGTGCTGCCTTTTTTCTTCTGATACAAACAGAAAAAGGTTATAAGCCGTTATAAATTACCGTAACCGTCAAACGATCCCCACCTTTACTAAACAGCTCTATGAGAATAAATTCGTTAGATCGGAGGATATAAAATAAACGAAATCAGAAACAGTTTGCTGTTCCAAATGTCAGAGAATGCTTGCCGATAAGGTGAAGGCAGTATTCAGCCGCCGGAATATCCCGCATTTTTCCATATTCAAAACTGTCTTTTCAAGCGCCATAAGATCTCTCCGTAGTACTGACAAATTATTTTTTTGCCTTGTATCAGCTCATGCAAGATGATGTCTGTGTTTTTGGGGATTCTGATACAGACAGAAAAAATATAAATTTACCAACGCAGCATATTTTTTCAAACTTATCGGTATATGCCTGTTTTAATTCATCGGCAGATATATCATAACACAGCATAACATCATTGTAATACATCAGAACATCAGCCATTTCTTCCACAAGCTGTTTCTTTAATTCAACATCATTACACGCCGCAAGGTCACCATTTTTTTTGACAATATCGATCACTTCGCCAATTTCGCCTATCATCCAAAGCAGCTTGTTTTTACCCGTTTCACAAGAAATTTTTTCCCATTTATCCTTGTATTTATCCTGAAGCCGTTTTTGCATATCTGACATTTCATTAATGCTAAAATCAGTCATAAATATTTTCCTTTCAGATTCCGATTTGCGGGCGGAAATATCTGCCAATTCATAAATTCTATCATAAAAAGCAAACAAGCCTGTTTTCTTTAAAATTTTTATACGCTAATTAACTTTTCAATCTCATTGCGCAATTTTTGTTTCATAATCTCAAGTTCTTCATCATTCGGTCTGTTATCATCTGAATACATTTTTTCCCGCGGATACCACCAGACCGGTCCTCTGCCGTTGTTCCCGTAACCTTCAAGATCGCCGTTTACTCTTGGAAATAAATGCCAATGCAGATGTGCGTCACCATTGCCCAAACATTCATAATTCATCTTTTCTGCGCCAAATGCTTTTGCGACCGCTTCTGCAACAACCGTCATTTCTTCAAGAAACTTTGCCCTTATATCATCATTTAATTCAAAAAGTTCAGTCAGATGATCTTTCAGCAAAAACAAGGTGTAGCCTTTAAAGTGTTGATTATCGCCGATAACAACATAGCCGGTATCAAGTTCTTTTACAAAATACGGGTTCGTTCCGGATTTTATCATCTGTATTCTGTCACATATTATGCACATCGTTTTCTCTCCTCAGATAAAAATGTGTATTACGTTATAACGGACTTTATGTGTGCGGCTTATACCGGAACGACAGCTTATACGCAAAATGCAGATTTGGGGTTTTCCTCGGTTTTGTATAAAAGTCCGCAGGATTATATCTGTGTTTTTTGCGATTTTTATACAAATGAAAAAATTTCTTTATCGGTTTAAACGTCTTCAAGCAGCCGGCAGTGCAATTCATATAAAGCCGTTTTATTTGAATCCCAAGTCAGGCGCGCCATAGCGTCTTTATAACTCAGCCACTCATAACCGATGTGTTCATTGGATAACTTTATGTCCGAAACACATTCAAACGCGAAGTGATATTCGGGAATAACATAAGTGTTCTTCGCCCAATATTTTCGGTGCCGTTCCGAAATAACATTTGCGGGGATATACGCCATAGACGTCATCTTTATAATACAGTTTGTTTTTATCCCCGTTTCTTCCGAAATTTCTCTGACCGCCGCCTCTATCGGCGTTTCGTCATCTTCACCGCCGCCGGCAATAAACTGCCACTGATCCAAATCCGCGCGATGAAAAACACAAAACTCCATCTCTCTTGAAGATGTTTTTCTGAAAGGAATTGCCAATATTTGAAATGGTGCTCTCATCCCGTTAATCCTCCGCTGATTCTGATTTTTGATTTAGTATACCGTAAATTTTTAAAAAACCAACCGCCTGCAAGTGATAAGCAGTTTTACACCGCAAGCGAAAATTACACCGCAAAGGCGCACTTTTCAATTATTCCTCGGCTTTGTATCAAACTCTGCAAGATTATATCTATGTTCTTTGCGATTTTGATACAAACAGAAAAAATCCTCTCCGGCATGGAAAAGCCGAAAAATGCTTGAAATCAAGGGCTTTCGAGGTCAATCGCCGACTTCGTAAAGCCCTTATAAGCTTCGTGTATTTTTGTCAGGCAAAAGCACTCTATGCCAGCTATACGCAGGCAATGTACACGTCCATAGTATCACCGTCCGTCTCAAAGCACGGGATTACATCTTTGTCGGTTTGCTCCAAACCGTTGACACGCATATATTCCGTTAACGTCTTATATGCGTTAGGAATGATAACAAAAGGATTTTTGAAGGGTTCGGGAATGTGGATTGCAGCATATCTGTGAGCCTTCTGCTCCTTTATTTCCACTCCTTTCGGCGTTACGCCTTCAGGCAGAATCCATGCAGCCTCATAGCCGTGCATATGGTAAACATTTATCTGCTCCAAAGAAACATATGGAAAGTCCCACCCGATCACCCGGGGGTGTTCCACACCGTTTTCTCGAGCGACGTTTAACAACCGGTTGATGGCGTCCCCCTCGGGGTCGCTGCTGATAACTGCGTGCTTTACATACCGAAACGCCGGAACAGTCTCCACGCGAAGGTTTGTGTATGCATCGTCACAGACGCCCATCTCTTCGCGAAAAAGATTGTCCAGAGAACAGTTGAACAGCCCGCAAAGCTCAATGGCTTTATCCATTTCGGGCGTTGATTCGTCAAGTTCCCATTTTGAAACGGTCTGTCGGCTGACTTTAAGTTTTTCCGCCAAAGCCTCCTGTGTAATTTCACCGCACATACGCCTCAGGTGTTTCAAATTTTTGCCAAAACTCATAAAGCTTCCTCCCTATCATTTTGCACGGCCATGCATTGATAATATTATATCTCCATTCAGCCGAAAAGTCTACCACCCGGTATGTGCTTTTTTCTTTGTTTCCGCAATTACAGGTTGCGCTCCCGCCATAAAACTGATACCCCAGCGAAAACTTATTCCGCCAAAGGTCACTTTTTAATTATTCCTTTGCTTTGTATCAAAGCTCGCAGGATTATATCTATGTTCTTTGCGATTTTAATACAAGCAAAAAATGACAATCACAAGTCCTTTTCCATATACCCGCAGGTGAAAGGAAAGAAATCAAACTTCTTCGTGCCAATATGAATAAAGTCCTGATTTTCATACCATTTTCGCAAAACCTGATTCTCTTCTACGATTCCGATGTTGATTTTCTTACATCTTTCTTTTTTTGCTCTGTCAAAAGCATCGTGCAGCAAAGCAGCGCCGATACCCTCATGGCGATACTCCGGAAGAACACATAAATTATTGAGTTCACATTGATGATTATCCTGCCAAAGCAAAGAATAGTACCCTATTATTTTTCCGCTGTCAAGGCAATATGCGATCATGAGCCTGCGTTCATTTTCTAATTGATAATTAAGCCTGTCGGCACTTATTGCAAAAGCCGTAAATCTCGGCGCATTATCCGCAGAAAATCCGAATTCATCTGCAACCGTTATAAAACTGTTTCTGATAACCCGCACACATTCAGGAATATCTTTTTTCTCAATTTCTTTTATCATGGTTCTCCTCCCTCATAAACTCCTGTTCATCGGACAAATGATTTGTATAAAATTTCACGGGAGCATATCTTTGTTCCTGCTGATTTTAATACATACCGCCATATCGGCGGCAGAGAATTTTTCACTTGCTCTTTTCGGTAAATGGAAATTATAGCCACTTAATAAATCTTTTTTGATCTTTATCATCAATAAGATCCATTGCCCGATAAAACTCATGCGCTGATGTTCTTTTCATTCCCGAATCAAGTCTCAGAATTTTAATACCGTTATTTCTCGCCCACTGTTCTGCTTCGTTCAGAAGCACTTTTCCAAATCCGCAGCGTTGGTGATCCCCTGCAACTGCTAACCCCAATATGTTTGCCATATCCTCACAGTAGATCCGGACCTGTTTCTCCTATCTTATCATTGTCCAAAATATAACATTAAAACGCACTTTTTGGTTTTCTCCTGCCCCTTATCTGCTTTGCAAAATCATATCTCATTCTCTTACTATATTATCAGAACGCTCCTCGATATAATGTTCCGTAACAGTGCCGAAATGCCGCTTGATATACCCGGTAACAGGATACATAAGCATACCCGAAATATTTGTGTAAATAAGCTCCGGCAGGAATATCTCACGGAAAACCCGCCCCGACAGGTCATAACTCCATATCAGATAGAAAAAAAGATAGTGGAGCGCAGAGCAGATCACCGTAAGTGCCAGCTGGAGCCAGAGAAAATTAAGAAAATTCCGTCTTAAATAATAGTGGAACAGCAGTGAGATCATAAGACTCCCCCACATAAGAAGTATCGCATAAAATCCCACAAGTGTATCCGATGCGGAATCAAGAAGAAGTCCGCAGATACAGCCGTAAAGCGCACTGTTAAAAAAATCCTCACGCACGCTGTAGCACACCGCACAGGGTATGAGCAGAAGCGGCAGCGGCGCACCCGTATTTATCACTGTCATGAACACATAGGAAAATGACATCAGAAAAAAGCAGAAAAGCTGCCTGATAATGTAGTTTCTCTGTTCCTTTTTTTCTTTAAGCTCTATATTCATCAGTCTGTATCCTCCGACTGTGCAGGCTCTGTTTCCTGTCCCGTTTTTACAGCCGTTATCTCGTCAAGAGTGTAGTTTGTGATAACAAATACCCCTGTAAGAGATGCGGGATCCTCTGCGGGGATTATCACCGCATATTTTGAAAGTCCGCTTTTTTCCATTTCCACGCTTTCCACCGTGCCTATAAGCTGTCCTGCGGGATAATTTGTGCTGCCCGTTGTTACAATAATATCCCCCTCGGCGATATCGCTTTCCTTGCTTATGTAGCTCATACGGATCCTGCCGTCAGCCGCAAGGTCATATCCTCCCGAAACTATTCCCTCAGCCTTTGTGCGCACGGTATAAACGCCTACAGCCGTTCTCGGTGAATAAAGGGTCCTCACCTTACAGGTCGCAAGGGATACTTCATAGCAAGCGCCTACAATGCCGTTTTCGGTAACTACCGGATCCCCGGGCTCTATACCGTCATTTGCTCCCTTGTCAATGGTAAATGAAAGATAGGGATCGTTTGTGGTACGGGCGATAACATTACAGGGGGGAGAAAATTCATAATCGCTGTACTCCTCCTTGAGATCAAGCATAACTCTGAGCTGTGCATTTTCCTGAACCACCCTGTCATATTCCACCATATCATTATAGTAGCCCTTCAGTTCCTCTTTAAGACGCAGATTCTCCTCATAATACTCTTCTGCATTCATCACCATGTCAAGAGAAGTGGAAATTTTATCCGAGAGCTTCATGGAAAGGCTCTTTAACGGCTCAAACACCAGTTCAAACAGATAGGAGCTGCCCGAAGAATATCCTCCGGTAGTGACAGAATATATCATCGCCCCCAGCAGCACCGCCATGAGAGCGATTATTATCTTGAATTTAAAGCTGTGGAAAAATTCTCTCATGACCTCGCCGCCCTGCGTTCAAGTTTGCTCAGTAATACTTTGCGTCGTCGTTTAACACCTCATGGAGCTTGTCGATATCCTCAAGGACCTTTCCCGCTCCTGCTGCCACACAGTCAAGAGGTGAATCGGCAATTACAACAGGCATACCCGTTTCACGGTTTATCAGCTTATCAAGCCCCTTGATAAGCGCTCCGCCCCCTGCAAGGGTGATTCCCTGATCTATAATATCCGCCGCAAGCTCGGGAGGGGTCTTTTCAAGTGTCAGCTTTATCGCCTCGACTACATGAGTAAGAGGCTCTGCAAGGGCTTCTCTTATCTCAACGGAGCTTACCTTTATATTCTCGGGCAGTCCGTTTAAAAGATTGCGCCCCTTTATCTCCATTTCCTCCTCCTTATCAAGAGGATAGGCGGAGCCTATGGCTATTTTTACATTTTCGGCAGTTCTCTCGCCGATAAGAAGATTATATTTTTTCTTGATGTAATTTATAATTGCATTGTCAAAGGCATCGCCTGCGATCCTTACCGAACGTGAGGTAACTATCCCCCCCAGTGAGATAACAGCCACTTCACTTGTGCCGCCGCCTATATCCACTATCATTGAACCTGACGGCTCTGACACGGGCAGACCTGCCCCTATTGCGGCAGCCATGGGCTCTTCTATGATGTTTACACGCTTTGCCCCCGCATTTTCTGCGGCTTCCTTTACGGCTCTGCGCTCCACGGCGGTAACTCCCGAAGGTATACATATGATAACATTAGCTCTTGTAAAGAAAAAGCTGCCCCTCAGAGCCTTTTTTATAAATTCATCAAGCATGGCGGAGGTTATCTCGAAATCGGCGATAACTCCGTCTTTAAGAGGGCGCACGGCTGTAATTGAACCGGGCGTTCTTCCTATGACCTCTTTTGCTTCCTGCCCCACATACTTAGGCTCTTCTGTTCGGGAATCCACCGCAACCACAGACGGCTCACGGATAATGATCCCCTTTCCTTTCATATATACAAGGGTATTGGCAGTGCCCAGGTCTATCCCTATCTCCTTTGTAAACAGCATTTGTATTCTCTCCTTATATCTATATCTTTTTTGCCCCCTGTGCATATTATTATAGTAATGACAGGAGGTACTACCATAAAATACCAAAAGGCGCATTTTTTGTTCTGAAGAATATTATACCACATTTTTCTGTCAACTACAACACTTTTTTTTGAAAATTTACCAAATTGTTATTTGTTACAAATTGTAAAATTTAAAGTTAGCATATAACAAGCTATTGCAAAAAAATATTACACATGGTATACTTATCAGAGGACATAAAACAGAGGGCTGCGGGCAAAAAACTGTCAGCCTGATTTTATCATAAAAAAATTTAACGGGTGGTTTGTATTATGACTGAGCTGCTTTTGAAAGTTTTTATAAAGGATAAGGATATCTCCTCCCCTGAGGGACGCCGCAGAGTCGGCACACTGGCGGGGTGCGTGGGGATAGTCTGCAATATACTGCTGTTTTTGCTGAAATTTATTGTGGGAAGGCTGGCGGGCTCCATCTCGGTCATCTCCGATGCGTTCAATAACCTGTCCGACAGCGGAGGGTGTATAGTAACGCTTATCGGCTGCCGTCTTGCCGCAAAGCCCGCAGACAAGGATCACCCTTTCGGACACGGGCGGGGAGAATATCTTACAAGTCTTATTCTCTCCTCACTTATTATGCTTATGGGCTTTGAGCTGCTAAAAACCTCGGCTGAGAAGATAGTTTCCCCCGATGAGGTGCGTTTCAGTATTGTTACAGCCGTTTCCCTGCTGTTTTCTGTGGGGGTAAAGCTGCTGCTGGGGAGCTTTTATGCCCGTCTCGGAAATATGATATCTTCACCTGTTCTCCTTGCCTCCGCTGCTGACAGCCGCAGCGACGTTGCCGCAACTGCTGCCGCACTGCTGGGACTTACCCTTTCGCTTTTTACCTCACTGCCCGCAGACGGTGCAATGGGAGTAGTTGTATCCCTGTTTATAATCCGCTCGGGACTGGATATCATCAAGGATACGGTGGACGATCTTCTGGGAAAGCCTGCTGACAGGGAGCTTGAAAAAAAGATAATCTCCCTTGTCCGTGAGGACGATCGGATAATGGGCGTTCACGATCTTCTCCTCCATAACTACGGTCCGGGCAAAACTATAGCAAGCTGCCACGCGGAACTTGACAGGAGCATGAGCTTTGTAGATGTGCATGATGCGGCAGACTGCGCAGAACGCAGAGTGTATTCCGCAACAGGCGTTCTTATGACGATCCACACAGACCCCGTTGAGCCTTTTTGCAGCTCACTTTATGAGCTTAAAACAGAAATAGAAAAGTCCCTTTCCGATATAGGCGGTCGTGTCCACGATCTGCAAAGAAACGGGAAAAAGCTAATATTCGACATAGCCGTCCCCTACGGCTGTCCCCTGACTGATGAGGAGATACTTTCAAGAGCTGCGGGGCTTGCTCCCTTTTCGGGCAGTGACCCCGAGTATATACCCACAGTAACAGTTGACAGACAGCAGGAGTAGACATTATCCTGCGGCGGCAGGCGTTTTTTAAGGCAGACCGATCATGATTACATTCTCCGAAAGATGAAACGGGAGAAAGAGGAGACCAAACGTGTCGGGCGTAAAGTCTGTCAGGACAGAGCGGAAGAAAGCAGGGAGCAGGCGGAAAAACTGTACTATATTAAATTTTTCTCAAAGCCTTGATTTTGAAAGCGGATTGTGGTAAAATGAAGATAGTATAAGGAGTGAAGTGCTGATGACAGAAATTTCAAGCTATGAAGCGGACATTATCAGGAAAATTTCCAATGGCAGGACAGATCCGAAAAGTGACAAGGCTTGCAAGATGTTCCTTTCGCTTAAACAGATCGCAGCACGTATTCTCAAAGCTGTTGCAAAAGAGTACAAGGATATGCCGATCGACGAGATAATATCTCTGATGTCCGAACCGAGAGTTAATGAAGATACACTTTATCCCAACGCCGAGCCGCCCGTGATACATACCGACAACAGCGAGGACAGTTCCATTGACGAGGGAACGAGGTTTTACGACATTCGTTTTACGGCAAGAGTTCCGAATGGTGACAAAGACGTTCAGCTTATCATAAACATTGAGGCGCAGAACGAGTTTGACACGGAATATTCCTTGATAAAACGCGGAATATATTATTGCAGCCGACTTATTTCGGGACAGTACGGAACGGTTTTTGAGCATATGGATTATGATAAGATACAGAAAGTCTATTCCATATGGATATGTACTAATCCGGCAAAGGAGTTTGCCGACAGCATAAGGACGTATTCTTTGAAAAAGGAAATGCTTTACGGTAACGACCTGACCGGAGAATCAGCAGCAAAGGAAGCGGAGAAATACGATCTGATAACGCTTGTCCTTGTCTGTCTTAAAGAATATGACGAGAAAGAGCGTTCAGCAAACAAACTTATTGATTTGCTGACAACTACACTTTCTCCGAAAGTATCTTCCGATGATAAGATAAAAACTTTGGGAAACGACTATGGTATTCCGGTAACCAATGAAATTTCAGAAAGGGTGAACAGTATGTGTAATATAAGTGCAGGATTTTTCAAAGACGGCGTAATCGAGGGATTTTTCAAGGGAAAAGACGAGGGTATAGCCGAGGGCAGAGTTAAGGGTAAAGCCGAGGGTAAAGCCGAGGGTAAAGCCGAGAAAGAAATGGAAATTATAAGAACAATGCTCAGAAAAAACCGAACAGCTCAGGAAATTTCAGAATTGACAGACATTCCCATTGAAGAAGTCAAAAAGGTTCAGAAAAGCCTTACGCCCTGATAAAAATCCGTATAAGCAAAGGTGCTGTAGGTGGTGCAATAGGCGGCTCTGTTCCCGGAGCAGCTAAAGTTAAATTCAAATGAACTATATCTGTTTAACGGCAGTACTATTAATAGGGCGATCTCAAAATGATTTATTGAAAAGCATTTTTATATTTAAATCATTTAAGAATGTATTATTAAGTATAATATGTTTCTTGAGATTGCCCTATACTACATTACTATTGCAAAACAAAACCCGCTCCGCCGAATGGCGGAGCGGGCGCATTATTATGCTTTTTTTCTGATTACTTGGACTTCTTAGCAATTACTGCTGCTGCTGCAAGAGCAACGGGGATAACTGCCATAGCAACAGGAGAGTTGCCTGTCTGGGGAGAAGGAACTGCAGGTGCAGGAGTAACTACCTCTGTAACAACAGGCTCTGTCTCCTCAACAACAACCTCGGGCTCAGTTTCCTCAACAACGGTTTCCTCGATAACCTCAGCCTCAGTCACGGGATCGTCCTCGATAACATCGCCTTCGCCGTCAGCACCCTCAGCCATTGCAGAGATGCTCATCATAGAAAGTGCCATTGCAGATGCTGCAAGAGCGGCAAAAATCTTTTTCATAATTTTTTCCTCCAATTTCATAATATGGGTTTTTTGCATAGTCCTATTATATCACAATTTTTCAAGTACTACAATGATTATTATAACAAATTTTTTTGCGAATTTCCTCAACAACTTGCACAAATCACACAAAATAAAAACCTTTTTTTCCGAAAAAATCAAATTTTGATTACAACATCGGTTTTTATGCCGCATTTTTTATACTTACAGTATATATTTTATAATATTATTCTTTTAGTATTCCTCATAAAATTAATTTTTTCGTTAGTTTTATAATAACTGTTGCATTTTTTTGTAAAGTGTGCTATAATTATTGTAATATGATACAAGGAGTTTTAAAATAATGGAAGCAGCTGCGGAAAAGGAAAACATTCTCGGAACGGAAAAAATAAGCTCTCTGCTTGTAAAATTTTCCATACCGGGCATTATATGTATGGTGGTAAATGCCCTTTATAACATTGTGGATCAGGTTTTTATCGGCAGAGGAATAGGTTATCTCGGAAACGGTGCTACAAATGTAGTTATGCCTATGACGGTTATCGCCCTTGCCCTCGCCCTTATGACAGGAGACGGCGCAGCCGCATATCTGAGCCTTAACCTCGGAGCGGGAGAGCCTGACAAGGCGGCAAAGGGTGCGGCAAATGCCTTTGTTCTTCTGCTGGGCGGCGGTGTTGTGATAAGCGTGGTATATATGCTTACCCTTGAACGTCTTTGTCTGCTGTTCGGCGCAACCGAGGAGACGCTCCCCTATGCGCTGGAATATGGCGGGATAATATCTCTGGGCATTCCCTTTTCCTGCCTTGCGGCGGGGCTTTCGGGTCTTGTCAGGGCTGACGGCAGTCCGCGGTTCAGCATGGCGGGACTTCTCACGGGAAGTATAATCAATCTTATCTGCGATCCTCTGTTTATTTTCATTTTCAAATGGGGAATTGCGGGGGCTGCATGGGCGACTATACTGGGGCAGTTTGTAAATGCGGTGATGTGCGTTTTCTACATATTCAGAAAAATGAAAAACGTCACTCTCCGCCGTGAATATTTTATACCCAGAGCTGATGTTATCGGCAAAGTCTGCGCCATGGGAATATCCAGCTTTATCACTCAGATGTCAATCGTACTTGTAATGGCAGTATCCAACAATCTGCTGGTGCGTTACGGCAGAGAAAGCATTTACGGCGCAGAGATACCCATGACGACAATGGGTATCACCATGAAGGTAAATCAGATAATCATGGCAATAGTTCTCGGTCTTTCCACGGGAGCGCAGCCTATTTTCGGCTACAACTACGGCGCAGGAAAAAATGACCGTGTTAAACAGGCTCTGAAAATGACACTCTTTATCGCCGAATGTGTACTGATAACGGCATTTATCATCTTCCAGACTGCTCCTATGGCTATTGTGAGCATTTTCGGCAGCGAATCCGATCTTTATAACGAATTTGCAGTAATGTGCATGAAAAGATTCCTTATGCTTTGCTGCATAAACGGCTTTCAGCTTGTAAGCGGCATTTTCTTTCAGGCTATCGGAAAGCCCGTATATTCGGCAATACTCTCGCTTTCAAGACAGGTCATATTCCTTCTTCCCGCAATGTTTATCTATCCCATGTTTATGGGCGTTGAGGGCATTCTCTGGGCGGGACCTACGGCAGATTTCCTTGCATTTCTGCTGGCGGTAACACTTCTTGTCAGAAATTACAAAAAATTGTTATAAAAATTTATCCTTTAAGGAGGAATGCTGTTATGCTGCTTATGCAAAATCAAGTTATCACAATCGGCAGACGCTGCGGAAGCGGAGGACGTGAGATCGGAAAAACTCTGGCAAAAAAACTGGAGCTGCCGTTCTACGATAAGGAGCTTATCACGGGAGCTGCAAAGGAAAGCGGTCTGTGCGACAGCTTTATGGAAAATTTTGAGGAAACGCCTACGGCAAGTCTCCTCTATTCCCTTGTGATGAACGCTCAGAGCGGTGGGTTCGGCATGGGCAAGCCCATTGAGCTTATCGCATACGAGGCTCAGATAAATGCAGTAAGGGCTGCTGCGGCAAAGGGTCCGTGCATTATCGTGGGAAGATGCGCCGACTATATCCTTAAAGACGACCACGATGTTATCAGCTTTTTTATCACCGCGTCTCCAGAATACCGCGCCCGCAGAACGGCACAGTTAGAGGGCTTTTCTGTAAAGGAGGGACAGGCTAAAAACGCAAGATCAGATAAGGCAAGAGCCTCCTATCACAATTACCATGCAGAAACAAAATGGGGCGCTTCGGACAGCTACGAGCTGTGCATAAACAGTGAAAAGCTCTCATCAGAGGCGGCGGCTGATCTTATCATCGAATATATTAAGGCAAGAAAGCTGAAATCAGAATAACAGGGCGGGGAGCGCAGAAAGCGTTCCCCGATTTTTTAAGCTAAAACGTTTTATTTTTGTTGAAAATATACAAAATAATATTTTAATTTTTTCCTTTTTGCTTCTTGCAAATAATGAGAAAACATATTATAATAATTGTAAAGATTTATTATTGAAAAAGTATGTCCATAAACGGGCATACCTAAAGGTCAATTTTATTAAGGAGGAGATAAAATGAAGCTGAAACGATTATTGGCAGGATTGACGGCTGCGGCTACGGCTGCAATGGTGCTGACGGTCTTGCCTGTGACAAGTGCAGCAGCGGCAACACCATTCGGTTCTGCAACAGGTGAATGGGCACAGGATGCTTTCTTTTCTGACACATCACCGGAAATGTCAGGAGTAGATCTGAGCAGTGCAACATCTGTAGTGTTTAACGCAAATGCAATTGACCTAAATTGGGGCTGGAATAATGGTCAGTTCTATGCAGACGGTTCAGAATGGATACAAAAGTCTTTCGGAGGTACTGAAAGCGACAAACAAAGCAAGCTTGATTTAGTTCTTGAAAACGCAGGTGAGTTTTCTATTGCGCTGGATTTTTCCATAAAATCCGACAATACATACGCCTTTGGTTGGGGAACAGGCTGTTCAGAAGGTGCTTTTGAGCTTGATTCCATTGATATATATGCAGGAAGCAACAAGCTTGGTTCTTGGGTAGACAGTACGTGGTATGCAGGTGAGGAATATGTTCCTCCCGCCCCGGAAGTTTTGACTGATTTTGGCTCTGATGACGGTAGTTGGGCGCAGGCTGCTTTCTTTTCTGACACATCACCGGAAATGTCAGGAGTAGATCTTGGCAGTGCAACATCAGCGGTATTTTACGCAAAAGCAATTGATCTAAATTGGGGCTGGAATAACGGTCAATTCTATGCAGACGGTTCAGAATGGATACAAAAGTCTTTCGGAGGTACTGAAAGCGACAAACAAAGCAAGCTTGATTTAGTTCTTGAAAACGCAGGCGAGTTTTCTATTGCGCTTGATTTTTCTATAAAATCTGACAAAACCTATGCTTTGGGCTGGGGAACAGGAACCCAAAAGGGTGCATTTGCACTTAGGTATATTGAGGTATATGCAAAGGACACTCTTCTCGGAACATGGAAAAATGGCACATGGACATCGGCAGTAACCGAAGTCACACCCACCGGAATAACCCTTGACAAGGACGCCCTTTCCCTCACACTCATTGACAACACCGAAGCACAGCTTACTGCAAAGGTTGCTCCGGAAGATGCTGCCTATGAAAAAGACGATATAACATGGAAGTCCTCCGATGAAAAGGTCGCAACCGTTGACAAAAACGGCAAGGTAACGGCTGTAGGCGCAGGAACAGCTGAAATAACCGTATCTCTGGGCGATCTTTCCGATACCTGCAGCGTGACGGTCAATAAGAAGCCTGTTACACTTATCCTCGTTTTACCCGAAAACACCGACTTTGTGGTTTACAAGGACACCGATGAGGCTCGCAGAGATTTAATATCCGAAAAGGTTTCCGCATCTGCCGTTGACCCCGAAGACCACTCCAAAACGCTTGATATCAGCAAGACCGATTACACTCTCGATATCACTGTTAACGGCACTAAGGTCACTGTAACTCCTGTTCTTACTGAAAGCGGCAAAACAAAGTATGAGTTAATTGCAGCAAACATTAGAACATTTGACATCCCCTACGAGGAATGGATACCCACAACCTACATTGACTACACTGTTTCTCCTGATACAGCAGAGCTTGAAAACGGTCTTTCAAGAAGCGAGCTTGAAACTGCTTTGCAGGACAGCGTAATTAACCTTATCTCCGCAGATGAGGAACACGTTCCCCTGCCCGCAGTACCATTTTCAAGAGCAGGCGTTGTCAAAACTGTTGACGACAGCGCTGTAAAGTATGACACCGCAGGTACATACACAGTAAAGGTAACTCTTGACCTTACAAGAATCATGAACGATGGAGATACATACATTGTACCCGTCCCCGGTGCATCAGGCAACGGCATTACAGAGCTTACTGTCGAAATTAAGGTTACTGTAAAAGAAAAGGCTGAAGAGCCGACCCCGGACGAACCCACAAATCCTGACGAGCCTGTTCCTGACAAGCCTACAGTTCCCGATGAGCCTGTTCCCGACGAGCCTGTTACACCTCCCTCAGCAAGCGGCTGGAAGGAGCAGAACGGTGTATACACCTATACACACGGCGATACAGCTTCCAACGGTGAAAATCTCAAAATTCCCACAACCGGATATAACCTTTCTGACATAAAGAGCATTTCAGTAAAGGTAAAGACAGACGGCTACACAAAGGTAGTAATAGGTGGATCGCTGGGCGAAGCATGGACTACCACAAGCGAAACCGAGGTATCGGGCGACACAATAACTGTTGTATTTGATGTAAACGGTCAGCTTACAAGCGATCCTGAGCTCCAGATTTGGTGGATCGAATCTAATGTTACTGTTGAGGTTTCCGATATCACCATTACCCTGATGTCCTCAGACACACCTTCACAGGATCCCTCTACTCC
Source organism: uncultured Clostridia bacterium (assembly GCA_947625735.1). Classification (GTDB taxonomy): domain Bacteria; phylum Bacillota; class Clostridia; order Oscillospirales; family Ruminococcaceae; genus Huintestinicola. Next base: position 63,709 of record CANQPL010000012.1, read on the forward strand.
CTCCGAAGATGATACCGACAGCAATGTCTATGATGTACCTCCTGTGGGAAGAACCGGAGAGGGAACAGTTGCAACCATATGGAACGCAAACGCAGGCGGCAAGGCACCTACTGCCGCACAGGCAACAGCTGCAATAAGAACCGCAAAATCCGGCGATACAGTTACCATTGTTATGGCAGACAGAAAAGACCTCCCTGCATCGGTACTTGGTGTACTTTCCTCCAAGACCAATGTTACTGTTGACATAGTATATTCGGGCTATACAGTTTCCATAAACAGCGACGACATCAACGCAAACAGTGTTAAAGCTATTAATTTCAGAAACGGCGGCAGATTCCTTACTAAAGAGGATCTTGAAGTGCTCAACAAGGACGTAGCACAGATAGATCTTTCAAATGCAAGCTTTGACGGCATTTCAAAGATAACCGTAAAGGCAGTACTGAGAGGCAGCGCAAAGGGCAAGACCGCACAGGCTTATAAATACGATGCACCTCTTACCTATAGTATCGTTGCAGACGATCTTACCGTAGGAAATGACAGAACCGTCACCTTTGAGGTAACTGAAGCGGGCAGATATTTTGTAAACATAGGCGAACCGGAGTTTTAATATTCTGAAGCCTAAGATATCTCCGCAGCAGTCGTATTTGCAGTAAGAAAAGCAAGGGTATAAATCCCAAGCAAACATAATAAAAGAGCGCATACGTTCAAATGAGCGTATGCGTTTTTTTCGGCGATAATTCCGATTTTACCTGTGGTAATTTAAAAAAGAACTTCCGGGCTGATCTTAAAAATCATTATGAAAATCTCAAATTATTTACGGGCTTTTTTCATAAAGCTATTGTAATTTTTGTGAAAATGTGGTATAATATGCCCGGGATAATTTTTTTGAAAGGAAGATTTAAAATGAATATTAACAAAAGAATAATTGCGTGTATAACAGCCTTGTCCGTTTCCCTCTGCCTTGCCGCGTGTCAGAGCAATGCGGAGAACACGCCCGCCGATGATACAACAGCAGGCACCACAGCCCCTGCCAACGAAACAAAGGTATCCATTACCACAGCGGCAGTGCCTACCGAGCCTGTTGACCTTGCAGCGGGGCTTACCGATGCAATGTACGAAAGAGCGGTGCTCAATGAGGGCAACAAATCCCGTCTGGCGGCAGCGATGAAGAAAGCGGAGAGCGGAGAGCCTGTTACCGTGGGCGTTATCGGCGGCTCTATCACACAGGGCAGCCTTGCCTCAAATCCCTCTCTATGCTATGCGGAGCTGTTTCACAAATACTGGACGGATAAATTTCCTCAGAGTGAGGTAACGTTTATCAATGCAGGTATCGGCGGCACAAACTCCTATCTGGGAGTTCACCGTGTGGACGATCAGCTTTTATGCTATTCACCAGATGTGGTAATTGTTGAATTTTCCGTAAACGATACCGACAAGGTAATAAACAAATATTCCTATGACAGCCTTGTACGCAAGATATTAAAATGCGAAAGCTCACCTGCGGTAATGCTGCTCTTTACCACACAGGACAACGGCACCAGCCTACAGGATATCCACAAGGAGATCGGCGCAGCCTATGATCTGCCCATGCTCAGCTACAGGGAGGTAGTCTATCCGGAGGTAGCCGCAGGTACGCTTGTCTGGAAAGCCATTTCTCCCGATAATATCCACCCCAACGATGAAGGTCACAAGCTGATAGGGCAGCTGCTCTCCCGCTATCTTGACAGCGTTTACGATGATCTTGATAATATAGACACCACGAACACGGAATTTACCGCCGAACCCTACACCGCCGATTATTTTGCCAACGGAAGAATGTGGGGAGCATCAGAGCTTAATGTAAGTGAAATGACAGGCTTTGTACAGGGAGGAAATAATGTCTACCCGCAGCTTTTTCCCGACAACTTCATAACCGAGGAGGAGGGCTATCTTAAATTTGATATAGAAAGTCAATGTATAGGATTTTTCTACCTAAAGCAGACTGACGGCAAGGGCGGCAAGTATGACGTTTATGTAGACGGAGAACGCAAGGGCGTTATTGATGCCGATTTCAGCGGCGGCTGGGGAAATTACGGCGAAACACAGCAGATACTTCTCGGCAGGGAAAAGACTGCACACACCGTAGAAGTAAAGCTCTCAGAGGGCAGCGAAAAAACTGCGCTTACCATTTTAGGTGTAATGGCAGGATAATAGTATTTTATACTATTTGTATATTAACAGCATAATTTCTATCATACTCTGTCTGAATTTTAAGTAGCAAAAAACCGACCGTTTCCGGGTTCAGCACCTCGGAAACGGTCGGTTTGCGCTATAAATCAATCAATGCTTTTCAGAGCAATTATTATACAGTTTGTATATCAGCATAGCCGGTCCGCAGCACTTACGTGTCACTGCAAAAGCGTTTTATCTGTCCTCCAGCTTTTCATAGACCTTAACACCGCTGACACTCTTATATGCAGGACGGATAATCCGTCTGCCCGCATTGCTTTCCTCAAAGCGGTGAGCGCACCAACCCGCCATTCTGGAAACAGCAAACAAGGGGGTAAACAAATCCTCGGGTATCCCCAGCATCTTGTATACAAAACCGCTGTACATATCCACATTTGCACACATTACCTTGGAATCGCCCTTAACCTCTTTGAAAAGCTGCGGTGTGAGCCGCTCAATTGTGGTAAGCAGTCTGTACTCAGGCTCAAATTCGCTGCCAAGCGCCATTTTTTCAGCATTGGCTTTGAGTATGACCGCTCTGGGGTCGGAAAGTGTGTAAACAGCGTGACCCATACCGTAAATAAGACCGCTGCCGTCCCCCGCCTCCTTTCGGAGTATCTTTCTCAGGAAGTCTGCTACCTCGCCCTCATCGTCCCAGTTTTTCACATTTTCCATTATACACTTGTGCATCTCGATTACCTTGTGATTTGCGCCGCCGTGACGGGGACCCTTTAATGAGCCTATGGCTGCGGAATATGCTGCATACGGGTCAGTCCCCGAGGAGGTAAGCACACGACAGGTAAATGTAGAGTTATTTCCTCCGCCATGCTCCGCATGAAGCATGAGCATCACATCAAGGAGCTTTGCCTCCTTGTCCGTAAACTGCCTGTCGGGACGGAGCGTGGACAGTATCGTTTCCGCCGTAGACTGTCCTTTTATAAGCGGGTGCATATACATGGACTGATTGTTGTAATACCGCTGCTTTACCTGATAGGCAAGCACCATGATAACAGGCAGCTTTGCTATTATGGAAACAGCAGTATCCACCTCGTGAGATACCTCGGAGCTGTCGGGATCATCATCATATGAATATAAAGCAAGCACCGAACGGGACATCTTGTTCATAATGTCCTTTGAGGGAGCTTTAAGTATCATATCCTCAAAAAAGCCGTAGGGCAGCTCTCTGTTATTGTCCAAAAGCTCCTTGAATGCTTCAAGCTCACAGGCATTGGGGAGCTTTCCTCCCAACAGAAGATAGGCTATCTCCTCATAACCGAAGCGGTTAGCATTTACCGCTCCCGAAGTAAGATCGTTTATGTCATACCCTCTGAATATGAGCTTGCCCTGATCGGGATACTTCTCACCCTCGTTCATAACATAGCCGTGAACGTTGCAGATGTTTGTAACACCCGCAAGAACTCCTGAACCGTCAGGATTCCTGAGTCCTCTTTTCACGCCGAATCTTTCGTAATATCCGGGATCTATGCGATTATTTTCCCTGTAGGCTTCATAAAGGTTGTTTCTGACTTCCACTTTTATCCTCTCCTTACCAAAGACACGGGTATGGGGGCAGGACGGATAATTTTTATCCCACTCCCGAATATCCTGTCCGGGTATTAGAATCTCTCTTATTTTTCGGCTGTAAGCACAAACATATCGTAGATCGCCTTTGTAGCGGTCTCGAAGTCCTCCTCCTCAACTGCAATGATAATATTCAGCTCCGAAGAACCCTGATCTATCATCTTGACATTGACTCTTGCATGAGCAAGGGCGGAGAAAAGTCTGCCCGCCGTACCTCTTGTCTTTTTCATTCCTCTGCCCACAACGGCAATAAGGGCAAGATTATTTTCTATCTCCAGCTTGTCGGGGTGACATCTGGATACTATTTCGTCAAGCACGGATTTTTCCTTGCCGATAAGGGCTTCCGAGCTTACTATTACGCTCATTGTATCAATTCCCGAGGGCATATGCTCAAAGCACATATTATTCTTTTCAAGAGCACGAAGCACATTCCTGCCGAATCCTACCTCCGCATTCATCATGTCTTTTTCGATCTGGATAACGGAAAAACCCTTCTTTCCTGCAATTCCCGTTATGATGTAGGGACTTGTTTCGGCAGTCTCGGAAACGATAAATGTACCTCTGTCCTCGGGCTGGTTGGTATTTCTTATATTAATGGGTATTCCCGCCTTTCTCACGGGGAAAATGGCGTCCTCATGAAGAACGCCCGCACCCATATAGGCAAGCTCTCTCAGCTCCCTGTAGGTGATCGTCCTTATAGGTTTAGGATTTTCAACTATTCTCGGATCGCATATCATAAATCCGCTGACGTCCGTCCAGTTTTCGTAAATAACAGCATTTACTGCGCTTGCCACTATTGAGCCTGTTATATCTGAGCCGCCTCTTGAAAATGTCTTTATGGTATCATTGGGCATGGAGCCGTAAAATCCCGGAATGACCGCATTCTGAAGCTGTGCCAGCTTTGGGGAGAGCAGAGAAAGCGTAGCGGCAAGATCGAAGCTGCCCGACTCGTCAAAGCGGATATATCCTGCGGGGTCTACAAAATTATATCCCAGAAAATCAGCAAGTATAATTGAGTTTAAATATTCACCTCTGCTTGCGGCATAGTCCCTGCCCGCTCTGTGAGCAAATGCGTTCTTGATGTCCGAAAATTCCTTTTCAAGAGAAAGACTAAGCCCCAGATCGGCGATAATGCTGTTAAAGCGCTCCTCAATTGCAGCAAAGGCTGCGGAAAAATCCTCGCCCTTGGCGGCAAGCTCATAGCAGCTGTAAAGCATATCCGTTACCTTTATGTCGGCTGAAAAACGCTTGCCCGGAGCAGAGGCTACCACAAATCTTCTCTCGGGTTCTGCAAGAACGATATCCGCAGCTTTTCTGAACTGCGCTGCATCAGCAAGGGAGCTGCCTCCGAATTTCACTACTTTTGTATCCATACTTATCTCTCCAAATTCTGTAGATTCGGTAAATTGACCGTATTTTGATCCATACTATAATTATATCGGATTTCCGCCAAATAATCAATAGCCATATAAAACAAAAATATGTTCTCACACGCCTGTCCTTTTGGGAAATACTGCTGTATTTCACAGACGAACATATTCAAGTATCGGATCTGCCCTGTTGTTTACGTCCGCATAGCGGAGTGACCATGCAGACCCATATTAAAAAAACTTTTTTTGTTAAAAATTTATACGAAGATAATTATTATATGACAGACGGTGACATTTAGCCGGGCAAGGCGTCCGCATGGTATTATAAAACAAGGCAGAAAGCAAGTCAGCCCTGCTTTCTGCCCTTATCCTTATAATCTGAAAATGATCTGTCCGATCTTACACAAATCAGTTATTGATGAGCTTGTCCTCGCTGCTCCAGCTGTAGAGCTTGCGTACTTCCTCGCCGACCTTCTCTGCGGGGTGTTCGGAAGCCAGCTTTCTCATAGCCTTGAAGTGTACCTGTCTGCCTGCGGGAGACATATCAAGGAGGAACTGCTTTGCAAAGGAGCCGTCCTGAATATCAGCAAGCACCTTCTTCATAGCCTTCTTTGTATCCTCTGTGATGATCTTAGGACCTGTTACATAGTCACCATACTCAGCAGTATTAGAGATAGAGTATCTCATGCCTGCAAAGCCCGACTGATAGATAAGGTCAACAATGAGCTTCATCTCATGAATGCACTCAAAATATGCGTTTCTGGGATCGTAGCCTGCCTCAACAAGCGTCTCAAAGCCTGCCTGCATAAGGGCGCATACGCCGCCGCAGAGAACAGCCTGCTCGCCGAAAAGGTCAGTTTCGGTTTCAGTTCTGAATGTAGTCTCCAGAACGCCCGCTCTTGCTCCGCCGATACCCAGAGCGTATGCAAGACCGATATCCTGGGCATCACCTGTTGCGTCCTGCTCAACTGCTATAAGACAAGGCACGCCCTTGCCTGCCTGATATTCGCTTCTTACTGTGTGACCGGGTCCCTTGGGGGCGATCATAATAACGTTTACGTCCTTGGGAGGCACGATGCAGCCGAAATGAATGTTAAAGCCGTGTGCAAATGCCAGAGTCTTGCCTGCGGTAAGATAGGGAGCGATATCAGAAGCGTATACATCTGCCTGCTTCTCATCGGGAATAAGGATCATGATAACATCGCCCATTTTTGCAGCTTCGCTTACCGAAACTACTTTAAGTCCCTGAGACTCAGCCTTTGCCTTGCTCTTTGACCCTTCATAAAGACCAACCACTACATCTACACCGCTGTCCTTAAGGTTCAGCGCGTGTGCGTGTCCCTGAGAACCGTAGCCGATGATAGCAACGGTCTTGCCGTCCAGTCTGCCCAGATCGCAGTCGGACTGATAGAAAATCTTTGCCATTTTAAATTCCTCCTGTATAAAATATTTACATATGTTTATATTAAGGCGTCAAAGCGTCTTAAAGGCTTATTTTATGGTGACACTGCCCTTCTGGATAGCGATAACGCCCGTTCTCACTATCTCCTTTATGCCGTAGCCCTCAAGCAGGTCATGCATTCTTTTAAGATGCACCTGTGAATCGGAGATCTCTATGGTAAGAGTGCCGGCAGTCATGTCGATTATCTTTGCGCCCATTATCTCACAGATAGTGAGTATCTCGCTTCTCTGAGAGGGATTTGCATTTATCTTGATAAGCTGAAGCTCTCTTGCAAGAAGCTCATCAGGAGCAAGAGTGCGTACCTTTAAGGTATCCACTAACTTGTTGAGCTGCTTTTCAAGCTGCTGAGCGGTGTGATCGTCTCCGTCTGCAACTATAGTTATGCGTGAGATCTCGGGATCCTCCGTTTCACCTACTGCAAGGCTGTCAATATTAAAGCCTCTGCGGGAGAAAAGTCCCGAAACACGGGAAAGCACTCCCGCACGGTTTTCCACAAGGATAGATATTGTATGCTTCATGTTGATTACTCCTTTTTCATTTTATCGTGCCGCACAACGTCCGCAGCTCAAAGCGTAGATTCATGTCTCCATACATTGCACTCGAGAAGATAAGGACCTTTTGCACTTGCCAGCTTTTCGATCTTCTCCTCCGCCTCAGCCATTGTGACAACTCTGTCCGCATCTATGCCGTAGGACTTTGCAAGTGCCACAAAATCGGGACTGCCCTCCAGATGTACTGCTATCTGACGGTCGCCGTAGCCCTTTGTCTGAAGCTCCCTTACCATTCCGAGACGGTTGTTTTTCATTATGATTATCTTTACCGAAAGCCCCTGCTGCATAATGGTAGCAAGCTCCATCATCTGCATCTGGAATGAGCCGTCGCCGCAGACAACCACCACTTCACGGGAGGGGTCTGCCATTTTCGCACCAACACCGCAGGGAACGGAATAACCCATTGTACCCATGCCGCCTGTGGTGAGGAATCTTCCGCCGTCCTTTACTGCGTAGTGATTGCATACCCATATCTGATTCTGTCCCACATCTGCCACACAAACGGTATCTGCGGGAAGCCTGTCCGACAGCTTTTTGAGGAACATTTTCGGATTGATAAAGCCCTCTGTTTCCTCGGTAACGGGTACATCGTTCTTTATCTGTCCTATCTCCTCAAACCACTTTTCACGGGGCTTTGATACTATCCTACCGGTGATCTCGGGGAGAATGGTCTTTACATCGCCTACCAGAGGGATATCTACGGGGATATTCTTTCCTATCTCGGCAGGATCGATATCAATGTGGATTATTTTCTTATTTTCCGCAAGGAATGACGGGGAACGTACAGCTCTGTCCCCCACTCTTGCACCGATAAGGATAAGCGTGTCACATTCATTTACCGCACGGTTGGCAGAACGCACGCCGTGCATACCGAGCATTCCCAGATAATGAGGATGCTCCGAGGGAAAAAGACTTATCCCCATCATGGTGGAAACTGCGGGAACATTTGCCTTTTCCGCAAGCTCCCTCAGCTCTTTCTGAGCGCCTGACAGGAAAACGCCGCCCCCCGCACAGATAAGCGGTCTTTCCGAAGCCTCTATCGCCTCGCAGATCTTCTTTATCTGTATGGGATTGCCCTTGACAGTGGGCTTATATGTGCGCATTCTGACCTCATCGGGGTAGACAAAATCAATAGGCGTATTCTGAACGTCCACGGGAACGTCAATAAGAACAGGACCCTTTCTGCCCGTACCCGCAAGATGAAAAGCCTCCTTGAATATGCGGGGAATATCCGACGCATTCTTCACAAGATAGCTGTGCTTTACAAAAGGCTGAGCCGCACCTGTTATATCCACTTCCTGAAAAACATCACAGCCGATCTGATCGGTAGACACCTGTCCTGTAATACAGATAATGGGGATACTGTCGGCATAGGCTGTGGCAATTGCGGTAAGGAGGTTTGTAGCACCCGGACCTGAAGTGGCGATGCATACGGCGGGCTTGCCCGATATTCTTGCATAACCGCTGGCTGCATGACCTGCATTTGCCTCATGCCGCACAAGAACGTGCTTTATTTCCGAGCGGTAAAGCTCATCATAAAAAGGACAAATAGCTGCTCCGGGATAGCCAAAGACGACCTTTATGCCCTCTTTCTCCAGACATTTTACCATAGCCTCAGCAGCTTTGATCATTCCTTTTCACTCCGTTTCTCATAAATTCACGGCGCAGTATTCTTATTTAAAATTTACTGCACATAAATATATTATAGTACAAACAAAAAAATTCGTCAAGTGCTTACGAAAATTATTTTTTGCCTCGGTTAAATTTAACATGGCGTTAATATTTGACCGCACAATATACACGATCCCCGCCGCAAAAATACGGCGGGGCAAATTTAATTTTTATGAAGCAAACAGCTTTTCGGGGGAATATCTTTCATAAGCATCGGGATTTTTTGTAAAGCCTATCTCGTCTGCCCATGAGGTGATAAGAGCGTCAAACTCATCTTCCTTCATTTCGTAAAGCAAAGAGGACTTTGCCGCATTGAAATATTCGTCAGTTTCAATAACGTCCATTTTAAGCACCAGATAATAATGCTCGCCGTTTTCGGATTCAACTATCCTGAGTTCGCCCTTTTCCATTTCAAAGGCTGCTTCTGTCACCTCTGCTGCGGGAGAGGTGCTTTCCCTGTTTATTACCGTCTGATTGGAGGGTACAGAGGATACATCAACATCATCTGTGCTTACAGAGCCGTCATCTTCGGACTGCTCATTATCAGAGGAAGTATCCTCATCGGACGAGTTATCCTCTGCGGGAGAGGTGCTTTCGCCGCTTTCCTCACCGTCAGCATCTGTGCCGCCCTCCTCATCTGTAGGAGCACTTTCGGCAGAGTTTTCCGCATCATCAGAATTATCTTCGGAGCTTTCATCGGCAGCTTCGCTGTCTGCGGCTTCTTCATCATCAGCATTTTCATTATCCTCATCGGCATTTTCTGCTGTTTCCGTTTCCTCCTCGCTGCCTTCATCGGAGGTCTGCTCATCATCAAGAGTGTCGCCGTCTCCGCCAAGAGGAGCTTCTGCGTCAGATGCCTGTGCCTGTGCTTCGGTCTCTGTCACAGCTTCGGTCACGGTTTCCTCGCTGTCCTCGACTGTTTCTGCGGCAGCAGCAGCGGCATCGTCACGGAGCTTCTGATAATAATCGGTATACTCTGCATTAAGAGCATCAAAGCTCTCGCCGTTCTTGTATCTTTCGATATACTCCTCAGCCATTTTGCGGCGTTCTTCCTTGCCCTCGGATTTAAGAAGATTTCCCTCGCCGTCCTTGAGCTCCATATCAATATAATTTATCATCACATAATTTTCGTCAAGATACGACTTTATCTCATCATCGGGAACGTAGGATTCTCCGCCCTCACCGTAGATCTTGTCAAAAAGCATATCCTTTTTATCGGAATTGAGGAAAATAGATTCGTAGGACTTCTGACTAATGCCCATTTCGGTATAATATTCGCCGCCCATGTCCCAGATCTGATCGCAGTAAAGCTCTGTAGACTTTTTTGTTTCATCGGAGAGGACAAGACCATACTCGTCAAACTTGCTGTTTACAGCTGCATACTCCTTCATGGATTCGGTTGCCTCGTCTGTTATCCAAGCCGAGCCTGTTTTTCCCTCTATCTGAGCGGAGAGGATATCGGTATTATCATCAGTTTCCGTACCTGTTTCCTCACTCAGCTTTGTACCCGCATTATAATAAGCGTTCTGGAGATAATAGATAAAGACTCCCGCAGGTATCTGTACGCCTCCTGCCTCTGCGCCCCACGTTGTATTCTCGCCGCAGGCGGTGAGCTGAGCCATAAAAGCCCCTGCACAGGCAAGAGCGGTGATCTTTTTTATATTGCGTTTAGACATTTTTAAGATCCTTTCCTGTTTTCTTTTTACATTTCATTATAACACATCGGGGGAAAAAAGTCCACTGTTTTTTTAACTTTTGATAATTTAGACAAATTTTTTGATATTACGGCAATAATGCAAGAAAAAAATTTTTGATTTTTATGCATTTTGCTGTCAAAGGCAGGACAAAACCGGACGGCATAAGAGCAATAGGAGCAATAGGAGCAAAAGGAAAAAATCTAAGCAAAATAAACACAAGGTAAAGTTTTCGCCAGCCTTTTTTCAAAAGGCTGCGGGTCAAGGGCAGAGCCCTTGCAGGGTCGAGGGGCAGCGCCCTCGCGGGTCAAGGGCAGCGCCCTTGCAGGGTCCGGGACAGCGTCCCGGCAATGGAGAAGCACAGCAAACAAATCTCAACAATCAAGCATGGGAGCGGATAAACAAGGGGGAGGGATAACCGCCGCACGAAAAAACACGGGGAGAGCCTGACACACAAATTTATATAGTATAAACGGGGAAGCTAAAGGCTGCGGCGGTTATCCGCTGACGTAAAGAGGTCTGCACGGCGCATCAGCGCCATAAAAACATGGGGAAAACAAAATGTAATATCCCGATAAACAAATCTGCACTATACAAAACCTTTTCCACCAAATAAAAAAGCATTTAAACAAATCTGCATTTTTAAAACCTTTCCCGTCATGTAATCACAAAGCAGATAAGTCCTGTCCTTATCATCATTTAATGTTCATGCACCGAACCGCAGAAAATATCAGACGTTATCCTCATAAAAATATTATCGTGAAATGTAAAACTGCGGCGTTTATCAAACGACATAAAAATTATGCACAGAATATCATTTTATAAAAATAAAGAAAAAATCTGCACATTATCCGCCGCAAAAATCGCATATCATTAAATATTTATTAATTTCTGATTAGAATATGAACTTAAAAGCATATATTTTCGTAAATTCCCAAAGTAAATTCCACAGTAGGAAAGAGTGCGGAATTTAGTGTGAGAATGGGCGGAATTTAGTG
>CANQPL010000013.1 GCA_947625735.1 uncultured Clostridia bacterium
GGGCGGAACCCGCAGCCAACTCGTTGATAAATTATGCGTGAACATTTCAATAGTAGCTCGGTAACTTTCATTTAGCGGAATAATATAGCTTGTACCTTAGCGGGCGGGCGGAACCCGCAGCCAACTCGTTGATAAATTATGCGTGAACATTTCAATAGTAGCTCGGTAACTTTCATTTAGCGAAGTAACACAGCTTGTACCTTGGCAGGGTGACCCCGCCCGCCGTTTTCTATCTTCTTCCCCCTATCCTCTATATAATAATCTCCGCTCAAAGTCATAAGACCTTAAGCGGAGAATTTTTACTCGGCAAGAATACCCTTTATCTCCTCAGCGAGCTTCTGCGCCGCCTTGTCGTGGGTTTTTGCGGTGGGGTGCCAGTCGGCGGCATAGCCGTCCTCCGGGGACTGCACGTCAAAATGCATTGCTGAAACTCTTGTATCTCCGGACTGCTCGGAATAGGTGCTTACCGCCTGCTCCACTGCGGGATAGAGATTATCTCCCATGATACCCAGCGTGCAGAGGATATATGCATCGGGATTTTTCTCCCTTACCATACCCAGAAATTCCACATAACCGTCTGTGTATGCCTGTATCTTTTCCGGGTCGCCCTTGGTGTAGGAATCGTCATTTGTACCAAGATTTATTACCACAATATCGGGAACAAAGCGGGAAAAATCCCATTCCACACTGCTCACAGTCGTTGAACCGCTCTTGCCCCCGTAGGAACGTCCTACCTTGCTGTAAAACTGCGGAACGGTCTGACTGCTTTGTATCTTTCCGTCACCTGAATAGCCTGAAATAATGCCGTGTCCGCTGAATGACACAAGACTGTAATCCGCATCAAGAAGCTCCGCTGTCTTTACCGCATATGCCTTTGTGGCGTCCTCGGTGTCGGTGACAAAGTGATGCTCCTTGACCTCATCGTCCACGCCGTAGCCGCAGGTTATGGAATCGCCGATAAATTCGATTTTAAGCTCCTTTTCGGGCGTGGGAGCTATATTGCCCACAGATGTAACATTTATGCTCTTTATACCCAGAGTGCTGTTTGCGGATTCGGACACCTTTAATACCTTTACAGTTGTTTCCTCTTCCGTATCTGAGGAGAACACCTCCAATGTTCTTTCGCTTTCGTCCATCATGCCCTCATCGGTGCGTTCGCCGTTCACATAAACCGCATATCTGGCATAATTATCCTTGCCCGAAGGCATAAAGGAGTTGCTGTCACCTTTCAGAACAACAGCCGCAGAAGTACCCGTAAAGGTAAATTCCACGCCCGATGCAGACTGCACCGCCCACAGTATCTGCTCCTCGTCCATAAAGCTCCTGCCGATGAGCTTTACATATTCATCAGTAGCTTTAAAGCTCTTTTCGGAAAGTGTCATATCCTCTGCCTCGGTCACAGCCGCCTCAGGGGTATCGCCGCTCTCCGTGCCGCCGCAGCCTGTAAGAAAGCAGCCCGAAAATGTAAGAGCCGCTGCAGCGGCGATCATCTTCATAACAGAAATTTTCAAAATTATTCCTCCTATTGTCTTTATTTTTCTATTGACATTTTACCACAATTTGATATAATATTTATATGGTTATATTTTAACATTTTAATAATTTTACACTATTCCCGGAAAACTTTTTACGGAAAAGAGGCAGACTATGTTCGATACAAGTAAGCTCACCCTCACACGGGAGCCGCTGTCATGTAAGATCGGAAGTGACAGGATCGAAATAATTACCCGTCCCCGCACCGATCTGTGGCAGCGCACATATTACCATTTTCAGAATGACAACGCCCCTGTTCTGCAAATGAAAACAAGGGAGAAGTTCTTTTCCTTTACCGTAAAAACCGAATTTGAAAGCAAACGCCGTTTCGATCAGTGCGGAATTGTCCTCTACCTGAACAGTGACAACTGGCTCAAAGCCTCTATCGAATATGAAAACGAGACTTTTGCCCATCTGGGCAGCGTTGTCACAAATCACGGCTATTCCGACTGGGCAACTGCCGAGATCGGCGCTTCGGTGCGGGAAATGTGGTATCGTCTGAGCCGCCGTGAGGACGATTTCTGCATTGAATGTTCACAGGACGGCAGCCGCTTTTCACAGATGCGTATCTGCCATATGTGGGAGGCTGCGGACGAGATATCTTTCGGGATATATGCGTGCAGTCCCGGAGATTCCTCCTTTAAAGCGGTATTTACACAAATGTCACTGACGGAATGCAAATGGCAGGCTTACAGTGAGGAGAACTGAAAGTCATTTGCACATATCCGCAGCATATACCGTTACAGCAAAATCTGATCTGATTCTGAAAGGAAACCGTAAAATGCAAAGAAAACTTATCCCGCTTATACTCATGGCAGCCGTGCTGACTGCCTGCTCAGACAGCACATCGGATAACGGGGCGGCAGACACCGATCCGGAAACTGCCCCCGCAGCAGAAACTATACAGGAGGTAACCGCTATGACCTACGAAATTGATCCTACTAAGCCCCTTGTGGCACTCACCTTTGATGACGGTCCTAACACCTCTACCACGGTGCAGGTGTTAAATATTCTGGAAAAATATCAGGTTCCCGCCTCCTTTTTCCTTATCGGGGACAATATCACTCCCGAAGCCGAAGAGGTGGTAAAACGTGCCTATGATATGGGCTGCGAGATAGATAACCACTCAAAGACCCATTCATATATGAACAGCATGGACCCTGAGGATATCCGCTCAGAAGTGCAGTTTGTTTCGGATAAGGTGCAGGAGATAACGGGAGAGCCTACAAAATTCTTCCGTCCCCCGTATATTGCCGTCAATGCTGATATGTACGACAATATTGATATGCCCTTTATCTGCGGCGCAGGCTGCAACGACTGGGACAAAAAGGTGACGGTCAGGGAAAGAGTCGAAAAGACCATTGAACAGACCTCGGACGGGTCTATTATACTGCTCCACGATGCGGCAGGAAACGATCAGACAGTGGAGGCTATAGATCAGATAATCCCGCAGCTTCTGGAACAGGGGTATCAGTTTGTCACCGTTTCCGAACTTTTTGAAACTAAAGGCGTTCCCATTGACCCCGAGGATACCAACCTTTATACAGTTGTAGGATAAAGAAAAGAGGCATTTCCCATGTATATTCTTAAAACCGAAGCCGCCTTTGATTCGGCGCACTTTCTTGCAGGCTATGAGGGCAAGTGCCGCAATATTCACGGTCACCGCTGGAGGATAGAGGCTGAAATTTGCTCCGAAACTCTTGTATCCTGCGGTCAGACACGGGGTATGATCGTTGATTTCGGGGACTTTAAGTCAAGCCTTAAAAAAATTGCAGATGATCTTGACCACAGGCTCATCTGCGAAAAAGGCACACTAAAGGAAACTACGGTAACTGCTCTTATTGAGGAGGGTTTTCTTATAACATTTGTAGACTTTCGTCCCACAGCCGAAAATCTTGCAAGGTATGTCTTTGAGCTTCTGTGTGCTGACGGGTACAGCGTAAAACGGGTGACGGTATGGGAGACCCCCAATAACTGCGCCGTTTATGAGGTGTAATTATGATTTTCAGGGTTGCGGAAAAATTTGTGAGCATTAACGGAGAGGGACAGAAGGCGGGACAGCCTGCGGTTTTTATCCGTCTTGCAGGCTGCAACCTGCACTGCTCCTACTGCGATACAAGGTGGGCAAACTCCGCCGACGCTCCCCACACTGACATGACCGAGGACGAAATTGCCGATTATATCACAGGTACGGGCATCACTAATGTGACGCTTACGGGCGGAGAACCGCTTATTGCCGAAAATATCGGCGTTCTTCTGGAAAGGCTTTCCCGTGAGGATATCAGCGTTGAGATCGAAACAAACGGCAGCGCGGATATTTCGGTATGTGAAAGCATCTCTCCCCGTCCGTCAGTTACGCTTGACTATAAGCTGCCTGACAGCGGCATGGAAAAATATATGAGGACGGAAAATTACAGGTATCTCAGAAATACCGATACAGTAAAATTTGTGGCAGGCTCGGAAAATGACCTTGTCCGTGCCCTTGAAATAATGGAGAAATACGGTCTGCGTGAAAAATGCAGGGTCTACATAAGTCCCGTATTCGGCAGGATAGAGCCGTCAGAGATAGTGGATTTTATGCTTGCTCACAGGCTCAACGGTGTAAATCTCCAGTTACAGCTCCACAAATTCATCTGGGATCCCGAAAAGAAAGGTGTCTGAAAAATGATAGATACAAAAGCCGTGGAGGAGCATATCAGAGGACTGCTCATTGCCCTTGGCGACGACCCCGACAGAGAGGGTCTCAAAGACACTCCCGCAAGAGTGGCAAGAATGTACAGTGAAGTTTTTGAGGGCATGGAGTATTCCAATGAGCAGATCGCCCGTATGTTCAGCAAGAGCTTTGAGCAGAAGTGCGGCGGAGATGATTTTGTACTGGTAAAGGATATTGAAGCGTTTTCCTACTGTGAACATCATCTGGCGCTGATGTATGATATGAAAATTTCCGTTGCATATATCCCCCGTGACAGGGTGCTGGGACTTTCAAAGATAGCACGCATTGCGGATATGGCGTGTAAGCGGCTGCAATTGCAGGAGCGTATCGGGGCGGACATTGCCGAGATAATGGAAATGGCGACAGGCAGTCCCGACATTGCCGTGATGATAGAAGCAAATCACAGCTGCATGACCGCACGGGGAATTAAAAAACCCTCCGCTAAGACCTCAACGGTCACTCTGCGGGGACGATTCAGGGACGATGCCGCTTTGCAGAACAGACTGTTTATGCAGATAAACAGCAGGTGAGATGACCGCCTGCTGCCTTTAAAAATGATATGAATAATTATCCCCCGAACAGCTTTTGGTGAGTTGCTCAGGGGATAAATTTTTTGAATATTGAATCTATTATTTTATGCGGTCTTTGGTGCGGGCTTCTTCTTTTTCTTGCTGTTTTCCATTTTTTCTTCAAGCAGTACCCAGAGGGGACCGGAAATGCAGATAGATGAATATGTTCCCGAAATAAGTCCCAGCATCATGGGGAAGGAGAAGGAAATAATGGAATCCACTCCGTAAACCTTTGCTACAATGGTAACCACAAGCATGGCAATTATAGTTGTGATAGAGGTGTTAAAGGAACGCGTCAGGGACTGATTTATGCTCAGACTTGTCATTTCTCCCCTGCCCGCTTTCTTGTTAAGCTCCATATTCTCTCTTATTCTGTCGTAAATAACGATAGTGCTGTTTATGGAGTAACCGAGAATTGTAAGCACTACTGCCATAAAGTTTGCATCTATCTCCATGCGGAAGATGATGAACGTACCGTAAACCACTACTACATCGTGGATAAGGGCAATAATTGCGCATACTCCCGCAAGCCAGCCGCCTATATTCTTAAAGCGCACCGCTATATAGATGATAAGCACCAGTGCCGAGAAAAATGCTGCAACAAGACATTTTGCGAAAAATTCACGTCCTGCCGAGGGGGATACATCTGTAGATTCTACAAGCTCCAATGCGTTATCAGCATATTTTTCCTCAAGGGTATCGGTGAGTACTATCTGCTTGTCCGCAGTAAGTCCCGAATTTGAAAGCAGGGAGAGCTGAATGTTGTTCTTGCCTGTATTAAAATCAGTTCCAACGGTGGAGCTTACATTTATACCCCCCAGCGCCTCGGTTGCGTCCGCCTCAAACTGTGCGGTATCAATTGTGCCG
Organism: uncultured Clostridia bacterium; assembly: GCA_947625735.1. Taxonomy (GTDB): domain Bacteria; phylum Bacillota; class Clostridia; order Oscillospirales; family Ruminococcaceae; genus Huintestinicola. The sequence goes on from CANQPL010000013.1 coordinate 5,683, forward strand.
TCATACAGATAGGTGATGATAGTACCGCCCTTGAACTGTATATCCAGCTTTGCGCCAAAGACAAAGGTAGACAGGATACATACAGCCATAAGAATGACGGATATGGTAAAATAGGTCTTTCTGTTTTTTATAAAATCAAAATTGAAGGTCTTTTTGCTCATTTCTTCGCACCTCCGTAAAGAGCGGGATTTCTGAATGCCTTAAAGCCCGAAAGCGACATGAGCATCAGTCTTGAACACAACACTCCGAAGAAAAGGTTCAGCACCGTACCTGTCAGCAGCGTAAAGCCGAATGAATATATAGTTCCCGCTGTGGAGGGTCCGAACATGAAGAACATAAAGTGAAGCGCCTTTGCAAAGATGCTGTCGGGTGTGCCGAATGCGCCCATGAGGATAATTGCTATGAGTATCATGGTGATATTTCCGTCAAGAATAGCCGAAAGCGCTCTTTTATATCCGCTGACAAGTGAACCCTCTAAGGTCTTGCCTGCATTAAGCTCCTCCTTTATTCTCTCCGCCGTTATAACATTGGCGTCAACGCCCATACCTACCGCAAGGATTATACCCGCTATACCGGGAATGGTAAGGATACTGCTGTCTCTGAATCCTAAGTATCCCGATACAAATGCAAGAGTTCCTGCTACCTGTCCCACAAGTGCGATAACTGCCACAAAGCCCGGCAGTCTGTATGCGCAGATCATAAATACCGCAATAAATGCAAATGCGATAATTCCCGCTATTATCATTGCCTCCAGTGCGCCCATGCCGAGACTCGGGGAAATGGTGGAAAAGCTTGCTGTAACCAGTTTAAAAGGAAGTGCGCCCGAATTTATCTGATCGGCGAGCTTCTTTGCACTGTCTGCGTCAAAGCTGCCGCTGATAGTAGCGTGTCCGTCAGTGATGACCGCACTTACTCTCGGGTAGGAAATGCAGCTGTCGTCCATCCAGATAGAGATAACACCGCCCTCCTGATAAAGTCTTGATGTTGCTTCGGCAAATTTCTCTGTTCCCTCAGAGGTAAGGGTCAGACTTACCAGCCACTCAGGGCTTTCGTTGCTGTTTGACTGTATATAAGCGGCATAGGCTTCCTCTACATCGCCGCCCTCAAGGATAACGTTGCTAAGAGTAACGCCTGTGGGCATTCCCAGATCGTCAACCTCGTACCCCTCACGGAATGTAAGCTGTGCAGTTTCGCCCAGCTCCTGTACGGCAGCCTCGGGGTCAAAATCCGTTTCGTCCTCTTTCCACGGGAAACGGACGATTATACGGTCGTTGCTGTAGTCTACATAGGCTTCGTAATCGGTAATGCTCAGCTTTATCATACGCTGCACAATTACCTCCTTTGCGGAGTCAAGCTGCTCGTCTGTGGCATCAAAGCCCTCGGGAGGTGTGAATGTGACGTCTACGCCGCCCTTGATGTCGATACCGAAGCGGATATCGTCCACACCCTTTAGATAAACTGTTTCAATATCACCGTAGTAATAGCTGAACCCGAACAGCACCGATGCCGTAAAGGCTGCTATCAGCAGGAACACGATGAAAAAAACAGGCTTCTTTACTCTTTTCACCTTTTTGACCAGTCCTTTCTTAAAAATACGGCTATTCTTTATCTTCACAGCCGCAATTATCGTTTTATTATAACATTTTTTTCCCTGTTTGTCAAGTGGGATAAATAAAGATTTCACCGCAATTTGCAAGTTTTTTTCAGTGATTTTATTTAAAAAATTGTGATAATCGTCAATATATGCAATATATGACATAATTATATGATTATTTTGTATAAAATGCCGATTTCACTGTTTACCTATTGACAAGTATGTCACGGTGTGATATACTCAAACCATGATATATGTCACGCCGTGACATATCGAGGTAAAACATATCGTGATGCGACAGAACATATTTCGGATCATGATACTTTACGGAGGGAAAATACTATGGAAAAGAAAAACTGCAAAGCAGGCATTATCCTCGGGATCGTGGGGATAGTTACGGGAATTATTATTCCGATTGTGGGGTTAGGCTGCGGCATTGGCGGAGTCGTGGTATGCAGCAAAAACAAAGAGCAGATGAACGTTAAAGCGGGTATGCTGCTCTCTGTAATTGCCATTGTTGTTTCCTGCATCATATGGGGTATAAACACCTACCTTATCATGCAGCAAATGCCCGCAGTATAACAGATTTACCACTCAGAAGCAAGATAATAAGAGGCAAGAGGCAGGATAAGGAAACGATTTTGCAAATATTGATTTCCATGCAGATGTACCCGCAGTCCGTACAGGGAGGAAAACAGCCATGAAAAATGACCTTTCGGCACGCAGCTTTATTTTTGGGATAACAGGAGTTATGGTAAGTCCTTTCGCTCCTGTGGCGGGGATATGGTTCGGCGTAATGGGTATGTATTTTGACATTGAGGAACACCGTAACGGCATTGAAGAACGCCCTGAAAAACGCCGTAAAATGAGAATAACAAAGAGTATGGCGGTAAGCATTGCCGCACTGCTGCTTTCGGCTTTGTCGTTTGCAGTGCAGAGGGCGTTTTAACTTCCAAAAAAATATAGAAAGGGATATTATTATGAACAGCATTTTTGAACAGTTTCTAAACAAGGAGTGCCTTGTCTACACGGTAAACGGCAACTATATGGAGGGCATACTCATATCTGCCGAAAACGGCTGGCTGACCCTCAAGAGCTTCAAAAACGAGGACATACAGGCGGTCAACTGCGAATACATAACCCGTATCCGTGATTACCCCAGAAACAGCAAGACAGGCAAACGCAAGGACGTTATCTGGGACTGACGGGGGACGGATATGCAAAATATTTTAATATATGCGATAGTGATGATAATTATCCTGCTGCCGCTGTTCCGGGCGAAAAAAACGGCAGAGGTAAGGTCGCTTAAAAAACACCGTGAACGGGTAAAGCAGAACCTTACGGCGTTTATCCCCGGGTATATAGGCAGAGAATGCCGCATATTCCTGACGGACAGCACCAACCTTACCGGCAAGCCCGAATCCGTCTGCGAGGGGTGGATCACCGTCCGCACAAAGGAGGAAATACAGGTCATAAACGGCGGATATATCAGTCGGATAGAACCTGTAAAGGTCAAAAAATAACTATGCTATGGGAATGAACGGGAGGACGCTTCTTTGAATGATATTGAAAAGCTGAAAAAGAATTATCTTCCCATGACGGAAACCGCCTTTTATATCCTGCTTTCCCTCAGTGAACCGAGACACGGCTACGGGATCGCAAAGTATGTTTCGGAGCTTACGGAAAACCGGATAAAATTAGGGTCGGGTACCATCTACGGGACACTCACAAAAATGCAGAGAGACAGCCTTATCCGTATATTTGACGACAGCGATAAAAAGGTGATCTACGAAATTACCGAAAACGGCATCGCTCTGCTGCACTGTGAGATCGATCGCATCAAATGCCTGTACGCTGATGCAGCAAGGGAAGAAAATAAATTTAACGTTATCGGAGAAAAATAAAATGAAAAAGAAATTTTTCCCATTCTGGTTCATAAACGTAATAAGCACCGAAGAAAAGCTCATGAAACTTTCCGGAAACGGACTTCATCTTTCGGATATGTCCTATTACAAGGGGGTATTCGTTTTTGAGGAGGGGGAGCAGAAACAGGAGCGCTACCGCATATGTCCCTCAAAGGGCTGCGGCGGAGAGCCTCCCAAGGGGCTGGCGGAAAGCGGCTGGGAACGTGTCTGCGGCGGAAAAAATTACTATGTGGTGAAAAATCCCGATCCCGATGTAAAAAACGTCCCCGCCTACGACAAGTGGAAAACCTGCAACCGCTTATGGCTCTACGGCACATATATGCTGTTCTGCTTTGCTCTGGGAGTGATCATCGGCTTTTTTTCAAACGTTTTATATAATGATAAGACCCCCACGCCCTGCGAAACAGCGGCGATCGTCATTCTGCTGACTGTTACGCTCATACCGATGATAATTCTCTTCAAGGCAAACAGACGGCTTGCAAAAACCGATACCGATCTGGGACTGGGCGGCAAGGTATTTAAAACCGTTCCGAAAGAGAATATCCTCTACACCCCCGAAGAGGAAAAGCAGATGTTAAAGGACGGGCGTATGATGAAAAAGTTTCTGCCGGGCTGGTTCTACGCTCCCGACAAGACTGCGGAAATGGTGGAAAAGCTGGCTCTTGAAGGGTGGAAATTCTACCGCTTTGATGAGGTCGGCATCGGTATGTACTTTATAAAAAGCGAACCCTGTCACCTGATATTTGTTACGGATTATCAGAACGAAGCCCGTGACGAGTATTTCACAAATGCCCGTGAGGATGGCTGGAAACTGGAATTTACCTCCATTACAAGGATACAGTGCCTTGTGGTGTGGACAAAGGAATATGCCGAGGGAGATGAGCCGCCCCGGTTTTACAGCGATATGGAGGAAATGCTGAAATATGCCCGCCGTATGGCGATCACTTTCGGACTTGGTTTCTTTTTCCTTGTCGCTGTCATCGCCTTTGATATTTCCATTTACCGGGATATGTACACGGAGTCGCCCTTTCTTGCCGTATTCATGCCGGTCATGTGTGTTGCACTCATGGCGGAGCTGGGCTTTTTCGGTGGAAAAACTCTGGGATTTTACATAAGAACAAAGAAAAAATACAATAATATAAACAGATGATCTTAAAGGAGAATATTTATGGAATACAGCGAGCTTTATTCAGACAAAATCACCCCCGCCCCCGATGATGAGGATCCTGTAATACTCAGGAGACGTGTAAAACGCAGCTACGGCTGGTCAGGACTTTCTATGGTGTTCCAGCTTCTCATCTCCCTTGCTGTTTCAATGGTCATAAGCATTGGTGTAGGCATTTACAGCGGTTTCACGGAGGCACAGCAGTCCATAGACGATCCCGCTAAGGCGCAGCAGCAGATAATGGACAACGTTACCGCCATTACCTCTGATCCCCTCTTTACCATTTCGGTCAATTCGGTCTGCTATCTTTGCGCAAATCTATTAGCGGCTGTAATAGGCATCTCGGCGTTAAAAACATTCCGTATGAAAGACCTGTTCGGCAAACAGAAACTTCCCGCCGCAGATATCTGTCCGGGCGCTCTTGCGGTGCTTGGACTTCAGGCGATCTCCATTTTTATACAGAATATCGTTGTAAGTCTGACGGGCATGAACGGCATTTCGGAGGAAACTGCGGCGGTCATGAGTTTTTCGGACAACACCGCTGCCAACATAATCATGCTTATATACTTTATTATAATAGCTCCCGTTACAGAGGAGATACTGATGAGGGGATTTGTGATGAATGCCCTGTCCCCCATTGACAGAAGATTTGCACTTATTGCCTCCTCACTGTTCTTCGGACTTATGCATGGAAATTTCAATCAGATGTTCAACGGTTTCCTGCTGGGGCTGCTTCTGGGCTGTATCGCCATGAAGAGCGGCTCTGTAAAGTCCTCCATTATCGCACACATGGCTGCAAATATAAACGCCATGTTCTGCGCCTATGTCTATGAGTACCGTATGCTTGCCGCTTCGGGGGCAGATGCAGCAGGTACAGCCGAGATGATACACTTTGCCGTGCTTTTTGTGATCGGCATTATCGCTCTTGTATTCTTCTTAAAAAGAAACGGCTTTATCCGTCCCGAAACACCCGCTATGGCAGGAAACGAAATTTCCCTCCCTGCAAAGGGACTGACATGGCAGACACTGGCAAAATGTCCCTCCGCATGGGTGGTAGCAATTTTCTACATTGCTTACGGAGTATTGTCACTGACACCGATGACAGTCTGAAAAAGCGGAAAAAAATTTCAAAAAACCCCTTTACAAACCGAAAAAAGTGTGATATAATTACTCTTAGTGCGGCTGTGATAAGGCGCAGCCGCATGATCCCTGTACTCAGCTTACGGGTAAAGCCCCTTGTGGGAGAATGCCTGCCGTCTGCCGGGGCGGGGAAATATTAAAAAGAGGTGTATTTTTTATGATGCGCAAAGAAGAAAAGGACGCTGTTATCGCCGCTAACAGACTGAGCGATAACGACACAGGTTCACCCGAAGTTCAGATCGCCATTCTCTCAAAGAGAATAAACGACCTTACCGAACATCTTAAGGTTCACAAGAATGACCACCATTCCAGAAGAGGCCTTTACAAGATGATCGGTCACAGACGTAACCTGTTAGGCTATCTTCAGAAAAAGGATATCGCAAGATATCGTGCTATCGTAGAGAAGCTGGGTCTGCGTAAATAAACCCATGCGAGTCGGGGCAGCTTGTAAAGGTGTATTCCTTTACACTGCCTTTTTGCCGTTTACAGAGTGCGGGACAGTTTAGCATTAAATCGGGGCTGTGAAATGCTTGGTGCAGTTCGCCGCTCGGCTTTATTGCTGACTGTACCGCCGTTATATTAATTTATCGGAGGTATTTTTGAATGAACCAAATGAAAGTTTTTGACAAGCACAGAATTTTTAAGACCACATTTGCCGGCAGAGAATTGACCGTTGAAACAGGCAAGACCTGTGAGCTTTCCAACGGCTCATGCTGGGTAAGATACGGCGATACCGTGGTAATGGCAAACGTCACCGCCAGTGTAAAGCCCAGAGAGGGCATAGATTTCTTCCCTCTTTCGGTTGACTATGAGGAAAAACTCTACTCTGTAGGCAGGATACCCGGCTCATTTACCAAAAGAGAGGGCAAGCCCTCTGAAAAGGCAATACTCACATCACGTGCGGTTGACCGTCCTATCCGTCCCCTTTTCCCCAAGGATATGAGGAATGATGTATCAGTTGTAATGACAGTTCTCTCCGTTGATATTGACAATTCCCCCGAAATAGTGGGCATGATCGCCACGTCTGTAGCTATTGCCATATCCGATATCCCGTGGAACGGTCCTATAGGCGGCATAAGCGTTGGTCTTGTGGACGGTGAAATAGTCCTGAATCCTACATTGGAGCAGCGCAGAAGAAACGATCTTGACCTTACCGTGGCAGGTACTATGGATAAAGTCGTCATGATCGAGGCGGGCGCCAATGAGGTTGACGATGATACCATGCTCAAAGCCATTATTACAGGTCATGAGGAGATAAAGAAGATAGTCGCTTTCATAAACGATATCGCTTCTCAGATAGGCAAGAAAAAGTTTGAGTTTGAGTCCATGGAAGTTGACCACGATATGTTTGATGCCATTGAAGCATTTGCAGCAGACAGAGTGAAAGTCGCTCTTGATACTGACGACAAGAACAAGCGTGAGGAAATGCTCAACCCCATTAAGGACGATATACACGCCGAATTTGACGAAAAATATCCCGAACAGCTGCTTATGATAGATGAGTGCATCTATAAGCTGCAAAAAAAGATAGTCAGAAACTGGCTCTATGAGGGCAAGCGTGTTGACGGCAGAGGTCTTGACGATATCCGTCCTCTGGCAGCTGAGGTAGGCGTACTTCCCAGAGTTCACGGCTCAGGACTTTTTACAAGAGGTCAGACACAGGTGCTTACCATTGCCACATTAGGTCCTGTAAGCGATGCTCAGAGGATAGACGGTCTTGATGAAGAGGATTCCAAAAGATATATGCACCACTATAATTTCCCCTCCTATTCGGTAGGCGAAACTAAGCCGTCAAGAGGTCCGGGCAGACGTGAGATAGGTCACGGCGCACTGGCTGAAAGGGCACTTGCTCCTGTTATCCCCTCTGTTGAGGAGTTCCCCTATGCATTAAGGCTTGTTTCTGAGGTGCTGTCCTCCAACGGTTCTACCTCACAGGGTTCTATCTGCGGCTCTACTCTTGCGCTGATGGACGCAGGCGTACCCATAAAAGCACCCGTTGCAGGAATTTCCTGCGGTCTTATCACAAGAGATGACGGCTCATTCCAGACAATGGTAGACATTCAGGGACTGGAGGATTTCTTCGGTGACATGGACTTTAAGGTAGGCGGCACAAAGAAGGGTATCACCGCAATTCAGGTTGATATAAAGGTAGACGGTCTTACCTACGACATTATCAGGGAGGCATTTGCAAAGACTCACAAGGCAAGAGATTATATCCTTGATGAGGTAATGCTCAAGGCTATTCCCGAGCCTCGTCCCGAGGTAGGCAAGTATGCACCTAAAATGCTCCAGACAAGAGTGCCTGTTGACAAGATAAGAGAGGTTATCGGTCAGGGCGGCAAGGTTATACAGAAGATATCCGCAGACTGCAATGTAAAGATCGACATTAACGATGACGGCAGCGTATTCATCAGCGGAATTGACCTTGCCAATGCAAAGAAAGCTCAGCGCATTGTGGATACCATTGCAAACGGTCCCGAGGTTGGGGCTATCTACAGGGGCAAGGTTGTAAAGCTCATGAACTTCGGCGCATTTGTGGAAATCGTTCCCGGCATGGACGGACTTGTTCACATCTCAAAGCTGGACAAGCAGAGAGTGGAAAAGGTGGAGGATATCGTTTCCGTAGGCGATGAAATAGTCGTTAAGGTAATGGAGATAGACAGCCAGAACAGAATAAATCTTTCCCGTAAGGACGCACTTTTTGACCTTGAAGCCAAGAGAAATTCCCAGAAGTGATCCTTTTTCGGCAAAAAGATACGGGCAGCACTGCTATTTTGCAGCGCTGCCCTTTTTGATGTGCAGATCTTGCTGATATTCAGAGAACAAATAAAAAAGCGCCCCGGAAATCACCGCAGCGCCATGATATACTATTCTGAAAGTCCCCGCTCTCTCATTGAAAAAACGCAGCCGCAGTAGTTCTGCCTGTAAATGCCGTATTCACGGGAAAGCTCTGTGGAGCGCAGATAACCGCCCTTTTTCTTGAAATCCGAAAAAAGATAGGGAACGCCGTACTCATGGGAAAGCTCCTCTCCGATAGCATTGAGAACCTCCGCATTTTTAAGAGGACTTATTGAAAGAGTGGTAGTAAAATAATCGAAGGACATCTGCGCCGCTTTTTCTGCCGTTTCCTCAAGCCGCAGTCTGTAGCAGGCAAAACACCGCTCTCCCCCCTCGGGGATATGTTCAAGACCCCTTACCGCTTCATAGAACCGCTCACTTTGATGTTCTGTGCCAATAAAGCCTATGGGGTTTGCTGCGGGAAAAAGAGAAATGAACCGCTCCTGCTCCTCACGGCGTTTATAAAATTCCTCAGGCGGGTAAATGTTCGGGTCATAATAAAAAACCGTTATCCGAAAATAACGGGAAAGATATTCAAGCACATAGCTTGAACAGGGCGCACAGCAACTGTGCAGCAGCAAAGACGGGGTCGTACCCTCGGGTATAGCTGCAATGATCCTGTCAAGCTCACGGCTGTAATTTTTCTTATTCTGCATTTTTTGTATCCTTCAGAAAATCAGTATCAAAAGTGCTTGTCCCCGCCGTCACAAAGGGCTGAGGTTCTTCGGGCGCTTTTGTTTGTGCGGGTCCTGTCTTTTTGGGTGATGTTTCGGTGCGGGTTACCTGTTCTGTTTTTTTCGCAGATACGCTTGTCACGGTATTCTTGCTTACTGAGGCGGTCTTGCCTGCGGATACGGAGGTTTCGGAAAATGCTTCCTTTTCGGAAGATGTTACGGTAACGGTTTTTGGCTCATCAGCAGCTTTTGTTCCGCTTTCCGTTTCCTTTTTATCCTCTGCGGCGGCTGTCGTGGAGGACTCAGGTACAGAGGAAACATCAGTTTCCGCACCTGTTTCCGATGATGTCACATCAGCTTCATTTTTAAGTGCCTCCGCCTGCTCCTTATATGCAAGAAAATCTGTCACATCTGTCTGTATTTTGGAAAGCAGCGTCTTGTATGCAGGCGACTTGAAATGCATACCGTCCGACTCGGCATAGGTGTAATCAAAATAGCCGTTATCAGCCTTAAGCACCGAAGCTATATCCACAAAAAGCATACCCTTTGCACGGCAGTATGCAGAAAGGCTGTCATTATATTCGTTTATCTTTTCCATTACATTCACATCGGCGACTGTGCAGTCATATTCATATGTAACGGGCGGGACGCTGATTATAACAGGCTCAGCATCGGGACAGGTATCCTTTATAAGCTCCACAAGCGTATCGGTGGAATCAAGCATATTGCTTACCGAAAGCCATTGGATTCCGTTTGAACCCAACATTATATATACACGGTCGGGAGAGGTGTAGGCAAGCATATCCGCAACGCCTATCTCACCATAGCAGGTGGACACATTCCTTGTAAGCACCGTTGACGGGTTCAGCCCTACCTTGGCATAAACGTTTTTTTCGGGCAGGAAGCCGTACAGGGAATAGCCTGTGGAAATAGAATCACCGATAAAAAGATCAGATGCGAAAAAGTCGGAGCTGTATTCGGTTGAGGGTGTTTCCTTCTGCACGGCGGCAGCAGTCTGTGACGTCTGTGCTGTCTGAACTGTCTGAGCTGTAGTAACGGCAGATTCGGAGACTGCCGGAACGGTCTGAGAAACGGTCGTTGTTTCGGCGGAGGTCACCTCAGGGGCTTTTGTGCTTTTCGGCGGGACTGCATTTGTCGGGGACGTTTCGGAAGATCCGATCCTTTCAAGCTCCTCCATACTCATTACAGGTACGGCGGAAGTCTTTGAGGGTGCGGTGTCCGTAATCTCGTCAGAAGGCAATGTGGTCGTTTCTGAGGCAGTCTCAATTGAAGTGACGGTAGTTACCGTTGAAACAATTTCCCGGCTTTCTTCCGTTGTTTCAGATGTTGTATCGGAAACGTCAACTTCCCTTACAGTAGTTTCCGATGCAGTCACGGTCACATCATCGGTCTGTGTATCCTCATCGGTAACATTCGCATATACGGAGGAGCCGTTCTCGGAAGAGCAGGCAGCAAGCAGCAGCAAAAGCGCAGTAATTCCCGACAGCAAAAACAACTTTTTTCTGTCGGGTCTTGAATATAGTATCATTTCGGGATTATCCTTTCCATGCATGATTCATGCGAGCCTACCGTACCTTACGGCAAAGCCGCAAAGTACAGTATTTGTTCCGAATATTATTATAGCATATATTTCCCGAAAGTGAAATAGTTTCGGGTATAGAATTTTTTAAAATTTTCCTCCCCTGATTTGGTGTTTTTGCAAAAAAAGGAAAAAACCAAACAAAAATATGTCAATTTGCAGTAACAATAGAATAAAAATATGGTGAAAGTGCATAAATATGTATTAAGCCGATTCTGAAATTTCACAAAAGCACTTGAAAAAATTTTTTGTATATGTTATCATAATAATCAAATCACCGAAACAGGTCATATAGGACGGGAAAGCTGTGGGGCATGATTTCAGGGGTTCTCTTATGTATAATAATTTCATTATGATTTCAGAGTATTTTCACACGGTTTTCACAAAAACGGGTTATTATTATAACGTACCCGAAAAAAGGGTACTCATTTGAGCTTTTATATGAGTACGTGTTACCCCTCGCGTCTCTATAAAAGAACCCCAATTTACGCTCTGCAAGGCTTTACCCCGGCTTTGCAGAGAATCCCCCATAATCCTATATCATGATCTGGCTCTCGGAGATATTCTCCGGGGGCGCTTTTTTTATTTTTATGTAAGGATGGTTCTTTGTATGGAATATGCCGCCATAATTCTGCTGCTTATAATGTCAGCCTTTTTTTCATCGGTGGAAACAGCCTTTTCCTCCGTAAACCGCATACGCTTAAAGCATGAGGCTGCAAACGGCAGCAAAAAGGCACAGACAGCACTGCGTGTATCAGAAAATTTTGACAAGGCTCTTACCACAATACTTGTGGGCAACAATGTGGTTAACATTTTTTCCGCATCTCTGGGAACGGTCATATGCACTGAAATTTTCGGTCCGAGCGGTGTGGGTATCTCCACGGCGGCAATGACCGTGCTGGTGCTTATATTCGGAGAAATTCTCCCCAAAAGCATAGCAAAGGAATATGCCGAAAAATTTACCCTTACCTTTGGCGGGTTTTTAAATTTCCTGATGATAATACTCACACCTGTTACCGCAGTTTTTCAGGCTATAAAAAGGCTTGTATACAAGGCGTTCAGGCTCGGCGCAAAAGCTCCCACCGTCACAGAGGACGAGCTTAAATACATTATAAACGAGATAGAGGGCGAAGGCATACTGGAGGAGCAGGAAAGCGACCTTGTACGCTCGGCTCTGGAATTTGACGACAAAAGCGTTTCGGAGGTGCTTATCCCACGTGTGCGTATCACAGCAGTTGAAAAAAATGACAGCATTGAGCATATAAAAGAGGTTTTCTTTAAGGATCAGTATTCAAGAATGCCCGTTTACGAAAAAAATATTGACAATATCATCGGCTTTATCAGAGAGCATGACTTTTTCCGACTGGTAAGCTCACAGACTCCTCAGAGCATTGATCCTATTATCAGAGAGGTAATTTACATCACCGAGTTCAAAACCGTTTCCGAAGTGCTGGCGCAGATGCAGAAAGAAAAGATACACATGGCTATCGTTATGGATCAGTACGGCGGCACCTACGGCATGGTGACAATGGAGGATCTTATAGAAGAGCTGCTGGGCGAGATATATGACGAAACAGATGAGGAGGACCGCTCCCTTATACGTCTTTCTGATAATGTCTATTCCGCTGCCGCAGAGCTTAATATCAGCGATCTGGAGGACAGGCTCGGGCTGCCCGAGGATATTATCAAAAGCGAAAGCTATACTCTGGGCGGCTGGGCTATGGAGCTTTTCGGCAGAATCCCCGAGGTGGGAGAGGAGATAACAGACGGAATTTTTACACTAAAGGTGCTTGAAGCCGAAGAAAATCGTATCATACGATTGAAAATAACTTGTGGGTGGAACCCGCTGCCGGGTCGTTAGTTAGTTTTGCGGAAATCCCTTTTATAGTAACACGGTAACTTTTATTTGCTTTTAATTCTAAGCTGAATCATAAATCAAAAATAAGAGGATAGATGTGCTGACCGGCAGATATGCACATCTATCCTCTATCTTATAACTTCTGTCCTTTAAATTCTAATTTAGCATCACAGCAAACGAAAGTTACCGAGTTACTATTAAAATGTTCACGCAAAACATACCAACGACCTGCAAGCGGGGTCACCCCGCCCGCCCGTAAATTTAACGTCATAGCAAACGAAAGTTACCGAGTTACAAATTAAAAAATCCACTCATTACTTACCAACGACCTGCAAGCGGGGTCACCCCGCCGGGTTCCACCCGCCCCGCCTTATTTTGCAAAAACGTCCTTATTTCCCGCAGCATAACGCTGAATAAGCTCGGCATCTGTGCGGTCAATAACATCATCAAGGTTTACATCGGCAGCCTTTTTGCTGATAGTGGCATTGCCGTCGCCCTCGCAGTATTCAAGAACCAGCGATGCATCAAAGAAGTTGATAACTCCGTCCTTATTGACATCGCCCAATGTATATTCCTCTTCTTTGCCAAGGCTCAGGATATTTACATAAACATCTTTCTTGTTGTTAAGCTGATTGCCTACCCAGTAGATCGAACCGTCCGAATAAACGGGCATTTCACAGGGATTAAGACGGGCAGTCTTTGAGAAAAGCTGCTCCTCCTGAACAACATTTCCCTGATTGTCAAGGATCATATACCAGATACCGTCATAGCGTTTCCAGTGCCAGCCCACTGTCCAAGGATATCTGTTGCCCTTTTCATAGATAATGACTATTCTGTCGTCATCGGTGGCAAGCACCTGCGGATTCTCGATAGTAGCATCGTCCTCAAGAGCTACATCAAGCCATTTGATGCCGTAATCGGTCACTTTCTCATTGCCGTTGCCGCCGCTCAGACCTGTGCGGTATGTATCAGTATATGTGGTATAGTTCACGGGATTTTTAACATCTCTGAAAGGATCGTAGATCTGTATGAACAGCTTTTCCTTTTCGGTCTTGCACGCCGAACTGAGAGAGGGCGCAGCTGTTCCCACAAGGGCTATATCATTCGTCTTTAATGCCACCATGCCCGCAAGATGAGCATAGTTATTGTTGAGCTGTCCGTATGCCTTTTTGTCAAGGGCATTTTCCTCCACCCAGAAGTGGAAAGGATCATTGTATTTGTATGTATCCACTCTTATTGAATTGAATGTAATGGCATAGGTGGAAAAGGCTCTCGGATAGCAGTCGCCCTCACTCAGGAACACAAAGCCGTTCTGCTCGCCCCTTGTAACGGGGACTGTGCGGTGTGCAAAGGAGTGTGTGCTTATCCATGCCACATCTCTGAGGTTAGCCATTGTATTTGTTCCAACGACCCATATGGAGTTTCCCTGATGTCCGTTGTACATGAATCTGCCGTAGTTTACGGCGATCCTGTTGCCGCTTACTGCTGCGGAAACGCCTGAGTCAAAGGGCAGCTGAGTGTTGTGACCGTCATCATGATAATACTGCAGACTGGAGCTGCCGTCATTTCCTGTGGTCCATACCTCTTTGCCGCTCTTGTTATATTTTGTAATGAATATAGTCTGTTGTTTTCTGTTCTGAGTGTTCTTGTCGGCGATCTCACCTGTTACTACATAAAAGTTACCCTCGGCATCACAGGTGATAGTGCCGTATTCGGGATGTTTGAGTTTGGTTTTGAAAATAGTCGACAATGTGCCGTCAGAAGATATTCTCTGTACATTAAGCTCGTCACCCTCATGCACGGCTATGCACGCCGAGCCGTCGGAATATTTGAACTGGGTGACGGGAGATACACCGTCCCAATGGGGATACTGACCGGGAATATCGGTAAGATCCATCGTTACAGATGTTCTGATCTCCGCCGTTTCATCGGCATAGACCGCAGCGCTCATCGACAAGGCAATAGCCATTGCGGCAGCCGCTGCACTGAGCGTTCGGAAAATTTTTTTCAAAATGATCCCTCCATAACTAAAGGCTATCCGACGAAGCGGGCAGTCTGCGTGCGGATCAAAACCTGAATTATCCATTATTTTACCATATTGCTGCTCTTTTGTCAATAGCGGAGGAAAATTATTTACATATCTAAAATAACGAAAAATATTCCTTTATATTGGGAAAAATGACGATTTATTTTATTCACTTATTTGTAATTGACATGGAAAAAATTATCTGCTATAATATGTGTGTATAATGCAAAATCATGAATATACCCTTGAAAGCGGTGCCGCAGCGCACTGGCTTTTCGGGCAGAGGGGTGTGCATGATTATGGAGGAGGATCACATGAAAAAAAGATTAACAGCATGGGCTTTGACGGGCGCTATGTGTCTTTATCAGATAACCCCCTTTGCCGCACTGACAAGTTATATAAACGTCAGCGCCGCAGAAACGGGCGCATCTGTGCAGGCTCTTGTAGACGGCTCGGGCATCGGTTATCCTGATGTTAAGCCCGGCGACAGGATCTATGTTGACGTGAATGTCAGCCCCATGACCTGCAGCACTTTTGCACTCAGGGCAAAATGGGATAAAAGCACCTTCAAGCTTACCAATGCCGCAGTGGGCAGTTCCTTTTTTAACGGCTCGTCCGTTCCTTCAATGTATGTTCCCTTTCAGAACGGGGAAGAAGAAATCGCCCTTGCCGATTATGTGAGCGGCAATACAGACGATGTGTGCATTTTCGCCTTTTCTTCGCCATATGACGTTTCCTGCAGCGGAGAGGCGGTCACTCTCGAATTTACCGTAATGCAGAGCGCCGAAAACGGATTCAGCGATATAGAAGTATATTTTGATGACACTAACAAACCTGCTGCTTTCGGCTCTGACTATTCGGGCGTAAATATCAGCATTTCACAGTCGTCTGAAATAAGCACAGACGGCATCGTTTCACCAAATGTAACAGAGGGAAAGTATATCCCTACAGGACTTACAAGTATGTCATTCAAGTATGCAGACGGCACCTTTTCACAGGCACTTCCCGATCCTCAGATAGACCCGGAGGTACTTGAATATACCTTTGAAGTACCTGCAAATGAATCGGGTATACCGAATGTTGAAGTCTCCACAAGCACGGGCGCTTCAGCTTCCGTAACTCAGGCAACAGACTTTGAAACAAACAATACTGCCGTGATCGTGGTAAAAAACAAGAAGGGCGCTATTTACAGAGTACACTTCTCCAAGGAGCAGGAAAACCTTTCCACACCACCTTCCATATATCCCGAACCCAATGAATCGGTGATCCCCAGAAATTCCTATATTATGATCACGGGTCTCGGCACTATCTATTATACGGTAGACGGCAGCGATCCTGTTATCGGAAACAGCTCTACAAAAGAGTACACAGGCTCATTCACACCCGAAAGTGCGGGAGTGCCTGACGGCGATGAGAGCTTTACCGTTAAGGCCATTGCAGTTGAGGACGGAAGAGATCCCAGTGCCGTTGTAACCGCTGCTTATGAGCTTCCCGGCACAGGAACATTCCTCTCGGGCATTACCATAAACGGTACTGCTTTAGCGGATTTTAACAGGGACAGCGTATACTATGATTATAAGGTACCCTATACAAACGGCACAAGCACCTACACATTTGCAGCAACAGCCCTCAACGGCTCCTCTGTTGTCACCGTTGAGCCTGAGACCGTTACCTTTGACGGCGTTGACGGCAAGGGCGGAGAGCAAATGGTAAAAATAAGCGTAGGAAAGCCGGACACTGCACCCATGACCTATGATATTCATGTGGTTATGCCCGACTGTGCGCATTCCAGAATAGAAACAGAAGATACTGCTACCTGTCAGGAAGGCGGCGAGGAGATCCTCACCTGTATGGACTGCGGCAAGGAGCTTGGAAGAACTTCTACCGATCCTACACCTCACTTCTTTATTGACGGCGGCGAGATAAACGAAAAGCATACAATTACCCCCGCAAGCTGTACCGAAGACGGAGTGGAAACATACTACTGCCTTACCTGCAACAAGGTCATGAAGAAAGTTGTTATCCCCGCTTCGCATACATGGTCTGAGGGCGTATGCACTGTGTGCGGTGCAAACGAATCCGAGACACCCGAGACACATACGCATACAAAGTCTGAGAAAATAACTCCTGCAACCTGCACCACAGACGGCAGCAGGATAGTTACCTGCAGCGAATGCGGCAAAGAGCTGGAAAATGAGGTCATTCCCGCAACCGGACACAGCTTTGAAGAACCCTCTAAGGCTCCTCATTGCTCAAAGGTGCAGCAGGAGGAGGTATACTGTGAAAATTGTGATGCCACAAAAACCGTAGTTATCCCTCCAACGGGCAACCATACTCCGGATTATTATCCTGCATATCCTCATTCGGAAGAGGACGAAGAGGGCTATGGCATTGAGATCACTGCCGATGAATACGAGCAGGGACACTGGACATATTGCCGGGTCTGCGGCGAAAAGCTCTCGTTTGAACCCCATGAAACAACATCATTTATTTCAATTGAGCCTACTACCGAAAACGCAGGCGAGATAAGAAGCGCATGCGACATCTGCTCGGCATATACAGTAAAAGAGCTGCCGATCATTGTTCCTACAGAAACAGTTGTCCACACTCACGACTTTAGCGGCGAGTGGAAGAGCAACGGTCTTATTCACTGGAAGGAATGCTCCTGCGGCGTGAAGGATTCCTCCGCAAGCCACAGCGCAGGAACTGAATGGGAGGGCAACTCCACCAAGCACTGGCATCTGTGTCAGGTCTGCGGCGCTCCCACAGGACAGGGAATGCACACCCCCGACAGCGGCAAGATCGTAAACGGCGAGGTAGTTTACACCTGCACCGAGTGCGGTCTTGAAATAAAGAGAGTGCCTCATGTTCATACTCCCAAAGATCTGGGCGACGTTGGAAGATACATGACCGACAGCACCTCTCACTGGCAGATATGCGCAGAGTGCGGCGAAAAATATAATGTTGAATCCCATACAAAGAGTACAAAGGGCTTTGCCACCACTCCCGCAACCGAGGACAGCACGGGCATACGCACTTACTCCTGCACGGAGTGCGGCTATGCCATGGAAACAGAGGTAATTCCCAAGCTGGAGATCGAACACTATCATACATTTAATGAAGGCGTTTACGTAAGCGACGATACTGCTCACTGGCAGGTATGCACCGAGTGCGGCGGCGAAACAGAGCATATCGAGCACTCAGAGGATATGGGCGTTGTTACTCTTGCCGCAACAGAAGAAGCAGAGGGCGTTATGACCTACTCCTGCACCGTCTGCGGACACAAGCTCAGAACAGAACCTATACCCATGCTTCCTCCCTCCCATAAGCACAGCTTCCTCCATGACTACATCTCCGATGAGACAGGACACTGGCAGGAATGTGAATGCGGAGAGTTTACCGAGGTAACAGCTCATACCGAAAACAGCGGCGTTGTCACTGTTCCCGCAACCGAGGAATCCGAGGGTATCATCACATATTCCTGCACAGTCTGCGGCTATGAGATAAGAACGGAATCCATTCCCAAGCTCACACCTGCACACACACACAGCTATTCTCATGAGTATCAGAGCAACAGTGCAGGTCACTGGAAGGTCTGCGACTGCGGCGATGTTTCCGTTGTAGAATCCCACATTGAAGGTGAGGGTACTGTTACCCACCCTGCAACCGAGTTTGCAGAGGGTCTTATGACCTATTCCTGCACCGTCTGCGGATATATCATCAGACAGGAAAGCATACCCATGCTCCCTCCCACACACAGACACAGCTTCTCTGCATCTTTCAGCTCCGACAGCTTCGGACACTGGAACGTATGCGACTGTGGAGAAATATCCACCGTTGAAGATCATATTGAGGATACAGGCGTGGTAACTCTCCCCGCAACAGTAGAAGCAGAGGGCATAAAAACCTATTCCTGCATGATCTGCGGATTCGTACTCAGAACAGAAACTCTGCCTAAGCTCACTCCCGATCATACACACAGCTATGATTATTCCTACGACAAGGATTATCACTGGAAGGAATGTGACTGCGGCGATATAACCGACAGAGCCGAGCATACATGGGATAAAGGCAAGCCCGTAAAGGCTCCTACCTATACCGATGAGGGCATTATGCTCTATACCTGCACTGTGTGCGGTGAGGAAAAGGAGGCTCTTATCAGCAAACTCGAACAGATCGTTGCAACTCCTCCCACAGAAACAGGCGTTGCTTCTGCAACGATAGTACCTGCCGATGATGACGATAATGAGATGCTCTTTGTATACACCGATAAAAATGGTGAGGAGCATACAGTAAGCACGCATTTTGTAAGCCTTACAGTAGAAAATGCTCCTGAAACCGTTTCACAGACGGCAACAGCAGAGCTTACGGACGGCAGTCATTCAGAAGTAGATGCAGTTGAAGCAGTATTTGACATTACCCTCCGCTACGATGATATGATTGAGGTACAGCCCAACGGCGAAATAAAGGTAACTCTTGAAATGCCCGAGCTGACTGCAACATCGGCAAGCGACAATTATTGGGTATATCATATGGACGACAACGGCGTTGTAACTCCGATGAAGAACGTAGTTTTTGATCCTGTAACTAAGACGGTAAGCTTTAAAACAACTCATTTCAGTATCTATATCCTTGCAAAGGTAAACGCTATACCCGACAATTCCAATACTCCTGATGAGCCGAGCACACCTGATGAGCCCGGTACTCCCGATGAGCCCGGTACTCCTGATGAGCCCGGTACTCCTGATGAGCCCGGTACTCCCAATGAGCCCACTCCCGATGAGCCCGGTACTCCCGATGAGCCCACTCCCGATGAGCCCGGTACTCCTGATGAGCCCACTCCCGATGAACCCACTCCCCTGCCTCCTGTTCCGCCTACGAACAATACATCTGTAAGCGAAAGCCACAAGCAGGGCGTGAACAATGCATCTCCCGTTACAAAGACCTCCGAGCCGGAGGAGATCGGCGCAGGCGCAGGATCACAGGACGAAAGCGAGCATATGCATACAGGCTTCGGAGCAGAGATAACGATTATCGGCATTCTTTCGGTATTGGCAGCAGCCTTTGTTGTAAGCAGAAAAAGGAAAGAGCAGAAATGATCCGGAACCATATTGACAGCTGAGCATATAGACAAAAATTAATGAAAGGCGTTTCCGCTTTTTGGAAACGCCTTTTTATTTTTTTGCTATGTCATAAAAGGATTGATTTTCTAAAAAAGCAGTGTCAGAAGTATGTCCGCAAATCAACCGGCATAAAATTACTTGACATTACCCGTAAAATGTGGTATAATGTAAGAAAATCCGACAGGAGGAAAGGTCATGTCATATTGGGATGTTATGTGGGGAAGTCTTCCTGACAATATGATGATAGTAATTGCTGCGGTGGTAGCAGTCTGTGCCTTTGCGGGTTCACTTTTCTGCGCCCGTATGGTCTCAAACAACGGCAAGGAGGCGGGAGGCGCAAATGTAAAACGGGGTGTCTACTATGCCCTTGATGTGCTGTATACGCTGTTTATCACCATAATTTCTCTGTTTCCGCTGCTGGGAATGTTCGGAACGGTAGCGGCTCTCATTGATATCGGCTCTCTTTTTGCAGTGGAGGGGACGGATATGGTGGGACTGAAATCGGAATTTTTTCTCGCTCTCACCTCAACTGCATGGGGCATTGTCTTTTCTGTGATCTTCAAATTCGTAAATGCTTTTTTTCAGCCGTACATAGAAAATCAGATCGACAAAGCAAAGCTATGGTTCCATATTTAAGGGTGCTGCCGTTATGAACAGAAACAGACGAGAAATAATTCTGGATTTTACCTCTCTCCTTGACGTGATAATGATACTTCTGTTTTTCTTTGTGATATTTGCGGGATTTGAGTCTGCTCAGGCGGTGGAAAAGGCGCAGGAGGAAACGCAAAAAGCACAGGAGGAGCTGCAAAGGGCACGGGAGGAAAGCGATAAGGCGGCAGAGGAGCTTGAAAAGGCAGAAAAGCTCCGTGCTGAGGCTGAGACGGCTTATGAAGAGCTTAAAGAGGGCAGTGAGCGCAGCGCTCTGAATCTTCGGGGCATTGTGGAGTTCGGCGGAAGCTCAAATCTGAAGCTGTTTCTTTCGGGGAACAAGGAGGACTGGCAGATCATCGTTAATATCGGAGATGAACAGGCGGGCAGCATTGACGATGTGCGCAGCCGCTCTCCCGAGGACCTTTGCTCAGAGCTTTCGGATATTATGGAAGAAAATCAGCTTACCTCCGATTCTGTCATACTTTGTGAGCTTTTATACAATTCTCTTGACATAGGCTCAAACAAGGCAAAGAAAAATACAGACGAAATGCTGCGTCTTGTACGTCTCAGATATGAGCATTTCTTCTGTTCACGGACCGATCTTTCCGATTTTGAGGAGGTCAGCAGATGATGAAACTTAAAGGAATTGCCGCAAGCACAGTTATAATTACACTGGTGATAGTGGCAGGAGTTATTGTAGTATGTCTGCTTCTCGGAAAAGGCGGCATGGGTCTTGGCGGAGGAAAGGGAGACGGCATAGGCAGCAAAGAAGCAGTGGCAGCGGATATTACCCTGCCCGAAACAGACATTACCACAGGCTCTATAGATTATTACGATGTCACAGTAAGCGGCAGCAGTTATCTCTTTAACGGCAGCAGCTACGAAATGGACGAAACAGACAGGATAATTGCGGATATTTCGGGGGGCGATGAGCTGCTTACCGTCAGAATAACCGATGAAGATGCATCTCTGAAAGCATACGAGTGTCTTACCGAGGCTTTCAAGGAAAACGGCATAAGATACATAGAAGTTCCCTGAGGAGGAGAGGTATGAAAAGAACGGGTATTATTATCCTTGCCGCAGCGGTCGGATTCCTGTTTTCCTCATGCATAAGGGCGCAGTACGAAATACCTGCGGCAGATACGCAGACCTCCTCCTCCGCTTCACAGACAGAAAGCGAGACTGAAACGACTACTACCACAACGATTACCGAGAAAACAGAAAAAACGGAAAAAGCCGAAAACACCACGATCTTACAGACCTACACCTCAGCGGACTTTACGCTCATCTCCACCGATGAGAGTTTTGATGAACCTTCGGGAGGAGGAGATGTTTACGGCACACTCACAATTACGGTAGCGGAAGACACTTATCTTTTAAATGGCGCAGAAGTTACACTTGATGAGCTGAAAGCCTTAACAGAAGGACTTGGGGAAAATATAACGGTTATCGTCCGTGACGAGCTGGCAACCGACAACGCATACACAGCTCTTACAGATCATCTCAACGAAAAAGGCGTGCCCTACTCGGAAGAGTAAGGCACGCTGTTTTTTGCAATATAATAATTATTTCGTCTGATTTCCCGCCGCATTTTTCAGCGCTCTTACCTCCTCAGGGGTAAGCTCACGCCATGTGCCGGGTTTGAGCATTCCCAGCTTCACAGGTCCTACCGATGTCCTGCGCAGCCTTACAACCTCCAGTCCCACCGCATCGCACATACGGCGTATCTGACGGTTTTTCCCCTCATGAATTGTGATCCGCATAACACTGCGCTCCGGGGTATCAAGCTCCACATTTACCGTGGCAGGCATGGTCTTAGTGCCGTCATCTAAGGTAACACCATTTGAAAGCGCAACCACCTGTTCATCGGTCACGGCTGAATGAACAGTTACCCTGTAGGTCTTGCTTACATGGCGCCCCGGGTGCATAATATCATTGGCGAATTTGCCGTCATTGGTAAAAAGAAGCAGTCCCTCGGAGTTCCTGTCAAGCCTGCCGACGGGATAGACACGCTCATCTATGCCCGTAAGCAGATCGGTAACGCATTTTCTGTCAAGCTCATCTGACATGGTGGTAACATATCCTCTTGGCTTATTGAGCATGATATAATATTTGCGGTGCTTTTTGTTATAGCGGACACGCTCCCCGTCTACCAGTATAACGTCCTTGTCGTTGGCTTTATCGCCCAATGAAGCGGGCTTGCCGTTTACAACTACTCTTCCCTGCGTTATCATTTCCTCCGCCTTTCTGCGGGAGCATATCCCACAGTCGGACAGGAGCTTTTGCAGTCTTATCTTTTCCATTTACATCTTCCTATTTCCATAATTTTTCTTTTATTTTTGTTACTATCCTGTCTTTGATACTCGTTTTCGGCGGCAGGGCAGAGGAACGGGGCGCAGACTCTGCCGCTACCATGGGAATACGTCCTATCTCCTTATCATCATCATAAAGGATAACCTCTCCCAACCTTGTTCCCTGCTGTACGGGCGCATATATCATGGGGGGAGCTGCTATCCGACAGGTGATATGACTTTCCTGACCCTTTACCTCGGTATAAACAGGTGTTTCTTCGGGAACGAGCCTTATCTTATCCGTAATACCTCCTGCCAGCGCGGGCGAATATTCTATACTCACGGGGTATTCTTTTATCTGCGTCTGAGAAAAGCCGTAATCATACAATTTTTCGTGGTCGTTCCAGTCATCGGGGGCATTTAATGTCACACAGATAAGGCGCACGCCGTTTCTCTCAGCCGCACTGACAAGACATCTTCCCGCTTCATCTGTAAAACCCGTTTTCACGCCGATACACCCCTCATATCTATCGAGGAGCTTATTTGTATTTGTAAGATATCTGTTATAGGGAGGGTTGCCGAAAGAGAGCTTTTTTGTACTGCTGCCGCATATATCCGCGAATTCGGGGATATCAAGGGCATAAGCCGCAAGCCTTGCCATGTCATAGGCGGTGGAATAATGCTCGGGGTCGTGAAGTCCGGAAGGTGTTACAAAATGTGTATCCGTGAGCTTCAGTTCAGCAGCCTTTGCATTCATGCGGTCCACAAATTCGGGGATACTGCCCGAAACCCTTACCGCCGTACAGTTTGCAGCGTCATTTCCCGATGGCAGGAGCATACCGATACACAGATCCATGAGAGAAACCTTATCCCCCTCACGCAGTCCCATAGATGAACCCTCCGTGTGTACAGCGCCGCTGTCTACGGTAAATTCACTGTCAGGATCGCCGCTTTCAAGTGCGATAACCGTACTCATTATTTTGGTAGTGCTTGCCATGGGCAGGCGGGTGTTTTCACATTTTCCCCAGATTATCCGCTCGCTGTCTGTCTCAATAAGCACCGCCGCCTTTGCGGAGATGTCGTTTTCAGAGGGCTTTCCCGTTTTTTTCGGTTCTTCGCCGTAAACGGTCACCGTGCAGCAGACCGCCGTAACAGCCGCCATTATAACAGAAAATATTTTTACACGCTTCATCATTATTCCCCCGATACTTTGTCCGATTTGCATATATGCCATATTCTATGCAATGACAGGGGGAATTATGACGAGTGCTATTCCGCTTTATCGGAGCTTATTACCTCTGACTCGATATTATCGGCGATACCGCTTACATTTTCGGTCTTGTCCTTTTTAAAGAGTGACGCTACCTTATTGAATACATCAGGAACCATGTTGACTACAGCAGAGGTAGTGGAGTAATCGAGATTTAACTGCATAAGCTCCACTTTGCCGTCTGTCACCACAAGAAACCCCAGTGGTGTGACCGTTATACCCGCACCGCCTGCACCTCCGAAAAGCTCCTTATCGGTTTTGCCGGGAAGATCAGAGCCGCCGCTTGCAAAGCCGTAGGAGATCTTTGAAACGGGTATTATAGTCACATTGTTATCGAGCTTCACAGGCTCTCCCATAATAGTGTTGGCATCTGCCATTTCGTGGATTTTCCCCATTACAGAGGTCACAAGCTCTTTTACTTTTGTATCCATATTTTTCATATCCTTTCAGATTGATTTTTGATTATTCCCGTGAGGGGTATCTCCTCACTTTTTAATAAACACCTCAAGGGCGGGGTTATACTTTTTATATCCTACAAGAAAGCCGAAAAGAATTGCACACAGGGCATTAAGCAGACTTGCAGGACGGAGCATGATCTTACATTCCCCGTCATAGCGGGACTTGTCCGCAGGAACGTTGAACAGGCAGTTTATTTTTACAAAATCGACTTTTACCTTTATAACGCACTTGACCGCCGCCAGCAGATCGTACACCACTGCGCTTACTCTGCCGTAGGTCATAGCGGCTTCATATGCGTCCTCATCGGCACAGGCAAAATCCAGCTTCAGCCCGTCAATGCTTATCTTTTTCCCCAGCTTTACCAGATCATCTTTTATAAGTTCCCAGAGCAGAAGTGCCGCATCTTTTTTCTCGGTAAGATCGTTTACCGTATCGGATATCCTTTCAAAAAGCGGTTTTTTCTTCTCTGGCGGCTTTTTTTTTGCCTTGCCCTTTCCCTTAGATTTATCCTCGGATACGGACTTGCCTTTCTTTTTCGTTTCTGCCTTTGGAGGGTCTCCGCTTTTTTTATCAGACGGCGTTTTCTTCACGACCTTTTCCTTATCTGCATAAGATTTTTTGGCAGGCTGTGTTTTCACCGTTTTCTTCGGAGGGGCGTTTTTTTGTTTTTCCTCATTTTCCTTTTCGGGAGGGTCGGGTCTTGGGTACAGAGTGAGCCACAGATATTTTATTCTGATATCCGCCTTGCCGCCGTAATACCTTATATCCGCATACACGGGAAAATTCAGGAAGCATATGATCACCGACAGCACAAGAACAATAATTATCAGAGCCGTCATGAGCCGTCCTCCTTCTGAGCCTCGGCAAAATCGGAAATATCCTCGTTATCCTCAGAGGGAATGAGCAGAGCTTCAAAATCCTCGGGAACATGACCCGGCAGGGGCGGAAGTCCCTCCAGACTTTCAAGACCGAAGCACCGCAGAAAATTGGCAGTCGTCCTGTAGGCAATGGGGCGTCCCGGAACGTCTAACCGTCCCGCCTCCTCGATAAGCCCTTTTTCCGCAAGTGAATTTACAATGCCCGAGCTGTCTACTCCCCTGATATGCTCAACAAAGCTCTTTGTTACGGGCTGATTGTATGCAATTATGGTTAGGACCTCCATAGCCGCTGAAGAAAGAGGAGCATTCTTTTTTGTGGCAGCGGCAGCCTTGACAAACTCATGAAATTCCGCCCTTGAAGCAAGCTGATAACAGCCCGAGAGCTTTAGCACAATAAAGGCGTTTCCGTTTTCCCTGTAGGCTTCATTGAGAGAGTCCGCAAGCTGACTGAGCGCACCGCATTCAATTCCAATTGCAGAGGCAGCTCTTTCGGGTTCTACAGGGTCACCGCAGGCAAAAAGCACCGCTTCAAGAGCCGCAGCCTTATCCGTCAGCTTCATTTTCCTTTTCCTCCCATTCCGAGCCTATATCGTCAAGGGACTCGTTATTTGCCGATTTATTGAAAGTAATTTCTGAATTATCATCACTCAGGATTATCCTGCCCGATTTGGTAAGCTCGAGCACCGCAAGAAACGCCGCCACTCTTTCCGAACGATCGGTCATATCCGAAAATAATCCCTCCATTGAACAGCTTCCGAATTTATACAGCTGTTTTAAAATGCTTACTATCTTTGAGGTCACCGAGACAAATTTTCTTGAAACCAGCTTTGAAAAAACCGATGGGGCAAGCTCCTCCTGCTTTTTCTTTTCCTTTTTTGACATTCCCTCATAAGCCTTTACAAGTTCCTCCGGAGAATGGGAACGGTCATATACAGCACTTACCTCAATTTTCATGGGAGCACGCACCGCAAAGGAATCCCCGATATAGATATCCCGCATTTTTTCGGCAGCGAGCTTACAAAGGGAGTATTCTATAAGTCTGCCCTCAAGCTCTTTTTTAAGCTCCTCCGCCTCCTCCTTGCGAGGGAGCAGAGAAACGGTTTTTATATAGATGAGCCTTGCCGCCATTTCGAGAAATTCTCCCGCAGTTTCCATATCCTGTTCGGTAAGACCGCTTATATAGTCGAGATACTGTTCCACAAGCAGCATAATGGGGATATTGTTGATATCCATTTTATGTTTGCTCACCAGATGAAGCAGCAGGTCAAGAGGTCCCTCGAATCCCTCTAACTTAAAGGAAATACTGCTCATACTACGCCAAAGACGGCACAGGCGATGCTCTCCGCCCAGCCTGTAAGAAAGAGCATTATCTGAAGAACGCCGTTTTGCAGGAATGCAAGAGGTCTGTCAAGCAGACCGGAGTATACAAGGATAATAAGTGCGATAAAAATATACTGTTCATAACGCATTATTTTAAAGTACAGCCTGTCAGGAAGTATGGCATTAAATATCTTTGAGCCGTCAAGAGGAGGAATAGGCAGGAAATTAAACACGCCCAGACTCACATTTATAATGATAATGTAGATAAATACCCGACTGATACTTGAAAGCAGCGCACTTTGAGTTGCAAATGCTGCCACATCAAGAAAACGCAGAGCTACTGTAGCAAGAAAAGCCATGATAAAGTTAGAGGCAGGACCTGCCAGAGCAGAAAGCATCATGCCCTTTTTGGGATCCTTGAAATTTGCAGGATTTACTCTTACGGGCTTGCCCCAGCCGAATCCTGCCGCAAGCAGCATTATCGAACCCCAGAGAGTCATATGTGCAAAAGGATTAAGGGTAATGCGTCCCTCTTTCCTGCCTGTATCGTCGCCCAGCTTTTCCGCAGCCCATGCGTGGGCGCATTCATGAACGGGAGTTGCCGTGAAAAGGACAAGAAGCCTTGTCAGAAATTTCAGACCTTCATCAGTCATCTTAAACATCTCCAAAAAAGTAATACATCTTTATTATACAATATTTTTTTGTCCTTTACAATACCTTTTGGAAATTTTTTCTGAAAATGTCGGTCAGTGACCGCTTCCGAGTCGGCGGTAAATTGTGTGCTAATTTTTTAAATAGTAACTCGGTAACTCTCATTTTCCGCAATGAAAATTCGCATATTAACACCTTTTGCAGATAATTTGTCACTCATACATAAAAATTTACACATTACCCGCTGTCGGCATTTTCGATAAACAATTCTCCTGCCTGATTATTTTAAGACAATACCGCACAAAAATTGTCGTGCAGATGTGCTGTACGGCTATCCTTGTGCGGTTTAAAATGCACTTTTCCCATTTCACTCCGTCACATCTGCGGCACAGACCACGCAAAATCAATTTTTGATTTCCTCAGATGCAAGATAAGGAAAATATTCTGAAAATTTATACCTTTTGCCATTTTGCGGACATTTTTTCTTGCTTCTTGCCTCTTGCTTCTTGCTTCCGGAAATCAATTTTGAAAAAATTGATTTCCATGGGCACAGACATACCCCGCAGGATCGGTGCAGCTTTCGGCAGCATATACCGCAAGATCGGGAAATGCATTTTTCAGAAGATCACGCATCATGGGAGCAAATATTCTCTCTGTGTAAAAGTGACCGCAGTCAATAAGGATAAATCCGTCATTTAACGAATCGACCAGCACATCATGCTTAAAGTCTCCCGAAAGAAGGGCGTCCGCTCCCATTTCACGGGCAAGAGCGGGAAAACTGTTGCCCGAACCCGAGCTTATTGCTATACGCCCGATAATACCGCTCCCCGTAATTCTTACAACAGGACAGCCGAGAGCCTTTCCCGCAGCCGCCGCAGCTTCTTTTGATTCAAGGGGCGTTTTAAGATCGTATACTCTCCCCACCGAAAAGCCGTCCCCCATGTCCTCTAAGGGAGAAAAGCTGTCCGAAAGCCCCAGTACAGAGGAGAGAATGTCAAAAAGCCCCTTGTTCATTCCCACGGGGGAGGCATCAAAGGGGGTATGTGTGCAGATAGCGGACATTCCCCTTTCAAGCATCATTCCCACAGGAGAATCGCTCATCACAGACTTTAACGGCGAAAAGATCACAGGGTGGTGGCTCACTATAAGCTCCGCCCCCAGCTTCTCCGCTTCAAGTATAACATCTTTTGTAATGTCAAGAGCCGTTACAGCTTTAGTTACAGGTCTGCTCCCCCCTCCACAGAGCAGACCGCTGTTATCCCATTTTTCCTGACGGCAAAAGGGGGCAAAGCTGTCTATGGCATTATAGATATCCATTGTTACGATCACAGCGACCATTCCTTTCTTATACTGCTGATAGTCAGACGTATGCTTTCCGCCCTGTCGGGAAGTCTGCCCTCCATGCCCGCAGCAGCCTTTTCAAAAGCTTCAAGCCTTGACAGGACATACCGCCTGTCCTCCTCACGCACGGGAGAGAGCTTTCCTGTAATACTCTCCGCCTGTGAAACACTACGGCAATTGCCTGTGTAAAGACATCTCATTACAGTATAGACAAACCGTCCCTCCACAGCAGCCTTTTCCCTTATTATCTCAAATCCGCTTTCAGCAAGAGAGCTGCGCAGAAACTCCGCTTTTGTCATGGGCTGGAGTATAAACGCTTTGCATTTTGCAGTATGTGCGCAGGCAGTGAGTATTTTATGTATAAGCTCTCCGCCCATGCCCGCAGCAACAATATCCGTAACATTGTCAAGGGGAATGCCCTCAAGCCCGTCAGAAAGGTAAAATTCCATACGGTCATTTACCCCCGCCTCCGCAGCAGTCCGCTTTGCCGCTTCAAGGGGCATGGGATTTATATCTGCGGCAATGGCGTGTGAGCATTTTCCCGACAAAATAAGATAAGCGGGCAGATAACCATGATCTGTGCCTACATCGCAGACGTTATCGCCCTCCACAAGCTCCGCACAGGTCATAAGACGGGCTGACAGCTTCATAATTTTCCCCCGATCCTTAAAAAATCACCGCTCCTGCCTGAAACGGGGCAGAAGCGGCGGCATGTCATGCCTTTGCGGCAAAAAATTCATTGAGCTTTGCAACAAGAGCATCGGGATCTGTGCCGTGTACAGCGCAAGCCTCCTCGATGGATTCTCCTCTTGAAGCAGGACAGCCCAGGCAGTGCATACCTATCTCAAAGAAAAAGGGTGCAGCGTCCATATCGGTGTCAAGTACATCGCCGATAATGGATTCCTTGGTAACAGTGTAGCCCATTGTTATTACCTCCGTTCTTTTATGGTATTATTCTTATTATACCCCCTGCGGAGAAATTTTTCAAGTACTTTTTGCAAATTTGTATATTCAAGAGTGAATTTCATGGAAAACCGTCACGGCATGATCTGCTGCACATATAAGACAAATGTTTACTCTTCATTTTATATATTATTATAAAAATTTAATGATTATTTCGTTTTTTAATTATTAAATTATTTATACAATTAAAAATCATCGCCCCGCACCGCCGCAATATTACGTTATTGTAATCTAAAGTAACATAAAAAGCGGGACAACCTCTCGTTTTTCTGCTATAATTAAATTTGCAGTACACGTCCTTTTCAAGCGGGAATGTTCTAATTAAAATTTAATCTTTTTTTAATGTGTTTCACCTGTTGTTTTCATTCTCGGAGAATATAATATTCGTTGTGGAAATGCTTTTTTGTATGAATGTACTAATACAATCCCTCAAAAATGTAAAAATTCTCTCTTTTGATGATTGACATTACACAGAGAATGCAGTATTATTGTATTATAACAGTGATACAAAGAAAACGGGGGAAACATATATGCATTGGAGCTTTTCTGCGGATATTCCCATTTATCTGCAAATCGTAAGACAGCTTGAAACGTGCATTGCCTCGGGGAGCATTTCACGGGGGGAAAGAATGCCGTCTGTGCGGGATCTGGCAGTGGAGGCACAGGTAAATCCAAACACCATGCAGAAAGCATTTGCGGAGCTGGAAAAGCGGGGGATCGTGTATTCAAAAAGAACAGCGGGAAGATTTGTCACCGATGATCCCGTGAAGATCGCAGAACTCAAACGTGAGCTTGCACGCCGTCAGACAGATGAGTTTCTCTCCGCTATGGGGCGGCTGGGAATGACCGGGGGCGAGACTCTTGCACTGCTGCGGGATATGATCGGCGAAGAGGAAGGAAAGGAGAATTTTATCAATGGCGAAGGATAAAAAAAGAAAGGGTTCACCTCTTAAGGTGATAATACCCGTACTGATTATCGGCGGTGCGGGCGTGCTGGGAGTGAGCATTTATCAGAGTATGCAGGCTATGTCGGGGATAGTTATGGCGGAGGTCATGCCCCTTGAAAAAAAGGATATAGAAAATACCGTTTCTATAAGCGGTCTGGTGGAAAGCACCACATTTAAAAAGGTTTCCGCAAATCTGCAATACAATGTGGAGTCTGTCAATGTTGAAGTGGGCGATAAGGTCAGAGCGGGAGATATTCTGGCTACACTAAATACAGATGATCTTCAGGATCAGATAGTGCAGCAGCAGGCGAATATCGACAGCAGCGATCTTTCAACGGGATATTCGGTAAGCGATGCCGAAAAGCGTTATAACGACACTGCCGCACAGATAGCAGACGGCACCTATTCGGGCATAAGAAGCGCACAGCTTACCTTAGACAATGCGGAAAATGCTCTTGAAAAGGCAAAGAAAAATTATAACGATCAATTGGAACTTCAAGGCTCGGATAAGGACAGTCAGCTTGTAAGCGCACAAAAGAATGTGGATTCAGCCAAAGCGGAGCTTGATTATGCAAAGGCGGATTATGACGAGGCGGTAAGCGACAGGGACAATGAAAATTACGACAGCATAAAGTCCCTCAAAAAAGCATATGACGATGCAAAAAAGGATTACGACAAGCGTTACAGCTCAGTACACAGCAATGAGATAGATAAAGCCCGTGAGGAGTATGACACCGCACTTTCAAACTATACCTACATAAGGGGCAGATACCGCAACGATCCTCAATCGGTAGACAGTGATGCTCTCGAAGAAGCGCAGGCTGCTGTTACCGAAAAGCAGGCAGCTCTTGAAAAGCTGGAGGCAGCCTACAATGTGGAAAAAACCGAGCAGACATATGATGATGCCCTCGAAGCGTATAACGATGCCAAAGCAGATGTAGACAGTGCAAATGATTCAAAGGTCAAGTCCGCAAAAAGAGCCTACGAAAGAGCGCAGACTACCTATGACAATGCGCTTTCCAATCTGGAGGCAGTGAAAAACGGCAATGAGCTTTCCCTTGAAAGCTATGAAGATGCGGTAAATGATGCACAAAGAAGTGTTGATGATGCAAAGGAAGCCTATGATCTGGCTGTAAGAAATGCCGAAGCTGATCTTGCATCACTTAAAGCATCTGCCGACAGGGAAAAGGTGCTTTCGGGAAACAATACTCAGCTCATCTCACTGGAAATACTTAAAGACAAGCTCAATGACTGCGTTATAACCGCACCCTGTGACGGCACGATCACCTCGGTAAACTGCACTGAGGGAGAAGCGGCTGTGGGTACTATGTTTATAATAGAGGATACAGATGATCTGAAAATGACCGCCTCCGTTAAGGAGTACAGCGTATCGCAGATAACTCCCGGTCTTGATGTGACCGTGACTATCCCCTCCCTTGACAACAAGGAATTTGACGGCGTTGTAAGCTCTCTTGCCCCTGCCGCCAACAAGGGCGCTGACGGAAAAAGCGACGGCACAGCCTCCTATAAGGTGGAGATACTTATAAGGGATACAAAGGACACGGGCGTTCTTATCGGCATGAACTCCAAATGCACCGCAGTAACGGGAAGCGCCGAAAATGTGTTTGCAGTGGGCTATGA
Organism: uncultured Clostridia bacterium; assembly: GCA_947625735.1. GTDB lineage: Bacteria > Bacillota > Clostridia > Oscillospirales > Ruminococcaceae > Huintestinicola. The sequence goes on from CANQPL010000013.1 coordinate 38,038, forward strand.
TGCTCTTGTGGAGGACGCTGACGGGAGCTGTTATGTTTATACCTGCGATCCTATCGAAAATAACGGTACTGCCACGGGAACGGCTACTGCAAGGAAGATCCCCGTGGAGATAGGCTTTGAAAGCGATGCGGAGATAGAGATAATTTCCGATGAGCTTTACGAAGGCATGGATATAATCACAAATTCGGGAGATGTTACCGACGGGGGCATAGTGCTGCTTGCCGATGCCCTGGGTGAAGCGATGCAGTCGGCGGCTGAGTAAGGAAGAAAAATAGTATGATGAAGAAAAACAAGAGCAAAAGCACTCCCGTCCCCACCGATGCGGCGGAATATGTGATAAGTGCCCGTAATATCGTCAAGAGCTTTTATGTAGGTACTCCTAACGAGCTGGAAATACTTCACGGCATGACATTTAATGTGCCGAGGGGGGAATTTGTTTCCATTGTGGGACAGTCAGGCTCGGGAAAATCCACTCTGATGAATATAATCGGCGCACTTGACCGCCCCACCTCGGGGGAATATTTTCTTGACGGTGTGGACGTTTCAAAGGCAAATGACAAGGAGCTGTCGCAGATACGCAACAAGCAGATAGGTTTCGTGTTCCAGACCTTTAATCTGATAGCACGCACCTCCGCTCTTAAAAATATCGAACTTCCCATGCTCTACGGCGGCATTCCCGCAAGGGAGCGCAGAGAACGGGCAAAGGAGCTGCTGGAGATCGTTGAGATGAGCGAAAGGGCGGGACATATGCCCAATGAGCTTTCAGGCGGTCAGAAGCAGAGGATCGCCATTGCACGGGCAATGGCAAACGATCCCGCAATTATCCTTGCAGATGAGCCTACAGGCGCTCTCGACAGCAAGACGGGCAGACTTGTAATGGATCTTTTCCATAAGCTCCACCGTGAACAGGGTAAGACAATTGTACTCATTACCCATAACAATGAACTTGCCGAAGAAACAGACAGGATAATCACCATTTCGGACGGAAACATTATCGGCGACACGGGAAACCGCAGAGCAGGAGGTGACGGCAGTGGGACTGTTTGAAAATATCTCTATGGCGCTGGCGGGACTCAGAGCCAATAAAATGAGAGCCTTTCTTACAATGCTTGGCATTATTATAGGCATAGGGTCGGTAATTGCCATAAGCACTCTCGGAAGTATTATGGAAGCCTCGGTAATGGATATATTCAATTCACAGGGCGGCTCAAATCTTATGCAGTTTTATGTGACCATGAAGTCTGAACCTGCAAGAGAATATTATCTTGATGAGGATCTTATCACAGGTGAGATGATAGATGCCTTTGAGGAACGCTTTCCCGATGAAGTGGAATGTGTGATCATCAACAACGGCAGCACAGGCGGCACTATGAATATACGCCACAAAGAATATGATGTGACGGTTTATGCGGTAAGTCCGGGCTATATCCGACAGAGCATGACCACAGTCGAGGCAGGCAGATATATTTCTGACCGTGACTGCGAGGAGCTTCGTTATACCTGCGTAATATCGGATAAGCAGGCGGAGAAGCTGTTCGGCTCAAAAAGAGGAGCGATCGGGAAAAGGATAACCGTAACTCTTACGGGGGGCGATATGATAGACCTTACGGTTGTCGGCGTATACAAATATCAGATCTCAGGCATAATGTCCACAATGGTGGGAAATATTGACGACTGGAACAATGAGATCTATATGCCCTACACCACTATGGGGCGGCTTCAGGGCGCAGATACCGACACATTTTTCCAATTTAACATAAATACAAAAACGGGTACCGATGCACAGAAATTCGCAGAAAAGGCGGAAAACTACTTTAACGATACATTTTACAGGGACAACGATTCTATGCAGGTAAGGTGCTTTACAGCCGAATCGCAGATGGCTATGATAGATGAGATGCTGGGTATTTTGCAGCTTGCTATCTCGGTCATAGCGGGTATTTCGCTGCTTGTAGGCGGCATCGGCGTTATGAATATTATGCTTGTAAGCGTTACGGAGCGTACACGGGAAATAGGTGTAAGAAAGGCTATGGGCGCACCAAATTCGGCTATACGCACACAGTTTATCGTGGAATCCATTATTATCTGTCTTATAGGCGGAGCGGTGGGGATACTCACGGGTATTGGCATGGGAAATATAGCGGGGCTTATTGTGGGTACAACAGCACCGCCGAGTTTGGGCTCTATTCTTCTTGCTGTGGGATTTTCAATGGCGATAGGTATTTTCTTCGGCTACTACCCTGCCAATCGTGCGGCAAAGCTCGATCCTATAGAGGCGCTCAGATACGAATGATCTTTACGCTTTAAAAAAATGCGGGCGAGGGAAATCCATCTCCCTCACCCCTTTTATTTTATTCTTCTAAGCTTTTTTATCATGACCTTCAGCATACTTGTGTGGAGCATTTCGTCAAGGGCTATTCTTGTAAGCAAAGCAAAGACATATCTGTCCCGGGACTGTCGGGCAATGGAAACATAATCGGAATATGCCCTCTGCTCCTCGTTCAGATCGTAAAGAAGGGCTGCGGCAAGATCGCTGCCTGCCATAACCTCCGCTCCGTTCCAGAAGCGGCGCTCCTCTCCTTTGTAAGAGGCGTACAATGGATCGCCGCCAAGTCTTACGATAAGCTCTCCCACTAACAGAAGATGATGCATTTCCGTCTTTGCAAGCCTTAAAAATGCGTCTGAATACTCGGGATAGTTTTCCTTAAATACTATCCCCTGATACACATAGCGTGCTACAGCACCCAGCTCCCCCGCATCTCCTGCATAGACATCTCCCAGACGGGCGGCAAGCCCTGTATTCTCACCGGAAGCCTTTACCTCCGGGTAGGGAGAGCTGTCCGCTGCGGGCAGCAAACCGAGATCTGCTATTTTTCTTCACCGCCTTATAATGATATGTTTATTTTTCCGCCGATGATATTATCGGTATGATAACAATTATTTTCTTCTGACCGTTTACCCTTACCTATTGATAGTATGTATGCGGCTTTTCGTGCAGAACAGGACAGAAAAAAATTTACAAAATATAATTGAAAAAAATGTTAATATATGTTATAATACTTTAAATTTGTTTCATAAGAAAAGGATTGATATTATGGCAATGAAAACATTTCCCGCCGATGAGGCTTTTGTCCGCACACAGGGCAGGAGCATAACAGAAAAGGGCGTCAGATACCTTGATTATACCTGTTCATTTATTGAATTTGAATTTACCGGAACATATGCCGCTGCGGATATCATAAGCGATCTTATGCCCGACAGCGATATTTTCAGAGCATGGGCTGCGGTTTTTATTGATGATGAGAAAGACCCCGCAAAGCGTTTCAGGCTTGACAGCAAAAAAGAGAGAGTGGAGCTTTTCAGAGCCGAACTCCCCCGCCGTGTACGTATCCGTCTGATGAAGCTCTCCGAGGCTGCATTTGCAAAAATGGGCATAGAGGGTATCATCATTGACGGGGAGATCCACACTCCTCCCCGTCCGAAAACGCAAAGGCGCATTGAATTTGTGGGAGATTCCATTACCTGCGGCTACGGCATTGACGGCATATGGAACAAGGACACATTCTCCACCGATACTGAAGCTCCATTAAAGGGCTTTGCCTATAAGACTGCCGCAAAATGCAACGCCGAATATCAGTATGTATCATGGAGCGGCATAGGCGTTCTTTCCGCATGGGTAGATGAAAATGCCGAAAAACCCCTTGATAACTGGCTTATGAGGGATATATACCCCTATACCGACAGCGGACTTGAAAATACTCTCGGCAGAGAGGGACATGAAAATCACGAAAAATGGGATTTCAGCCGATATGTTCCGCAGGTGATAGTATTCAACATAGGCACAAACGATCATTCATGGACAAAGGAGCTAAAGGACAGGCAGGAGGATTTTTGCAAGGCATACAGAGAAATGCTGGAAACTATCCGCCAAAATAATCCCGAAAGCTATATTATCTGCACTTACGGCGTAATGGGTACGACGCTTCTTGATGCACAGCGTGAGACGGTAAAGGAATTTGCCGCAGAAACGGGCGACAGCAGGATAGAATACATACCCCTGCCCGTTCAGGACGAAGCGGACGGCATAGGCGCAGACTGGCATCCCTCCGAAAAGACCCATGAAAAAATGTCGGATATACTTTCGGCAAGGATAAATAAGATATTTGAAGAACAGGGACTCTGATATACAAAAAGGACTGCCGCCATAAAATGCCCAAAAAAGTTTGTCTGACTTTTTTTGGGGGCATTTCACCGCGCAGTCCTTTTATTATAATATTATTTTCACGGGAGAATCAATGGTCATGGAATCTTCCGTCACCTGACAATCATATGCAAGCAGCGTAACACCGCTGTCTTTTGCCCTGATGAGTGCATCGGCAAAGGCGGGGTGAGTGGTGCGGTTTGGTTTAAAGCATTTCACACCTTTCATTTGTATAACAAAAAGGATATACCCCTCGTACCCCTCGCTGACACAGCGGCAAAGCTCGCTTAAATGCTTTACTCCTCTTTCGGTGGGGGCATCGGGGAAAAGGCATATGCCGTCCTGTTCAAGAGTGACCCCCTTGACCTCCATATAAATTTTTCTGTCAGCCGTTTTAACAAAAAAATCCAGTCTTGATGAACCGAACACTGCTTCGGGACGGATAAGCGCATTTTCCCCGAAAATCTGCGGTATAAACTCCGCCGCCGCCTTGTTGGGACTCTGACTGTCCATATTTATAAGCCTGTCGCCCTTATACACTGCGATAAGGTCATAGTCTGTCTTACGGCTGCCCTTATTGGGAAAATGCTGCAAAATTACCCTTGTTCCCGGAATAAGAAGCTCCTTACATCGTCCCGTGTTTTTTACATGGACGATTTTTTCTTCCCCGTCCGCTAAAACTGCGGCAATGAATCTGTTAGGACGGGACAGGAACACACCGCCCAGCGTATTTTCATATTTCATGGCAGCTTTTTTACTGTTTACGGGCAATGCCGTATTCATCGTCCCTGCGGTAATAGCAGCATGAATTATCCGCCCCGCTCAGAAAACGGTACATTTCGTCCTCGTCAAGACAGGCAAGACAGGTATAACATTCGTAGTCATCATCATAAACATAATAGGAACAGGTTTCACATTCGTTCATATTTCCATACTCCTTTTATAAAATGATAATTCTGCAAGGGCGTTTTTATAACATCTGCTCAATATTTTAAAACCTTTTCAAGCTCTCTTACTATAACGCAAAGATCGTCCGTGACCCGACAAGGTTCGCCGTACATATCATTCAGAAGCTGTGTAATATTTTCCTCAAATTTATACGGAAGAACTGCACAGCTTTTTTTACACAATTCAATGAGCCTTTTTTCGCCCGGGTGGGTAACCGAATTAAGGGCAAACAAAACATCAAAATACGACTCTAAAAAAGCTGTTACCCTATGATTTACTGCAATTATATCTCCTCTTTTTACGGCTTTGATGATCTGACCGTCATATGCGGGCATGGAATTATGTATCAGCGCCATATTATGTTCAATGATATTTTTTCTGAGCTGTCGGGGATATTCCACAGAAAAACGCTTTTTTGCCGCCACAAGTCTTTCGCTGCGGTCATAAATTATTTTGCAGTTGATAAGATTATGCCACATACAGGTGGTGTAGCCGTTATGCGCATGAAAATTTTCCGCAGCATCTGCCACTTCTGCCGAAAAATCATCTAAATTCCTGTACAGAATATCAATATCAACGCCCGTATTAAGACGGCAATTGTCCTCGTATTCCCAGAAATGATTTCCGATCTCCATAACCTGACAGTAATTGGAAAGTATCTCCCGCCTTACATTTTCGGGGACAGGCGCAGTGCAGTAAACATACACATCATAGTCGGAATTTTCATCAAAATTTTCTCCTGCCCGTGAGCCGCCTAATGCAATTGCTTCTGTCTGTTCGCATTCGGAAAGCTCTCTGAACAGTTTTTCTATCATAATTTACCCCTCCCCTTGTAAGCCCATTATATCATAAAAACAATGCAGCGGCGGCGGGTCAGACCCGCTGCCGCCTTGTTGGTATGATCTGCAAAAAATTTACACAGTGGCTCGGCGGTCGGTGACCGCTGCCGCCTCGTTAGGAATTTTTGCAAAAAAAATTTTACATGGTGGCTCGGTAACTTTTATTATAATGTAAATGAGAATTAAAACTTAAAAATGAAAGTTACCGTGTCACTATTGAAATATTCATGCTTAACTTACCACCGACCCGGCTGCGGGTTCCGCCCGCCCCGTCAGTGTATACAAATGAGTACATTTAAAAATAAAGCAAACCTATACCTGTTTAATATTCTACATTTGTTTAACAAAATGTATAAAGGTCAAATCTCAGGGCTTATTCCTCGTCAAAGTTTCCGGGAATATGTACCTGCTTTTCGGGGATCCTCTTGAGCGGAGAATATGCATACTTAGGGCATGAGGAATCGCCGTTCACAATACCTCTTTTTTCACACAGAACCTTGTTGCCGTCCTTGGCACGGGTACCGTATGCACAGTATTCACATTTCGGCTCGATATTATCGCCAAAATATTTTTTCTTAGCCATATTAACGTTCCTTTCCTGCAAATGAGCTGTATTCAGATGTTTAAGCGGATCTGCGCTCCGCACTCATTACTATTATATTATATCATATTTTTTCGGTTTTGACTATACTTTTTTGAGATATTATCAAAATCGTCATAATAAACAAAAAAACGGAGAGAATTGGTGGATCTTGACTAATTATCTGCGGCGTGCGTGTGACGGGAGCCTGTACCGCTACCGCATTTATCATGACATCATGAGGAATAAGACATTTGCAGATAAAAAATGCTGCTGCCGATGCGGGTATCCTTGCCAGAAATGCGGGCAATACCGAGATATCCCCCGAAACTGCCGCTATCTGCATATGTACGCACAGTCCGCCGAAGGAGAGAAGCGCCGCTGCTGCGGGCAGGACATCTGCCGCCGCTCCACGGGCATAGGTCAGATTGCTTATCTCAAAAAAAGAACGCACAAAGGGCATAAGCTCTGAAACCGTTCGTCCCGTGACTGCTCCAAAAAACTTTGCAGCAGCCGAAAGCACCCCGAACCTTTCAGCCGCTCCCATAAGAGCTGCCATGAATACAATTGCAGCGCAGATCATCATCATACTTTCAGAGCCGCTGCGTACCATGTTCACAAATTCCTTTGAGGTCAGGGGCTTTAAGGGTATGCTTGTCCCTTTCTTCTCGGGTACGCTCCGAAAAAGCGCTCCCGCTAAAGCTATAAGCAGATTTGCTCCGAAAACAGAAATAAAAACAGCTTTCCACAGTCCCGGCTTATCGGGGGCTGCCGCTCTTGAAACTGCCATTATATACGCAGGTCCGGGGGCTATGCAGCAGCAAAGCAGATCTTCCGCTTCTCTTTTTGATATTCTCCCCTGTCTGTAAAGCTCCGAAATAAGCGCCGCTCCGATAGGATATCCCGCCGCCTGACTGATAAGGAACAGGGCTGTCCTGTCAGCGGGGATCCTCAGTATATACCGTGAAAATGCGCCGAAAGGCTTTCCTAAAATCCCGTATGCTCCCGTGGAAACAAGCAGCTTCGATATTACCGTAAAGGCAAAAAGCGAGGGTATTATCACAGAAAGGCAAAGTCTCACTGCTGCGGCGGCTGAGTCCGATGCCTCCTTGCCCGCAATGATGAAAAGCACTGCACCGATACACAGAACAAGTGCTGTAAGTCCGTTTCCTATCTTTTCCCTTGTCATCATATCTCTCCCCGGTAATATAATTTTTAAATGCTTAATATAAATATATTACAAAACATGGCGGATATGCACAAAAGGAAAGGAGAAGAATTTATGGATAATACTTCTCAGCTTGTAATATGCTCAAATACCTACCTTGAGCTGGAGGGTACAAAGCGGATAATGGAGTATAATGACATCTATCTGAAAATAAAAACCACTGACGGGCTTATCCTTGAAATATGGGGCAGCGGGCTAATGCTGTCAGACTATAATACAGGAGGAATTGCCGTAAGAGGCGAGATAAGCTCCGTTGAATTTACGGGAAAGGGCGGTCGTAAATGAGTATTTTCAGACCCCGCTACAGGGATATCCGCAGCAGAGCCGCATTTACCGTTTATTCTGCAAACGGCGATTACGGAAAATTTATTGATGCGCTCAACAAAAGCCCGATACAGTTTTACTCGCTGAACATTCGCAGGGGCAGGCTTTCGGGATTTATACGCTGTTCGGATATAAACAGACTCACCGTTCTTGCAGAGGAGCAGCATCTGACAGTAGAAATAGCCGCAAAAAAGGGACTTTATTATGTGACACGGGGGTATCATCTTCGCTTCGGGGCGGTAATAGGCTTTATCCTTGCAATTTTTATGACAAGCTTTTTTTCAGACAGGACGGCTGTGATCGAAATAGGCGGCTGCGTAAATATACCGGAGCAGAGGATACTCGATCACCTTAAAAGCGAGGGAATCTATATAGGCAGCGATCTTTCAAAGACTGATCTGCGTGCGGCGGAACAGCATATTCTCATTATGGACAAGGATATCGCATGGATAGGTATACGCCGCACGGGAAGCCGTGTTCTTGCCGAAATTCAGGAGATAGACACAAAACCTCCCATGACCGACAGCGCCGCTCCCCGGAATATTATTGCCGCAAGGGACGCACAGATAAAAAGCGTGCGTATTTTGCAGGGTCAGCTTATCCCTATCGTGGGGGACGGAGTGAAAAAGGGGGATATACTTGTAAGCGGAGTTGTGGATACTAAGTACGGCAGAAATTATTATGTTCATTCACAAGGGCAGATAACGGGGGTATATACCGAAAAAATGACCTTTTCCGCCGAATTTTGCTCCGAAGAAAGGATATGCACGGGGGAGATCGAAAAAAAAGCCCTGTCACTGTTCGGAAAAAGATTCGTTTATTTTTCCGAGGGGGATACGCCCTCCGATCATGAATACTATGAGGAGGAGTTTCCCATTAAAATAGGGAAGATCGTTCTGCCTGTGTCAATAGTGGAAATGCATTACAGGGCAATGGAAACAGCGGAAATATCCCGCACAGAAGATGAGGTGCGGGCGCTTCTTACAGAACGGGAGGAGCGTTATGAAAAAGACCTCCTTACCGATGACGCCGTCATAACGGATAAGGAGGTATCGGAGATCTGCGAGGGGAACGTAATGACACATACGGTCACCTACACTCTTGAAGGAGAGATAGGCACTCCCCAACAGATATTTGCACGCTATGAGGGGTGGAGCGATCCCTGAAAAGCCCGTTACTGTGCAGCAGTGCGCTCACTGTGCAGCAGTGCGCACCGCATCAGTATGCACCTTTCTGCGGTTGCAGCGCATGATAGTGTCCGTTACCTTCGGGTGAACGGGCATTGGCTCAAAAACAGGTCTGTCAATATAAAATCCCTGCAAAAGATCCACGCCGCAGGTTATGACCGTCCGCAGCTCCTCCTCGGTCTCAACGCCCTCGGCAAGCACAAGTATATTCTTTGAGCGGGCAACCTTTATAAGACTGTTTATTATCATCTGTCGGCTGATGTCCTTATCGCAGCCGCTGATGATAGAACGGTCTATTTTTATTATATCGGGCTGCATGGTGATAAGGGCGTATTCGCTGCTGTAGCCTGTGCCGAAATCATCGAGAGCGATCCCCGCATTCCATTTTTTCATGCGGTTAAGCTTTCGCTTTGTATATTCCTCGTTCATGCTTTCGGTTTCCAGTATTTCAAGGACTACCCTGTCAAGAAGATGAGAGTATTCCTTTTCGATAGTCTCCACATCTTGTACCTCAAGAGAGCAGTTTGATATGGAATTTATGAATACATGACAATTTTTCCCTATCTTTCCCGCATTGCGCAGGGCGTCAAAGGAGGCAAGGGCTTTTGTCCATGTAAGCCGCTCTATCTCGTAGAGCTTTGCGCCTGTTTTTGCTATCCTCAATAGCTCCATGGGCGAACGGAGTATTGCAGAGGCGGGACGCATAAGCGCCTCATAGCCGTATACCTCTCCTGTTTTTGCGGAAACAATGCTGTGAAAGGCATACTGCACGCCGCTTTCGTCAATTATGCGGTTCATCTCCTCAACGCCTGTGATAAGTACGGAATCCTTTGCATAGGCTGCGGCATCAAACTCGGCTATCTCTCCCTTTGTGGAATGCTTTATAATGTACATGGCAAAATCGGAATATTTCATCAGCATTTCATAGGACTGTGAATCGTCAGGATACCACGCCACGCCCGCACTTGCTCTTATCCTGTAATGAGTGCCGTCCGCAAGCAGACAATAGCTTTTAAGGAGTATTTCACGAACCTCTCCTATAACCGCCCGCAGTGCGTCCTTTGAATCAAATCCCGGTAAAAATACGCTGAACTCATCTCCTGAAAGGCGGGATACCGTGCCGCCGTACTTCTGGAAATGCTTTAAGGTGTTGGCTGCGGTCTTGATGTAATCATCTCCGAAATCATGCCCGTAGGTGTCGTTTACATATTTCAGATTATCAAGATCCACCATGATAAATGCGGCAGTCCTGAGCTTTTCAGGCTCTCTGAAAAGCTGCTCTATCCGCTTGTAATATGCATGGCGGTTGAGAAGTCCCGTAGTGCTGTCGTAATCCCTTTCGTATTCTATACGCTTTTTCTCCATTACAACGCCTGTAATGTCCTGCAATATTCCTATGCTCTTGCTTTTGTTGTGGACTATGCTAAGACGCATCCATGTCAGGGAGTTGTTTTCGTCTGCAATGCTGAACTCACGCACCGCGTCCTTTTCTTCACCGTCCGCATTTTCGCTCAGGCACTCCGTAACAGCCTGCTTTATCTCGTGAATGGTTATACTGCCGATAAATTTGTCAATATTCATTACCATGTCCTTATCCGCCCCGGGAAAGCTCATAAATTTTAAAAGGCTCTGCCCTACGAAAACGCTGTTGTCACGGCGGTCATACATAAATGTTCCCAGTCCCACATCGGCAATGCTTATCATTTTGGAAACCTGTGACGAAAAATCCAGAACATTGATCTGCAGCTGCGTTATGGCATCTGTAAGAGCATCTATCTCGTAAATTCCCGATCTGTCAAAGCGGATAACATTGTTATACTCCCTGCTGCGGTTCATGGTGTCAATGGCATTTCTGACGGGCTTTACCACCTGACGTCCCGAAAGCACCATTACCACAATGCTTATGCAAAGTGAAGCGGCTGCCGCAATTATCAGCATCTGAACGAGAGCTGTAAGAGGGGCAAGTATGCTTTTCTTGTCGCCTACGGTTATCAACGCCCACTGCTCATTTCTGTAGGGACTTCTGTCATCATAAAGCCCGATACAGGAAACACAGCCTGTTATTTTTACGCCGCCCGTTTCTTCAAAATCCACAGCGCCTTTTACCTTATTGTCTTTAAGGACGATGCTCTGAGCCGCACCTACAAGGTGAGCGTAGGACGCTCCCGAATGAGCGTCAATATGAAAGGATACCTCGCTTTCACGTCTGCCCAGAAGATAACAGGCAGTTTCTCCCGTGAAATCCGTTGTGGGAAGATCAGAAAGCAGATTATTTTCGGTGATCCCCACGCCTAAGACCCCGTAGACCTCTCCCTCCTCAGAAATAAGAGGGACGGTATATTTCATACTCGGCGAACCACTTGGGGATATTTTGGAAAAGCTGCTCCAGTAGCCCAGCTCCGAGGGGGTAAGCTGCGGGGCAAGACGGGCATTTTCTAAAGTTTTGTAATAATAGTCATAGTGTTCCCTATCATCGGGATCGGGTTCAAAGTAGAGCTTCCACCCCGAATCGAGGATTATCCCGAATTCCTTTGATACAGAGGAAAAGCCCGTTTCCATAAGCAGATCCTCAAATCCTCCATCGGTGGACGAGTCAAGATCACGCAGATAAAGGGCAGCCTTTGCCGTGCCGCCGCTTTCTCCCTTGAAAAGCTCTCCCGTATCAAGGATAAGGAAAACATCATTGGAGGAGGTGCGTCTCATAAGCTCTGTGACCTCGTCTACGGAGCTTTCCACGATATACCGTGAAAGGTCCTTGTCGGTCTTTATATCACCTACAGCCGCTCCCTGCTCATCAAGGATATCCTCTGTTACAGCGTTTATTTTTTCGGCAGTTTCGGCAGTGGGAATGATCTTATTGCGGAAAGATGCTTCAAGATAATTTTTGCGGTTCTCGGTTTTTGCTTCAAGAGTGCTGTAAACATAATTCTTTATATAAGAAAATTCTCCTCCCAGTGCAAGCACCGCAAAAAATGCGATAAGCTCAAAGAGTATGAGCAGCAGCATTGGCAGCATGAGCCTTACTATCAGCTTTTTTTCTTTCTTTTCCCTTGCGGGAGAGAAATTTTTTTCCATCAGCGAACGATCCCCCCGTTTCAAGTAAGCATCTCTGCAAAGGTGCGCTTATGCTATGTCGGAAACGTCTTTGAGTCCCCCTATAAAGCCCTCATACCATTTTTCAAAAGCCTCGTCTGAGGTGTATTCCGCAAGAACTGCTGCCCTGTCCTCACCTGCGGCTATTCTTTCGTAAGCCTCATCGTGAGCCGTCTGAGCGGTAGACTGCATATATTCTCCGATAAAATCTCTTACCTCGGCGGAGCGTTCAAAGGGCTTTGCGGAGTAAAGCTCAAAAGATGATGTTTCAGAGATCGCTACCTCCAGTGTACGGAGCATTATATCATTCTGAGAGCCGTCTCCCGACAGATAATCCTCCGAAATGGCAGCAAAATCATTTGCCTCCTTTTTTACGGGCAGATACCCGGAGGAAACGGAAAAATCTATATTCCTTTCCTTTTCGGTAAGCCATTTGAGAAAGACAGAGCAGGCATACTCGGTCTTTTCATCGGATTTAAGCACTACCATGCCTGCGCCCTGCTGAACGCAGAACGGGTCTGTCCCCTCAAAATTCGGCACGGGCAGCACCATGCCCTCTATAGGATAGATATACTCATCATCAAGCGTGACCGAATCGGGGAAATATGACGCCCCCGTAGTGGAGCATACCATGGCGATAATTGCGCCTATCTTTGTATCGTCACTTCTGAAACGGCTGCGGGCAAGGAAACAGCCCTCGGCGTATGGAACATAGTAGCAGTCCCACAAACGTCTTACAGCGTCCTTATCCTCATTCATGACGACTTCTCCGCTGCCGTTGTCTGCAAAATACTCAAGTCCCAGCTGACGTGCGCCCACTATCATATAATTTGCAAGGGAATCTCTGCCGAAAAACGCTTTGCCGTCACAGGGTGTATCGGGAGTGAGGGCATCGGTATAATCGTAATACTTTTCAGCCACATCAACAAGTCCCTCCCATGTGGAAAGATCGTCTGTAGTAACGCCTGCGGAGTCGGCAAATGTCTGCCAGTCGGTGAGATTTAGCATCATTACCTCCACGCTTTTTGCAGTGGGAAAAATTTTAAGCCCCTTATCCTCTCCGAATCTTCCCTCCTCGATATAGCCGCTTACATATTCGGAAAGCTCCTCCTCGGTAAAATAATCCGTAAGGTCAACGACCTTTCCCATGCTGTCGGCAGTAAAGGCAGTTTCTGAGTAGGCTGCGAACATATCGGGCGGCTCCTCCGCTCCCACATCTCCTCTCAGGGAGGACAGCACATTATCCGCAAGATCGGCAATTGTGCTTTTGCTCCTTGCCTCCACGGTAATTCCCATATCGTGACCCACAGTTTCATTAAACTCTGTGACCATATTGTCAAACTGATCCTGCTGCACGCCGTTGTAGTAGTGCCATATGGTTATTTCGGCAGGGTCTGCGGGGTCAAGTCCGTGATCCTTACTGCTGCACCCCGATGATAAAGCAAGCAGTGATAATGCGCATACTGCCGCAATGCTTTTCTTTATATTTATATTCATAACAGATCTTTCCTTTCTGTTTTTCTGCCGGTTTTACACCTGCTCCTGTTACATGAAAGCAATTACTCCGCACATTGCTGATACGGGCTTTGAGAGCAGAAACTCCCGCTTTTTATTATACTATTTCTGTTTGTATTTTTCAAGACTGTACGTCTTATTCTATGTAAAGCAACGAAAAAAAGCGACAGAATTGTTTATTTTGTACAATTATCTGTCATAATCATCAAGAAAATGATGTACTCCCTCGTCCGTTTTATAGGCTATGACGGTAGAAAGATTTACATTTTCCACACTGCGGAAAATATTTTTCTCCACCTGCGGATTTGTTTTTTTAAGCTCTGCGATAAGGCGTTTTGTTTCAAGACGTTTGGAAACCGATTCCTTTGGGTCGCAGGTGGTGCAGGTATCGGTAAAACGGCAGGCACACCGGAGAAAATGCAGACCGTTGTAATCCCGCCAGTGAATTATCTCCTCCTCACGTATAAGGTACATGGGACGGATAAGCTCCATTCCCTCAAAATGAGTGCTTCTGAGCTTTGGCATCATTGTCTGCACCTGTCCGCCGTAGAGCATACCCATAAGAATTGTTTCGATTACATCATCAAAATGATGCCCCAGAGCGATCTTGTTGCAGCCCAGTTCCTTTGCCTTGCTGTAAAGATATCCTCTCCTCATTCTGGCACACAAATAGCAGGGATTTTTGCTCACATTGTAGACCGACTCAAATATATCCGACTCAAAAATTGTTACGGGTACAGACAGGGCTGCCGAATTTTTTTCGATAATACGGCGGTTTTCGGGACTATAGCCCGGGTCCATAACAAGGAACACAAGCTCAAAGGGGAATTTATCATGCATTTTAAGCTCCTGAAAGAGCTTTGCCATAAGCATTGAATCCTTGCCCCCCGAAATGCACACGGCTATTTTATCCCCGGGAGAAACGAGTTTATATGTAACAACAGCCTTTGCAAAATTGCTCCAGATAGTTTTGTGGAATTTCTTTTGTATACTTTTTTCCACTCTTTCCGTAATTGCCGCATTTTCCAGCTTCTGAGAAAGCCAGCCCGCATACCCCTCCGAAAGATTTACTGCATTAAAGCCCCCTTCACGCAGACGTGCGGCTGTATCCCTGCTGATAATCCCGCTGCGGCAGCATATTACAAGGAGCTTGTCTGAGGGAAGATTGCGTTTATATATCTGCGTTTCGGGAATGTTTACCGCTCCGTCAATATGTCCCACACCGAAGGAATATTCGTCACGGATATCAATGAGGACAAAGCTGTCACGGGAAAGAGCGGCAAGCTCCTTTACGGTTATTTCATTTTCCATTAGATCATCTCCGATGATAAAAATACGATAAGGCAGTGTTAAGAGCTATTCCATTATACCACATTTCCGCCCGATTGTCAAATAACACTGCAAAAAATTTCCGCTTAAATCCTCTCTGCCTTTTTGCGGCAGACACATCTCCAAAAAACAACTTTTTATTACAAAATAGTAAAACAGCTTGAAAACCGCCCTGCTGCATGATATAATATGACTATGAAAACCCTTAGTGAAAGGAAGTATACAAGTGAAGTCAAATTACAAAAAAACAGCCTGCCTGCTTACGGCGGGCATGATGATGATGTCCGCTCTGTCATTTACGGGCTGCGGCGGCAAGGAAAACAGCGAAAATAAAAACGGCACGGGAGAGGTAAACACCGTTTCTGAGGAGCAGTCTGTCAAAGAGCGTGCATTTAAGGTAGTTGAAATGGGCGAAAGAGAGGACGGATTCACCTATTACGATATATCATACGCAAAAGGTAATATCTATTCAACCTATACCGATTACCGTCAGGAAAAGGCTGAGGACGGCACGGACAACTATTATTATGACCTTTACATCTATGTTCTTGAAGATACGGGCAAGGTGATAACGAAAATTCCTGTTTTCATTCAGGAACAACCCGATGAATACGCAAGTTTTACACAGCGGAAAGTGGGTGTGGACGAAAACGGAAATATTTCGGTAATTGCGGAGATAGGCACTATGGACCGCACCACATATGAACAGGACACGAAATATCATCTGCTAAAATATGATAAGGACGGCAATCCTTTGAGCGACAAGGAAATACCCGATCTGTTTACACAAGAGGAAAGCAGCAGCGGTATGTATATGCGGGACATTATGTATGACGGTGCGGGAAACATATTTGCTCTTTTTGACAATTGCGTAAAGGTGTTTGACGGCGAGGGCAATCACCTGTTTACTACCGATGATCTTACGGAGAGCAACGGCGGATATGTGGACGGGATCATTCTCACAAATGAGGGCATTCCTGCTGTGGGAGTGGATATATGGGGAGATACGGGTTCCTCCTTCAAGCTCATAGAAATAGATGTACAGTCGGGCGGTCCGGGCGCTGTACACGAATTTCCCGAATATGTAAGCGGCATAAGCTCAGGCAGCGGCGATTATATCTGCTATGCAAGAAACGACACGGGCGTAGCGGGATACAGAGCGGACACTCTCCAGAAGGAAAATGTCCTCAATCTTCTGAATATCGGTGTGGACACCAATCAGATAGACTTCTTTACCCCCTGTGACGACGGCTCATTTATTACGGGAGGATATACTTTCGCAGCAAGCAGATCGGGTTCATCGAATTTTGTGATCTCACATATCATACCTATTGACGAAAGTGAAGTCGTTCCCAAAAAGACGCTGACCCTTGGCTGCTTTTCAATGGATCAGTTCTGGAGGGGCGCAATTTCCGAGTTTAACCGTACAAATGAGGAATATACCATAAGTGCGGTAAGCTATGCCGACAACAACGACACCACCGACTGGGATTCCGCCGTTACCAACTTCAACAATGAGCTGCTTTCGGGAAATATCCCCGATATGCTTCTGCTTGACATCTCACTTCCCGTTGACAGCTATATAAACAAGGGTCTTTTTGCGGACATCTATCAGCTTATGGACGGCGACAGCGAGTATAACAAGGACTCTTTTCTTCCGAATATTCTTCAGCTTTCCGAAAGGGACGGCAAGCTTTGCAGTCTGCCCATGAGCTTTTCCGTGCAGACATATGTGGGAAAATCCTCACGCATCAACGTCAATGAGCCTTTCACCTTTGAAAAAGCCCGTGAGCTGCTGGCGGCTATGCCCGAGGGAGCTGCACTTCTCAGCGAAGATATGACAAATTCCCGCTTTATAACCGAAGCATTGCAGTACAGCAGCTTTGTAGACTATGAAAATGCAACCTGCAATTTCGATTCCGATGAGTTTAAGGCTATACTTGAAATGTCAAAGGACTACCCCTCCGAGATAGACTACAGCACCTACGATCAGGATTATTATGAGGAAATGCCTATGCGTGTGGGCGAGGACAAGGCGCTTCTTATGAACGAATATATATATCAGTTCAATGACTTCAACTATGTTGAGAATGGTCTTTTAGGCGGCGAGGAGGCTGCATTTGCAGGATTCCCGGGAACATCGGGAGCAAACGGAGTGGTGCAGTTAAATTCCCGTATAGCAATAGCGGAAAAGTCGGAAAACAAGGCGGGCGCATGGGAATTTATCAAAAGGACTCTTGACGACATAGTGTATGAGCAGGAAAGCGAGGTCTACAACCCCACAGCAGGCGAGGACGATGAGCCTTATATGGAAACAAGGTGGACTACAGGTATGCTCCACATGGGATTCCCCGTAATAAAGGAGGATCTGGAGCGGATAGGCATACAGGAAACTATCCCCTACAAAATGTTCAACGAAGACGGTGAGCTTGTAGATAGGGAATCAAACTACAGCATGAACGGCATTGAGATAAAAAATTCCGATCTTTCCGAAGATGATATCCACCGTTATATCGACTATCTTTCATCTGTAGACACTATCTGGCAGGCTGATACGACAGTAAGCGATATAATTGATGAGGAGATCTCCGCATTTACCTCGGGGGCAAAATCCGCAGAAGAAACGGCACAGATCATTCAGTCAAAGGTATCCATTTATTTAAGCGAGCAGTACGGCTGATAAAAACGGAGGAGATATTTTATAAGCAAAATATCTCCTCCATATTTTTTATGACTTTTACAGGATCATTTCAGATTCATGCTGTCGAGCTTTGCGCTCAACAGCTCCATTTCATTAATGCCCTCCTTAGCAAGCTTTTGTGCGGCAGCGGCATTTTCCTCCATTTGTCGGGCATATTCGGCAATGGATTTCATTTTAGCCTCTATCTTGTCTGCGGAGCTTTTGGAGGTATCCGCAAGACTTCTTACCTCCTGTGCAATTACGCCGAAGCCCTTGCCGCTCTCCTTAGCCTTTGAAGCCTCAATAGAAGCGTTAAAGCCCAGTATTCTTGTATTCATGGCAATGTCCTTTATGACCTTGACCGTTTCGTTAGTGCTCTTTACCTCGGCAGAGCATTTTTCGGCAATTGCGGCAAGCTCGGTAAACTTGTCAAGCACCTCATTTGCTGCCCTGACATTTGCAGACATAACAGAACCGGGTCTTGCTGCCGCTTTTACTTCAAAACCGCCCGCAGCTGTTCCCGTTCTGAGCTTTGCGGTATAATTTGCATAGGCAAGCTCCGAAATGCTCCTTGCAATGGTATGCAGAAATTTGGCTGCCTTTTCCACATCAATTGCGGGAACTACCTTTACCTTTCGCAGGGCTGCTATGTATTCATCTTCATTTATTGAAAACTCTCTTGCAAGCCTGCGGTACTTTTCTTCATCGGGTTCTTCGGTGAGTACCTGACCGCCCACAAAGGAACCCAGAAATTCTCCGTTTACGATAATAGGCGCAGAAAAATCCATAAGTCCGCAGTGGCAGAAATAGGCTGCGGATCTGCCGCTTCTCTGAGTGCGCTTTGAACCCTCATTGTTAGAGCGTTCGCACCTCTGACAGCCTATGGAGGATCTGCGTGTATATTTCATGCAGAAGTCTGTCATATTGCTGCCCTTGGTAATAAGCTGTCCGTTCTCATTAAGGACAAGCGCTGCCATTCCCGTAACATCTGCAAAGCCCTCCTGTATTTCCTCGAGCATATCCCTGTCTATAAGATCAATTAGCTTTAGCTGTGACATATTCTTCCCTCCGTGTGGAAATTAAGGAGCGTTGCCCCTGATATTATTTTACAATAATCCCGACTGTTTGTCAAGACGATATTAAAATTATTTGCGGGTGGAACCCGCTGCCGGGTCGTTGGTATGATTTGCAGAAATTCTTTAAACAGTAACTCGGTAACTTTCATTTTATGCAATGGTAAATTTGAATCAGGCGGGCGGAACCCGCTGCCGGGTCGTTGGTATGATTTGCAGAAATTCTTTAAACAGTAACTCGATAACTTTTATTTGAATAAATGCCAAATTTAGGTTTAGCATTGCGCCAAATAAAGGTTACCGAGTTACTATTGAAATATTCCGGCAAAATTTACCAACGACCTGCCTGCGGGGTCACCCCGCCCGCCGAAGTGCAAGCAGAGTCACTCCGCAAATAAAGGTTACCGAGTTACTATTGAAATGTTCACGCAAAATTTACCAACGAGTTGGCTGCGGGTTCCACCCGCCTTATTCTTTGTATCTGTTTATCTGTATCTTAAATACCGTGTTTATGATTATCTGAACGGCGGCACCAAGAAGAAAAATGACCCATGTGATACCCCACTCGTCCGACTCAATGCTCAACATAAAATAAAGCATCGCAAGCATTATCCACATAATGGCAGAGGTGCTTCCCCTTACGGTTTTAAGGAGCTTTATCCGTGTTTTGTCATTGTCGCCGCCTCTGCTGATACGGGCAATATTCCCCGCCATGTTTATACCCACGTTGAGTGCGGCGCCTATGGGAAATATCATCCACAGATACTCAAAATATCCCGCATAACAGCCGACCAGAAAAATTGTGGTTATCAACAGCCACATGACCGCAATTACCGTCCGCTTTATTATCCTGATATTTTTTTCCGTGAAAATATAGCTGTACTTTTTCAGCAGCCTGCCAAAGGGCGTCTGCTTCTCAAAACTGCCCTTTACATGATATCCGCTGCCGCATACCTGATCTATAAGCCCGCTTACATCTCCCATCGTCCCTATAACGGCGGCATATGCCCGCTGGGGCGTCATTCCGCCGCTTATGCAGTCGTCATAGCGTGCCTCTAAATTGGAAAGTATCTCGTCATGCAACTCTCTTACCGCTTCTGTGTCGGGCGTACCCTCAAAAATGCTGTCTACATAATATTTTAACGTGTATTTCATAGCTTTACAACCCCTCCGGTTCATGTTTTGCGGCATACAGCAGCCTGTCCACCACATTTTTGGTTTTCTCCCACTCGGTGAGACTTTCGATATACTGCCTGCGTCCTTTATCGGTAATGGAGTAATATTTCCGCCTTGCCCCCGCCTGCTCGTCTCCCCAGTAGGATATTATTGCACCTGACTGCTCCAGTCTGCGGAATGCTGTGTAAAGCGTGGCTTCCTTAAATTCAAAACGCCTGTCCGTAAGCTCCATTATATCTTTATTTATCCTGTATCCGTAGCTGTCGCCCTTCATAAGCAGTGACAATATTATATTATCGGTGTGTCCCCGTATAAGATCTGATGCTATAGACAAAAAACCACCCCTTTGCGTTCATTGGATCATTAATTTCCTGCCGTTCTGCTTGGTATATTATAACACACAATACCTCATCTGTCAAGGTATATCGGTTAACCGATGTTGTAAATATTTTATGAATTGCAAAAGTGCTTATTGAAATGTGCAGATCGTTCCCTAATTTACGGATAAAAATTTATCATCACAGAAAATGTATACCCGACGGCATTCATTTTTTTAATGATATAGCCCGAAAACTCCTTATCCTGCGGATAAATTTACATATTATCCCGTACAAAGTGTGTTATTGTAAAAGTCACAAAAATTTATTGAAACGTTTTTATTTATATGCTACAATTATTATGGAATGGAGTATTTACAGGGAGGTGCGTCTTATGAGCAGATACCGCTATATCGGAGTATGTATGTCAAAAATAGAGGAGATGTTCTACACCGACCTGTACAGGGGCATTGCCGCAAGGGCATTGGAATACGGCTGCAAGCTGCTTATCTACAACAGCTTTTCCGATCTTTATAATGACGACAAATTCAGCGAGGGCGAAAAAAATATTTTTACCCGCATAAGGTATGATATGCTGGACGGTCTTATCATTCTCGGCGAAACAATAAAAAATGATGAGGTCCTGAATGATATTGTAAGCAATGCCAAAAAAAATAATATATATGTAGTCAGCATTGATAAGCATATTGAGGGCTGCTATAATGTGGAATATAATTACCGTTCCTCCTTTGAAGCGATAGTGCGCCATGTGGTGGAAAAACATAACTGCAAAACCATAAACGTTGTGGCAGGCTTTAAGGGAAATAATTTCTCAGATGAACGGGTAGCCTGCTGCAAAAGAATAATGGAGGAGCACGGGCTTGAGCTTATCCCCGAAAGAATACTTTACGGGAATTTCTGGTCTGAGCCTACCGCACGGGCATTTGACGAATTTATGAAAAGCAAGTATACCATGCCCGATGCATTTATCTGCTGTAATGATGCAATGGCGATCACTGTATGTTCAAAGCTCACCGAATACGGATTCTCCGTCCCGAGAGATGTTATCGTCACAGGCTTTGACGGGATATACGAGGAGCAGTTCAATATCCCCCGTCTTACCACTGCCTGTCAGAATACGGGGCTTGCGGGAGAAAAGGCTGTGGACGCTATAATCGCTCATCTTAACGGCAGGGAAACGGGTAATCTTACTGTCATAGATCACCGTCTTGTCTGGTCACATTCCTGCGGCTGCAAGCCTATAGATTACCGTGAAGCCACAGGTAAGATAACAGATCTTTTCCACATGACCGACTCAGACAACTCCTACGATTCAAATATGGCTGACTTCAGCACTGCCACAACAGCCGCCGTTACCTACGGGATAAAGGAAGTTTCCGAAACGGTGCTGAAATTCAATAACACCTACGGCTACTATTACTATGCCCTCAGCCTTAAAGAAGATTTTATGAATATCAGCGATGATTATGAGGACTTTATCTGGGACAGCCCCGACAACGGCAGCAAACGCCTTATACTATGCGAAAGCGTTTTCGGGAAAAATTATGAGCCTTATTACGATACCGGGCTCAGACACATTGAAGAAGCCGCCGAAAGTATAAATATTTTCTTTTTCTGGTCGGTCCATTTCCGTGAAGAAACAGTGGGATACGGAGTAATGGGACTTAGCACGGGAAATGACGGACACGCAGCAAATGACGATACCCGGCACCTGCTGCGGTATACAAGATACCTTAACAGTGTGCTGGAAATAGTCAACAGCCAGTCGGTACTGAAAAAGGTCATCGCAAAGCTGCAAAGCCTTTACATAAGGGATCATACAGGTCTTTACAACCGCAGAGGATTCTATAAGGAGATAGGCGAGATAATCGGAAATGAGCTTAAAAATAATACGGATTCCTATCTTGCCATAATATCTGCGGACATGGACGGACTTAAATATATTAATGACACCTACGGTCATGCTGAGGGCGATGTGGCGATAAAGACTTTTGCAGATGCGCTCCTTTCGGTGAGCGGCGAGAAAAGCATATGCTCACGCTTCGGAGGAGATGAGTTTATTATCGCCTGTGTATGTGACACCGACCCTGCCGAAAAAGGGAAAATCATTATTAAAGATGTAAGTGCCCGACTTGAAGATTTTAACAATTCTTCGGGAAAGCCCTTTAAGGTGATAGGCAGCTTCGGAGTTTACGGTGAAAAGATTGCTCACGGAATGGACATTGACAGCATTATCAAAAGAGCCGATGATCTTATGTATAAGGAAAAATCCCGCCACAAGGGCAGCAGGAAAAGAGTGCCGCGGACATAAATAATAAGTCCGTCAGTCGGAAATAAAACCGTCTGACGGACTGTTTTTATTCTATTATTTAATGCGCCTTACCTTCTTCTTGAAGTGTTTCTGCGCTTGTTGTCTATATTACGCTTGATATCGCCCATGCGCTCATCGGAGCTTGCCTTGAATCTGCTCAGCATATCTTCAAATGCAGACTCGGGAGTAGGCGGCTCCTTTAAAGCAGCAGAATTGTTCCTGCCTTTAGCGCTCCCTCTGCCGCTGTCGGAATGCTTTGAGCTGTCGGAGCGTTTTCCTCCCTGACGCCCATTAGCGTTTTTCCCCTGTGGTGCGGGAAGTGCTTTTTTTATGGAAAGGGATATTTTTCCCTCTTCCGATACGCCCAGTACCTTGACCTTAACTGCCTGTCCTTCGGTAAGATGATCCTTTATCTCGTTTACAAAGGTGTTGGCTACCTCGGAAATATGTACCATTCCCGTAACGCCCTCTCCGATATCCACAAAGGCACCGAATTTTGTGATTCCCGTCACTTTACCATCGTAAATTTTTCCTATTTCCGGCTGCATAAAAATAAATATACCCTTCCTCAGATTTTGAAAATTACCGACTATCAGTTCCTCGAGGTATCATAGAACCGTCTTTCATCGGGATAGGCATAGCCTAAATTTTCCGTAGCTATGCGCTCCATATAGGTGCGCTCGTCCTCTTCGCTCAGAATGCTCTCATAGCCTGCATTTTCCGCTTCAAGTCTTTGCGCTTCCTGCCTCAGAGCGTCAAGCTCCGCCTGCTTTTCACTAAGCTCAACCTTGTCGCTGACTATGGAAACAAGACAGGCAGCGATCATAATAAGTGCAACAGGGATACCTATGTAACCTACGGCACTTCTCTTTTTGCGCATTCTTTTTTTGTACGCTTTCTGAAGCGCTTTTTTTGCTGCTCTGCGCTGCTGTTCGCTTATTTGGTTCTCACGCACCGCCGATGCCTCCTTGATAATCGCTTATATCTCTCTTTTTGTTCATAGCATTTATATTATACAATATTTGCAAGCCGCATTTCAAGTATTTTTTATGACTTTTATGCATTTAAGTTATTTTTTTGGCGATTATAACAAATTTGCATTTAAATTTTGTGCGATTTTTAATTTAATTTATATCTCAACGGGCTGTGTATCCTCCTGTGAACTCAGCTTTTTTCTGTTAATTAACGCCTTTGGCATAATATGACGGAATACTGCCCCAAAGCCCGATGCCGCCTTTCCCGCAGCAAGCCGCAGCTTTCCCGTTACATATACAATTCCCGCCATGACCGTTCTGATGATACCCATTACCACAGTACCCGCCGTAAGAAGATAGATGATACCGCCCAGAAGCGCTCCCGCCCAGAAAAATCCCCTTACCTCTCCCCTTGCGCAGAGAAGCGAAAAAAGATAGATGATATATCCCGAGCATAAAAAAAATATTACATCGCATACTGCGGTGGCGACGGGCTTTCCCAGAGGAGGAAACACAACTCTGAGTGCCCTGAACACATCATAAAGCACTCCCAGCCCCCCTCCAAGAAGCACCGAAAGAAGAAACAGCTCCGTTTCCTCGCTTACGGTAAAAAAAGCCTCCGGCTCAATATCCGAAAGAATAATACCTATCATTGCACGCTCCTATTTTGTAAGCCGTCCGAAAAGGCTGAGAGGACCTTTAACCTGACTGTCGCCGTAAATAACAGCGCCGATCTCGCCCTCCACAATCATTTCTCCTGTTTCCACCGAAAGCCCGTTTACATGAAGATCCTTTCCCTTTATGATAAGCTCTCCCATTGACGTATAGAGAAGCACCGAGCTTTCATCAAATTTATCCGTATCTGTCACTCCCGTTATCACAAGCTTTTTGCGGTTATCGAGAGTGATACGGTGATCTGTGTTTTCTTTCATTGTCACACCTCGTTTTCTTTTTCACCTGTAGAAATACCTGTGTATTTATTATTCTCAATTAAATATATGCCGATGAAAAAGGGGATATGCGTTTTTTTGCAGAATGTGAATTTTGTGATAAAACGATGAAATTTTCCGTGAAGGGGATTTTTTTAAGCCGGATTTAAGGTTCGGACTGTACAATAAAGGCATACAAAAGGAAAGGATTGATCGCCATGAGCAAAAGTGGAAAGGCAGCGGCTGCACTTGCCGCACTGCTTCTTGTCACGGGAGGAGCGGGAGCTGTTTATATGAGAGTAAACACCTCCGCCGAGGAGGAAAAGGAAACAGGCTACAGAGAGTATGCCGTTTCAAAGGGCAATATAACCGTAGGCATTACCGAAAGCGGGACTGTTACGCTTGACAGGGAATATGCACTCTTTCCCTGTGCCGCCGAAGCAGAGGAGATATATGTAAAAACAGGCTCCGCAGTCAGGGAGGGCGACCCTGTTGCACGGCTCAGTCCTGATGATATAAATGATGCAATTGACACTCTTAAGGATAAGCTCGATGAAGCGGAGTACAATTTACAGTCAGCCGAGACAAACCGTTCTGCTAAAGCAAAGGAGGCGGAACTTACATTGGAAAGCACTCTGCGAAAGGGTGAGACTTCCGCAGCGGAATATGAGCTTAGCATCAGCAGAACAGAACACGACAGGGATACAGACCTTGCACACATTGCCGATCTTGAAGAACAGCTTGACGAGCAGACTGCTCTTTCTGCCACATATGAAACGGATTATAAAAAGCTCTGCGAAAAGGAGGATAAGTTAAAAGAAGCCGAGGACGAGTACAGCGAACTGGAAAGCACTCTCAGAGATCTGAAAAAGGAAAGCACCGCTCTTAATGAACAGGCAGAAGATCTCAAAAAAGAGCGTGCAGACTATGAGGAGGATAACGCCGAGCTTTCTGAGGAGATAGCCGCCGCAAAAAGCGCTCTTGAAAAAGCAGAGGCAGACTATAACGCCGCTCAGAATACCTATGATGAGGTATTAAACAGCAAGAGCAATTCCACCGAAACAGTTACCCTTTCGGATACGCAGACAGAAACAGCGGAGCAGGAAAACACCGAAAATAACCGCAGCGATTCATCATCTGCACAGAATACGTCCTCCCCGGAAAGCTATTCCGAACGTCTCGAAGAAGCAAGAACAGCTCTTACAACTGCTCACAGCGCCTATACCGATGCAAAAATGAAGTATGACGCTTATTATTCAAGAGAAACAGCTATTGAAAATAAGGAGAATGACTTTGACAGCAAAACAGCGGAGCTTGAAGAAAAAATAAAGGCAAAGGAAAAGGAGATAGCCGATGTTCAGGAAAAAGCCGATGATAAAAATATCGAGATAGAGAAGCTGCGGCAGGAGTATGAGGATTATAAAAACGATTTTACCGAGATTTACGGAAACAGCAGCCTTGACGACATAAATAATAAAATAGAGGATCTTAACTCTCAGATAGACGAGGCAAATTATGAGCTGAACACCCTTGAAACAGAATCGGAGTCCGACAAAAATCAGGCAGAGGAACAGCTCCTGTCCGCAGAAAATGCCGCAGCATCGGCGCAGTCTGTGTATGAACAGACAATTGCTTCTCTTGACAGAGATGTGGAAAAATGCAGAGAGGAGTATAATATCTGCCTTGACGCCTACGATGAATTTCTGAACAGCACCGACGGCAGCGGCATGGTCTATGCTCCATGCTCCGGTGTGGTGTCGGCGGTCTACGTTTCTGAGGGAGACAGCGTGGGCGAGAATATGAATATCGCCGCTGTTATGTCAGATGAGAACATTTATATTTCGGCGACTGTTTCAGAGGAGGATATTACGGAGCTTTCAGTAGGACAGGAATGCACAGTTTCACTTACAGCCTATGGAGACAAGAGCTTTTCGGGAGTTATCGACACTATCTCCCCTGAGCCTGCACGCTCCTCGGGTTCGGTAAGCTACAGTGTTACGGTAAAGCTGGACGAAAGCGGTCTTAACGTCCGTGAAGGCATGAGCGGAGAGGTAACGTTTCTTGAAGGACAGGCTGAAAACGTGCTGTATACTAATGTAAACGCTGTTACCTTCCGTGACGGAGCGTCCTACGTGAAAATGTATGATGAAAACGGTGATGTAATTGAAAAAGAGGTCGTCACGGGCTTTACTGACGGGCGCAGCGTGGAGATCTCAGAAGGTCTTGAAGCGGGCGACAAGATCCTTGCCGAAATAAGCCTTGCACAGGAAAGGAAATGATGCTATGCGCTTTACTGAGCTTATAAAAACGGTTTTTATAAATATTTTTTCAAATAAGACAAAATGCGCCCTCACCTCTCTGGGAATTGCGGCAGGCTCTGCAACGATCGTTCTGGTAATTGCTGTGGGACAGGGCGGCAAGGCAGAGGTGGCGGAGCAGTTTAAAAACCTCAGCGCAGGAGCAATAGAGGTATCTGCGGGACAGTCTATGGATACCGTTATGGAGGGCATGATGTCTGACAGGGCAGGGTCGGGCGGATTTCCGGGAGGAGGTTTTCCCGGAGGAGATTTTCCCTCCGGTGGGGGCGGTTTTCCCTCCGGCGGAGGGGCTTCGGGAGGAAACTCCCGTCCGTCAGGAGGATTTCCCGGCGGCGGACGGCAGGCAAGCGCAATGTCACCGCTCTCCTCATTCGGCAGCTTCGGAGCGGTGACACTTACAGAGGAGGACGCTGCTGATATTGCCGCTATCGTTCCCGATATTGAATCTATCTCCGTTATATGTGACGGCAGCGCAGCCGTAGAGGGCGGAGAACTGGAGGAGGAAACATCATTTACCACAGCAGGAGTACAGGCGGATTATGCGGACATAAGCAACCTTGAAGTGCAGTATGGCGAATTTTTCACCGACTATGACGAGGAGGACAGCGAAAAAGTCTGCGTGCTGGGCTACAAAACGGCTCAGAACATTTTCGGAGCTGCATACCTTGCACAGGGAGAATATGTTTCCATAGAGGGAAGAAATTACGAGGTAATAGGAGTGCTTGCTTCAATGGGAACGGTATCTTCGGGAATAAGCCCCGATGAGGCAATATACGTTCCCTACTCCACTGCAAAAAAATACATTTTCGGCAGCACAGCTAAACCTCGCATAACCGCAGTGGCAGCCGATGTTTCCAAGGTGGAAAACGTTATGGCGGATATTGAAACGGTGCTTACACAGAATTATCCCGATGCTGCATTTACCGTGACAGATGCGGGCAGCGAAATGGAGGCGGCGGAGCAGTCAGCAAAGACACTGCAAACGCTTCTGGTTGCTGTGGCGTCAATAGTCTTTCTGGTAGGCGGTATCGGCATTATGAATGTGCTTTTTGTAACGGTCAAGGAGCGCACCTCAGAGATCGGTCTTTTAAAGGCTCTCGGCTGCAAAAGAAGCGTTATCCTTTCGGAATTTCTCCTTGAAGCGGCAGTTATAGCCGTATTCGGCGGATTAGCGGGTGCAGTGGGGGGCTATGCTCTCATACCCGCAGTAGAGCTTACGGGTACAAGAGCGGAGCCTGTTTTCTCCGCAGTTATAATAGCTGTTGCATTTGCGGCGGCAACGGGTACTGTTTTCGGATTTTATCCTGCGCTAAAGGCATCACGGCTCACACCTATCGAGGCTCTCGGCTCAGAATAAGACTACGGCATGAAAACAGATCGGTATATGGAAAGGAAAGTTATCAATGAAAAAATATCCGTTTATTACACTTGCAATGCTTGTATGTGCATTCTCCCTGTCCGGCTGCACGGCGCAGAACGATGAACAGCAGCCCGCCGCTTCGGAAACAGCTGCTGTAAACAGCTACGAGGCAAAGGAAAGCGACACGATCGTAAGCGGCGAGGTAACGGCTGTCACGGGGAACCGTGTTACCCTTGCCCTTGGAACGATAACCGCTGATGAGGAGGAGTCTGCGGAAAAAAGCACACCTCCCGGACAGGACGGCAAAGAAATGCCCGACTTTGAAAACGGTGAAAGACCCGACTTTAAAAGCGGTGAAATGCCGGACTTTTCAAACGGTGAAAGACCCGACTTCGCAAACGGCGAAAGACCGGACTTTTCAAACGGTGAAATGCCCGACTTTGACCAAAACGGCTTCGGCGGCAGGGACGGCGGCAGAAAAAAATCTGCCGCACTTGAAAAAAACGGCAGCGAATGCAGCTATATTATCCCTGTGGGAATGCCCGTGGACGGTCTTACGGGAAGATCATCGGACTACTCGGGTATCAAGACAGGCATGGTGCTTACTCTTACGGTAAATGAAAAGGGAATTGTCTGCGCTGCAAATGTAAACTGAGGAGGCAGGAGCATGAATGAGGTTATCCGTATGCACGGGATAGAAAAAAACTACCGCATGGGACAGGAAACGCTCCATGTCCTCAAAGGCATTGATCTTACGGTGCGTGAGGGAGAATTCCTTGCAATACTCGGTCCGTCAGGCTCGGGAAAGTCCACGCTCATGAATATGATAGGCTGCATGGATCGCTTTGATAAGGGGGAATATTTTCTCTCGGATATGGCTGTGCATAAAATGAATGACAACAGGCTTACAGATGTGCGCAACCGTTATATAGGGTTTGTATTTCAGAAATATCATCTTATATCAAAATATAATGTGCTGCGGAATGTTATGCTGCCGCTTATCCTGAGAGGTGCGTCCTCAAAAGAAGCGGAGAAAGCCGCAAAAGCACAGCTTGCAGCTCTCGGAATGGGGGAACGCCTTTATCATAAGCCCTCAGAGCTTTCGGGAGGTCAGCAGCAGAGAGCCGCCATTGCCCGTGCCCTTGTGGGAGAGCCTAAACTGCTTCTTGCCGATGAGCCCACAGGTGCCCTTGACAGTGCAACGGGCAGAGAGGTGCTGAAGCTGTTTGAGGAACTAAACGATAAAGGACATACTATCGTTATGATAACCCATGACACCAATGTGGCTAAAAGTGCGGGAAGAATAGTCAGGATCTCTGACGGCGAAATATCCGAATAAACGCTCCGTCAGGCAGTTTGTCTGACGGAGCATTTTTACTGATCCTTTACGGGAAGTGCAATAACTACAGTCGTACCCATTCCCAGCTCGCTGAACACCTCAAGAGTGCCGCCGTGCATGGTGATTATCTCGTCTGCTACGGCAAGACCGATTCCCGAACCTCTTTTTATGTGATTGGCACGGAAAAATTTAGTCTTTATCTTCGGCAGATCCTCGGGACTTATGCCGCAGCCCGTGTCGCTTACCTCTATTTCTATGGAAGCTCCGTCCGTGCAGGACGCCTGTACCGTTACAAGACCGCCCTTGTCGGTATATTTGAGAGCATTGTCTATTACATTTATAAATACCTGTCTTAACCTGTTGCGGTCGCCGTAGACCACAGGAAGATCGTCAGGCTCGGTATATACAAGCTCTATCCCCTCCGCACGGGCTTTTTCTGTGTAGATAAGCACTGCGTCCCCAAGCTCCGCAAGAATATCCATATTTGCCTTGTTGAGAGTAAATTTTCCGTTCTGCATTCTTGAAAAGTCAAGAAGCTCCTCCACCATCTGGGAAAGGCGCTCTGTTTCGGAGGATATTACCCTCATGCCCTTTGCAACCGTTTCATGATCGGAGGGCATTGAGCCTATAGTTTCAGCCCACCCTTTTATGGCGGTAAGAGGAGTCCTCAGCTCATGGGAAACGCCTGAAATAAACTCGTTTTTCATTGCCTCCGATTGTGAAAGATCGTCCGCCATTCTGTTGACGATGTCGCAAAGCTCACCCAGTTCATCGTCCGATGTTACGGGGATACGCACGGAAAAATCTCCTCTTGCATATCTTCTCGCAGTAGCTCCGATCTGCCTTACGGGGATAACTATGGACTTGATAAAATACATTCCCGAAAAAAATACCAGTGCAAATATTGCTATGCATATTGCCGCCGCCGCAAGGATATATGACCTTATATGGTCGTCTATGCGGTCCATAGAGCTTACAAGCCTGATTACGCTGCATTCTCCCGAGGTATCGGGAGTGACAACACTTACGGCAATTATCTTCTGTCCGTCTGAGAGCTTGCCCATGAAAATGCCCGAGCTTTTGCTTTCCACGGCATCGTAATAATCCTGAGCAAGAAACTCCTTTCCGGGCAGGAATCCCGATGAGGTAAGGGAAACTTCGCCGCTGCTGTTTACCGTCATAAGCTCCGTTTTTTCTCTGTCCGACCAGTTTTCCACCATGGAGCGCACCTCAGATGAAAAGGTGAGCGTATTATCAGCATAATACTGACTGAGCATTACCGAGATCATATTGATCCTTGATGTGATGTACTGCCTTGCGGAATTGGTGTAGTAGACATTGACAAAAATGCAGAACACCAACAGCAAGCCCGAAAGCGCAACAAAAATAGTTCCCAGATTGTTTATAAGCCATCTGCGGGTGATGGTTACCTTTGAACGTCTGATATCCTGCTCGCCTCCTTTATTAGAAGATAGAAGTCGGAAGATAGAGGATAGATGTGCGTATCTTCTGAAATATTTATGTATTTTTTTGAGAGAAGCGGCTGTGGTCACTGACCGCCAACCTGCCTGTGATGTCACTCGCAAATAAAAGTTACCGAGTTACTGATTAAAAAATTCACACATTATTTACTAACGATCTGGCTGCGGTCACTGACCGCCGGGGTCAACCCGCGTCATATATTGCACATATTTATCTGCATGGTTCATACTCAGTTCTCCGTGATGATAGCCCTTGACCGAAATCAGCGTGCTGTCCGGGATCACGTCCCGGATCAATCCGGCGGATTTTTTCATAACAGGGAGTTCTCTGCCGCCAACAAATACCGTCACTTTTGCCTGACACAAAGACAGATCGGGGTTTATACGATATGATGAATTGCTTTTCATGAACCTGATGTAATTTTCACTTGTGATTGCGCAGGTATCCCTATAATAATCATCATACAGGTCACTGCGGATCTTTAAGCTCCTCATTTGCAGCTTTGAAAACCATTTTTTATGTATAAGCCCATAGCTCAGCTTTATGGTCGGTCCGATAAGACTATGGGTTATCGGCATAGGGACAGCAAGTGCGCTTTCAATCATTGCATATCTGCAAATGTCCTTTCGCTGAGATAGTATCTCCAATAAAATCTGACCGCCCAACGACAATCCTCCCATAAGGTACACTCTTCCGTCAAGATTCTCGTCTATGTAATTAATAATACGGGCGGCATTATTCTCAATGGAGGTAAAGTCCGCATCACTCCCCGAGTGACCGTCCAAAGCGGGAACAATGACGTGAAACCTGTCCCGGATAAGCCTGATTACATCTGTATAATTCCACCAAGCCAAACCGCCGCCATGAAGCAGAATTACGGTTTTTTCGTTATTTGTTCCAAATTCCCTGACTGTCATGTTACCACGCTTTCATATTCCGGAAAACCCTTTTCCCATTTATTTTCCTGTCAGATACCGAAAATCAGCTGACAAGCATTAAACAGCCGCATGACATTTCAGCTTCTGCATGGTTGGCGCCTTATCCGTGTCCGCCTTTGGCGCTCCTTCAATTATCCCCACTAAATCCCTGCACCTGTCATGAAAAATAAGACCGCATTCCTCAAAAATATCAAGACAGATAAGGAATTTGCAGTAGTTCATGGCGCTGCCCGTTCTTCCGTAAAGTCCGAGCGGCGAAAAAATGCTTTTCCCCATAGCTCTGTAAACCTCTATAAGCTCCTCCCGCTTTGGGGTTATGTATTGCGTAAGTCTGAGGTCAAGCCCTTCGCCCCGTCTGAATGCCTTATATGTCTCCTCCGCCGCAATGAGCTTTGACTGATTAAGACCCTTTTTGCGGATATCGGCAACTTTCAGAGTAACGCTCTTTTTCCCGCCGTACTCGTTTATTTCGGGAGTTACCAGCATATTGACCTCCTCGCCCTTGCGGTAAGGCACGGTGTCCGTTTTTGTGCCGAACATCAGAGCGGGAAAACGTGTTCCGCCGCAGTTTACCATGAGCTTTGTATGATCGCCGCCTTTAAGGGCAATTATATCCTCACAGATACCCTCGATAAGGAACAGCGGACGGGGATTTCCCTCACCGAACGGCTCCAGTATATCAAGACCCTCCACAGCCTCCACAGTAAGATCGACAGGAGATATTCCCCCGCAGGCTTCTGTCACTGCACGGGGAGAATTGCAGCTCCCGGCGATCTCTGCGGCGTACTCCTCAATAAGACGGGCAAATCCGGGAACATTTTCACGGCTGAGAGAAAATCCTCCCGCTCCGCTGTGACCTCCGAATCTTTCAAGCACCTCTCCGCTGTATGAAAGAGCCTTGAAAATGTTAAGTCCCTCCACAGAACGTGCAGACCCTCTCACCTCGTCCTCGTTTTCGTTTCCCGACATGAGGAACACGGGAATACCGAACCTCTCCGCACATCTTGCCGCCGCAATTCCCACCACTCCATGGTGCCAGCCCGTACCGCAGAAAACTGCCGTGCGTCCGTCCAGCAAAGAGGGATCTGCGGCTACCTGACGGGAAATATCTTCAAGTATGACCTTTTCAAGCTCTCTGCGTTCATTATTGAGCCTGCATATCCTTTCGGAAAGCTCCTGCGCCTCCTCATCGTCCTCACACGTAATGAGCCGCAGAGCGTCCGAGGGAGAGCCTATCCGCCCTGCCGCATTGATCCTCGGTGCTATCCCGAAAGCCACAGCCTCCGAGGTGTAGGGCGGCTTTATTCCCGATGCCTCAATAAGTGCCGTAAGCCCGGGATTTTCCGTATTTTCAAGATAATGAAGCCCCAACCGCACCAGACGGCGGTTCTCTCCTCTGAGCGGGACAACGTCCGCAATTGTGGCAATAGCGGCAAGATCGGAATACTGCTCCACCGCACTGTCCATGTCGCCGCCCTCCAGAGCTGCCACCAGCTTTAAGGCTAACCCGCAGCCGCAAAGGTCCTTGAACGGAGAGGGACATTCCTGTCTGTGAGGATCGACTACCGCATCGGCATCGGGAAGAGTTTCTCCGGGCTGATGATGATCGGTTATCACAAGCCGTATGCCCAGCTCCCTGCAAAGTGCAGCCTCCGAAACGGCGGAAATACCGTTGTCTACAGTGACGATAAGCTCCACTCCCTTATCTTTAAGAGTGCGTATCGCCTCGGCATTCATGCCGTAGCCCATTTCCCGTTCATTTATATGTGTTATCACATTTGCGCCTATATCCGTAAGATATCCCGAAAGGAGTGCAGCTGCCGTTACGCCGTCGCAGTCGTAGTCGCCGTAAACACAGATAAGCGCACCGCTGTCTGCCGCTTCAAGGATAATGCTGCACGCCTTTTCCATATCCCTGATAAGAAAAGGATCGGAAAAGCCCGCCCCCGGGGAAAATTCCTCGTCACTGCCGCTGTTTTCCGAAAAAAATGCTGCCGCCTTTTCAATAGTGTCTGCACCTCTCATAACAAGGACGGCGGCTGCGGCAGGGGATAATCCGCCTGCTGCCGCAAGCTGTGAAACGGTGTTCTTATCGGGTGTTATCAGTTGCCATTTGGTTATCAAAGCTCATGACCTCATTTTTATTAAAATGTTCTCCGAAAACCTGAGCAGGAAATATAAAAGATGCCGAAAAAGGTTTGTCGGAACTTCTTTTTTAATTATATCACGTTTTTTCCCGTCAATCAAGTAGCAAATCTGTTTTTTT
>CANQPL010000014.1 GCA_947625735.1 uncultured Clostridia bacterium
CCCTCAGCTCTGCCCTTGGCTCTACCCTCGGCTCTACCCTCGGCTCTACCCTCGGCTCTACCCTCGGCTCTACCCTCAGCTCTGCCCTTAACAACTCCCCTTTCTATGCCCTCTGCAATGCCCTCTTCTTTCACTTTCCTCATATCATCGTGATACCGCCACTTTGCTTCATCACGGGCACGAATATATTCACGGTATTTGATTCGCATATCCGAATTGCGGATACGGGAAATGCTCTTATTTATTATTGAATGTACGGTATTTTTTAACATAATAAGTTTCTCTTTACTGTATGAGGCTGTTTTTGCGCCGCAGAATTATTTACTCATGATCCTTTTTATTTCTTCTTCTGACAGACCTGCGGATTTCATTTGTCTTATGAATTCTGTTTTAGCCTCTGCAATGCCCTCAGCTCTGCCCTTGGCTCTACCCTCGGCTCTACCCTCAGCTCTGCCCTCAGCTCTGCCCTTAACAACTCCCCTTTCTATGCCCTCTGCAATGCCCTCTTCTTTCACTTTCCTCATATCATCGTGATACCGCCACCTTGCTTCATCACGGGCGCGGATATATTCACGGAGCTTAATATCGGCGTTCAGCTCCCGGATCCGTGAAATGCTCTTGTTTATCATGGGATCTCCCGTATTTTTCAACATAGTAAATTCCTCCTCACTTCCTGCATCTATCAGTTTGAGCCAGAGCTGCTTCCGGTCTGAGATATCCGGCGCACTCCTTATCTTCGGAATCTCAAAAAAGCATATCATCAGCTTATCGGTAAGCAACTCCCGTCTGTTCTGCTCGTAGATGCGGAAAACCGAATAATACTCCTTACAGTCAAATTTTTTATAGCCCAGAATATTCAGCGATATTGTGGGGAAAAGTGACTCGTACTTCTCTCCCTTGCTGAGATTATCCGCAAACAGCTTTGACCAGTAAAGCAATACCCTGTCTGCAAAATCCCTTTCCCGCCTTGCCTGCATCTCAATGTCTATCTCTTTATTTCCGATGATCAGATGAACGTCAAGCCTGCTTGTTTTTCCCGGAAGATCACGGGGTATTATCTCGGAATTGAGGATCTTCATTCCCGTAATTTCCTTAAAGGGAATATCAAGCATATCCGATATAAACTGTTTAAGTATATCCTCATTCCTTACAAAAAGCGCTTTGAACATTATATCGTTTTTACATGAAATATATCTGCCGCTTTTATAAGCCATGTTACCGCCGCCTTTTTATTTTATGATATTAAATTGTCTAAATTCCTAAAATGTAAAAGCCGTTGTACTTTTTTGCATTGTTTAGCCATTCTGCAAGCCTCTCCCAATCTTCCGGCTTTATTTCACGGAGCTTTCCGATCATGCCGCCGATCAGCTCCGGTCTGTAGTAATTTATCCCGAACGGATCCACTGTTCCGGTTTCCGAATTATTATAGATCCCACAGTCAAATATGCGCTCGTATTCTTTCATAAACAGGTTCCGGTCATCATCGTGTACGTAAAGCGAATCATTCTGCCAATGGGAAATGCCTGATACCGATACTATATTTTTTATTTCCGTATTCTGCGGCAGTCTGCAAAACTGTATCTCAATAAATTCACTGCCGCCGAATTTTCTCCGCTCCTCCCCGGTGGCAAATGTATGAAACAGCATTAAATTTCCTCCTTACGCGGCGGGGCGGCAGGTTGCCGCTGCCGGGTCATTGGTATAATTTGCTGAAACCCTTTACACAGTAACAACGGTAACTTTTATTTGCTTATATAAATTTCTAACTTAGCATAACAGCACAAATGAAAGTTACCGTGTTACTATTGAGATGTTCTCGCTTAATTCACCAACGACCTGCCTGCGGGGTCACCCCGCCGAGGTGGCTGCGGTCACTGACCGCCCGCTCGGGTCACTTTTCTTATTTATATTATATCATATTTTCTGTAAAAATGCAATATTACGAAAAAATTTATCTGCACCTTATCTTTATGTAATGTTCCATGTGGAACATTTATCCTTGTATAAATAATCAATATTATTACAAACAGTATAATAGTTTCCTGTATAAAAAAGCAGGAGTCCCGAATCAGGCTCCTGCCTTTGCAGATGTTCTATATCAGCGTAAACAATATCAGCACAACTGCTGCTATGGGGATAAAAACAGCAATTCCGATGCAGAATGATATTACATTGAGAAATGCTATCCAAAGTCTTTTCCCTATATCGGGAGTTCTGCCGTCCTTGTCCGATAGCCTGCCGTAAACAGCTGCATTTGCGGCTGCGGTCAGGGTAAACACTGCGGGAAAGCATATCC
This sequence comes from uncultured Clostridia bacterium, assembly GCA_947625735.1. Lineage (GTDB taxonomy): Bacteria > Bacillota > Clostridia > Oscillospirales > Ruminococcaceae > Huintestinicola. The sequence goes on from CANQPL010000014.1 coordinate 2,297, forward strand.
TTGCACTTAAAGGATATGTCATATTATCCGGAGATGCCATGGACATCATGGAGTAAAACAGGGGAGCCGCAGACAGAAAACCACACACCGCATTGACCTTTAATGGTGCGGGCTGAATATCATAGGGAAAGCTCCTGTTAAAAAATGCAAACAGGACAGCCGCGGTAAACGGTGCGCAAAGATAATACATATTGCCACCAAGAATACCCGCTGCCGCATTTACCAGAGCTGCCGCAGCAAATGCGGCAAGCTGTTTTTTCATATTATCACCGCTGTCATTTTTTTATTGCCATTCTTGCCTTGCTCACAATGGTCTTGTCATTTTCATAGGTAAGGATCTGCAGCGCATGACCGATATCCACCCATCGCATTTCGGCGATCTCGTCCTCCTGCGGTATATGATCGTAGCAGTTTTTTGCCTTGCCGATAAAATAAACTACTACCTTCTGTGTGTCCTTCCGGGGAAAATATGTTACCGTTTCCCTGAATGTCGGATCGATAAGAATATCTATCCCTGTTTCCTCTCTTACCTCTCTGAGGGCGGTTTCCATTTCATTTTCGCCCTCCTCCACATGACCCTTCGGAAAGGACCAGTGACCGCTGTTGATATGCTTTATAAGCAGGATCTCGGTATTCCCGTAATGCTTGCGGTATACTATAGCTCCACAGGATTTTTCATAGGTCATATATGTAACCATCTCCTTTAAAGCAAAATACATATTAGTATAATTATAACATAAAAATTCGCATTTGTCAGTATTTTTTATGAAAATTATAAAAATTTTAAAATTCCTGACAATGTATTTCATATCCTGCTTTTTTGGAGTTTATTTCCGTGAAACGAAAAACGGATTGTTCCATGTGGAACATTTTTAACGGCAAACATTATCCCTCGTCCGAATTATTTTCAAGGCTGAGAGCATAGGCTTTATCCTCAAAATAGCTGTCAAGAGCGCTCTGAGATATGGAATAGCCCGAGGAGGTGCGGATATATTCATCTATTTCTCCCTTGGAGATAGCAGCCTTTATCTCATCTGCCGATATATTAAGATATGCTGCCGCTTCATTTTCGTTATAATAATTCTTCGGAGCGGTGTTGTTAACGGTAATAGCCGAAGCGGGAACCGACTGATAAGCAAAGGTCTGCTCCTTTACAGCAGCAGTCAGCTTGTTAAGAGAACCGCTTATGCTCCCTCCTGCTATCAGCAGGCAAACGCCCAGTATTGTCGAACATATAAGCATTGTTGCGGGGGGTACGGGTTTTTGTCCTGTTCTGCGGGGTTGATTTTTCTGTTCCATAAATTTACATCCCTTTCAATTTTTTAATCAATATCTACCTCGATTTCACTGCCCAGCGAAAATGAATAAATATATGCCTTTTTAACGGGGCATTCCAATATCAGTGAAAAAGCCGCTGCATAAAGTCTGAGCTGCAAAGCATATCTCCTTACAAGCTCTTCGGGAGTGGTAAGGCTGTCCGTTTTATAATCCACAAGCACATATCCGTCATTCTCCCTGAAGATACAGTCAGCCACACCCTGAAGCATACCCTCAGTACCATTATAACCCATAAATCCGCTTCCGTCAAGATTAAGATCGGAAATTTTTACAAGAAATTTTTTTTCTCTGATAATCTCCCCCGAATCTGCCATTCTTTTAAACAGCATACTGTCCGCAAATGCACCTATCAGCGGAGGATAAATGCTTTCCGCCTGTCCGCAGGAGATAATACCCATATCGGCGATCCTTTTCGCCTCCTCCTTAACAAATGCAAAAACAGCCTCTTCTCCTCTTTGCTTTGCACTTAAAAGACGTGCCATGTCAAAATGCTGCATAAATGCATGAACTGCTGAACCCCTTTCGGCGGCGGTCACACCTTTTATCCTTTTAACAGCGGCTTTTCTCTCAGCGGGAGCAAACAGCCTGCTTTCGGGATCAAGGGGCTTTTTTGCAAGCTCCGTCACCGTATGCTTTGCAAGCATCTGCGAAAGGGTATCATCATATTTACGGGATATGTGCTTTTCAAATTCTCTTTTTGCCCTTTCCGTTTCAACTGCGGACTGCTCATTCTCAGCAGAAATTTCCTCCTCATTTTCCTCCTGTCTGTCTTTAAGTTCGGAAGATGAAATTATCTTTAACAGTCCCTTTTCTTCAAGCTCACATTTTACAGGGGGAGTAAGCACCCCTCCCAGCCACTCTTCATAGCTGCCTCCAAGTCCGGGAGAAATATCCTGTCTGCCCTGTTCCGCAAGTATCTCTGACGCCGCACTTATCTTCTCTGCACTTTTTTTATTGCTCATGGTAATTATTGTCTTATACTTTGCTCGTGTAAGAGCAACATACAGCAGCATGACCTCTTCATCACGCTGACTTTTTTTGATCTCCTCTGCCGCAGCCGCTCCCGGAAATGAACCGTATACCTTTATTTCACCCGGGTCCTCTGTTATTGCACCCTTTACTATGCTGTTAATGGAAAATGCCGCTCCCATATCCGAACAGAACATCACCTTGCCCACAGACAAATTAAATCGGTGAGACGTATCACATAAAAATACAAAAGGATATTCAAGACCCTTTGAGCTGTGTATAGTTTTTATATCCACAGCACCGTCCATAGAAACAGCACTTGTTTTAATATCCTTGCCCGCCTCCTCCATAATGTCAAGCTGCCTGAGAAAACCGTTTATCCCTCCCGAGCCGTTTTTGTCATAGGCGGCAGCATATGCAGTAAAGATGTTTATATTGCTTATCATTTCGCCGCTCCTGTCGCCTATGGTCACCGAAGAAAGATAATCACATCTTTTGCAGATATACCTTATAAGCTCCTCTATGCTGTGTGACAATGCATATTTTCTGAACTGTGTATACTCCTCATAGAATCTCCTGCATTTTTTGATTGTACCCTCGGGTATTAAACCGCCTATATCCTCATTTTTAACGATACCGATAATACCTCTGAAAATACCCCCCTCACCATGTCCGTCAGAGGTCATTCTGTCCGCAAGTCTTATATACCCCATATCGGCAGCGGTCAGCATAAACAGGGGAGACATGAGCGCAGCCGTAAGCGGCACATCTCTTGTGGGATTGTCTATCACCCTGAGCATATCCGTAAGAGCCATGACCTCTCCCGAGTAAAGACATTTATTATCCTTGCCGCAGGAGGAGGCTATACCCTCCTCTGCAAGAGCGTCTGCATATATTCCGAATGCCTTTGTATTCCGTGCGAGAATACAGATATCCGAGGGAAGAATTTTTCGTTCAATGCCGTTTTCATGTATAGTCTGAGTGAGAATGCCTTTTATCCTTTTTGCAACAGCTTTTGCTTCGGCTTTTCTTATCTCCTCAGCGGTGGTTATTTCGCTTACAATATTAATTATCTCCACAGGTCCGAAATCGTCCTGCTGATCTGCTCCCCTGATAAGAAAATGATCGCTGTTGTAAACTACTCCTCCGTTCTGCGCCGTCATCAGCCTTTCAAATATGTAATTTGCAAAGTCTATCACATAACGGGAGCTGCGGAAATTCTTGTTAAGAAATATATGTGAGGGGGTCGTTTTTCTGTCATCTGCATAGGGGACGCTTTCTTTGATATTTTTTAAGAAAAGTCTCGGGTCAGAGCTTCTGAAACGGTAAATGGACTGCTTTACATCTCCCACTGCAAAAAAATTCGTGCCGGGAGTAGTCTCCGTTCCGTCCTTTGACAGCAGCTTGAAGATAAGCTCCTGTATATCCGTTGAATCCTGAAACTCATCTATCATTACTATTTTATATTTTTCCGAAAGGGCATTTGCAATGGGAGTTTTAACGATCCTGCCGTTCTCGTCCCGCCTGCAAAGCAGCCTACAGGCTATCTGTTCGGCATCGCTGAAATTCAGCGAATTTTTTTCCGTCCTCATTTCACTTTCCCTGTCTATAAGCTCTCCTAACAGCTCAAAAAGCAGAGTGCATATCCTTTCATGAACGGAAAAATCGTCCTTTATCTCCTCAGGCAAAAAGCAGTATTCTCCTTTTTTGTCACCTCTTGATTTTTTTTGTATGCAGTATTTATCAAGAAGCGCCGCTCCCTCATTTAAAAGCAGCTCGATACCTCCGATTTTTCTTTGGATATCATCGGGTGCTGCATCTTTAAGATACTTAGGCACGGATTTTATGGGATCAACAGCAATTTCGGGAATATACTCATTATCGCTCAGAACCTTTTTTGAAGCGATCTTAAGATCGTTTATCGCATCGTCCATAAGACTGAGCTTTTTTACATCACCGGGCTTTAATAGTATTTTTCTTCCGGCTGAGATCTTTCTTATACCGTCTGCCGCAATGCTGAACATCTCGGCTGCATCTGAAAGACTGTCGGACATTTTTTTCCGCATACTCTTAAAAATAAGACTGTCACACGGATCAGTACCGTAGACCTTTATTATCCGCTGCATATACTCCTTCGGAAAACGCTGTGACAATATTTTTTCTTTCAGTTCAAAAAGCATTGCCGTAAAATCATCTATTCTTTTGCTCCCCGGAAAGAAAAAGCTGCACAGCAGATCTATATCCTTTTCCCGTTCTGCAAACCACCTTTCATATACCTCATCTGCCGCTTTTTGTGAAATGATCTCACTGTCCTCGGGAGAAAGCACCGTAAAATCAGGATCGGCTCCCGACTCCTCGGGATACTGCCTTATAAGATCAAAACAAAATGAATGTATGGTAGATATCTTTGCAGACGGGAGAAGTGAAAGCTGTTCGGAAATATACACACTTCCCGTCCTGTCAAACTCATCACGCAGAGCGACCCTCAGTCTTTGCTTCATCTGAGCGGCTGCATCATTTGTAAATGTCACCACTGCCACACTGTCCGCAGTTACCTTGTTTTCCTCATCACAAAGCATTCTTCTTAGCTTTTCCACAAGCACTGCTGTCTTTCCGCTGCCCGCTGCTGCCGATACCACAACCGATCTGCCCCTTGCGTTTATTGCGGAAAGCTGTTCATCAGTCCATTCGGGCATTTAATCTTCACTCCCATCTATGTCATTATTTTTTTTAAGGAAAAATGCACAGATATGATAATAGCTGCATTTTTTGCAGTCCACTCCCAGCTCCTCACAGGGAGAGGCGGGTACTTCTCCGCTGTAGACCGCCATGCACATTTCCTTTAACTTTTCCTCTGCCTTTTTTCTGTATTCTTCAAATTCCTCTGCTGTAAATCTGTCGTCCTTTACCTTATCCTTTATCTGTCTTTTTTCGGGAATAAATACCGTTCCGTCAGCCGATGAATCCATTGCTTTTATAACCGCATCATCATCAAGTATAACACCCGTTGCTTTCAGTGATGAAAAAGCTGTCTTTTGCACCTTGCTGTTGTCCGAATTTCTGTCATTCTCGCTTTCGGGATAGCCGATAGGTATGTATATCGCTCCCGCAGGCTCTCTGTCCTTATAGATACCCGTTTCGGGATCGGTAAGACTGTACAGATAAAAAAGCATCTGCCAGCCTGCGCCGTATATGAGCATATCTCTTTTAAAATCCTGTTTTCCTGTCTTATAATCTATTACACGGATATATTTTTTCCCGTCTGTTTCGCACAGATCTACTCTGTCCACCGTTCCGTTCAGTTCAAGAGTATGACCGTCCTCACACTCTGTTTTAATTGATGGACAGCTTTTTTCTCCGTCAGTTTTTCTTCCTATCGTAAGCTCCAGATCCTCGGGATAAAATCTGCATTTTCCCTCGCTGTATTCCCTTTGAAGTCTTATAAGCGCCCTGAGAGTATTTTCTTTCATGATCCGATAATACATGGGAAAATCTGACGATCTTGCAAAATCTCCGCCCATATTCTCATTTACATATTTTTCGGCGGCTCTGTCTACCTTTTCACTCAGCTGACTGCGGGTAAGACCTGTAAAACCGCTCATGTCAGATGAACGATATTCCGAAAGTATACCGCTCATGCAGGCATGAGATGCATTTCCCCAATTCATGCTTGTCAGTCCCTTTTTTTCGGGCGGGTTTATACTCAGAGCCTTTTTGCAGAAATATATGAAAGGACATTTGCTGTGATCTTCAAAACGGGAGGGGGATATCCTGAGATTTTTTCCTCCCATCAGCTTTTCCATAAGCGGGGGAGGTGCAGTATGATAGGTATTTCTGTTTTTCAGATCCTCAAGATAATCAAATCTCTCCTTGTAAAATACATCTTCACTCAGACACTGCTTTACCGCTTCTCTCTCAGATGCATTTCCTCTCCCCGAAATAAGCGCAGAATACGCCGCTTCCTTTGTACGGCAGTAAAAAAGAAGTTCCTCTTTTTCGGTGTCCTTAACAGCACAGTGGGGAGCTGCCTTTAAAACGGACGTTATATATTCCGAAGCAAAGCTCTTTTTTCCCTCGGGATCGACTTTTGAAAATGATATAAACAGCTTTTCTGAGGGAGAGCATATTGCCTTATAGGCATTGAACCTTTCATCGGAAAGACGGTCTTTCATGCTGCCCGAAAGAGCTGCACCCGACTTTAAAAAAAGCTCTCTTTCGTCCTCGGTAAATGTTCTGCTCTCTGCGGGGATAAAGGGAAATTTTCCGTCACAAGCCTGCATTACAAATACCGCTTTTACTACGGGAAGTCTTGCAAGATCCGACTGCTCCGCCGCAACCCTGTCAAGATAGACAGGAGGGACAGCAAGCGTTATTCCCGCTGCGGCTATGCCGAATATTTCACGAAATTCATTGACGGTAACCTTTTCACCCTCGCAGAATCCCTTTTCAAGCCCCGAAAGTATCCTGTCAAGCTCCTCGCAGATACGGCGGTTTTCTCTTATAACGGGATCATCAGCATCTGCTCCCGAAATATCAAGCAGCTTTTTTTCAGGATCGCATTCCGCTATAAAATTCCTCACCGCTTCGCATATTTCTCCTCCGTCCCTGCCGACACACTTTTTTCTAAGAGAATAGATCGGAGCTAAAATCCTTTGCTTTATCTGTTCATAATCGTATCCCTTTTCATCTAATGGAAATTCCTTTTCCCACGTATCCCCGTCAATATCCCAGCTGTAACAGAAATTTTCAAGAGCCTCGGTTTCCTCATCTGTTATCGCCGTAAGTCCCGTTTTTGCATACCTGAGTACTGCTTCTGTAGACAGCTTTTTAGATGCCGCAAGTTCAAGTGCAGAGGATATCATAAGCATGAGCGGTTTTTTTCCCGCAGAGGGCTTTTTATCCGAATAATAGGGAATAGCGTATCTTTCAAAGCACTGAGAAAGCTCATTTATATCATTATTCATGGTGCGGCTCAGTACCGCTATATCGGAATATTTATATCCCTTTTCTTCTGTAAGCTCGGTTATCTTTGCACATATCCAGCTGCATTCAGAGGAAATATCGGGAGCTGTTATAAGAGTTATATCATCGGTTTTCTCCTCATATACGGGCAGGGGAGAATATACAAGCGCTCTTGAAATATGCAGTAATGCGTCCGATCTGTACCGCTTGTTTTCCCCGTATTTTATTCTTACGCACTCCTCTCCCGATTCTCTTGCAATTCTTTCAAGAGAGCCGCAGGTCTCCTCAGCCGATAAAAATACTCCCTTTAAGGACGCTTCGGGTTCGATAGTCATGCAAACGGTAAGCTCCGCTCCGCCGCTTAGCATGGCTGATATCATGTCGTACTGGTCTCCCGTAAAGCTCTTGAATTCGTCCATGAAAATGTGCTTGCCCTTGAAATAATCTGTTTGTCCCGCTTTTACAGCGGCTGTCATCATGTCAAAAAGACTGTCCCGCAGTCCCGCTTTTTCAAGCCTTAATGTGTACTCCGTATAAACAGCAAGTATGTCCCTCAGCTTTGCAAGAATGGTTTCCGATGCGTTTTTATTTTCTTCAATTATGTCGGAAAGCCTTTCGGGTGTAACACCGCTGTGTATAAGTTCCGTAAGCATTGCGGAAAGTGTTCCGATAAATCCGGGCTTTTTTGACTGCTTTACAAAATAATTTATGTCTCCTCTTTCCCTTACCGCCTTTGCAGACATATAAAGAAGTGCAGTCTTTGCAGAGGGGTCTGCCGAATCCCTGCCGTTATCTCCCGATCGCCTTAATATATCCGCTGTCAGACGGGAAAATGAAAGCACCTCTGCATTGCCACTGTTAAAAAGTGCGCATCCAAGATGATCGTACAGCATTTTTTCATATTCAAATGTAAACTGATCGGGTACAATTGCTATTACACTATTCCCTTCTGATGCTTCTTTCCCGATTATTTTCATCATGTCATATGATTTGCCCGTTCCCGTTCCTCCGTAAAGTATCGTAAGCATTTTTTTCTCCTTTTTGGATCAAAATGATAATTAACTGCTGCTGTTTCACAAAATTAAAACCTGACAAATTCACTCTTTGTTATAATTTCTTTTCCATTATATTATACAATATTATTTTCTTTTGGTCAATAGTTTTTATTCAATTATTCATATTTTAATAGTAATTTTCCGATAAAAATGTTCCATGTGGAACATTGCCTTAAATTTCCACGAATTAATTGTCCTTATTATAACATCATATCAGAAATTCCCCGTCAAATTCATTATAACGGCTGTCACCGCAATGGGACAAGTTTCACAGCGCAGAATACGCTTTCCCAGCCATAGGGAAGTAATACCCAGTTGTGTTACACTATCCGCCTCATCGCTGTCAAAACCGCCCTCAGAACCTATCATCACACCGCATTCGGTTATTCCGTCAAAGGATATTTCCGAAAAACTCTTCCCGCCGTTTTCATAACAAAAAAGGGGCAGCTGCATTTTTCTCAGTTTGTTTACTGCTTCTTCAAAGGTAAGTATCCCTCTTATTATGGGAATTTTTCCTCTGCCCGACTGTTTTGCAGCCTCCTCAGCTATTTTTTCAAATCTTGATATTTTATTTTCGGCAGACTTACCCTCGGGACGGGACACGCATCTTTTTGAGATAAAAAAAACTATCTCGGAAGCTCCAAGCTCCGTACACTTCTGTATAATAAGCTCCGCCTTATCTCCCTTTGGAAAAGCCTGAAATACAGTAAGACTGAGTGTCGGCTCACATTGTGACGAAACTGTTTTATTAACCCTGCAAAATACCTTATCCGATGTAATATTATCTATCGTACAGATAAACTCCTTACCCTCACGGCAAAAGGTTATCTCATCGCCAATTCTCATTCTCAGGGAGCGTCCGATATGAACGGCATCTCCTCCCGTGACCGTAATAATATCACCTCTTAAAGCATTTTCATCAATAAAAAATCTTGGCATAATATCCTCCGCATTGTAACAGAATATTTTTTTATGAATAGTATGGTAATAAGGGTTTCTCTGAAAACCGGGACAGATCAATTTTTCAGAGATCCGTATGCAAATGCGTCTGCTTTAAAAACGCATTTGCCCCAAAAAATTATCGGGTGAAAGCATATGAACCGTATAACGCTTTCCTGTCTTCCCGAGGGCTGCACCGCCACTGTGACCGAGCTTTGCAGCAGCGGAAATATGCGCCGCCGCCTAATGGATATGGGACTTATTGAGGGAACAAGAGTTATCTGCCTGCATAAAAGTCCTTCGGGAGATCCTATAGCTTATCTTATCAGAGGCGCAGTTATCGCCCTGCGAAATGAAGATACAGGAAAAATTTTTGTTTCAACGGAATAAGAACATATTCTGTCCGTATTTTACGGGCAGATTTTTTTACTGTTTTGACTTTGAAATAACCGAAAAGCATTATTCCACATTAACCATTATATCATAATATTAATTTTTCTGCAACTGTGAAATTACTTTTATTATAATGTTCCATGTGGAACATTGAAAAAAAGCAGCCGATCTCCTTTTTTAAAAGTCGGCTGCTTTCCCATAAAATTATTTTATTGTGGGTTAATGTCCTTATTCTTCTTCCTCATCATCAGCGGGCGGGGTATCAATTATCTTCTCGCTCATTTCCTCGTTTTCCGCTTCTGACATCTGAGCAGCGATCTCCTCATCGGAGGGCTGCTCTATTTTTTCCGTCTGTGCTTCATCATCATGCTCTGCTCTTGTAAATGCCACAACCTTATCCTCACCGCTCACACGCATGAGCTTAACACCTGTTGCGTATCTGCTCATGATCCGTATATCGCAGGCTCTTATCCTGATAATAACTCCGTCAGTGGCAATAAGGATTATATCGTCATCTTCGTCTACAATTTTAATACCGCAGACATAACCCTTGTCCTCGCTCACCTTATAGTTGAGAAGTCCGTAGCCTCCTCTGTTCTGTATCCTGTAATCCTCCAATTTAACCCGTCTGCCAAGACCCTTTTCGGTAACGGTAAGCACTGCTGCGCCCTCACGTACTCTTGCCATAGATACTACCCTGTCGCCGTCTCTCAGACTGATTGCCTTAACACCATGTGCCGACCTGCTCATGGGACGCATCTGAGTTTCCTCTATGCGGATCGCAAAACCGTTTCTTGTGGCAACAATAAGCTGTGCACTGCCGTCTGTGAGCCTTACACCTGCTATCTCATCGCCTTCGTCAAGACCCACAGCTCTCAGACCGTTCTTGCGTACATATTTATACGCCGACAGGGGAGTGCGCTTTATCTTGCCGTTTTTAGTTACCATGATAAGATATTTTCCCTCGTCATAATCTGAGGTCTTTATCATAGCGGCAATTTTTTCATTTTCGCCCAATGGGAGCATATTTACAATGTTTGAACCTCTCGACTGCTTTGACCCCTCGGGTATTTCAAAGCATCTGAGCTTATACATAATTCCTTTATTTGTTATAAACAGCACATCATCATGGGAGGAGGCTATGAACATTTCCTCCATATAATCCTCCTCACGCTGTTTAAGGGCAGATACACCCTTGCCGCCGCGCTTTTGTGTCTTATATTCGCTTATGGGCTGACGTTTTATATATCCGATATTGGTAAGAGTAACAACACAGCTTTCTACGGGGATAAGATCCTCAACGTCCACCTCTCCGCTGATATTTTCAATATCTGTCCTGCGTTCATCACCGTATTTTTTCTTTATCTCCTCCAGCTCATCGGAAATTATTTCCAGTACCATTTCATGATTGTCAAGTATCTCCCTGAGTTCGCTTATTTTCTTTGTAAGCTCCGCCAGTTCATCTTCTATTTTCATTCTCTCCATGTTGGAAAGCTGATACATTCTCATCTGAGCAATAGCCTCTGCCTGTGGTTCGGAAAGCTCAAATCTTTCAATAAGACGCTGCTTAATTTCCGCAATATTTTCGGAGGTACGGCAGATATTTATAACCTCCTCGATATTATCGGCGGCAATTACCATACCCTCCAATATATGCGCCCTGTCCTCAGCTTTTTTAAGGTCAAATTGTGTTCTGCGGCGGATAACTTCTACCTGAAAATCAATGTACTCGCTGAGCATCTGCTTTAAGGTGAGAATTTTCGGCTCACCTCTTACAAGTGCCAGCATAATAACGCCTACCGTGCTCTGAAGCGAGGTAAATCTGTACAGATGACTCAGCACCACCTGAGGAATGGCGTCCTTTTTAAGCTCTATGACCACTCTGACAGCATTATCTTTGTCCGATTCATCACGGACCGTATGAATACCGTCAATGCGCTTATCTCTTGCAAGCTCGGCTATCTTTTCGATCATTTCCTTTTTGTTTACCATATAGGGTATCTCGGAAATGACAATGCAGTTACGGTTATGCATTTCCTTTATTTCGGCTCTGCCTCTGAGGATAATTTTGCCTCTTCCCGTTCCGTAAGCCGCTCTTATGCCCGCTCTGCCCATGATAATTCCGCCTGTAGGAAAATCGGGTCCCTTGATATGCTCCATAAGATCATCAAGAGTAGCATCGGGATTTTTTATCAGTGCCTGAACTGCATTTATAGTTTCCCTCAGATTGTGAGGGGGGATATTTGTCGCCATACCCACGGCTATACCCACAGAACCGTTTACCAGAAGATTTGGAAAGCGTGAGGGGAGGACTACAGGCTCTTTCAGACGATCGTCATAGTTTGGCATATAGTCAATGGTGTCTTTATTTATGTCGGTGAGCATTTCAAGAGAAAGACGCTCCATTCTTGACTCGGTATAACGGTAAGCAGCGGGGGGATCTCCGTCTAAAGAACCGAAATTTCCGTGACCGTCCACAAGCGGATATCTTAACGAAAAATCCTGCGCCAGTCTTACAAGCGCATCATACACCGAAGCATCGCCATGAGGGTGGTATCTGCCCAGTACAGAACCTACCGTATCGGCGCACTTGCGGTACTCTTTTTCGGGCGTAAGACCGTTTTCATACATTGTATAAAGTATTCTGCGGTGTACGGGCTTTAAGCCGTCCCGCACATCAGGCAGCGCTCTTGACACAATTACCGACATGGAATATTGTAGGAATGACTCCCGCATTTCCTTTTCTATATCTCTTTGTATGACCTTGTTTTCATTTATGCTGAAATTTTCATCTGACAAGTCTGACAACTCCCTTCAATTACTGCTGAATTTTATAGCGTATACCCAATAGGACTGACAATCTGTTTTTTACATCTTCCCTTTCCTCATCTGAAAATGCCGACTTCGGTATAACAAAAACATTTACCTGCTTTACCATTGCATTTGACTGCTTTACATATACTACATACATATCTTCCCTGTCAATTATCTCCACTGCGGGATTATCAAGGTGTATAACTGTTGACGGAGGAGGCTCCTCATTATTTTCCGTATTTTCGTAATACGGATCGTATACTGTTGTAATAACTATCTTATTTGTGTATATTTCCCCCTTATAGACAGCACCTTTTATTTCATCAAGACTTTTTTCAAGATCCTTATATGCTTTTCCGGGACGACCCGTTACATATATAAACATGGCGACACAAACTATCATCAGAAGCTTAAAAAATGATGTATCCACAGGCTCAGGACTTTTCGCTGCCGCTAATATTGTCACTACCTGAATAACAAAGGCAAGAAAATATATAACTGCCTGAATAATTGTGTTTTTTAAAACGTATGTCTTTTGAAATGCCTTATAGCCCTTTAAAATAATGTTCTTGTCACTTTCATATTCACCCTCGCACAGCAGCTCCTCCGTGTCGGCGTTTCTTTTTTCAAACATTTCATCATCTATAAGCGGCAATCATTTTTCCTCCCCTCTGCAATGTTCCACATGGAACATTAATATCTTAAATATCAATATTCTGTGCATACCTTGCATTTTTCTCGATAAAATCACGTCTCGGCTCAACCTTATCACCCATAAGAATGGTAAATATCTCGTCTGCCTTAGCCGCATCTGAAAGCTCAACCCTCAGCATTGTGCGTGTTTCGGGATTCATTGTAGTTTCCCAGAGTTGTTCGGGATCCATTTCACCAAGACCTTTGTAACGCTGGACGTTCACCTTACCGTCGCCCTCGGAAAGCTCGTTTATATACATATCTCTTTCTTCATCGGAGAATGCATATTTTGCAATTTCCTTTTTGCCCTTTTTTCGCCATACCTTGAACAAGGGCGGCTGAGCAATATAGATATTGCCGTTGGTGATAAGAGGACGCATATATCTGAAAAAGAAAGTAAGCAGCAATGTACGTATATGAGAACCGTCCACATCGGCATCTGCCATTATAACGATCTTCCCGTAGCGCAGCTTTTCTATATTAAAGTCCTCACCAATTGAAGTGCCAAGAGCCGCAACAACAGGCATCAGCTTTTCATTGCCGTAAACCTTGTCTATCCTTGCCTTTTCCACATTGAGCATTTTTCCCCAGAGAGGGAGAATTGCCTGATAGCGGGCATTTCTTCCCTGCTTTGCCGAGCCGCCCGCAGAATCTCCCTCGACTATATACAATTCTGTAAGAGTTGTGTCCTTGTCGTAGCAGTCGGATAGTTTTCCGGGGAGAGAGGCACTGTCCATAGCCGACTTGCGCCTTGCGGTTTCTCTTGCTTTTTTAGCGGCTTCTCTTGCTTTCTGAGCGTTTGCGGATTTTTCAAAAATAGCGCTTGCCTTTTCGGGATTTTCCTCCAGATAACACATCAGCTTTTCGGTAACTATATCCTCCACAAGAGCCTTTACCTCGGGATTACCCAATTTTACCTTAGTCTGGCTTTCAAATTCGCAGTCGGTGAGCTTTACCGAAATAATAGCAGTAAGCCCCTCCCGCACATCATCTCCAATGAGCTTTTCCGAATTTTCTTTAAGTAAACCGAATTTTTTTCCGTACTCATTTATTACCTTTGTAAGAGCATTTTTAAATCCTGTTTCATGAGTACCGCCGTCAATTGTATGAACGTTATTGGCAAATGAGCGGATATCCTCATTATAGGAATCGTTCCATTGCAGAGCAATTTCCGCCGTTGATTCGCCCTTGCTTCCGCTTAAATAGATAACGCTTTCCGAAAGGGGGACAAGACCCTTTACATTATGGATATGCTCAACAAACTGACGGATACCCCCCTCATAGATAAGCTCCTCAGTCTGGATATTCTCCTCATCTCTCTTATCCGAGAAAATAATTTTCACGCCTGCATTAAGAAAAGCCTGTTCTCTCATTCTTTTGAGGAGTGTTTCATAATCGTACTCAGTAGTTTCCGTAAAAATGGACGGGTCAGCCTTAAAGCGGACAGTAGTGCCTTTTTTATCGGTCTTGCCGATAATTTTCATCTCCTCATCGTACTTGCCGCCGTCATGAAATCTCTGGAAATGGATATTTTCGCCGTCATATACAGTAAGTTCCAGCCATTCTGAGAGAGCGTTTACCACCGATGCGCCCACACCGTGCAGACCGCCTGCCACCTTATAACCGCCGCCGCCGAATTTTCCGCCTGAATGGAGAACAGTATAAACCACAGTAGCCGCAGAAATGCCCTCTTTAGGGTGAATGCCCGTAGGGATACCTCTGCCGTTATCCGCAACCTCCACAACATTATCCTTTAAGATATTGACGCCTATCTCCGTGCAATAGCCTGCCAGCGCTTCATCAATGGCATTATCCACTATTTCATAGACAAGATGATGAAGACCCATAGCACCTGTGGAACCCACATACATACCGGGGCGTTTTCTGACTGCTTCCAGACCCTCAAGAACCTGAATATCCTCTTCCGTATAATCGCCCTGAATACCTGTCATGCTGTTCTGATTCTCCGCCATAAATATTAACCACCTTAATTTAATAGATTGGAAGCAAGATGCACATTGTCTGCTTCACATAAGCACTTTCTGCTGTTTTATAAAATAAATTTATAACATTTCAGCTGATGTTCCACATGGAACATTAAAAACAAGCCTTAAAATGTTCCACATGGAACATCAGCTGTTATTTACACTGATCTGCCGGCTCTTTTAATAAGAGTTGCCGAAGAAACAGGGGAAACAAAAACCTTTTCTTTATCGTCTCTTATGGTTATAACGAAAGCCTTTGGCATATCGAAGCTCACATAAGAAACGGATCTGCGTTTTTCGGCATTTTTAAAATAATCTCTTGTAATTTTGCCGACAGAGGTATTTTCAATATCGAAAATACCGATAATATCACGGGAGCTGACAGTAACATCGCCGCCAAGATGGATATACATATCAGACCCCCCCTATCTTTCCGTTTTTCACCGAGAAAATTTTCCCCGAAGTATTTTTAACGGTATGTCTGTCGCAGCAGGTAATAAAAACCTGCATTCCGTCAATATTTTTAAGAATAAAGCTCTGCCGTTCGGGGTCCAGCTCACTGAGAACATCATCAAGGAGCATAACAGGCGCTTCGCCCGTCTGATCCTTAATTATCCTTGCCTGAGCTATCTTCATAATAAGAGCGGTACTTCTCTGCTGACCCTGAGAACCGAATTCCCTTGCAGAAAGACCGTTAATGCAGGTAATAACATCATCACGATGAACCCCGCAAAGAGTATACCCAATACGGATATCGTCCTCGATGCTTTCTTTCAGTTTTTTATAATAAATTTCGGTAAGCTCTCCCTCATGATCTGTACGACCGTCAAGCTCCTTAAAAACAGTTGACTGATAGTATAATGTCATATTTTCTTTACCATTAGTAATTTTATTATATAAACTATTTGTATATTGATTAAGATTATTACAATAAGTATTACGAATAACAGAAATATAAGCACCTGTTTTGGCAAGCTGAATATCCCAAACATCAAGGTCCTCGGGAGAAGCCGAGCCGAAAGAAATATTTTTGATAAGAGCATTTCTCTGAGATAAAAGCCCGTTATATTTACTCAGCGCATAGACAAAAGAGTGCTTTATCTGAGAAGCGGAAAGATCAATAAAGCTCCTTCTGTTATCCGGAGAACCCTTAGTAATAAAAAGATCCTCGGGGGTAAACACCACGCATTTGAGCGTTCCGAAAAGCCTTGAAAGCAGCGGTATCTTCACACCGTTAAGACGGATGAGCTTATCCTTTACGGCATTTTTTGTCACGGAGAAGTCTATTTTCTGCGGACGCTCCGAGTCGGAAAACTCCACAGAAATTTCAGCCTTATCCGAATCAAATCCTATAAAATCCCTGTCCCGTGTTCCTCTGAAAGAGCGGCAGCCCGTCATGAGCCAGACAGCCTCTATAAGATTTGTTTTCCCCTGAGCATTATCACCGCAGAAGATATTCATTTTGCTGTCGGGAAAAATATCAACGCCCGAAAGATTTTTATATCCGTTGACGGCAATACGGTTTATCACCATTTAACCCACTACCTCAAGAACAATGTCGATATCAGCGCCGTGAACGGTTATCCTGTCGCCGCTGCGTACCTTTTTTCCTCTCATGGTACACACCTCACCGTTAAAGTCGACTATACCGTCAAGGATCATAGCCTTAGCCTCCGACCCCGTTTCCGATATTCCTGAAAATTTAAGCAGCTGCTGGAGCTTTATAAATTCGGTATTGATGCGGATCTGTTCTGTTTTAGTTTCCATAAGCTATCTCCATAAATTAATTTTTAAGTCTTACAGGAAGTACAAGGAAGGTATAAGCATCTCCGTCAGCGGGTATCATTTTCATAGGAGAAAGACCTCCGTTCAGAAGCAGCTTTACCTTATCCGATTCAGCCGCTTTAAGAGCGTCAAGCAGATATCTGCAATTAAAGCCTATCTCCACCTTATCGCCCGAAATATCGGCAGGGAACACATCTGACAGCTTTCCGAGAGAGGTAGAGCAGCTTATTTTTACCATACCGTCATCAAAAATACATCTTACGGGAGCTTTAGTCTGCTCCACGATAAGCAAAGAGCAGCGTTCAAGGCTTGCAATTAGGCTTTTCGTATTGAGTATAACTTCCGTAGAATGATTTTTAGGAATAGAGCCCCTGTAATTATGGAACTCGCCCTCTAAAAGCCTTGATATGACCATATAACCGTTGATATCAAAAACAACGTGTTTTCTTGAAGCATAGACATTTACGGGAGAATCTGCATCTTCTTTAAGGAGCTTTGCCGCCTCTGAAAGAGCCTTTGCCTTTACCACAAAATGAAATTTATCATCGGTAGAGAGCTTTTCCGTCCTTACAGCAAGACGGAAACCGTCAATTGCAACAAGATTGAATATCCCGTCATTTATGTCAAAGAGTTCTCCTGTTAGTATTGGCTTATTATCCGAAACCGATACAGCAAAGATGGTCTGACCTATCATATTTTTAAGAATTCCCTGAGAAATTGAGAAGCCGTCCGAGGTATCATAGTCGGGCATAGACGGATAATCGTCTGCGGACAGGGCAAGTATATTATACTCAGCGTTTTCGCCCTTTATGGTAGCTTTGAGTTTTTCGTCTATTTCAACGGAGATCTGTTCAAAAGGCATTTTCCTTATTATCTCGGCAAAGAGCTTTGCATTAACGATAAATTCGCCGTGATCCGTTGATTCAACCTCAATTCTTGTCATGATACCCAGTTCAAGATCATATCCCGTAAGTTCAAGGGTGTTGTTATCAAGATACATCTTGATACCCTCCAGCGACTGAACGGGAGATTTTACAGGCACAGCCCTTGACACATTTGTAACAGCCTCATTGAGAACCGATTGCTTGCATATAAACTTCATTTTTCCTTATCCTCTCTTAAAAAAATTATTAAACGGTTATTGTCTGTCAGAATGCTCCTTGCCGTCAGTGGGATAAAAGTATGTGCGCAGATAAGTGTCTATAGAAATTATCAGAAAAGTCTTTTCATATTCATTGTCAGATGTTGAAAACCTCTCTTTATTTTCGGAATCTCAAAAAATGAATGATTAGTAACAACAACAAACTAACTATTACAAATTAGTAACAGTATTAGAAGTGTCTAAAGTGTTGAAAAGTGCATATCTTCCCACAGATAGGGGACTTGTCTGTCATAAGGGGTATGTCGGTAATTTTATGAAACTGTTGATATCCGCAAATAACGGATAAAGGGGCATTTTTAATGTTCAATCTGTTGAATTTCCGTTTGTCGGAAGTTGAAAGATTTATGAAAAAACGGTTGAAAAAATTTTCCCTTATTTTCCTGTTTCCGACATTTTGTTGAAAAATATTTTTATACTATGTGTAAAACTGTTTTGTAACTTCTTGTAACCATTTTGTAATCGGTATTTTTTCCGTGGCTGAGTTTTAAACACAGTTTTCAACAGCCTGTTGAAAACTGTTGATATAACATTTTGTAATATACATTATGTAAAATAAATTATTATAATAACTATCAGTAAAATTATTCCTTGCTGCCCCGTATATTTTTCAGCACATCTTCAACAGTTTCTCTTATCCTGTTATCCTCTTTCATTGCGTCCTCAATGCTTTCAATGTAAAATGAGACGGTGGAGTGATTTTTTCCTCCCAGCTCTGCGCCTATATTCTGCAAAGAAAGCTGTGTCATTTCCTTTATAACATATGCTGCTACCTTTCTTGCAGCGGATATCTGTGAGGAACGCTTAGCGGAGCGGATATCATCAACAGTGACCCCGTATGTGGCTGCCACCTCTGCAAGCATATTGTCTATTGTCATTGTTTTAGGGGCTTCATCGCTCAGTATTTCCCTGATGATGTTCTGCACCTGCGCCATTGTGGGAGGTGTGCCTACAAGATGCTGACAGGCTTTCAGCTTTTTCACACAGCCCTCTAACTCCCTGATGTTTGATTTAAGTCTTGATGCTATGGTTTCCACTACGTCATCGGAAAGTTCAAGATCGAGAAGATCTGCTTTTCTTCTGGTAATGGCTACCCGTGTTTCAAAATCGGGTGCGCCTATGTCGGCTATAAGACCCCATTCAAATCTTGTCCTTATCCTGTCCTCAAGAGTTTTTATATCTTTGGGAGGACGGTCGGAGGTAATGACTATCTGCTTTTTCTGAGAATGAAGCTCGTTAAAGGTGTGGAAAAATTCCTCCTGCGTGGATTCCTTTCCCGTCAGAAACTGGATATCATCTATCAGAAGCACATCTGCACTGCGGTATTTTTTCCTGAATGCGGGAGTTTCCTTTTCTCTGATCGCATTTATAAGATCGTTTGTGAAATATTCGCTTGTCACGTAGATAATATTTACATCGGGTTCATTTTTCTTTATCTCATTTGCAATTGCGGTGAGGAGGTGGGTTTTTCCAAGCCCTGACGGACCGTGTATGAACAGGGGATTGTATGCTCCCCCGCGGTTCCTTGTCACTGCTACGCACGCCGCATGGGCAAAGGCGTTGGAGCTGCCTACGATAAAGGTTTCAAAGGTGTAATCGTATTCGGCATTGGAAAAGGTCTTTGCAAGCTCCTCCCTGTCCCTTATGGGCTGCTCGTCTGTTTCATCAGACTGCTCCTCTGAAATTATCCTGATATCCGTTTCAAAACCCATAACATTAAGAAACGCTTCTTTCAAAAGATTAGAGTAGTTCTTTTCGATTATGCTTTGCTGAAAGGGTGACTGGACGCTTAACACGGCTGTAGTCCCGTCAAGCCTTACAGGCTTCATTGACCTTATCCACATATTGTAGGCAACTGCGGTAAGCTCATTTTTTTCTACCTTTTCGCCGATATAGCTCAGAATATTTTCAAAAACCTCGTCAAAGGATCTCATATCAGACCTCATTCTCCGCATAAAATGCAGTAGGATTATATGACCTGTCCGAAAACTGTTAAAAACGCATTTCTTTTACGTATTTCAGAGCAGGTCGGTTTATACTTTTTCTGTCTGCTTTTCACGGCAAAAAGTCTGTACAGGCTTATGTGAAAAGCGGTAAAAATTACAGATGAGCTTGTTTTTTCCGGTTCGCTCATACAATATCTATTATACCATATTTAAAGAAAAATTGCAATAGATAACTGTCAAATTTAATTAAAATTTCTTAAATTAAAAGGATATTACATGAAAAACACGGAGGGAATATTCTGCACATTATACGGCAGTTGTTAAGAATTTAAAAAAGCTCCCGACCTTACAAAAATAATATAAAATAAATATTATTATTTATGAAAAATATCAAAAAAATCGGGATTAATTCATTCCCGATTGTGAAAAAATAAAAAAAAGTGAAAAATTATAAAAAAACACTTGACAGAACATAGTAAATTGAGTTATACTATAATACTGAAAGGGTATTTTTAAAAGGCTAATGCTGCCTGCCCATAAATTGTGCAAGCAAGGAGGAGAATTAAATGAAAAGAACCTATCAGCCTAAGAAGCTCCACAGAAAAAAAGAGCATGGCTTTATGAAGAGAATGTCCACAAGAAACGGACGCAAGGTGCTGTCCCGCAGAAGAGCAAAGGGCAGAAAAATGCTGACATACTGATGAATGCTTATTGTTCCTGCTCCATAGAGCCGACAGGCTCGGGAGCGGGATCTGTCGGGTATTTTTCTTAAAGCCATGACCACAAGAAAATTTCTGTGGTCTTATTTTTTAAAATAAGATAAGGGGCTTGCCCGGAAAGGATCTGTATGCTTTACACGGTAAGGCTAAAGGATAACAAGGTGTTTGTGCGCCTTTACGGTAAGGCTGCTTTCGTGGGCGGCAGACTCTGCACTGTTTATTACAGAAAAAACGGCACTCAATCTAACAGGATAGGTATTTCCGTCAGCAAAAAAATAGGCGGCGCTGTAGAGCGGAACAGGGCTAAACGCGTTATAAGACAAGCCTACAGGGAGAATGAAAAGGATTTTCCAAAAGGATATGATATTGTCGTAAGCGCAAGGACAGGCTGCACGGAGTGTAAAAGCTATCATATATCCGCATTCTTTTTAAAATCGGTCATTCCCGCAATGAGAGACCCCAAAAGACAGAAAAGACAGGCGATAAGAAAATGAAGGACATTATCAGAAAAATTTATCTTTTTCCGGTAAATTTTTACAGAAAATTCATATCTCCTTTAAAGCCGCCGTGCTGTAAATATTATCCCAGCTGCTCTTCCTACATGATAACGGCTGTGGAAAAACACGGGATTTTAAAAGGTACTTCTCTCGGCATATGGAGACTTCTCAGGTGCAATCCCTTTTCAAGGGGCGGCGTGGACTATGTTCCCGAAAAAGCTGATATTATGTATTTCAGAGTTAAAAAATGAAAATTGCGGTTTTTCGGAATGTTCCATGTGGAACATTAGGTTCATATCTCTTTTGAAGCCGCTGTGATGTTCGTTTGCATGATAACAGCTGTTGAAAAGCACGGAATTTTAAAACTAAAAAATGAAAATTACAGTTTTTTAAAATGTTCCATGTGGAACATTAGGTTCATTTCTATTTTGAAACCGCTGTGATGTTCGTATGTATAATAACAGCTGTGGAAAAGCAGAAAATCATAAAACTAAAAATTGAAAATTACAGTTTTTGTAATGTTCCATGTGGAACATTTATAAAAATTGTTGAAATATAAAAAATAAACGGGTACTCCGAAGAACAGAAAAATCAGAACATCATAAATGAGATTTACGGAGATTCCCCGAAGAACAAAATCGGAGGAAAGATAACAATATGAATTTTATTGCAAGGCTTATAGGCTTACCCTTGGGGTATGTCATGTGGGCTATTTATTCTGTTTGCAAAAATTACGGCTTATCTCTTGTAATATTTACCATTATCAGCAGACTTGTGCAGATCCCCGTATCGGTGAAGCAGCAAAAATCCATGGCTGCAATGCAGGCTTTTCAGCCGAAACTGGAAAAGCTGAAAAAGCAGTACGGAAACAATCCTCAGAAGCTGCAGGAGGAGCAGATGAAACTCTATGCGGAGGAGGATATAAACCCAATGGCGTCATGCACGCCGCTTATATTTACGCTGTTTTTCTTTTACGGTGTATTTGACGTTATAAACAGACCTCTTACGCATATACTTCATATAAGCAGCAAAGCTATAGACGCTCTTAAAACAACGGCTGCGCCCTTGTTCGAGGGTAACGCCTCCTTTAATCAAAGACCCGAGATCTACATTATTCAGGCTATGAAGGATAATCCGTCAATGTTTGATAATGTAGAGGGTATCACATCGGAAATTATCAACAAGATAAGCACATTTGACAATATGCTTTTCGGTTTTATAGATGTGGGTGCAGTTCCCAGCTCTGTATTTGAAGAGGGTCATGTCTGGACGGCAGCATCTACAGGACTTATCCTTATTCCCATAATAACAGCAGTCATTCAGATAATACAGACGGTATACAGCACGGTAAGACAGAAAAAAATGAATCCCGAAGCCGCATCTCAGATGGCGGGAATGAATCTTATGCTTTATCTTATGCCGATACTTTTTATTTCGGCGGTTTATGCATCTCCCGCAGGACTGGGCTTTTACTGGATATGCTCCTCAATTGTGGGACTTCTCCAGATGATAATTTTAAACAAGGTATTTACTCCGGAATATGTGGCAAAGCTTGTTGAAAAGGACAGGCTTAAAAATAAGAACAAGAAACGTTCTTCCTTTGCACAGAAATATCAGGAATTACTTAAAGAACAGCTTGAACAGCAGGCGGCAGCATCACAGAATACGGGCAGCAGCCGTAAGGATATATACTCAGACGATCTGAAGGTCACAAGATCTCAGATAAAGGAGTACGAAAGTCAAGTGATCGCAGAGGCAAGACGCAGGCAGGCAGAAAAATACGGTGTCGCTCCCGAAAGCGATAACCGTTCGGAAAGGAAATGATCCTATGAAAAAAGAATTTACCGCAAACACTGTTGAAGAAGCAAAGGCTCTTGCGGCGGCAGAGTTTGGGACAGAGCAGGAAAAGATCACATTTACCGTAATCGAAGAGGGCAAAAAAGGACTGTTCGGAATAGGCAAGTCCGACGCAAAGATACTTGCGGAATATGAGCCGTCAAAGGCGCAGATCGCAAGCGACTATATAAAAAGCATTCTTTCATGTATGGAGATCGAGGCACAGATCAGTGTTACGGAAAATGAGGACGGCGCTGTTATTGACATAAGCGGCGATACAACGGGTGCTGTTATCGGCAGGAGAGGAGAAACTCTTGATGCTCTCCAGTATCTTGCAAGCATGACGGCAAACAGGAATGACAAGGAATATTATCGTATCACTCTTGATTCCTGCGGCTACAGGGAAAAGAGAAAGGCTATTCTTGAGGATCTTGCAAGGAAAAAAGCAAAGACAGTTCTCAGAACGGGCAAAACGTCCACTCTCGAACCTATGAATCCCTATGAAAGACGCATTATACATTCCACTATCAGCGAAATAGAGGGCGTCACCTCAAAAAGCATAGGCGAAGAGCCTTGCAGAAAGGTAGTTATTTCCGCTGTAAACGGCAGACCTGACCGCAGACAGGGCAGGAGAGATAATTACAGGGACAGACAGGACGGAAAAAGACGTGAGCGGTCACATTCTATGGATCTGATGAAAACATCATTTGAAAAGGATTATAAAAAGCCTAAGCCCGAGGACAGTATGCTGGGCGGAGAGCTTTACGGAAAAATTGATATAGACTGACAGAAAATGCGGTTGCCAATTACAGCGGCAGCCGCTTTTTTAAGGTGAAAAGGGTGTGTTGATCTTGCATTACGGAGAAACTATTGCGGCTGTTTCAACTCCCCGGGCTGCGGGTGGGATAGCTGTAATAAGAATATCGGGTGAATGTGCGCTGAATATTGCAGACAGGATATTTATTCCTGTTTCCACATCAAAAAAACCCTCGGAAATGGACGGCTACACCTGCGCATACGGCAGATTCGTTTCCCTGTCGGGTGAGCAGTTAGATGACGGCATACTTACCGTTTTCAAGGCTCCCCGCTCCTATACGGGGGAAAATGTTGTGGAGCTTTCCTGTCACGGCGGCATTTATGTAACGGAAAGGGTACTCAGATCCGTTTATGAGCTTGGCGCATATCCTGCATCGGGCGGTGAATTTACCGAAAGAGCCTTTCTGAATCACAAAATGACACTCACTCAGGCGGAGGCGGTAATGGATATTATCTCCGCTGAGGGGAGGGGTTTTCACCGCAGAGCTGTGAATGTAAAGGACGGCTCTCTTTACCGAATGATAAAAGAGCAGTCGGACAGGCTTACTGCTGTTCTTGGTGAGATAGGCGCATGGATAGACTATCCCGATGAGGATATCCCCGGTCTTGAAAATAATGCTCTTGAAGAAAGGCTGACGGATATTTACACAGGGCTTGCGGGTATTTCCTCGGTTTATGATAATTCAAGAATACTGCGGTCGGGTATTGATACGGTCATTGCGGGCAAACCGAATGTGGGAAAAAGCACTCTTATGAATCTTCTCAGCGGCTGTGAAAGAAGTATTGTTACCGATGAGGCGGGTACTACAAGAGATATTGTTGAAGAAAGTGTGCGGCTGGGAGATATCGTTCTGAAGCTGTCTGACACGGCAGGACTTAGAAGCACTGACAGTATTGCTGAAGGGGCAGGTATTGAGAAGGCAAGAAAAAAGATACTCTCCGCAGATCTTATTATTGCTGTTTTTGATAATGGGGATACTCTTGACGATAACGACAGGCAGCTTATAGAGCTTTGTAAAAAAACAGAGGGTATAAAGTCTGTTGCCTGCATTAACAAAAGCGATAAGGAAAACAGGCTTGATAAAAATATTATTGAGCAGTGCTTTGATAATGTGATATATATTTCTGCTAAAACAGGTTCGGGTATTGAAGAATTACAAAATGTATTAAATAAATTATTTTTAACAAATAGTAGTATTTATAATGAGATAACAATAAATGAAAGACAGAAGATCTGTCTTGACAAGGCGGCTTCTCTTATTAATGAAGCTCTGGATAATATAAAGTCAGGCGTTACGCTTGATGCTGTAAATATTGTTCTTGATGAGGCTCTGAATGCTTTGCTTGAGCTGAACGGAGAAAGGGTAACAGAGGCTGTCACTGATGAGATATTTTCTCATTTCTGCGTGGGAAAGTAAATATGCCTGAGAATTAAACAGATACTTAAAAATGTTCCACATGGAACATTTTAAAAGACTGATTCCTTTAATATCGGGCGGAAAATTATAACAGAAGATCATAAGGGTATGATGATATGGAAAAATATTATATGGACGAATATGATGTTGCAGTGATCGGCGCAGGTCATGCGGGAGTGGAGGCTGCTCTTGCAAGCGCCCGTCTGGGAGCAAAAACAGTTATGCTGACAATATCTCTTGATGCCATAGCAAATATGCCGTGCAATCCCTCTATCGGCGGAACGGCAAAAGGACATCTTGTAAGGGAGATAGACGCTCTGGGAGGCCAGATGGGAAAATCGGCGGATAAGTGCTTTATTCAGAGCAGAATGCTCAACAGGGGAAAGGGTCCTGCTGTCCACAGTCTGAGAGTACAGGCAGACAGGGTAAAATACAGGGAGTACATGAAAAAAGTCTGTGAGGAACAGACGGGTCTTGATATAAAGCAGGCTGAAGTGACGGAGGTAATTACCGAAAATGACGAGGTAAGAGAGATAGTCACCTCCCTCGGTGCGGTTTACAGGGTAAAAAAGGTTATCATAGCTACAGGTACATACCTTAAGGGCATGATCCATGTGGGAGAGGTTTCCTATGAAAGCGGACCTGATGCTACCCTGCCCGCAAGATATCTGTCGGAAAGTCTTGAAAAAATAGGCGTTAAGCTCAGAAGATTCAAAACGGGAACACCTGCAAGAGTGCATAAAAGAAGCATTGATTTTTCACAGCTTGAACGTCAGGACGGCGATGAGGATATACAGCCCTTTTCCTTTGAAACGGACAGAAGCGGTCTTAAAAATATTGTTTCCTGTTATGTTGCCTATACAAATTCCGAAACTCACAGGGTCATAACAGATAATATCCACCGTTCACCCCTTTATTCGGGGAGGATACACGGCATAGGACCCAGATACTGTCCGTCAATAGAGGATAAGATAGTAAGGTTTTCAGAAAAGCCGCGGCATCAGCTTTTTATTGAGCCTATGGGACTTGGCACGGACGAATATTATCTTCAGGGAATGAGTTCTTCCCTGCCTGAGGACGTGCAGATAAAATTTTTAAGGACTATCAAAGGTCTTGAAAATGTTGAAATAATGCGAAATGCATATGCCATAGAATACGATTGCTGCGACCCGCAGGATCTGCGGCATACTCTTGAATTTAAAAGGATAAAGGGTCTTTACGGGGCAGGGCAGTTTAACGGCACATCAGGATATGAGGAGGCAGCCGCTCAGGGTCTAATTGCAGGAATAAACGCCGCACTTTCCGTTCAGGGCAGAGAGCAGATAACTCTTTCCCGTTCGTCCTCTTATATAGGAACGCTTATTGACGACCTTGTAATAAAGGGCTGTACCGACCCTTACCGCATGATGACAAGCAGAAGTGAGTACAGACTTATACTCCGTCAGGATAATGCGGACGAACGTCTTACACCGTTAGGGTATGAGATAGGACTTATTTCAAAGGAAAGATATGACAGGTTCCTTGAAAAAAGAGAGCAGATAGAAAGAGAGATAAAAAGGCTGAAAAAAACAACGGTCAGCCCTTCGGAGGAGCTTAATAAAATGCTTGCCGAAAGGGGAACATCTCCTATCACAACGGGCATAAGGATAGCGGAGCTGATAAAACGTCCTCAGATATCCTATGATGATCTGGCACCCTTTGACAGTGAACGTCCCGTGCTGTCATATGAGGTAAAGGAACAGGTAAGTCTGCGTATCGAGTATGACGGGTATATCGCCCGTCAGCTTATGGAGATAGAACACGTAAAGCGGCTTGAAGAAAAAAAGCTCCCTGCGGATATTGATTACAAGGATATAGGGGGATTAAGTCTTGAAGCAATAGAAAAGCTTAACAGGATAAAGCCCGAAAACATAGGACAGGCAAGCAGGATATCGGGCGTGTCGCCTGCAGACGTAAGTGTTCTTGTAATAAGAATGTCAAAATAAGACATAATGTTCCACATGGAACATTATGAGGAGATGATATTACGGCAATACTTGAATTTAGCGAATTTAAGCAGCTTTTTGAGAAAGCGGAGATAAACATAACAGAGGAAAAATATCTGCTTTTAAAAAAATACGGAGAACTTCTTGTTGAATACAACAAGGTAATGAATCTTACGGGAATAACCGATCCTTTGGGAATTTCCGAAAAGCATTTTCTGGACAGCATCATTATTACGAAATTTATTGATATACCAAAGGGAACACGTGTAATAGATGTGGGAACAGGAGCGGGTTTTCCGGGAATTCCCCTTAAAATTTACAGAGAGGATATAGAGCTTACACTTCTTGACAGTCTGCAAAAAAGGGTGAATTTTCTGCAAACGGTATCAGAGAATACCTGCGAAGCGGAATGTATTCACGGCAGAGCGGAAGAGCTGGGAAAAAATAAGGAATACAGGGAAAAATACGGTCTTGCAGCGGCAAGAGCGGTGGCATCGCTGCCCGTGCTTGCGGAATACTGTCTGCCGTTTGTAAAACAGGGAGGATATTTTGCGGCAATGAAAGGACCCGGAGAGGATATATCTCAGGGCGAAAAAGCGGTCAAGGAGCTGGGAGGGGAGATAACGGATATTATAAATTACACACTTCCCTGTCAGGATAAAAGAACTCTTATCCTGATAAAAAAAATATCAGCCTGTCCGACAAAATATCCGCGCAGCAGCAGTCAGATATCGAAAAAACATTTATAACAAAGGGGCTTTACGGCAGCAGGAGAAAAAAATTGCCGTAAAGTCCCGATTTTTTATTCTTTATTTTCGGAATAAAAAGAGTTACAATGTTATCACAGATAAAAAAAGAAAGGATCTGATAAAAATGCCTGCGGCAGTAAAAATGAATTTTCTTGAAAATATAGGATCGGTGCTGATGAATGAAAGAAATCTGTCAAGAGTGATAGAGATAGATATGGACAGGATCTATCCCAACCCCAATCAGCCCAGGAGGAAATTTAACGAAAACGATCTTAACGAGCTTGCGGTAAGCATAAAAACCAACGGTCTTATCCAGCCCATAATAGTAAGGAGGGTAGATATAGGCTACGAGCTTGTAGCAGGGGAAAGGAGACTGAGAGCGGCACGGATCTGCGGAATGAAAGAGATATCCTGCATTATTGTTGATACCAATGAAAAGGGGTCGGCAATAATGTCATTGGTAGAGAATATGCAGAGGAGGGATCTGAGCTTTTTTGAGGAGGCGGAAGCACTGTCCTCCATGATAAAAATATTCGGGCTTACACAAGAGGAGCTGGCAGTAAAGCTGGGGAAAAATCAGTCTACAATTGCCAATAAATTAAGGCTTCTGAATCTTCCGAGAAGTGAAAGAAATCTTATAACTGAATTTGGATTTACAGAGCGCCATGCAAGAGCATTGTTAAAAATAGAATCCCCCGAAGAAAGGCTCAGACTTATAAAGGAGATAAACGAAAAAAAGCTCAATGTAGAAAATACCGAAAGGCTTATCGAGAGAACAATAAAGCACAACAAGGAAATACAGCGGATAAAAAAGTGCAAAAGCGCATTCAAGGACGTGCGTATATTTGTAAATACCATAAACCACGCAGTTGAGGTCATGCAGGCGGCGGGAATAAATGCGGAGGTGAAGAAAAACAAGGAAAAGGAATACACGGAATATATAGTCCGCATACCTAACAGAGCAGAGTAGAAATCTCTTCATAATAATTATGCTTTTTGGAGAAAATAATATATAAATTTTATAGTCTTTGTCAATTGCAAATACAGTTTGCAGATGTTATAATAAGTATATACTATTTTTAAAATGTTCCATGTGGAACATTACTTCAAAAAGGAATGATCATATGGCTAAAATAATTTCGGTCGCAAATCAAAAAGGAGGTGTAGGAAAGTCCACAACGGCAGTAAATTTATCCGCTTCACTGGGAAAAAGAGGACAAAAAGTGCTTTGTATAGACATGGATCCTCAGGGAAATACCACCAGCGGATTCGGGATAAGAAAAAAGTCGGTATCAGTCGCATCGTATGATATACTTATGGGAAAAAATCGTATCAATGAGGGAATAATCGGAACAGAGTATGAAAATGTAAGCGTAATAGGCAGCACATCTGAGCTTGCGGGAGCGGATATAGAGCTTGTAAGCCTTGAAAACAGATCGAACAGACTAAAAATGCAGGTACTCACCATAAAAGATGAGTTTGACTACATAATAATAGATTGCCCCCCCTCCCTGTCACTGCTCACAATAAATGCGCTGTGTGCATCAGACGGAGTACTTATCCCGCTGCAATGCGAATATTATTCCCTTGAGGGTCTTTCGCAGCTTGTGGAATCGGTAAGAAAGGTAAGGCAGCATTACAATCCAGTAATAGATATTGACGGGATAGTGTTTACGATGTACGATTCGAGGCTTAATCTTACAAATCAGGTAGTAGAAGAGGTAAAAAAGCATTTTCCCAATAAGGTGTATAACAGCTTCATACCCCGGAATGTAAAAATATCCGAAGCGCCCAGCTTCGGAAAGCCTGTAATATATTATGACGCCTCCTCAAAAGGAGCAGAGGCGTATGAAAAGTTGTCGGAAGAAATGCTGAACAGACACGGCGTATCGTTCAAAGCTCCCGAACCTGCAAAGAGAAAGCTGTTCGGCATAGTAAAAAAGTAAAGGAGAGATAAAAGGAAAATGGCTCTGGGAACAGGACTTAACGCACTTTTTGAGGATAATTTCACAGAAAAAAGGGACGATATCCGTACACTGAGGATCACGGAAATAGAGCCCAACAAATCACAGCCGAGAAAGCATTTTGATGAAGAGGAGATAAACGGTCTTGCAGAGTCCATAAGGGAACACGGACTTATACAACCGATAGTAGTAAGACCTATACCCGATTCCATGTCATATCAGATCGTAGCAGGAGAGAGGAGATGGAGAGCCTGCCGTATAGTGGGAATGACAGATATACCGGTTATCATAAGGGAGATGAGTGATGCCGAGGTAAATCAGATAGCGATAATAGAGAACATACAGCGAGCCGACCTTAATCCCATTGAGGAAGCGTCAGCATACCATGAGCTTAACTCCACATACGGAATGACGCAGGAAAATATAGCAAAAACGGTAGGAAAATCCAGACCCTACATAGCAAATTCATTAAGGCTTCTGACCATGCCCGAAAGCGTACAGCATCAGCTTAAAGAGGGAGAAATAACAATAGGTCATGCAAAAGCGCTTATGGCAATAAGTGACAAGAACAGAATAGAAGATGCGCTTGACAAGGTATTAAACGAGGGCTTGAATGTACGTCAGACAGAAAAGCTGGCATGGGATATAAACACCGAGGACGATCCGGGAACGGCAGAATTTTTAGAACCGGAGGAGCGCAAGCTGAGAAATTTTTATACCGAGCTTGAAATAAGTCTGCATGAAAGGCTTGGAAGAAAGATAAAAATAATGCCGAAAAGCGGAGAAAAGGGAAAGATCACATTTGATTTTTTTGATAAAGATGATCTTATAAATATATGTGATCATCTTTCAAAGATAACTGAAGAATAATCAGAGCGGGGTGACCCCGCAGCCACCTCGTTAGTTTATTATGAGAAAAAAATTTAATTTGTAACTCGGTAACTCTCATTTTCTGCGATATTTAATGATATTTTTTAGCGTTGGAGAATTTAGCATATATTTTTGAGATAGCAGCCCGGTACCTTTCGTTTGGCTTTTAACCGCAGTCATCTCTTTGGTAAATTAAGTGAGAACATTTTAATGGCAACCCGGTAACTTTCATTCACTGCAATGTAAAATCAATCCGAATAAATAAACGGAACAAATCAGGCGTACTACAATCAAAAAAATCTAAGCATGGCAAAAAGAAATCTCAGTAAGAAAAAAGCAGTATGCTAACCTTAAATCCCACAGTAAACGAAATAATTTAGAGCCTGTTGACACTAGTGAAAAAATGTGATATGATATATACATGAATATCACAAAAGAACAGTACGCAAAAATCGAAAAGTATTTTCCGATTCAGCGAGGGAACGTAAAGATTGACAATTACACTTTTATCAATGCCATCTTATATATTGCCGAAAACGGGTGCAAATGGAGGGCACTTCCAGAAAAATACGGCAAATGGAACAGTGTTTATCAAAGGTTTAAGAGATGGTGTGAAAATGGTGTGATACAGCGTGTTTTTCATGCTTTGCAACAGGAAAAAATCATCGCAATCAAAGTGGAAGTGTTGGCTTTGGACAGCACTTCCTGCAAACTGCACCCCGATGCACACGGGGTTTTAAAAAACGCGGAAAGCAATCCATTGGAAAATCAAAAGGAGGATGGAACACAAAGCTTCACGTGGTATCCGCAAATGACAAGGTCATTGTCGAAATGCACTTGTCGGGAGGAAACTGTCACGATGCACCCCAAGGAAGAATTTCCATCGAGCATATAGGTGAGCGATATCCGGGCGTTCCAATTTTGATGGATAAAGCCTATGAGGGGGATAAAACCAGGGAACTTTGCCGATCATTCGGACACGATCCAGTAGTTCCACCGAAGAAAAATCGAATAAATCCATGGGAATATGACCATGAGTTATACAAGCAAAGAAATATCATTGAAAGACTCTTTCGATGGCTGAAAGCGTTTCGTAGAGTGTGTACCAGATACGATAAGCTGGATCATATCTTTCTGTCATTTGTTCAGATTGCTTGCATCTTTATGTGGTCAAAATAGCGTCAACAGGCTATAGTGTGATAGCGGTAGAGGGAGAGGGGTTAAGGGGAGAATGCATCTCTACGAGATGCCGGGGATTCCAAAGGGGGCGCGCATCTCTGCGAGATGCGGGGAGAAAGGGGGAGGGAAGTGAGCGTCTAAGAAATCTCTGCCCTCCCCCTTTCTCCCCGAAGGTTCCCCCTTTGGAGGTACAGCACAAACAGAATGTTACGGACTGAACATCTTGAAAGCAGATAATTTAAAATTTTGACTATGTTACAACATTTCATGTTGTAACATACCACTTTTTCACATTAGAGAGAGGATATCCTCATCAGAAAGCCCGGGTTGAGCGCAGCGGTTAATAGCGAAAGCAAGAAGATGAGCAGTCCTGTCAATGAGCTTGTCCACATCTCTCGGGGTCACCATCATATTGGGAAGATGCTTGTCGGGAGCGTCACCGGTAATACTTCTGACAATACTGTGCATATCCACAACAGTAGGAACGCCGACAGCAACAACGGGAATGCCGAGAGTTTCACGGGAAAGCTCCTTTCTCCTGTTCTGAACGCCCGAGCCGGGGGAAATCCCCGAATCTGTGATCTGTATCGTAGTGCCGAGACGGGAAATATCACTGCACGCAAGAGCGTCAACAGCAATAACGCAGGTAGGATTTACCTTACCGCAGACCGCTAGAACAAGTTCGGAGGATTCAATACCCGTCTGACCCATAACGCCTGCGGAAAGAGCGGAAACGGAATTAAGAGAAAGACCCGAAAGCTCCGCGCCCATATTTTCTTCAGCCACATGGCGTGTGGCAATTATCCTCGAAGCAGTTCTCGGACCCAGAGCATCGGGAGTAATGCTTTCATTTCCCAGACCCACCACAAGAAGCCTGTCCTTGTCGGGAATAAGAGCGGAAATCTCATCAGCAATATTACGGGACTGTTCGCTCAGATCTTCGGGGTGAGCGGAAAGCCTGTCTGTCTCCACAGTAATATACCGCCCCGTGCTTTTTCCTATTTTAAGACCCGCCATAATGTCCTCAACAATTATTTCGGTAATAGTGCAAACACTGCTTTTTCTTATCTTTCTGAGAATACCTTTAGGGAGAGCGGCTGCATCGGGATCAAAAGTTTCCACTGCAAGATCGGTGCGTGCAGAGCTGCGATTCATAATATCAAGTCCTTTCACAGGTAATATGTGCAAAATATCTAAAAATAAACATGGAATTACTTAGAAAATTTTACATAAAAGGTACTTGAAAAACAGGGGAGAAAATGTTATAATATAATGTGTTGTAAAGTAATTTGGCCGATATAAATTGTTTTGCAGCAGGATTTAAAGGCGTGATTCACGGAATATATATCCTATTCCCGATAAATTCCGGAGTGTAAACTCAGAAAGCCGAAAGTGTCATAGGCTTTTCACGGCAGTTAATTCCGATCATAATAAAGATAAAAAATGATCACGGAGGTAATTAGTTATGCCAAATATCAAGTCAGCGAAGAAAAGAGTAAAGGTCATCTCAGCAAAGACCCTGCGCAACAAAATGATAAAGTCCAATCTCAAGACTGTTATCAAGGCTGCTGATGCAGAGAAGTCCCCCGAAGCAGTAAAGCTCGCTATCAAGAAAGTAGATCAGGCTTGCGCAAAGGGTATCATGCACAAGAACAAGGCAGCAAGAAAGAAGAGCCAGCTTGCAAAGAAGCTGAACGCTGTCAAGTAAAATCAAATGCCGATCCTTTTCGGGGTCGGCATTATTATTTTTCTGCGGTACAGGTCGGACTGTACCGTTTTTTAAGGCAGCACCGTACAAAGCCGTTAGGCGTTCTTTGTGCGGTGTTGCCTTAATATAAGATGAGTATAATATCAGCCTGTCGGTTTGTCCGATGCGATTCTCTGACCGAAAATATGCTCTAAAACTTTAACAAGACTGCCCTCCATATCGCCGATATCCACAAAGCATACACGCCCCAGAATACCGTCCTCATTTTTAAAGCAGATCTCACGCCTGTCCTCACGTATTTCACGGGTAATTGGATAGATATAGCAGGCACTGTCCGATCTGTACATTTCAAGGAGATTGTAAATATCGTAAATATCATTTTCACGGATACCGTAGTTATCATCATCAGCAGAAAGCTCCTGCCATTTCGAGTCAAAAACAACTCTCATTCCCGTTTCCTTAAGGGTCATGACCGCAAGAGCCTGAGCGCTGTCCTTGCGCATGGGAGCGCCAAGCATGGGATAGCGTTTTTTCTGTATCTCAGCCTTGAAACGCTGGTTGTCAAGCATTTTTCCCAGACTGTAAACGGTGTAGCTGTCAAAAAGCTCACCTGTGGGAAAAATTACGGCATAAGCCACATTCCTGCCTGTGGTTATGGTGACATATCTTCCGAGAAGAAAGATCTCAGCCCACCTGAGAGCATTCCTGTAGCCAAGCATTGTCCTGTCTGCGACAGACGCCGCAAAATCCTGAGTGTAATTTGAGGAAAGCTCCACTCCGTCAAAATTTGCAAGCAGTGAATCCAGCCTGTTGCGGCTTCTTGCAGAGGAGGTTATATTTTTAAGGAATTTAAGCGTAGATTTTATCAGCCTGTTTTCGGCTCTGTTAATGGTAAATACATCGTACTGAACGTAGAATTTATCCTTGTGAGCGAAATTTTTTGTGGCGTGCTTTGCGTAAATTACCTTTCCTTTAAGGAAATTCTCGT
Organism: uncultured Clostridia bacterium; assembly: GCA_947625735.1. Lineage (GTDB taxonomy): Bacteria > Bacillota > Clostridia > Oscillospirales > Ruminococcaceae > Huintestinicola. The sequence continues at coordinate 37,064 of CANQPL010000014.1, forward strand.
TATCCTCAAAGGGCGTATAAGTCTGCTTAAGACCGTTTTTTACAATGCCGTCCACTTCATTTATAAAGGCAAGAATAAAAGTCTCAAATATATTAAGATTTTCCGCAGCTCTTGAATTTATGTTGTAATTTGTCAGGGGCAGAGTTCTCATAGACCGGAGCATATTCAGAAAAACACGCTTGTTTGAAAGAACGTTCCCCTGCCTGTCACGTGCAGAAAGCATGGGGAGGATCTCTATCTGAGTGCCGTCCTTAAAGACCATTGCCCCCACATATCCACCCGCTCTGAGGATACGTTCCTTTCCGTCCCCCTCACCGCCCAGAACATAGCTGTTAAAGCCCCTGGGATCGGGCATTTTCTTTTCATAAACAAAATTTTCCAGCATACAGAAAAGCTCCTCGGGCAGAGGAACGCCTCCCTCCCGTTCAGAGGAGCCTGCAATGGTAAAGAACTGTGACTCAAAAATTTTATAGCGATCTCTTTTTCCCATAACGGGACACCTCCGGACGATCAGAGCAGCTTGCTGTAGGAGTTGATATTCCAGAAAGCGGCATCATTTATCTCATATGTATCATCAACATCAAGGAACAGCTCAACATTTTCGCCGAAAGTCTTTTTATAGTCAATAGCGATAGCTTTAACGAACTGCTCCTCGGGCAGCTTGTTGTAGTCGCCGAGAACCCAGCGTATCTTCTGATAATCACCGTAGAAATACTCCTGAAGCAGAGGAACAATGGAGTTTTTGAAGATAGAACCAAGACGTGTAATTGAGGGATCTTCCCGCAGTGACATAAAATAAGCATGACCGATAGTATGCTCTCTGTCGCAGAGGATCTCCACACGCTTGTTGATAGTGGCAAGCAGAGCTTCAATGCTGACATTTTCCACATAAAGATCATGGAAAAGCTCAGGCTGAGGGAGCATCTCCACAAAGTCAAAACGTCTGCGTATAGCGGTGTCAAGGAGTGCTATGGAACGGTCGGCAGTATTCATAGTACCCACGATAAAGACATTCTGAGGAACGCCGAAAGGCTCTTGTGAATATGCAAGCCTTACCTTTACCTCCTCGGGTTCGCCGAGACGCTTTGACGGCTCAATAACTGTAATAAGCTCACCGAAAATTTTGGAAATATTACCTCTGTTTATCTCGTCAATGATAAAAACGTAGTTTTCGTCGGGGTGTTCGGCGGCTTTCTGGCAGAACTCACGGAAAATACCCTTATCCACCACGTAGACCATTTCCTTTTTACGGGTACGCTCACCTCTTTCGTTCATGGTTTCGAGGAAAACGGGCTTGATACCCTCGATAAACTCCTCATATCCCATAGACTGGTGAAAGGTGGTAAACTCTATCTGCCCAAAGTTATTTTTCAGCTCATTATAGCGGTCGAGCATGGCGTTATAATCCTTTCGCATGACCGCTTCAACGGGTATATTATAGATAATGGACAACGCATAGTTGACCGAATTGTAGGTTTTACCTGTTCCCGGGGGTCCGTAAAGGATAATATTTTTTCCCATATCAATTATTCCTTTCCTGAAAATAGCAGAATGATAAAAAAATCATTATTTATTAAAATTATATCATATCTGCAAAAAAAAAGCAATAGAATAAAAAAAACTTTTGTATATTCCGCACATTGAATAAATTTGAGCATGAATTTTTGACACATTATTAACATTAAGTCAATACTGCACAAAATAAACAGGCTCAGAATGAGATAAAAAAAGAGGCAGAACCGAAGTCCTGCCGACAGATGAGATAAAATAAAATCATTATGTGTAGAACAAAAGAAAGGAGACAACAAAACGGATGTTAACATAGAAATATAAGAACTTAACATCATATATATTATAACTCAAAATCCGACGTTAGTCAACACTTTAATGGAAACTTTTACATTTTTGTAGGAACGCACAAATTCATGTGGCATTTTTTATACAAAATGTACTGCAATGAAGTTACTATACAAAATGTAACGCACATCGGGATAATAATACAGATGCAGTTCTAAACCGGCCGCATCAATTAGTTTGTTGCATTTATGATTATACCATAGAATAAAAGGAATGTCAAGTCCCGAAAACGTTTTAAACGTAAAAAAATTATCGGGATTTTTTGTATAATATTACCCCGTCCTTATCAACGGTATTGACATTAAAAAAAAATTGTGTTATCATAATAACAGACGGAGGCGATAACAATGGCATCATCATCGGCATCAAAATATTTCGAGATACCAAAGTTCTTTCTGTTCAGCGAAAAGGGCATATATTCGGGCAGCAGCGGCGAAAGGGACTTCAATTATAAAGTAGTCCCCTTTTGTCCGAAAGAGGGCGAAAGCCTTTTAAAAGCGTTCATCTGGTCGGGTGAAAAGTGCATTGACTGTTCGGAAAATGTAACCGAAAAGGATTTTTCCTTAAATGAGGAGGGCTATAAGGAAATGCTCTCATGGCTGGAAAGCGAGTACCTTTCACGTGAGGAAACATTGCCCGTGTTCCGTAAAAGGCAGGAAAGGGCAAGACAGATATTAGATGAATATCTGAGCATGGAGGACTTTTTTGAACGCAGAAACGCACCACGAAAAAATGAGGAGGAGCAAAAATGATCTTTACAGATAATTTTTCCGAAAGGATAAAAAATGAGACCGAAAAGCTGAAAACGGAGATAGAAAGCCTGCCCGCAGCGGAGCTTTCCTCCTTTAAAAAGGAAAATACCCTTGTTGTTTTTGTGGACATAATAAACGGCTTTATAAACGAGGGCGCAATGTCGGACAAAAGAATAGGCAGCATTATTGAGCCGAATGCGGCACTCCTCAGAAAATGCAAAGATGCGGGGATAGCCGCAGCAGCCTTTGCGGACTGTCACAAGGAGAATGCAGCGGAATTTGTTTCCTTTCCGCCCCACTGCATAGAGGGGACGAGTGAATCGGAAATAGTGGAGGAGCTGAGCAGGACGGGGGGCTATACACTTATCCCGAAAAATTCGACAAACGGTTTTCATGAGCAGGCATTCAGAGAACTGCTCACGCCGGGAACGGATACATTTATAGTTACGGGGGATTGTACGGACATATGTGTTTTGCAGTTTTGTCTTTCGCTTAAAACATATTTTACGAGCAGGAACAGGACGGTAAAAATAATTATACCGATAAGCTGTGTAGAAACGTATGATGCGGATTATCATGGGAGTGATTTTGCGAATATAGCGGCGTACAAGCTGTTAAAGGACAGCGGCATAGAGTTTGTAAAGGAAATAGTGTGACGAAAAAAAGTCAGAGGCACAAAAAAGAAAATCTAAGCAAAACAAACATAAGGTAAAGTTTTCGCCAGCCTTTTTTCAAAAGGCTGCGGGTCAAGGGCAGCGCCCTTGCGGGGTCGAGGGGCAGCGCCCTCGCGGGTCAAGGGCAGCGCCCTTGCAGGGTCCGGGACAGCGTCCCGGCAATGGAGAAGCACAACAAACAAATCTCAACAATCAAGCATGGGAGCGGATAAACGTGGGGAGCGATAACCGCCGCAAGGAAAACACGGGGAGAGCCTGACCTACAAATTTATAATGAATAATAGGGGGAGTTAAAAAATGCGGCGGTTATCCGCTGACGTAAAGAAGTCTGCACGGCACATTAGTGCCATAGAAAGCGGGGGAAAGCAAAATCAACTTATCCCTACAAACAAATCAGCACTTAAAAACAGCTTTTCATCATCATAAAAACCCGCATTTGTAAGAGTGGAGTGTGGAGATATTAAAGGTTTAACTCTTAATTTAACATCACAACAAATAACAGTTACCGAGTTACAAATTAAAAAATTTCACATTGCTTACCAAATAGGTGACTGCGGTTAAACGCAAAACTAAGGGTACCGGGTATCTATCTAAAAAGTTTAAGCAAAATTCTCCAACGCTAAAAAAATATCATTAAATATCACAGCAAATAAAAAAATCCCCGCTTTTTAAACAGTTTTTCATCTTAATAAAAACCCAAATTAAAAATGAACAAATCATATAAGGAGGAATTTCCAAATGATAAATATAAAAAAATTAACAGCCGCAGCAGCCGCTGTAATAGCAGCGGGAATGATGACGGTCACCGCAAGCGCAGTTTTTGACCCGCTTACAGGTGCAGAATTTACGGGTACATACGGAAAGGATTATACAAGAAACCCCGTTACCCGCCAGCTTTACGATCTGCCGAAGTCGGGGAAAAAGGGTCTTTGCCTTATTGACGGCATAATGGTGAAAAATGACGGCAGCGGCGTCACGGCTTATACGGGAAAGGCAGACGTTAAGGGCAATGTCCGCTATTATGACAACGGCGTTTTGTGGACAGGGTGGAAAAAATTAAACGGAAAATGGTTTTATTTCGATCCCCAGAATAACGGAAATATGGCAAAGGGTCAGATAGAAACCGCTGCGGGTACGTACTTTCTGAGTGATGACGGCTCATGGGACGGCAAGCTGATGAAAAGTGCTAAAATGCCCGAAAATTTCGCTTTCAGTGTGCAGGAAAATTTCTACGGCAGCTTTTTTGAGCTCAACAGCGGCAAAAAATATCTTATTCAGGGCGAAAGCGAAGAACAGGACGTTAAAAGAAGTCTGAAATTCTCAAATTCCGATCTCCAGATATTTTACGATACGGCTGTTTCGGACGGTCTTTTTGAAATGAACAGCAAAATGACAGGCGCACAGCTCAACGACCGCCAGCGTATCAGAGAAAGAAGATATACGGAAAATTCGGATATGCCTACTTATACCGTGTACCTGAGATCGGGCGATGATTCAAAGAAGATAGAAGCCAACTACTATATGTTCAAGTTCTGCGGCAGGGACGACGAGGCGGACAGTTTTGCACATTTTCTCCGTTTTGTCGATTCCTATTCAGAGGAGCTTCCCGAGTATGAGGAGCTTAAAAATAATTAACGGAGGATAATAAAATGAACGACAGGAATTTAACACTGCTCACCGATTTCTATGAGCTTACTATGGGCAACGGTTATCTGGAAAACGGCATGGGCGATATTATCTGCTGCTTCGATCTCTATTTCCGCAGAGTTCCCGACGATGGCGGTTTTGCGGTGATGTGCGGTCTTGAACAGGCAATGGACTATATTAAAAATCTCCATTTCACCGATGAGGATATAGAGTTTTTGCGGTCAAAGAAAATATTCTCCGAAAATTTTTTAAAATACCTTGCGGATTTTAAATTTGTATGCGATGTGTGGGCTATCCCCGAAGGTACGCCCGTTTTCCCAAATGAACCCCTTATCACGGTAAAGGGTCCTGCTATTCAGGCGCAGTTTGTGGAAACAATGCTCCTTTTGTGCATTAATCATCAGAGCCTTATCGCCACAAAGGCGGCAAGAATTGTAAAGGCTGCGGACGGCAGACCCGTTATGGAGTTCGGCTCACGCAGGGCGCAGGGCAGTGACGGCGCTATCTACGGCGCAAGAGCCTCCTATATTGCAGGGTGCAGCGGTACTGCCTGCACTATTTCGGATAAGGAAATGGGTACTCCCGCACTGGGTACTATGGCGCACAGCTGGGTTCAGATGTTCGATAGCGAGCTTGAAGCGTTCAGAGCATATGCAAGGTGCTATCCCGATTCATGTATGCTGCTTGTGGATACATATAATGTGCTGAGGTCGGGTATTCCCAATGCAATTACCGTTTTCGGTGAGCTTAAAGCGGCAGGACATTCTCCTGCGGGTATCCGCATTGACAGCGGCGATATTACCTATCTTTCCAAAAAGGCAAGAAAAATGCTGGACGATGCAGGATTCCCCGAAGCAAAAATATGTATTTCCAATTCTCTGGACGAGTATATTATTGAGGATATTTTAAGGCAGGGCGCAAAGATCGACAGCTTCGGCGTTGGTGAAAGACTCATTACCAGCCGCAGCGAACCTGTGTTCGGCGGTGTTTATAAGCTCACTGCCGTTGAGAAAAACGGTGAGCTTATCCCGAAAATAAAGCTGTCGGAAAATGTGGCAAAAATAACCACTCCCGATTTAAAGGAACTGTGGCGTTTCTACGACAACCGCACGGGAAAGGCTATTGCCGATCTGCTTACCTGTAAGGACGAGACGGTGGACGACAGCAAGCCCTATACTATATTTGACCCCGATCATCCCTACAAGAAAAAGACCGTTACCGATTTTACCGCTAAAAAGTTGCAGGTAATGATATTTGACAAGGGCGAATGCGTTTACACTTCCCCCTCTGCTCCCGAAATAAGAGAGTACTGCGCCCGCCAGCTCGATACCCTCTGGGACGAGGTAAAGCGTTTTGAAAATCCTCATGCATATTATGTGGATCTTTCAGAAAAGCTCTGGAAAAAGAAAAATGAATTGCTTGATATGCTGAGCAGGTAAATTGCGGGTGGAACCCGCCGCCACTTCGTTGGTGAGTTTTGCAAAGATATTTCAGATAGTAACTCGGTAACTTTTATTTTCTGTGATGTTAAATTTATTTCATTCAAGATGTTCAGTCCGTAACGTTGTGTTTGTGCTGTCCCGCCAAAGGGGGAACCTTCGGGAAGGAGGGGGGAGGGCAGAGATTTCTTAGACGCTCACTTCCCTCCCCCCTCCTTCCCTACGGTTGCCCCCTTTGGAATCCCCTTCCCTCTCCCAACCTCCCCTCTCCCTCTACCGCTATCACGCTAAATAACTTTATTTGATTTTATTTTTTAGGTTTGCACTTTACTTTTGTTTTGCTGTGATTTCTTTTTGCCATTCTGAGATTTTATATTGATGTACACTAAATTCTGAGATATGCTCATTTATCTTCTATCCTCTATCTTCTAACTTCTATCCTCTAAAACAGGAATTTATAATTGTAAGCAAATGTAAATTGCCGTGCTTATATGAAAGATTTACACTTAATTTACTAAAGGAGTTACTGCGGTCAAACGCAAAACGAAAGGTACCGGGCTGCTATCTGAAAAATTTATGCAAAATTTTTGAGCGCTAAAAAAATATTATTAAAAATTGCAGAAAATGAGAGTTACCGAGTTACTATTGAAAAATTTACGCAAAACATACTAACGACCTGCCTGCGGGGTCACCCCGCAAATTCAAATTAAAATCATGAAAACGAAGGTTACCGAGTTACTATTGTAATGTTCATGCAAAATATACCAACGACCTGCAAGCGGCATCATGCCGCCGCTAAATGTTATACTGAAAAAGTATAATTTTCTTATTGACAATTACAAAAAAATGTGGTATAATAGGCGTATAATGAAATAAGGAGGGTTCCTGCATGAAAAAGATCATTTCAGTCATTACAGCGGCTGTAGTAAGCGTGTCTGCTGCGGCGGCACTAACCACAGGAGCGTCAGCGGATTGGGTAAAATTCAAGGACGGCTCTTACGGCTACAAAAATGACCGTACAGAAAAATATTACACGGGTCTTAAAAGGATCGACGGGGGACTTTACTTTTTCGATAAAAACGGAAAAATCGTTACGGGGTGGAAAAATATCGGCGACGACAGATATTATTTTAACGGCGGCAACAGAGGACGTGCCATAACATCATGGGCGAAAATAGGGGAAAATACCTACCATTTCGAGAATGACGGCTCTATGGATACGGGCTGGGAGGACATCGGCGGCAGGACGTATTATTTCGGTACGGACGGCGTTATGCGCACGGGCGTTATAAAGCTGGGCAGCAGGACATACGATCTGGGTGAGGACGGCGTTCTGAAAAATACCCCGAAAAAAGAAAAGACGGCTGTTTCTGCTGACGTTTACGACCCCATGTACGGGCTTTCGGCAGGCATGACCTACCGTGAAACCCTCGATACTCTGGGACTTGAAAAGGGCGATTATACCTATTATGACGATACCCTGACGGTGGAAAGCGGCGAGGATATCCTGCAATATGAATTTGATGACGGCAGACTTGAAAAAGCCATTATAACCACTCCCTACACAGATGAAAAGGCAGAGGGGTACAAGAGCTTTTTTGACGGCTGGAAAGTGGAGTTCATGCGTGACGAGGAGGATCGGTTTGTTGCCGAATATGAGATAAGGCGCAGCGATACAGAGGGCGAGCTTTTCTATGACTATGATGTTATAATCTGCGAAGTTTCTTATGACATTGACGATTAGTATTAATAATTTATGAGGGCGCACGCCCGCACTTATAAAACGGAGGTAAGATCATGAGCAAAAAAATTGTTGTAATTACCGGAAGTCCGAGGAAAAACGGAAACAGCTTTGCAATGACTGACGCCTTTATAAGGGCGGCAGAAGAAAAGGGACACACTGTCATACGATTTGATGCGGCATTTAAAAATGTGGGCGGCTGTCATGCCTGTGAAACGTGCTATTCAACGGGGAAAGCCTGTTCCTTTGATGATGATTTTAACCTGATCGCTCCTGCCATTCTTGAAGCTGATGCGCTCGTTTTCACAATGCCCGTTTATTGGTATTCTATCCCCGCACAGATAAAGGGCGTCATTGACAAGCTCTATTCTTTGGTTGTGGGCGGCAAGGATATTTCCGGAAAGGAATGTGCTATTATTGCCTGCTGTGAGGAAGATGATGTGTCTGTTATGGACGGCGTCCGTATTCCCATGGAGCGTACGTGTGAGCTGAACAAGTGGAAAATGGTTGGCGAAGTCCTTGTTCCGGGTGTTCTTAATCCGGGCGACATTGACAGGACTGACGGGTGCAAAAAAGCAGCAGAGCTGGCGGACGTTATCTGATTCTATCCGATATTTACTAAAAATGAGCTTCTCACTTTAATTATGGGCGGGGTGACCCCGCACGCAGGTCGTTGGTGTGTTTAGCGTGAACATCTCAATAGTAACCCGGTAACCTTTATTTTATATGATGTTAAATCAAGGCAACACCGCACAAAGAACGTTTGACGGCTTTGTACGGTGTTGCCTTAGAATTTTTTTTAGCGTTGGAGAATTTAGCATAAATTTTTCAGACAGCAGCCCGGTAACTTTCGTTTTGCGTTTGACCGCAGTCACCTCCTTGGTCGGATTCCGCCCGCTTATCCGGTATTATTCATATCGCCAAATAAAAGTTACCGAGTTACTATTGAGATGTTTACACAAAACATACCAACGACCCGGCAGCGGGTTCCACCCGCCGACCTGCTTTAGTATCACAGCAAATAAAAGTTACCGAGTTACTATTGAGATGTTCACGCAAAATCTCCCAATGACCTGCAAGCGGGGTCATGCCGCTACAAATTAATTTAAAATCAAGGAAAACGAAAGTTACCGAGTTACTATTGAAATGTTCACGCAAAACATACTAACGAGGTGGCAGCGGGTTCCACCCGCCGCCGCAAAAAATATCTTGACAACGCGGTAAAAATGTAATATAATAAATTATGTTAATAATGAAAAAAATGCCTTTTTTGGCAGATAAGGTGGTATACAAAATGGCTTTTGAAAAGACAATGGACAAGATAGTAGCACTCTGTAAGGGCAGGGGCTTTGTTTATCCCGGAAGTGAGATATACGGCGGACTTGCCAATACATGGGATTTCGGACCTTTAGGTGTGGAGCTTAAAAACAATATCAAAAAGGCATGGCTTAAAAAATTCGTGCAGGAGCAGCCTTACAACGTGGGACTGGATTCGGCAATTCTTATGAACCCTCAGACATGGGTTGCATCGGGACATATCGGAGGTTTTTCCGACCCTCTCATGGACTGCCGCGACTGCAAGACCCGTCACCGTGCCGATCAGCTCATAGAGTCCCAGACGGGGGAGAATACTGCGGGCTGGTCAAATGAGCAGATGAGCGAATATATCGCATCTCATGACGTAAAATGTCCCGAATGCGGGTCAAAGAATTTTACGCCCATAAGACAGTTTAATCTTATGTTTAAAACATTTCAGGGCGTTACCGAGGATTCAAAGGCGGAGCTGTACCTAAGACCGGAAACTGCACAGGGAATTTTTGTAAATTTTCTTAATATTCAGAGAACGACCCGTAAAAAAGTGCCTTTCGGCGTTTGTCAGGTAGGAAAATCATTCAGAAACGAGATAACTCCCGGAAACTTCATCTTCCGTGTAAGGGAATTTGAGCAGATGGAGCTTGAATTTTTCTGCAAGCCCGGGACCGATCTGGAGTGGTTCGAGTACTGGAGGGGTTACTGCCGTGATTTCCTGTTGGGACTGGGTATCAAGGAGGAAAATCTCAGACTGAGGGATCATTCTCCCGAGGAGCTGTGCTTCTATTCCAAGGCGACAACGGATTTTGAGTATCTGTTCCCCTTTGGCTGGGGCGAGCTGTGGGGCGTTGCGGACAGAACGGATTATGACCTTACCCGTCACATGGAAACCAGCGGCAAGAGCCTTGAATATTTCGATCCCGAAACGAATGAGAAATATATCCCATATGTAATAGAGCCGTCATTAGGCGTGGAAAGGCTTTTCCTTGCGATAGTCTGCGAAGCCTATGACGAGGAGGAGATCGGCGAGGGAGATAAAAAGGATATAAGGAATGTTATGCACTTGCACCCCGCCCTTGCGCCTTTCAAGGCAGCGGTGCTTCCGCTTACCAAGAAGCTGAAAGAGCCTGCTCAGGAGCTGTTTACAAAGCTTTCCAAAAAATGGGTTGTTGATTATGATGATGCGGGACAGATAGGCAAGCGTTACCGCCGTCATGACGAGATAGGCACGCCTTTCTGCATTACCTATGATTTTGACACCTTGGAGGACGGCTGCGTTACAGTTCGTGACCGTGACACTATGGCGCAGGAAAGAGTTCCCCTTACAGACCTTGAGGCATATCTTGACAAAAAGCTCGAATACTAAGGCGGTCAGTGACCGCAGCCGGGTCGTTGGTGATTTTTGCGGAATGATTTTAGATAGTAACTCGGTAACTTTCGTTTGCAATGATGTTAAATGAAAGTTGGGCGGGTGGAACCCGCAGGCAGGTCGTTGGTGAATTTGGCGGAATAAATTCAGATAGAAACCCGGTAACTTTAGTTTAGCGTAGTAGTTAATGATAATTTTTTAGCGTTGGAGAATTTAGCGTAAATATTTCAGATAGCAACCCGGTACCTTTCGTTTTGCGTTTAACCGCAGCCACTCTGTTGGTCAGTATAATGTGAATTTTTTAATTTGTAACTCCCCAACTTTCAATTACATCAAAGCAAACTCTCCCTGAATAAATTAAAATAAGCCTAACTAATTACGGCGTACCTCAATCAAAAAGATTCCAACATGGCAAAAAGAAATCACAGCAAAACAAAAGCAGTGTGCCACCCTTAAAACCTACAGTAAATAAAAATATTTAGTGTGATAGCGGTAGAGGGAGAGGGGAGGTTGGGAGAGGGAAAGGGAGTCCAGAGGGGACAACCGTAGGGAAGGAGGGGGGAGGGAAGTGAGCGTCTAAGAAATCTCTGCTCTCCCCCCTCCTTCCCGAAGGTTTCCCCTTTGGCGGTACAGCACAAACACAATGTTACGGACAAAACATCTTGAAAGCAGAAAAACCCCAATTCAGCATAATAGCAGTAAATAAAGGGTTAAAGGGGAGCTGCAAACCTCCCCTCTGGCAGCACTGCACATACAGTAAGTTACAGACAAAACATCTTGAAAGCATATAACTAAAAATTTGCAGTGTGACCCCAAGAAAAAGAGACGAAAGACAGGATAAAATTAACTTATCCTGTTTTTCGTCTCATTTCTGTCTGACCCGATACAGACAACATTTTCCGTGGGTAGCGTTTTATTGTCAAAAAATGCTTTAGCATTGGCAAGAGTGGTATCTGCAATAGCGGAAAGAGCTTCACGGGTGAGGAATGCCTGATGAGAGGTGATTATAACATTAGGAAGTGAAACGAGCAGGGAAAGCACCTCATCATCAATAATATCTCCCGAAAGATCCTCATAAAAATAATCCCCCTCCTCCTCGTAAACGTCAAGACCCGCAGCGGCAACAGTCCCCGCTTTAAGTGCATCAAGCAGCGCCTCACTGTCAATAAGACCGCCCCGCGAAGTGTTGATAATATAAGCGGAGGGCTTCATAAGAGAGAGGGACTTTTTCCCGATAAGATGACGGTTTTCCTTTGTAAGAGGACAGTGCAGCGAAATAATGTCGCTTTCCCCGAAAAGCTCATCGCAGGATACATAAGAGACATTTTTCAGAGAACTGTCTGGGTTTGTATCAAAGGCAAGCACCTTCATGCCGAACCCGTTGCAGATATCCGCAAAAACTCTGCCAATTTTTCCCGTGCCGACAATACCCGCCGTTTTGCCGTAAAGGTCAAAGCCCGTAAGCCCCGCAATGCTGAAATTATGATCTCTTGTGCGGATATAGGAGCGGTGAATTTTTCTGTTAAGCATAAGGGTGAGAGCCATAGCGTGTTCGGCGACTGCATGGGGCGAATAGGCGGGAACACGCATTACCGTTAGCCTGCCCTCTGCATATTTTATGTCTACGTTGTTGTAACCTGCACATCTGAGAAGCAAAAGCTCCGTGCCGTTTTTTACAAGGGCATCAATGGTTTTGCGGTCTATCCTGTCATTAACAAAAGCGCAGACAGCCTTGCAGCCCGCAGACAGGGGAGCGGTTGAGGGGGAGAGCTTGTCCTCATAATAGCGCAGATCGAAAGAGGTATTCAGGGGGTCAAAGCTGTCACGGTCGTAGGGTTTGGTATCGAAAAAAACGATAGTTTCCATTAAATCACCTGTCGGAGAAGTTTTATGGGATTAGTGTTTCACGGCAGCGGCAGATTATGCGGGGAGAAAAGAAAATCAGGCAAAATAACGAAAGGAAAGAAAAGAAAAAAAGAAAAGAGGCACAAAAAGAAAAATCTAAGCAAAACAAACACAAGGTAAAGTTTTCGCCAGCCTTTTTTCAAAAGGCTGCGGGGTCGAGGGGCGGAGCCCTCGCAGGTCAAGGGCAGCGCCCTTGCGGGGTATGGGGCAGCGCCCCATAGGAGGAGAAGCACAACAAACAAATTTCAACAATCAAGCATGGGAGCAGATAAACAGGGGGAGGGATAACCGCCGCAAGAAAAACAGCGGGGAGAGCCTGACCTACAGATTTATATGAAATAATCGGTGGAGTAAAAAAATGCGGCGGTTATCTGCTGACGTAAAGAAGTCTGCACGGCACATTAGTGCCATAAAAAGCGGGGGAAAGCAAAATTAACTATCCGGACAAACAAATCTGCACTATCCAAACCCATTTCCTGTTTAATAAAAAACTGTCGCTGTCACATTATGTCCGTAAAACGAAACCAAATCAGCAAAATATCAGGAAAATAACCAAATTCAAGTTAAATTTTCCCTGTTGTAAAAATGCCGCTCTTTTTAAAAAGAGCGGCAAAAATTTACTTTGGGATAGGGTTGTTTGCGGTTTTGAGTTTTGGAAACGGTTTATATATAGTGCAGATTTTTTTATTTTGTCCTCCTCGTTTATTCAATTATAATTTTACGGATAAAGCACTTTCTATAGCTGAGCATGAACATAAATTGACAAGGTTGCAGGACTTGTCCGAGTAGTAAAATGTGTAAATCTCTTTTTAACAGGTTAAAGAGTGCAGATTTGATTGTTTGGATAGTTAATTTTGCTTTCCCCCGCTTTTTATGGCGCTGATGCGCCGTGCAGACTTGTTTATGTCAGCAAGATAACCGCCGCATTTTTTAGCTCCCCCGTTTATACTATTATAAATTTGTTGGTCAAACGCTCCCCGTGTTTTTCTTTGCGGCGGTTATCCCTCCCCCGTTTATCTGCTCCTATGCTTGATTATGGGGATTTGTTTGTTGTGCTGCTCCTTTGCTGGGGTTCCACCCGGCGAATTTCATTCGCCCGACCCCTTTACAAGGGCGCTGCCCTTGACCCGCAGCCTTTTGAAAAAAGGCCGGCGAAAACTTTACCTTGTGTTTGTTTTGCTTAGATTTTTCTTTTTGTGCCTCTGCCTTATTTTTTCTTTTCTTATTTTTTGCTTTTTTGCGTTCGATTATCCCGCTATCTCCTGCACCTGCGCTCCGCTGTAATAATTTTTCAGTATCTCCCTGTAATCCGCTCCGTTTTTCGCCATATTATCCGCACCGCATATACTCATTCCGCAAAGATGCCCGCACCCCCTGACCGTAAAAATTGCCCTCTCCCCGTCAAAATCACAGCTGAAAGCGGCGCTGTCAAAGGTAAGTATCTCCGCAATCTCCCTCCCCGTAATGCTTACCCCGCACAGCTCTGCGGAAATGACCGTCCCCGACGGTGTGACGGATATATCCTCTATCCCCTCAAATTCTCCCGCATCAGGGAAAGACTGCTTTATGCGCGCACATATCTCAGCGGCTGTAAAGGCTTTAGACTTTACAGTGTAGGGAGAAAGGGGATCCTCCTCCGAGGGAGCGGGCGTAAGATAGGGGATATATTCTCCCCAGACGTTCTCCGCACTTTCGGTCTGTCCCGATGATGAGGTGTGAAAGGCGGCGATTATGGGAAAGCCCTCATATGTAAGGACCTCTCCTTCTGTAAGTGCGGCAGCTTCTGTGACTGCCGCAGCTGCCTGTTCGTACTCCTCCCCGTAGATAAGGCGGGCTTGTCTTTCGGTAAGGCAGATCTGATATTTTTCCTCATCATCGGAAATATGCGCATTTCCGCCCTCCTCGAGAATAAGGCGTGCGGCATAGGTGCGGGCAGCCACAGACTGTGCTTTGAGTGCCTCGGTGTCCGTAACATAGGGTATCTGGGCGAGAACGGCATAAACGGTGTATTCCTCAATGGTAAGTACGGAGTCCTCCGAGCCGTCAGAGTGGGACACGATCACCTTGTCCGCAGGCAGATAAAGTGTCGGCGGCGCAGCCTGAGCGGGCGCGGCAGGCTCTCCGCTTTTCATAAAGGCGGGTACTGCACAAATGACCGCTGTCCATAAAAATGCCGATTTAATAAATTCTTTCATTTTACATTCCTCCGTTGTTTCATAAAAAATTTGGCGGGCGGGTGGAACCCGCTGCCACCTCGTTGGTATATTTTGCGTGAATTTATTAAATAGTAACTCGGTAACCCTCATTTAGCGATATGTCTGTAGCAAGTCGGCGGGGCGGGTGGAACCCGCAGCCACCTCGCTGGTATATTTTGTGTAAACATTTTAATAGTAACTCGGTAACTTTAGTTTACTGCGATATTAAATGAAATTTTTTTAGCGTTGGAGAATTTTGCTTAAATTTTTCAGACAGCAGCCCGGTAACTTTCGTTTTGCGTTTAACCGCAGTCATTCCTTTGGTAAATTAAGTGTAAATCTTTCAGATAAGCACGGCAATTTATAAGTTTGGAGTGTGGAGAGTTAAGAGTGGAGTGATAAAGGTTTAACTCCCAATTAACATCACACCAAACAAAGGATACCGAGTTACTATTTTAATGTTCACTCAAAAAACACCAACGACCTGCCTGCGGGGTCACCCCGCCCAACGAGGTGGCAGCGGGTTCCACCCGCCGACCTGCTGTAGTCATGTTGCAAAATGAGGGTTACCGAGTTACTATTGAAATGTTTACGCAAAAATTACTAACGACCTGCAAGCGGCGTCACGCCGCCCCGCCAAAAATAATCAGAAATTGTTTGTAAAGATACTTGACATATCTGAAAATATATTGTAAAATATTTATATGCAAATTAAATAGCTTTCAGAATCGGAAAATATACTCTGATTAAAAAAAGGAGTTTTGTTTTTATGGCAAAGCGAAAAATAAAGAGGACAGCCCGTAAGGATACCCCACAGGGAAAAGCGGGAATACCTAAAAAGGCTTCAATGGTGGTTTATGTTATCGTGCTGCTGGCGGCTGTGGCTGCAAGAACGGAGCAGCTTTACAATAATATGGATTTTTCCACGGGAAGATATATTGACAGCTCTCTTGCAAGAAATTATACGCTGATGATATTGGCAGTGGGATTTGTGCTGCTGGCGCTTGTGCTGAGGCTCGGCAGCTCCCGCGATAAGGTGGTGGAAACCTGTATCCTTATCAATCCCATGCGCCTGAGATATGACAGGCTTAATAAAAAAATACCCTCCTCGGCGGGGTACAGTGCTCTGCTTATGGCGTTTCTTATGCCTGCGGAGATCATAGGCGATTTTATAGAGCTTATCAATAAAAATGACAGAATTATTAAAGAAATGACTGCCGCAGAGGCGGAGGATTATTCCCGCCTTACAGGCTATAACGGCGCAATGGCGGCAGAGCATATACTGATGATACTTGTAATGCTTACATTTGTTTCCATAGCGGTAAACATTTTCAAGGGCGAGGGACTGTCCCATGCAAACTGTGCGGCGCTTTCAACCTATGCAATATGGCAGACAAAGCAGATATTTGAACTTGTGATGAATAATGTTTCGCTTTCGGTATCATCAGAGCTGGTTTACATTCTCTTTTCAAAAATGGCAGCGGTCATATTCTTCCTGAACACCGCAAGGCTGTTTAACGGCATGGAGAAAAAGAATACACGCTTTTGGATGTGTTTTATGGGATATGCGGCGTCCATTCTTGCAGCGGTATCGGTGCTGCCCAGATATCTTATGCTCCTTAGTCCCGAGGAGGACGTTATGGATAAGGTAATATCAATGAGAGTGCCTGAGATAAGCGATGTGGGTATTATCTTTATGACTATAACCATTGTTACCGCATTCTGGACGGCATATGTCTACCGCAATATGCCAAAGCTCAATATTTCGGGCAGACGCCACCTGAGAGCGCCGCTGAGTACGGGTTATCAGGAAATGGAGAGCATTGACGAATCCGAGTTTAAAGACCAATAAGCATTTTTTCTGAGGATAGAAGTTCCCGCCGCTTTTTTACAGCTTCATGTCAACAGGAGCGGCAGGAGTTTCTATCCTCATATTTAGAGGATAGAGGTTAGAGGGTAGATGAGCATATCTGCTGATTATCACGCTATCACCTGATTTGTGATTTAATATCACGGAAAATAAAGGTTAACAGGTTACCGTTAAAATATTTACGCTTAATTTTTCGGCGAGGTGACTGCGGTCAAACGCAAAATGAAAGTTACCGGGCTGCTGTCTGAAAAAATTAAGAAAAATTTTCCAACGCTAAAAAATTTCGATTTAACATCACTCTAAACTAAAGTTACCGAGTTACTATTGAAATGTTCACACGAAACATACTAACGAGGTGGCAGCGGGTTCCACCCGCAGAGGGTAGATGAGCATATCTGCTGATTATCACGCTATCACCTGATTTGTGATTTAATATCACAGAAAATAAAGGTTAACAAGTTACCGTTAAAATATTTACGCTTAATTTTTGAGCGATGTGACTGCGGTCAAACGCAAAACAAAGGGTACCGGGCTGCTGTCTGAAAAAATTAAGCAAAATTCTCCAACGCTAAAAAATTCGATTTAACATCACGCTAAACTAAAGTTACCGTGTTACTATTGAGCTGTTTACACAAAATATACCAACGAAGTGGCTGCGGGTTCCACCCGCCCGCATAAGAGGAACATTAATAATGAAGAAAAAAAATATATCCACCCTCATTGCGGCAGTGCTTGCCGCAATGCTGACGGGGTGCGGATTCGGAACGTCAGCGGAAAATCTGCTGACACCGCCCATGATGTCCGAGCGGCAGGGGGAAATATATAACGCTCTGACCGAAGCCGCAGGAGAGAACATAACCCTCGTTTATCCCCGCAGCGGCGCCTACCGTTCAGCCTTTGTATTCGCAGATCTGGACGGGGACGGCACCGATGAGGCTGTCGCCTTTTATGACGATGCGGGAGATACCGAAACAGGCGTCAGAGTTAATATAATAGATATAGGCGAGGACGGCATTACCCGCTCCGTTTATGACCATGCAGGCGCAGGCGTCACTGTGGAGGAGGTTTTCTTTACCGATCTCGGAGGGCGTGGGAAAACCCGTATGGCTATAGGCTACGGTTATATGACCCCCGCAGAAAAAACTCTGCGTGTCTACAGCTTTGAAAACGGAGTCCTCAATACCGAGTATTCGGGCAGCTACTATAAAACCCTCACTATGGATCTGGACAGGGACGGCGGAGAGGATATCATCATGATAGGCTCAAAAACCGAAAATCAGGCTGCAAGTGTTTCCCTTGTCACCGATAAGGGAAACGGCGTTATCTGTGAGGGAACAGTCTCCATGAGCGAAAATGCGGCGGATATCCCATCGGTAACAGGCGGCAGCATAGGAGAGGGAACTCCCGCCCTGTTTGCTGATGTGCTTATGGGCAGCGGCGATATATCCACCGAAATAATATATTGCGTAAACGGTCAGCTCCGCAATCCCGCCAATGTCTCAGGCTCAGAGATCAGAAGCCTGACTACAAGATCGGCAGGGCTTTATTCAAGAGATGTGGACGGGGACGGTATCGTGGAAATACCGTCAAGAGAACCTTTCCCCGGCTATCGTGAAAATTATGATATGCAGTATATCACCAATTGGAACGTGTTTGAGAATTATACTATTATAAAGAAGTATTCTTCCCTTACAAGAGCATCACAGGGCTATTGCTTTATGCTTCCCGTAAGGTGGGAGGGGCTTGTTACGGTGAAAACCGATCCCGTCACGGGCGAAAAGGTGTTCTATAAATTCAATAACAGCCTTGCCGAAAGCCGTCTGGAGCTTATGCGGATACTTGTTTGCAGTCCGCAGGAGGCAAGGGAAAAGCTCAGAGAGGGCTATATCATCATTTTAGGAGAGGAAAATCTTTCCGATGAGGAGAATACGGCAAGCAATATCCATATGGTAAAATTTTCCGATACAGAGGATAATCTCCTGCTTACCGAAGCAGAGGTAAGAAATAATTATTACAGATATTGAGGTAAATTTTATGGCTGATAATGAAAATAAATGCAAATTCAAATCGAAAATAGGCGGACAAGCTCTTATTGAGGGCATAATGATGAGAGGGATAGGCGTTTCCGCTATGGCGTGCCGTCTCCCGAACGGTACAATAGATGTGGAAACATGGCAGATAAAAAACGGCAAGGACGCTCCGTGGTACCTGAAAACTCCCTTTATAAGAGGGTGCTTCAATTTCTGTATTACCCTGAGAGACGGAATTGTCTGCACAATGAAATCCGCCGATAAGCAGATGACCGATGACGACAGCGAGGAGGAGGAAGAACCGACAAAATTTGAAAAATGGCTCTCCCAACAGAAATTCCGGCAGAATTTCGAGGCAAAGCTGGAGGGCGAAAAGGGCAAAGAACTGATAGACACTATTATGATAATAATAAGCGTTATCACAATGATAATAAGCATATGTGCGCTGAAATTCATTCCCGCCTTTCTGTCGGGACTTCTGGGAAAGGTTGGTGCGCCCGATGCGGTGAAAACCATAGCAGAGGGAGTAGTGAAAATAACCCTTGTTGTGGGCTATATGTGGGCTGTTTCCCATATGAAAGAGATGCACAAAATATTCATGTACCACGGCGCGGAGCATAAGACTATTGCCTGCTATGAGGCGGGGCTTCCGCTGACGGTGGAAAATGTGCGGGTGCAGACCAGATTTCATCCCCGCTGCGGGACGAGTTTTATATTTTTAGTGGTGATACTGAGTATAATAATCGGAATGATGCTGCCGTGGAGCAATATACTTCTGCGGTTCGGGTTACAGCTGCTTATGCTGCCGGTGGAGGCGTCCGTGGGGTATGAGCTTATAAAACTTGCGGGGCGGTGCGACAATGCATTTACACGGATAATATCCGCACCGGGGTTATGGCTTCAGAGGATAACAACAGCAGAGCCGGAGGATCCGCAGATAGAGGTTGCAATAGCAGCACTCACACCGTGTATACCGGAGGGCGGGGAGGAGTAAGCTCAAGCAAAATAAGACAAGGCAGTCAAAACAGCAAAAAAAAGAGGAAGAGGCACAAAAAAGAAAATCCAAGCAAAACAAACACAAGGTAAAGTTTTCGCCAGCCTTTTTTCAAAAGGCTGCGGGGTCGAGGGGCGGAGCCCTCGCGGGGTCTGGGGTGGAACCCCAGCAGTGGAGCGACTGAACTTACAAATCTCAATAATCAAGTATGGGAGCAGATAAACGTGGGAGGGATAACCGCCGCACGTGAAAACGCGGGGAGCGTTGACCTACAAATTTACAATGAATAATCGGTGGAGTTAAAAAATGCGGCGGTTATCTGCTGACGTAAAGAAGTCTGCACGGCACATTAGTGCCATAAAAAGCGGGGGAAAGCAGAATCAACTATCCCGATAAACGAATCTGCACAGTTTAAACCAATTAAAAAGCATTTGAAAATTTCACGGTTCGGGCAACTCTTCTCCCCATGTCAATTGATGTTCATACACCGAACCACAGAAAAAACAAGAAATTTTTCTGATATAAGATTTAATCATCAGAGCATAAAATGCGGCGGTTATCAGAGGATAAAGAAGCCGCACGGCGCATCAGCACTATAAAAACGGGGGAAAGCAAAATAAAAAATCCCGACAAACAAATCTGCATAATAACAAAAAATTATTATGCATATAATCGCAACACTGACCCCGATCATCATGATCAGTCAAAAAATCCGAAGCGAAAACCCCCTCAGCATATTATCGTCCGAAAAATAAATAAAAAGGTGAACAAATGACTATACAAGAATTATGTAAAAAAACAGATGAACTGCTTGAAAATATTCCCGACAGAAAATTTGACAGAATGTGTATTTTGGAGGATATAGGCAGAATATCTCCCGAAAAAGCCGCCGTACACTCCGATGAGGAGGTCAGCGGAATTACCGCCGAAAGAGTGCTTGCGGCGGCAAGACGGCGTTCGGTGGGGTATCCTTTGCAGTATATTCTCGGGGAATGGGAATTTTACGGGCTGAAATTTAAGGTGGGAGAGGGCGTGCTTATCCCCCGTGCGGATACAGAAGCCCTTGTTGATGAAACACTCAGAAGATTAAAGGAGGACGGTTGCAAAAAGCCTGCCGTTATAGACCTTTGCAGCGGGAGCGGCTGTATTGCCGCTGCGCTTGCCCGTATGCTGGGCAGCGATGCATCAGTGTATGCGCTGGAGCTTTCGGGAGAGGCTTTTCCCTACCTTTCCGAAAATGTCCGCAGAAACGGCGTGCAGAATGTCCGCCTGCTCAGAGGTGACGTTATGGACGGAAAAATGACCGACAATTTCAGATCCCCCTCAGATAATGACAGATTTATCCCCGTTGACTGCATTGTGTCAAATCCCCCCTACCTTACCGACAGCGAAATGGAAGAACTGCCAAAAGAGGTGACATATGAGCCGCAGACTGCCCTTTATGGGGGAAATGACGGTCTTAAATTCTATCGGGTAATTATCTGCCTATGGAAAGAGGTGCTTAAAACGGGCGGTCTTATGATCTTTGAAATAGGCGACGGTCAGGAGATCAGCGTTAAAAGGCTCTTTGAGGAAAACGGATTTGAAAGGATATTTACGGCTATGGACGGGGCGGGGAATGTGCGTGTGGTCGGAGGGTATAAGGGCGAATGAGAACAGACTCTGAATTAAAATTAAAAATCCGTCATTATCATAAATATCACCCTTGACAACAGGTCAATAATATGGTATAATTTTCAGTATCAAAAAATGAATGAAAACTCAGTGCCTGTCCGGAGAGTTCTGCCGCAGATGAACAGCTCCCGGACAGAGCTTTACAAGGAGGTTTTTTTTATCATGGCAGAAAAGAAAAAAGAAGCCAAACATATGCCCGTGCGGGTCGCTACCGCCGAGGAAAAGAAAAAAGCGCTGGAGGCTGCCCTTGCTCATATCGAAAAGCAGTACGGAAAGGGTGCGGTCATGAAGCTGGGCAAAGCTCCCGATTATAATGTGGATTTTATCCCCACAGGCTCTATGACTCTCGACCTTGCACTCGGTATAGGCGGCGTCCCCAGAGGAAGAATTGTTGAGATTTTCGGTCCGGAAAGCTCCGGTAAAACTACTGTTGCACTGCATATTGCCGCACAGGCGCAGAAGCTGGGCGGAGAAGTGGCATTTATAGATGTGGAACACGCTCTCGATCCCGTTTATGCAAAGGCTCTCGGCGTGAATATTGATGAGCTTCTCGTAAGCCAGCCCGACAGCGGCGAACAGGCTCTCGAAATAGCCGAAGCACTTGTAAGATCGGGCGCTATTGACTGTCTTATCATCGACTCGGTAGCCGCAATGGTCACAAAGGCTGAGATAGAAGGAGATATGGGCGATAACCATGTGGGTCTGCTTGCAAGACTTATGTCACAGGCAATGAGAAAGCTCACGGCGGTTATCTCAAAATCAAACTGCGTGGCTATTTTCATAAATCAGGTAAGAGAAAAGATAGGCGTTATGTACGGCAGCCCCGAAACTACCCCGGGCGGCAGAGCGCTTAAATTCTACAGCTCAGTGAGAATTGACGTAAGACGTACAGAAACCATTAAATCGGGCGGCGAGCCTATCGGCGCAAGAACAAAATGTAAGATCGTCAAGAATAAGGTTTCCCCTCCATTTAAGGAGTGTGAATTCGATATGCTTTTCGGAAAAGGTATCGACAGGATAGGCGAAGTCTGCGATATCGCTACCGATCTGGGGATAATTAAAAAAAGCGGCGCATGGTTCTCCTATAACGATCAGAAGATCGGTCAGGGACGTGAAAATGCAAAGGAATTTCTGCGTACAAATGAAGATGTCTGCAAGGAAATTGAGGAGAAGATCAAGGAAAATAAGGATAACATTATTATGGTATCCAAAAAAAGCAAAAAGCCCTCTGCAAAGGGAGGGGCTGCTTCTAAATCGGACGATGCCGAAGAGCCGCAGGAGGAGTATGTACCCGCAGAGAACGATCCTATCGCTTCAATTGATGTGGATATAGATGCAGACGACGATTATGAGGAATTTACTCCCGTAGACACATGATAATTAATGATATTTGTCCCTTTAAGGGCGAGACAATGTGCGTGGAGCTTGTGGGGGGAGAACTCCCGCAGCCTATGAAAATTTACATAAACAGCAGCGTGGTGAGCGGGTGCGGTCTTAAAAAGGGCATGGAGATAAGCACGGAGCAGGCAGATGAGATCATCTATAAAAATGACCTGCGCCGTGCCCGTGAACGAGCCCTGTATCTGGCGGGGAGCCGTGAACATTCCTACAGCGAAATGTATGACAAGCTGATGAAAAATTATCCCGAGGAAATCTGCTGTGAAGTCTGCGATATGCTTTCGGAAAAGGGGATAATTGACGACAGACGCTATGCGGAGAAGCTGTGCAGACAGCTTTTTGAAGTGAAAAAGCTGGGCGAGTACCGTGTAAAGCAGGAAATGCGGCGCAGAGGGATACCGAGGGAAATAATTGATGAGGTGACGGAGAAATTTTCGGAGGAGGACGACCCGTACACACGGCTCATGGAATTGGTGGAAAGGAAATATGCACGGTATCTTGACGATGAAAATGGGGTCCGCAAGGTAACGGGCGCACTTGTGCGGAAGGGCTATTCCTACAGCGAGGTGCGGGAAGTGCTTCGAGACTTTATGGAAGAGGACTGAGCCGTAATGAATAATAAGGACAGGATCACAGCGGCGATACTTTTGTTTGTTCTGAGCTATTCTGTTGTGATAACAGCGGGCTATATAAGGGAAAAAGGCACAGCCCCCGGGGAGCAGGAGCAGGAAGTCATTGCAGTGATAAGCGAAACAGTGCGCTCCCCTCTTTGGGAGGAGGAAATAACCGCTGACACCTCTGCTCCTTTGACGAAAACCGACACAGAACCCGCCTCCGCACCGAGCGAAACGGTTACAGAAAATCCCTCCATACTCCCTGAGGAGGTTACGGAAACGTCCGCAGACACCTCTGTCCCTTTGATAATCAACATAAATACCGCCACCGAAGAGGAGCTGGAAACGCTGCCGGGAGTGGGAGAAAAGACCGCCCGTGCAATAATCGAGTACCGCAGCCGCACACCATTTACGGCTGTAGAGGACATTATGAATGTAGACGGTATCGGCGAAAAGAAGTTTGAAAATATGAAGAGCATGATCTGTGTTTGAAAAAATAATCATTACATACATGGGAATTGCTACGAAAATTGTGCATTTTCAATAAATCTAAAAAACTTTAAAAAAACCCCTTGACAAACGCTCGAAAGTATGATAAAATAAAAAAGCTGTCGGACGAGAAAGAC
>CANQPL010000015.1 GCA_947625735.1 uncultured Clostridia bacterium
TATTCGGTTTCTCTTTCGGGGGATAATCCCATACGGTCAAACTGCGAATGTCCCACTATAACGGCGTCCCAATCATTGGTGGCAATATTGGACAAAAGTTTAAGTCTGTTCTCACGGTCAAAATCCTTTTTTGCAGCCACAAGAATATTGGCGTTAGGATACAGCTTTTTGAAGTCATTGCCGATCTGTTCAGTCAAGGCATTAGGAACGGCAAAAAGGGATTTATTATGTAAACCAAGCCGCTTACCCTCCATTGCTATCGCAACCATTTCATAGGTTTTGCCCCCGCCCACGGCGTGAGCAAGGAGAGTATTACCTCCGTACAATGCCCTCGCTATAGCGTTTTTCTGGTGATCTTTCAGTGTAATGTCCGTGTTCATTCCGACAAAATTAAGGTGTGAACCGTCATATTCACGGTAACGGAAAGAATTATACAAATTGTTATAAGTCTGAACAAGCTCCTCACGGCGGTCGGGGTCTTTGAAAATCCAGTCTGAAAATTCGGATTTTAAAAGATTGGCACAATGACGAACCGCCTTTGTTTCCTTTTCATTCGGAATTAAAATATATTTGCCGTTCTGATCTCTTATATCATTTCCAAATATGTCTTTTTTCCTGTCCTTAACTTGCAGATCGCTGTTGTTCAAAATGCCCTCAATAATCTCGTAAGCATTTTTTCTGTTTGTACCATAGGTATTTATTGCCATATGATTTGTTTTTGCAAGTGACGATACGCCTTCGATCTTCCATGCTCCTGCAATACTGCTGTAAGAAACATTCAGGTTATCGGTTGATCTGGCATCAGGTTTCAGCTTCTCCACAATAAACTGTTTGATATATTTAGGATCTACCCAGTGGGAGCCGAGTTTTACAGAAATATCCTTTGCCTCAACTCTCGGCGGCATAGCTGCCTTCAAGGCTTCATAGTTTTTCTCAAAGTCCTTTGAGTTTGAGCATTCTTCAATTTCTGACATTTTCTTGCGAATGTTACCCGATAAATATTTATCTGCTGTAACATATTTTTCTGTTTCCTGCGGGAGCTTGTATATCTGCCCTTCAAGTTCGGATATAAGCCTGTCCTTGTCCATACCGCAAAGATCAATCATAAAATCAAAATCGACTTTTCCTTTTTCCGCAACAGACAAAATCAGCGCTTCCTCCGCCGTGTCAACGTGTTCGGCGATGATCTTAGGCTTAACGGTATTCTTTGTAAAAATATCTGCTTTGCCGATAACCTTGTTGTTTTCGTCCTTGATTTCAAGTGCAGCAACAATGTTATACCCGTTATCATCTTGTAATGCCTTTGCGTTCTTGCGGTCTGAAATGTTTCCGTATCTGGCTGTAAATTCGTCATATCTCTTATTCAGCTTTTCTCTGCACTCGGCTATTTCGCTTTCAAGAGAATTATTACTGTTGTTAAGCTGTAGATTAAGCAGTTCGTGAACATTATCACGGAGATCTATCAAGCCGATTGCACGATTTAACCTGTCCTTCGGAACATTAACTTTTGTCATGTTTTCTCCTGCTTCACGGTAATACAAATTGCCGTTATTATGATAATAGCTGAATTTTCTTGAGTTTGCGGGCGCAGGGATTTCATCTTCGTTCTGTACGGGTACTTCAACCTCGGCTGCCCTGTATGTGCCTTTAATGTTTGAAACAGCCGCCGCAAGCTGCTCTTTCAGATTTGCTCCCTCAATCGGAATACAGCTTGTATCATTTGCGTCATGCCCATACAGCTTGTTACCCGCAGTAATCTTTCCTAAAACCATTTCGGGGTGCTGAACAAAGTAGTTATTTACCGAAAGGCCGTCTGCTGTTTCGGATTTTTTCAGCCACTCAACACTCTCAGGATCAATTTCAATGGGACGGTCACGCTTTTGCAGGAAAATAATATCCGTTGTGACTTCTGTTCCTGCGTTATCCTTAAATGCATTGTTAGGCAGACGAATTGCTCCCAAAAGTTCCGCCCTCTGTGCAATATATTTACGGATCTCGTCATTTTCCTTGTCAAGAGTTCCCTTAGAGGTGACAAAGGCTATAATGCCTCCTGCATGTACCTTGTCAAGCGATTTGACAAAGAAATAATCGTGTATGTTCAGATTAAGGTCATTGTATCTCTTGTCATTCAGCTTATAATCCCCGAACGGCACATTACTGACCGCCACATCAAAGGAATTGTCGTGAAATTCTGTCTTTTCATATCCTTTTATCTGAATATTTGAATTGGGATAAAGCTGCTGTGCAATTCTGCCTGTTATGCTGTCAAGCTCCACGCCGTATAATTCACTGCCCTTCATGCTTTCGGGAAGTCTGCCGAAAAAGTTTCCGATACCCATTGCAGGCTCTAATATTTTTCCGTTTTCAAAACCAAAATTATGTAAAGCGTCATATATGGCTGAGATAACTGTTGATGATGTATAATGAGCGTTCATTGTAGAATGGCGTGCGGCTGAATATTCTTCGGGAGTAAGTATCTCCTTCAATTCTTCGTATTCTTTTTTCCACTTGTCATTTACGGGGCTGAACGCCTGTGAGATCGCTCCCCAGCCTGTGTATCCGGAAAGTATCTGCTGTTCTTCGGGAGTGGCGGTACGATTTTCAGATTCTATTGTTTTCAGCAGCTTTATTGCCTCAACATTTGCCGCATATCGTGTTTTATCTCCGCCGACTGCACCGAATTTTTCATCTGTTATAGTATAATTTTTGCCTTTGGTCTGTGCTGTGTCGGCATTTAGTAAATTATTGATTTTGTTATATATTTCCTTGAATTTTCCGTCAAACATCATGTCAATTGACTTATATCCGCCGTAAGTTATCTGCATTGCAGGAGAATTAAGCACCTTTGAATTAAAACTGTCATATCCGTTTGCGATTATCTGCTTTTCTGCCCTTTCAAGGAATTGCAATGCCTTTTCGGATAAGTCGGGATTACCGTTTTTTACACTTTCAAAGGCATTGTGTATTTTTTTGTTCCTGTCGTCTTTTTCATCAGCAATATCGGTTTCCGAACGTTTGAGTACGGTATAATTGCTGTTCATAAAGTCGGATAATGACATTCTTTTTTCTTCGGATAAAAGTGTATCTGATTTTTGCATAATAAGCATATCGTTTTCTATTTCGGCTATCGTATATACACTATCCTCCAATTCAACAATATCATTAACTCTCGGCTCATAATTCCCCATTGGGGAATTAA
Source organism: uncultured Clostridia bacterium (assembly GCA_947625735.1). Classification (GTDB taxonomy): domain Bacteria; phylum Bacillota; class Clostridia; order Oscillospirales; family Ruminococcaceae; genus Huintestinicola. The sequence goes on from CANQPL010000015.1 coordinate 3,200, forward strand.
CTGTGTCGGGAATGTTTTCGCTGCTGTTTACATCAAGCTGCTGTTTTTCTCTTTCGGGATTTCCTAAATAAATGCCGTTTTCGGCAAGTTCACTCCTGCTGACATTGTTTTCAATCAAAAAAGATAAATTACCCGATTTTTCCTCTTTTCCGATTACAACTTCTCCGTCATATATTCCTCGGTTTCCCGTAACGGTATATTCCTCTCCTTTATAAAGGAATTTATCACCGATAACAATATCATTTGCGGATATGCGCTTATCCTCTGCGGAGTTCCCCATTGGGGAATTATCAAGTTCATTAGATACCTCCGGAATATCTGCGTACTTTTCAAGCATTTCTATAAATGGTATATAATCGTCAATATTTTTTTGAAGTTCTTCCTCCGACATATTAAGATGTTTATAGTTTTTCTTCAAAGATTCAAGGTGGTTTTTTATATGCTGTAATATAGATCCCTCGCCGTCGCCCAGATCATAACGTCCGTTGTATTCCGCACTCTCCCCGTTCATCTCATAATTGATCGTAAAATCGGTCTTAAAGTATAAATCAAAACCAATTTCTTTGTCACTGTAGGTATTATGCTGCTGCATATCAAGTTCGCCTAAATACCTGTTAGCCTGAGAAAAGGGCATAGTTATCGGCAGATTGTGAATATCGGGGCTTTCTGTGTAGGTTATTGTCACTGTAGGTTCACCGTCATACGGCGGAAGGGGAGCAGGCATTTCAATACGGTTGGGAAGTTTTTCTGCAAGATGTTCAATGTATTTTTTCATTTCCCCGGAAACGTCCTGCAAATATTCAATGCTCCTGTTCCCCTGAGTACCGCGGATATATGCCAAATCTTCGTTTCCTGTGCCATAATCATAATCCTTAATGAAATACATCTGAGGTTCTTCATGTGTCCATGGAATAGCCTTAATTCTGCTTGTATCTATGCTGCTGGATTTTGCTGTGTCTACAGACGGTTCGGGAGCAAGAACGGTAATATTATTCTTCTGAATAAAATCCGCAGCTGCCCTTTCATCTCCGTCAATCCCGACAATTTTTTCGTTATTCATATGTAAATAAATATCATGTACGTCATTTTCAAAGCTGTATTCGATTTTTGCCTTAGTAAGTTCTTGTCCCTGATTTTCAATGTTATTAAGCCATTCGATCATATATCTGTTGGTATCTTTCTGTCCCGCTGAACCGTCCGCATACTCACAGTATATTCTCATGCCCGAATTTTCAAATGAAACGGCATTAGCAGTTTCGTTTTCAAAATCAATTTTCAGAACAATATCGGGATCATACATCAAGCTGCCGTTCTGAGTATAGGTCTGCATAAGAGAAATACGGTTATCTGTCACCCATTGTGCGGAGAGAGGTTCAAAGCTGTCGCTTTCATAATGCTCGGAAGAATGTTCCTTATTCATAATCTGAGGAAACATTTCACAAAGTCTTTTGTAAATTCTGCGGTCAAGGGAATTGCTGCCTTTTTTATTTTTTTCGGCAGCAGGAGTTTCCTTTGCAGGAGCAGCCGAAACAAGCTCGCTGATACGTTCGGCATCCTTAACTATTTTGAATGACATAATAGGCTCTTTAGTTTCATACATAGAAGTGCAAGTCCCATTGTCAAAATTCCAATTTCCCGCTTTCCTCCAACTCATATGAATATCTCTGCCGTCCGTATTACCGTTCTCGTCTATTTTCTGAGATGTAAATTCTGCTGTATTGACAGACGTTACTTTTCTGCGTTCTCCGATACATTCTTTGCGGGTATGATCGGTAATGACAAACTCCATATAGGCTTTAAGAAATTTTTTAAGTTGGTTCAAGTTCTTTATACTGTCAATGTACTCCGTTTTATTCTCTGTGCCGCTAACGGTTTCATTTTCTTTACTGTCAAGCAGATTATGAAGTTCCTTTTACTCATCATCAAGGCTTACAAGCTCGTCAAATTTCCATTCCTGCAAGTCTTTCACACATTTCGTCAAGAGTATCAAATAATTCCTCTGCAACAGTAATGCCGTTATATTCCTTAACAAGCCGCAGATCCTCCAGATCGGCATAAACCTGAATTTCAAGCTCCGTTTCCTCGTCTGTCGTGTAAGCAATGTCAATATGATCCATGTTTGAAAAATTTGCCGCAGTACCATACTCTTTTTCCGTAAACTCATTGATAAGGCGCATTTCCTTGTCCACAGGCTTTTCTATAACATGAAATACGCCCGATTCATCAGCCGCATTTTCCAATTCGTTCTTTTCTGCGTCCGATACACTTTCTAAAACCAATACGCCTATTTCTTCCCGATACTTGACAGAAAGACCGAACGAAAGAGCCATATCCCTTATTTTTTCAAGATTGTCCCTGACGCTGCTTTCAAATACAATGTCATAATAATTCTTGATGTCATTTGCTTTAAAAAGTATCTCAAAGCCTTTGTTGTTCATATCCTCACGCCAACCGCTGTATGCAAGAACATCGCTTGTGCTGAGAATAATACCGCCGTGATCGGGAGCGTCAAGGTCGATCATAGCTATACGATTTTCGTCAATGTCGCTGATCTCTCTGCGCCTGCCCTCATAAAGAATAATATCGCCAACATTCAGATCGTCAACAGCAGGCTTTCTCTCCCGATCTTCAATGTCGGGTTCATCATAGCTGCGTATGGGGTTCTGTGCCTTAAATTCTTTAAGCAGCTTTTCTTCCTCTGCTGTAAGGGCGGAATGTTTTTCAAGAAAAGGAACGAAAACATCAAGAGTATTTCTTGCGCTATCCTTGCTTTCTTCGGTATTGTACGGATAGGAATTTGCAGCAATGACATTCTCATTAAACAGCCGTATATGATCGATAATGCTTCCGCCGCCTGTTCCCGAGCCGCTGCCTATGTCATATCTTACGCTGTAGTGGGTTTCTTCTCCGTCAATTACTGCATTTATTTCAAAGAACGATTTCTTATTCCAACCTGCTTTAAGCTCCGGAATATATCGTTCGGTGTGCAGCTTTTCATCAAGATATTTTACTACAGCATTTGCAAGTGCAAAGCTGATATTCTTATTATTATTTACAAAATCGCTGAGCAAATCACTTTCGGTGAACCATTCGCTATCATCTTCATATTTAAATTCAATTTCAAGAGAATCCGTTTTCTCCGATAAATTATTTTCAACAGAATTTACATTATTCTCCGCAGCAATGCTTTCCTCTGCGGAAATACTTTCCGCAAATTTCCCATTGGGGAATTGAGGTTTGAGTTCTGCATTTTTCTCGGAAACGTATTCCTTAGAATGACGGATTCTTGCACCATTACCGTTAAGGAGCATAGAACATTCTGCGCCTATCCTTGACATGGCGGTAAAATCCTCAACTGTTTCGTCAAGCGTTTTACCTGTGGCAAAAGGAACATTGCCGTCTGCTGTTTTGATAGAAATATCAAGGTATATTCCCTCAGAGCCTCCGAAATTCGTACTGCACACAAATTCTGTCCAATTGTTCGGAATTTCTTCGTTTTCATTTGCATAAGCGGATAGTCCGAAATAATCATCGGGGTAAAGGTTATTTTCTTTTAAATGCCGTTCAAGCTCAGAAAAAACCTCGCCATATGTCTTTGTTCCTGTCTGCTTAATCCGTCCGTTTTCGGGTTCGGAGTATTTGTCTATCTCAATGGTTTCAAGATAGTCATTGCGGGCAGAATTTTTCCTGACGGTTTCTTCGGCGGGCTGCTTGGTTATATTGCTTTCAAGACTTATTTCTTCGGTCGATCTCTGTTTGTCAAGCTGAACATCAATGCATTTTTCTTCCATAAATGATATAAAGCTGTCCACATTCGCAGCAGCATTGCTGTTTTCATATATCCCGTAAAAGGCAGAATATCCCTTAATGTCATGGTTGATATAGTCCTCGGCATATGCGGAAAATTCGGGGGAATTTATCTCGATCACGCTTTCACGGGAAAACTCATTCAGATATGAGATAAAGGCGTTCCTGCCCTGTTCCTCATTCTCCGCAGCAGTACGGGCAGAATATGCGGCGAAAACATCATCGCCCGTTATGTATTTTTCTACAAATTCTCCGCTGCCGTTATCGCCGTCGGGATTGAAATATACCCACGAAAAGGAATTTGTATCTTTGTTGTATGAAACAAGATCAATATAAGTTTCACCGTCAAAAGGAAATTTACCGATAAGTTTCATATTTTCAGATACTCGTGTTTTTTCCTGCCGTTCCCTGTCAAGCTCTTTCCAGTTTTCAATTTCCTCGTCAATATTTGCAAGAGGAATTTCCTTTGACTGCGTATATGACAGGGCTTCGGATATGCTCCCGAATGTAGGCGGCTTGTTGGTTTCGCTGTCATAATACACCGCAGCAGAACGGCGGTCAGCGGGATTGTACTGCATTATGAAATAAAAGTGTTCTTTTTCACGCTGACGGCAGCCTATTCTGTAAGACAGAGGGTGAAAAAAATCATTGTCGGGATTGACGAACATATCACGCACTGCATTCAGGTCAGTAAATCCGCATACCTCGCCCGTGGCGTTTCTGCGGATATTCACAAAACCGTTGGAGTCCGCAACACGTTCATATCCTGCCTTGTGGAGTTCTTCAAGCAAGTCCATATTTTTTATGTTGTCGATCATATTGCGGACCGCTGCCGCATTTTTTTCTCCGCTGACAGTGATCGTTGCCTTATTCCCGTTGATTATGCCCGAAAAGCGATTATTAATGCTGCCCGATAAAATATCGGCTATCTTCCTTGCGGTTTCAGCGTCGGTTTCGATATATTTTTTATCACGGATATTTTTGTATTCGGTATTACCGATAATAACACGCATTCTTTGCTCGTTTTCGGAAATTTCCCTTGCGATCATCTCCGCACGTTCGCTGTCTGCGCTGTTCACGGTAATAATGCTTCTGTACTCGCTGATTGTTGCGGAGTACGGGATATTTTCAGCATTGAGTTTTTTCGCTGCGGCATAGGCTGCCGCCTGCGACAGCCTGATATAATGCCTTTCGTTGGTGGGTATCTGTGAATAATAGTCCTTATTTATATACTCGGTCATATTTTAGTCCTCCTGTGTTTTAATGCAAATGCTGTTTGCACGGACGGCATGAACGCACTTTACATTCCCGTTAATGCTTATTTTCTTAGTAAACGCTGTTCCGACAATTTCAACCGTATCGCCGGATTTTATACGTTTGTATGAAACATCATTGCCATGTGCGATTATCTGTACAGTACTGTTTGTACCGCTTTCCGTGACGGAAAAGATAATATCCGAGGTTTCAACATTCCGTATCGTCCGTGGAGTATTTGATATTTTTCCGATAACAACAGTGTTATTTTCCATAGTTACAACTTCCTTTCAAGATATTTTTACCGTTAGAAAATGTCATGCAGTTTTCAATGGTCTTTCATATTTATTAAGCCTGCGGAGTTCAAGTTTTGTAGGCAGAAAATTTCTGCAAAAATACGCTGATCCGAAATGATTTCCTTTAGTGTATGTCTGCATATTATTGTGGGTATGATAATCAACTCTTGAATCAAACACAAGCATTTGAATTTCATTCTTGAATATTTCATAACGCTGCTTGCCCTGAATACTGTTTACTGGTAAAAGCAGGGCAAACGGCTTGTTCAGCGCATACGCTCTTTTGAGTACAGCATTTTTCTTACTGAATGGCGGATTGCTTACGAGAATATCCCATTTGTCAGGCTCATACTCAAAAAAATCCTGTCCTTCTTTCAGACTGCTTCGTATTACCTTATATCCCTTTTCTGTCAATAACTGATAATATGCACTCCATTCCTCATCGAACGGACACCATATTATTTTGTCTTTAGGGAGAAATTCAAGCAGCGGTTCAATAGCATAAAAAGGTGTAAAAACCTCATCTCCTGCGCTTGTTCTGTCACACGTTAAATATCCTATGTTAATTGCCATATTTTTCAGCCTTCAATTCCTTCGCCCACCTTTGCTTTCTGCAAGTGGGGGCAGTATTTTTTCTTGGTTTGCCCGGAGTGTTCCGGCTCCCGCCTCCGGTATCTGCTTCCTTTTGCCAACCGCAAGCTCTTAAAGACGTACCGCTTTCGGATTCAAGTATGTCCGTGCGGCTCATGATGTCGGTGCAGATTTCTTACAAATTCATTAGCGTTTTCAGTTCAATGGGTATTGCTCTCATGCATAAACACCTCCGCTATTCCCTCCAATACATACAGAATACATGGAAGTGCAACGCCGTTACCCCACATTCGATATTCGGGAGTATCTTTATGCGGAATTTCATCACACCACCAGTCGGGAAAGCCTTGTAAACGGCAGCATTCAAGGGGCGTTATTCTGCGGACAATAAATCTGCTGAGATCAATATTTGATTCTACAGCAAACGGAGTATTATTTCCGCCCATTCCATAAGACGCAGCTAAAGTCGGTGCAACATCTATCGGACCTTTATATCTGCAAGCTCTCCCATGATTATCAAACAGACTAAGCTCAATATCGTTATCATCAATGACCTGCGACATTACCGCATGACGGTCTATTGTATTGAGGGTATATGATTTTTCCTCAATAACGCCCTTACCATTGCCGCCGCTCTGTATTTTCCTGTCAATGGTGTTTCCTGCAATGCAGAGTGCAGAAGTATTTGACATAACGCATGGCTCGTTCCCGTGTGACTGCGCTCTGAGCGTGGGGCATAAATCTTTTTCAACGGAAATGGAGCTGCCGCCCTGATCGTTAAGCACAACATCGGGAAGATATAAAACGGCATTGTGAAATCCTGCACTTGTACCGTTTACAAGGGTGTTGGAAATATTATCATTCCTGAAGCACTGACTTTCCGCTTTTCTCTGCGGGTAAAAGCTGGCGCATAGAACGGGGCTGCTGCCCGACGCCGACAATGTATGACAGGGAGAGTTAAGCTGCGGATTACTGTGGTTTGTTTTAGATGTGATCTGCGTACTGTCAAAAAGAAGTGTTTCATGTAAACAGTGCAGGCTCTGTTCCGCTTGGAGCGTGGGGCTTATTCTTTCCGAATAGCCTATATTTCCTGCTTTGCTTCCTGCCCGTCCTTTGAATCCTGCCGCATAGCCTGATACTCCAGCACCATTTTTAACAATGGCGGTAATTCTTTTCCACGCATCTCGGCACGCACCAAAATCCCTTGACAAGCCCTCGCGCTTAAATAGTATTTCTGCGGCACATTCACTTCCAAAACTTCCGACAAGAAAGATACGCTTTCTTCTCTGGGGGACTCCCCAAAATTGGGCGTCCAGTACACGCCATGCAAGGCTGTAACCGTCTCCCACAATGCAGCCTGCTTTGTGCCATTTTCCCTTTTGAGGTTGAGGAATTGACACGTTTTCGTCTTGGATTTTGGAGAGTTCTTCGAGAACCGTTCTGAAGTCCTCGCCTTTGTTGGAGCTAAATGCTCCGGGGACGTTTTCCCATATGATGAATTTCGGATATTCTCCATTTGTAGCACCTCTCATTTCCTTTATTATCCTTACGGCGTCCATAAAGAGAACGGAGCGTTCTCCTTCCAGTCCTGCCCGTTTTCCTGCAACGGACATATCCTGACACGGACTTCCGAACGTTATAATATCAACGGGCGGTATCTCTGCACCGTTTATCTTCGTAATATCGCCTAAATGCTGCATACTCGGAATACGCTTTTCTGTAACCGATATACAGAACGGGTCAACCTTGCTTGCCCATAGCGGTTCTATCCCGCACATTATTCCCGCAAGAGGAAAACCGCCGCTGCCGTCAAAAAGACTGCCTAAAGTTAAATACTTACTCACTTTCAATTCCTCCGCTCTGTATCTTAATATCAAGCAAAGCCGCCGCTTCGGGCAAAGTCATTTTTTCGGTTAGGGAAGAGAGAAAAATATGTACATCTCTTATGGTAAATCCGTTTTTTCTGCACAAATTATCAAGTAAACGGATTTCATCGTTATGGAGTTCGGTTCTGATCTTGGTGATCTGTTCGTCTATCTCCTTTGTTTTCTTTTCCGCTGCCGACTGTGCCGAAAATGCCTTCTCACGCTTTTCGCTGAGTGCTTTCAGCTTTTCATACAGCTTTTCTGTTTTGGTAAGAGTTTTTACCTCCTGCCTGTTTTCCGTCTGTATTTTCTCATCAGCCTGAGTTAGTACCTTGTTTGTATTTTCGGTATTCATTTTCGTATAACTCTCCTTTTCTTCATCAGAATATTGGCGATCCGGGCTTCGATAGATGATATATTTGAATTTATAACATCTATTTCCAACTGCTTGTCCGTCCGCTGACGTATATATTCGGATTTCCTGCTGTCAAGCTCGGCAATTTCCTTGTCAGCGGACGTATTTCGCTTTGAAGGATTGATTTCTGTCATTTGCAAACGCCTCCCTTGCTATTGAAACTTTCTGCTGAACACGGTCGGACCACTGTGACATACGCTGTACGGTATCGGTAAAATTCTTCTTCGGATTCAAACGCTGTAAAAGTTCGTTAAAATCCTTAACACCGTTTTTATGGCATTCGGTGAATACCATACATATGTCCAAAAAGTTCTTGCAGAAATTTTTACCCGCCTCGTCATTATCAACACATAGCACAACTTTCAGATTTCTATGCAAAAGCGTTTCGACTGTGCTTAGCTTTAATCCGCCCATAGAAACAAATTCGCAGTTATCTGTATCGGGGTGCAGATGCATAAAGCTCATCATGTCGATAGCACTTTCAAATACATATGCTTTTTCGGGATTTTCCGACTTTTTGTATTCAAAAAAATTATCGGCAGTTCCTGCGGCTGTGCCGTTAAAGGATTTCAGCTTCTTGCGTACTGCGTTATTGAGTTCATCAATATCGGTAACAGAATTTTTTACAGCTTCAGCAATACCGGAAATAGTCATAATATCCTCCGCACTTGCGGCAATGTTCGCCTCTGTTTCGTAAACATAGCCAACAAATTTTATCTGAGTTTCGTCTTTGAGTATTTCGCCTATTTTCTCTGCAATGTAGGGTGGGACTTTAAGAATCTGACGGTTTTCAATGTCCGAAAATTTTGTATTTCCGATCATGTATTTCTTACTGCCTGTTCCGTGAAATTCAGCACCGCAGGGCTTACTGTCCTTAACATCAAGAAATACCGCGTTTCCTTTATCGTCCTGATACAGCAGATTTGCATTTATAAGTTCACTAACTATCTTCGGGGAAATACATCGCTGCTTTGTAAGATAAGCAAATACCCGCTTATTGTCATTACCCTTTGCGGGCATGATAAATTCCTTGACAGGCTTTTCCCTCGCCTGCGGCAATTCCCCATTGGGGAATTGTCTGTGCGCATATGATGTATGCTGAACGCTGTACAGGGAATAGGGCTGCTCTCCGTTTAATGCCATGCTCACCGCTTCGGGAAATTTAAGATCAAAGGCTTTTTTCAGACAATCTACAAGCCCTACGCCGCCTACTTGTCGGGAAAATATGTAATATTTCTGAGTAACTTCATCGACTTTCATTCCGCCAAAACCATGTATGTGCATTTCACGCCCTTTTCTTTCGCAGGAATAACCATTACTGCGGAAAAATTCTGTAATGCTCTGTTGGTTTGCCCTTTCGATCTGTTCCTTGGTATAATACATACAACCACTTTCCGCCTTTATTTCCTGCCGTCCATTTTTTTACGAAATTCCCTGTATTTTTTTGAGTATTCATAGGATTTTCCGAAAATATTTATTGCCGCATTATACAACGCAGGCTCGTATTTCTGAATAACATTCAGCTCATCAATAAGATTGGGATTGAACGGACAGCCTACACAGCCTGTCCGTTTCATTCCGTATTCGGTATAGCAGCGGCTATGCGTTACATCAAAATGCTGTTCATAAATTTTCTTGTCATTGTCGTTATACCGGAATATAGGTCGGTATGTATCGCAGTCTTTTTCCTTACTGTGTGAAAAGCAGCTTTTATAGTTAGCTGAGCGTATGCCGCCCTCTGATTTCCTTATTCCTGTGATGTCAAGATCAGCTCCGTTTTCTTTGATATAGCCTTTGGCAGCTTTCTTTTTTGCATACTCGCAGCATTTGTTTGATATGGGAAAATCGGGCGGATTTGCAATAATAAACTCTTTAAGCCATTTAAACTGACTGATAGAAAAGCGGCTGATCTTAACCTCACCTTTATCATCTGTGTATCTTGCATTGCACCACCACTGTAAAGAGGTCTTGCACCTCGGATATTCCTGCATGAGTTCATGCAGCGGTTTGTCCTCCCATTTGAAATTATGCGCTTGCAATCTCATCATCTGTTCTGAAACGTATTTTGAGAGAAACGGAACGCCGTAATGATGTACACAAAAAGGAATGGATTTGACCGCCCTGATACGTTCGATTTTAATGTTGTATTTCTTTTCAAGGCAGTCAAGATGTTCCTTTGTGGCGTTATACTCAAAGCCCGTATCTATCCAGAAGTATTTGACTTCTCCCACATTATCAACGTGAGAAATAATGTCAAGCACAATATCGCTGTCGCTTCCTCCGCTGAGGCTCACAACTGCATTTCTGCTCCTGCTGAGAACGCTCTGCGCTTTTGCAAAGCTGTCAAGTATTGTATAGTTATTAAGTGTGAGAAGTTCATCTGCAAATTTCTCACTTATGCCCGATCTGTCATTTTTGTACATTTATAATTCCTCCGATCTGTATTTTTTATCTTCCCTTGTTTCTGTCATAGGTCTTGTTCTGACGTTCTGCCCTTGACTGAGCCGCTTTGACCTGTACTTTGTCGGACCACTTCGACATCTTTGAAACGGTTTCAAGAAAACCTTTATTTTTTACTCCGTCAACAGTAACAACGGAATTTTTGCCGTCATATTTTGCGGAAAACTGTACGCCCTGTTTTTCGGCATATTTTGATATTTCATATGCAGTCTTGGCGTCTGCGGAAATATACGTCTTATTTGAGATCTTTAAGTATTCGTTCTTATTGTAAAAGGCAGGCGGTTTCTTTGCTGTAGGTTCTGCCGTCTGCTGTACCTGTTCATTCATTACATTTTCATGAAATGCTGCATTATCGGTTATTTCTTCTATATCGGCAGTGGATAATTCAATAGGTGTATTTTCCCGCTCCGGTGTATCATATCCGCACTTATTACAGATAGCCGAAATAAGGCTGTCCGTTTTTTCGGATAACTGCGGATTCTTTTCGGAAAAATCCTGCAATGCGTCAATTACGCTGTAAAATTCCTCGCTGCTTTTGCTGTTAAGACAAGCAAGTATGCTGTCCTTGGCTTTATCGGGATTATCCCCGCAAAGGATTTCGGCAGTCCTAAGCGCAAGGTAGGATTTATATATGTTGTCATCATAGACAGCGACCTGATTTCGCCCGCTGTCCTTCGCCCTGTACAGCGACTTGTCCGCTCTGTTTAAGTCATCTTCAAAAATCGCTTTTACATTTTCCTGCGATATGTCGCCATAGGTGCGAATATCGCATACTCCCATTGAAACAGTGACTTTGATTTCCTGCGGCTCTCCGTTAAGTGATACATTATGTACAGCATTTTCTATCTGCTCCCGCAGCCGCTCGGCAGCGGCAACCGCTTTGTCATATTCGCAGTTAAGAATACATACCATTTCTTCACCGCCGAACCTGAAAGCGCAGTCCGCTCCGTTCCGTGTTCCCTCGTTCAGAATGGCAGCAACATTTCTGAGAACGGTATCGCCCGCCTCATGTCCGTATGTGTCGTTTACGTCCTTAAAATGGTCTATATCACACATAACCACACTTACGTTCTTTCCCTCTTGCAGACTGCCGCATAGGGTATCGGTGATATACTCGTTAAGCCCCTGACGGTTTTTTAATCCCGTGAGTTCGTCCGAAATACGTCCCTGATGTTCAAATTCCTTTTTCAAAGCAAGCTCAACGGTATTTATTATCTGACTGCCCTTTTTAAAGCCCTCAAAATCGTTTTTGTTAAAGCCCTTTTCCTTTTGCGCAACTATAACTCCCATTGAATTGCCCTTTGAGGTCACAAGAGGGATAAAGGCAGTTTTATCCCTGAATTGTGTTTCCTGCCCTACAAATATCTTTTTCAGAACATCTGCCGCTTTACTGTTCTGCCAATTCCTGTGATCGTTCTGAGAAAAGAATTTATCGCTTGTATTGTCATAGCAGTAAAAAGCCGCCTTGTCGCAGCCCGTAAGCTGCTTTGTAACGCTTTCGATCTCGCTCATTGCCGTTTCAATGGATTGACTTTCAGTAATGGCAGATACAAACTTATTTATCGTATCGACTTCCTTTTCAAGTGATATGACTTTTTCTTCCAGGGACGCATTTTTATGTTCAAGAGCTTCTATACGGTCAAGCAGCCCCCTGACTTCCTGCTCATTCATAAAATCATCTTCCTTTCTTTTCAGTTCCCCATTGAGGAATTATCATATTACATAACATTCATCATCAAAGATATAATCCTCTGTTTTTTCATTCCGAAGTATTGCCGCCTCTGCAACCTCGTCAATACCTTTCTGAATGTTGTCGATCTGCTGTGCAAAAAAGTTATAGTATTCTGCCTTGGTTATGGTGTACTCGGCTTCGGAGCAATAGAGTTTTCTTTCCTCGTCCGTTGTTTCATAAACGCCCTCAATGTCCGACATATACTTTTCAAAAAAATCCTTGGTGTGTTCATCTCCGTCAATGCCGTATATCCGTATGATAACGTCGCGGCAGTATTCCTTTATAAATACTTTCATGTGCTATCCCTCCGTACTTGAACCTCTGTTCAGTTTTTTCTCGGCAATTTCCTTTTGCTTCTGCTCGGTAACCGCCTGCTGTTTGTTCTGCTGCGCCCGTTGTGTTTTCACTTCCGACTTTAACTCGCTGAGTGTCCGAATAAGCCTGTTGCTTTTACGTCTTTCCTTCATAATGAGATACTGCTCCTTAATGATCCTTTCGGCGTACTCCCGTTCGGTCGGCTCAATTTCTTCCATGAAATTATCTGGAATGGTTATTTTCCCGTCAATGACTTTTATCTGTCTGCTGCGGGAGCAAAGCTGAATTATTCCCCATATTTTATTGAAGTCGAAAAGCATTACATGAAATTTCTCGTTATCAAGACTTTCAAGTCCCGACTTTTTTACAAGATACAGCGCTTTTTCGGAATTATGGTATACCTCGATAACCGTCCCCTCGTCAAGCGGAATTATGCTCCTGAATTTATCTACGGCTTTTCTTATAAGCTCCTTGTCCGTATAATCTGCAAAAACATCAAGGTCAATTTCCTTTGCGTGATCGGCATTAAGGTTATCGGTAATGCTGCCGTCCGCAGCCGCCGCATAATCGAACCAGTTTATTTTATCTCCGCAAACGTGACGTTTTCGGTTATAGCTTTTTACGGTAAAATGCAGCTTGATCTTTTTGATATATTCCTCATATCTGCTTTCGTATTTTTCGTCTATCGGCAGCGAATTTTCCTTTGCAAATTTAATAAAATCCTTGCCGTATGGCTTGTCATATACTGCGGAATACCGCAGCAGCCGTTTAAGATTAAGCGGAAAAGGATAATACTGTGATTTGACATCTCCCTTTTTTACTTCCTCGTTTTCAAGAAGATACTGCGGATTTTCCTCTGTCCTTATGCTGTCATCTTTGGTGACAGTTCCGAATTGTTCTCCCAGATCAATGAGAAATTTGTAATAATCAGAATCCGTAACTTTCGCCAGTCCGTCAACAAGAGAAATATGAGGAAGTCCCGCCAGCTCCTGCGCTTCGGCAAAGCTGATCGGCTGCATCTCGGCATACTTTTTGGTATTAGATGAGCATAACAGAATACTTTCGATCTGCTCATTAGAGAGGTTGTCCTCGGCATTGGAATTTTCGTCTGTAATAACGGCGTTTTCAGCGGCTGTAATATCATCAAAAAAATCGGATTTATTTGTGATAATAAGTTGTAAAGCGGTTTCCTCTGAAATTACTCCTGCGCCGTAAAGGAATAAAAGCCTGTCAATTTTTTCGCTGTGGGTTTCCGCTTTTATCTGCACGGCAGCGTCCTCCGACAATACCTGCACCTCTACGTCCTTCGGCATTTCAATTCCGAAAACCTTGGATATTACCGCATACCTGAACATCATCGAATAGACCCTGCCGCCCTTGCCCGTCACTTTATATGCGTTAATATGTATCACTCCTTTTCCTCACGGATATTGACATAAGTGCCTGTGTCCGCCATGGTGTACTTTGTTTTTATGGTTTCGCCGTTTATCTTCTTTTTCTGCTTATAGACAGACTTTCCCGCAAGAAAATCCCTGACATTGGCTGCTGTTATCTCGATACCGTTATATTTATCCTGCTTCCATACGGTAAAGCCGCAGCCGTTCTTTCCGCTTTCACAATAAAAATTCCTGCTGCTCTCAAAAATTGTCTTTCCGCAGCGGGGGCATTTTCCTACAGCGGTTTTCTCGGTCTTAACTCTTTTCAGATTTACATATTTACCCGTATCGTCAAGAGTAAAATCTGCCGTGTAAGCAGTACCGTCCTTTGTGGTCGCCATGAATTTTACCTGCTCGCCTTTGAGAAGTTTAACGGCGTTTTCGGGATAAATACCGTCCTTAATATTTATCTGATCCTTCCATAATGTAAAGCCGCAGCCGCCTTTCCCGCTTTCGCAGTAGTAATTTTTCTTACCCTCATAAACATTTTTTCCACACCTCGGACAAATTCCTATGAGCTTCCGCTTGTTGTCCGCATTGCCGCTGTGAACGAGCTGTCTGTGCCTTGCAGGGCTTTTTTCAAAAGCGATAACGGAATTTACAAACTCCTTGACTTCCTCTAAAAGCCGTTCTGCTGCGCTGTGATCGTTCTTTATTTTAGTGAAAACATTCTCCCATTCCGCTGTGCGTTCAAGGGATTTGACGTTATCGGGGACAGAAGATATAAATGCTCGTCCAAAATCTGTGGCAACGATATTCTTTCCGTTCCTTGCAAGATAGCCTGCACCGATAAGCTGCTCTATAACCTCGGCTCTGGTGGCTTCCGTTCCGATACCCTTACTGCTGACTGCCGCCTTTAACTCCTTGTCCTCGATACGGTTATCAATATTATTCATTACCGATAAAAGCGTATCGTCCGTGAAATGCTTCTTAGGTTTAGTTTCACATTCCTTTATAGAAATGTCCCTTGGTGTAAAGGTGCTGCCCTCGGCATATTCAAGATACTCTGCTTTTTCCTCCGCTGACGTATCAAAGGCTTTCCAGCCCATAACAACGGGCTTTACGGATTTAAGGGTGTAGATAATATCCTCGCACCAAAATTCGTAATTGGTTTCTATGCAGGTATATTCCTTGTCTACGGCGCATAGCAGACGGTTTACCACAAGCCCGTACACTTTCTTTTCCGTATCGGTCAGACTGTCAATACCCGCCGTATTTGCTTCGGGAATTATAGCGTGGTGATCGTGTCCGTCCATGTTCTTATTGCTTACGATACGTCCGTCAAGGTTAAGTCCTGCGGATTTAAGGCTTTTTGCCCGTTCGGAATACTCCGATCTGTTTTCAAGAACATTTATTATCCCGATAACCTTTTTCTGCAAATCCTCCGAAATATAATTGCAGTCTGTTCTCGGATATGTTATCAGCTTTTTTTCATAAAGGCTCTGCGCCGTATCAAGGGTCGCTTTTGCTGTAAGTCCGTACACACGGTTTGCCTCTTGCTGTAATGTTGTCAGACTGTGCAGCAGGGGACGGTTTATCTTCTTTTCCGCAGAAACGGCAGACAAAACGTTTGCGGATTTTCCTGCGCTCGCTGCCCGTACCTTTTCGGCTTCCTCCGCAGTATTCCATACCTCCTGCGATACTGCGCTGTTATCCATTACAAGGCGGTATGTGACAGACTTTTCAAAGCTGTCGATCTCGCTGTCACGCTCTGCCACAATTGCAAGGACGGGAGTTTTGACCCGCCCTATCCTGTGGGGGTAACTGTCCATTGCTCCGTAAAGCCTTGATAAGTTCATACCGATTATCCAATCGGCTTTTTCTCTGGTAAGGGCGGCGTAATACTCGCCGTCAAAATCGCTGTCGGGCGGCAGATTTTTAAGACATTCGGTTATTGTCTCGTCCGTCATTGAGTTTGTCCATAACCGCTTGACAGGTTTTTGCAGTTATTTGCGTTATAAATATGACGAAAAATAAGCTCGCCCTCCCGTCCTGCGTCTGTAGCGCAAATTACCTCGTCCACTTCATCAAGGCTCAAAAGATGAGAAATAAGGCTGCGGAGAGCTTCGTTATTTTCATTTTCGGGGAGAATGCGAAATTCTGGGAAGATCGGCAGCTCATCAAGCACATACGACTTGCTGTACCCGTAGTCCTGCGGAAGTCCCATCCCGTATAAATGCCCTCTGGCGTTTACGACATAATAATCGTTACCCTTATAGCAAAACTCTTTTCCCTCACCGTATATTTTTTCTCTTGCACCTACAACATGGGCTATTGTCTGTGCGGTACTCGGCTTTTCACTTATGATCAGTTTCATACAAAAAATCCTTTCTTAAATTATTGACTTTCCTTTAATTTCTGTTTCTGCTTACCTTTAACGATCATCAGAACGGCTGCTAATCCTAAAAATACAAGGATATGTGCTTTGCTGTTTTCATAAACGGTCAATATCAGATCTTCCTTTTCGGGTTCAGCCGTTTCCTCTGTTACTGTAATATTTTCATTTATATCTGCGGTTTCGCTTTTGTCCCGAAAATCGGTATAAATCTGAACCGCTATAGCAAGCAAAATCAAAAAAACTGTAAACAACTTTGCTTTAAAGAGGGGTACGTCCTTGTTTTGGTCGTACCATTTTTTTATTTTATTCATCAGGAATATCCTCGCTTTCTGCCTCCGAAATCGGCGTCTGAATATTCCAGTAGTTATTTGGAATATCGCCCTGTTCGGGGTCTGTCAGTATTTCATAAAATTCCTTTGCACGTTCATTGTCCGACGCTCCGAATTGACGGAAATCGCTTTCATCAATTTCAAGCTCATCACATATAAGTTTCAGATATTCGTCAATCATCTCGCTGCATTTATCACTGTCAAAGCCGTTGTCCTCGGCTTCGGTAAGCTCCATTATCTTACTTATAAGATCATCTTTTGAAATACAATTCTCTATACTTCCGCTGAGATTGTCGTGATCGCCGTCGCAGTAATATTCCCATGAATAACCGCTTTCATAGCTTCCCGTCATTCTCCGCTTACAGTTATTCCCTGCACAAGTATTGTTATGAGTAACCTCGGCGGTTATGGGTATGAATTCCGTTTCCTCAAAGAATGTCATTATATCTTCGGGGGTAATGTTGTAAACATACTCCGTTCCGTCCTCGCTCGTTCCTCCTGTCTGTGCGAGTTTCAGCGATTTGTATAGGGCTATCATTGCAAGCATTTCCTCTGCCGACAGATCGCTTTGTATTTCAACATTATCGAAAAGGTTTGTGCCGGCAATGGGCTTTCCGTCAAATTCCTCGGAGTCCTTTACTCCGTTGGGACCGCCGCTGTCGGTAACTTCATAATGCTGTCTGTTTTCCTCGGCTGTCATGGTATCTTCAAGCTGTTCGATCAGTGCGCTGTATTCTTCCGCTGCCCCCTCCTGCGCCTGTGAGAGCGCATTTGTTATCGCCTGTGACATTGCGTTTGCAATAGCGTTAGCTTCCTCCGGGGTCTGTGCGCTTGCGATCATGGCTGAAAACTGCTGCTGTATGCTTTCAATGATGTACTGACATTTTTCGGATAAAAAACGGGAAAAGCTGAGTTCGTCTGCCGCACTCGGATAATCGTATGTCCCGCCGTACCAATCACCGTAATTGTTATAATAATAGGCTTGTGCAACATCAAGATAATTCCGTATCATCAGCGTGTAACCGTCCAGTACCTCGGCTTCGCTTTCCGCACTTATTTCGGGGTCGTTGCTGTCATCGCCCGCAAGGGAATATTCAAAGGGACTTAACCATGAAAACAGCGACGCTATGAGCGTTACCGCAACTATAATGATAAAAAAGACAACAAATACTGTGCTGAACGCTGCTATTACCTTTATGAGCAGTTTGTTTTTACCGTTATAGGAATTGGTTTTCAGTAATTTCGGAACAAAAGGCAGTATCGCCTTATTTTCTTTCAGATAAATATTTTTCTGAATATTGCGTTTTGCCGCTTCTTTTTTATCCGCCGTCTTTATTTTGTAACGCTTTTGTTTTTCGGACCGTCTGTCGTTTTTTTCCTGACGGATATATTCACGCTCGATAAATCTGTATTGCTTTTTCCTGCGCTTTGTATTGGAAAAATCATCTTTATCGGTATGAACAAACAATCTGCGGGAAACATACCTCTTGACTTCATTGGCGGCTGCGGCAGTACCTGCGCCTGCGGCTGCACTTCCCACGCTGTCGGAATTATTGATTGTTTCTGCCGCCGTTCTGACTGCCCGCATTCCTGCGACATCATCAATTTTTATGTCTATCAGCTTTTTTATGGGATATGTCACGGCATTGACCGCATTTCCGCTCCTGACGGCAGATACATATTCGGCTGCGTCCTGTGCAGCTTCGGCAATGCCAACAGGCATATTCTCCTTGCGTTCGCTTGGATAATTACCGTCGCTGTCATGCTCATAAAAATGATCGTAAGCATACTGCATTTTGTAGGCTTCCCTGATTTCATCGCTGACTGTCCCGCTGTCATATTTCTCCGAGGGAGCTTCTTCATCTGACGGGGCGGCGGTATCACCGATCATTTCCTCGTTTTCCTCCAACATTTCCGCTGTATCAACGTCTGTCCGATCATCTTCGCTTACGTCTGCAACTGCCGCCGCTGCTATCTTCATTTCGTTCATTCGCTTGATATATGCGGCTTTTTTCATTCGCCGCACTATCTGCGGGTCGGTTTCCTTTTCTTTTTCCCGTATAATATCGGGAGTGGCTGAAAAGACTTCATAACGATTTTCCGCTGTAGGCTGTTGGGAATAATCCTGTGTACTGCCGTATGAATTGCCATGTTCTGCATCATTATCGTAAATCCCGCTTTCAGACTGTTCTTCCTCAACGGTGGCAAATCTTTCGGCGGCGAGCTTAGCAGCGGTCATTTGTCTTATATATGCGGCTTTTTTCAGCCGTTTATCGTTCTTAGGGTCTGCCGCTTTTTCCTCTTTCTTAGAATTATCCTTAGCTTCGGGTGCTTCGTCCTCCTGTGGGGCTTCGGCAGTATCGGTAATTTCTTCTGCGGCTGCTTCTTCTATTGCTTCCTCTGCGGTGGGTGCTTCTGTTTCGTTACGGCTTTCCGCTATCATGCTTTCCGCTGCCTGACGTATAAGCTCCGCCTTTTTGTAACGCTCCGAGATTTCGGAATAATGTGCCTCTGCCGTATCGTCCGATATATGACTTACCGTATTATCAGACGGCATTTCTCCGCCGTTATTGTCTTTTTTATCAGAAACAGGAATTAAATCATCAGATCGCTCCGATATTTTTTCCTTTCGGCTGTAGTTCCCCATTGGGGAATTTTCCGGCAAATGCCGTTTGATCTTTTTATCGGCATACTGAGCGGCTTTCAGCTTTTGCACCGTTTCGTAAACAGAGGAAAGGGAGTGCTGCGCTCCCTGACCTCTCTTACGTTTTTTTGCCATAGGTACATCTCCCTTTCTGTTGGTCATTCATCTTCCTTACTGAGCATTTTTGCGGTTTCGCTGAAATTCGTGGACATCTTCTCGTAAAGCTCCG
This sequence comes from uncultured Clostridia bacterium, assembly GCA_947625735.1. Taxonomy (GTDB): domain Bacteria; phylum Bacillota; class Clostridia; order Oscillospirales; family Ruminococcaceae; genus Huintestinicola. Next base: position 22,911 of record CANQPL010000015.1, read on the forward strand.
TGTCCTTCGGAAATTCATCATAGAACGGTATTTTATCCTTACCGCCCAAAACCAGAATTCCGTGTCCTGCGGGAGTATCTTTGACGTACTTGATCTCGCTGTCCGTAAAATGCAGAATATCCTGCAATTTTGCGGCGTCGGTGGAATTTTGTTTGAGAAGTGCAAGAAATTCGGAATTACTGAGCATTGAACGTGATTTTTCATCTTTCAGTAAGTCCTCAACATTTTGTGTAATTCCCGTGAGAACGCCGCCGTACTTTCTCGCACGTTTCCATAGCATTTTGAGATAATCAAGGCAGTATTCGTCTGCAAAAAGCAAATGCGCCTCGTCAAAATAGATGTAGGTCGCTCTGCCCAAATCTCTATTGCGTGAGAGTCTGTTCCATATGTAATCAAGGATCAGCAGCATTGACTGTGTTTTCAGATTGCCGTTCAGATCACGAATATCATAGGAAATAAAGCGGTTATCGGTATCAACATTCGTCTGATTATCGAAATACTTTGCCGAACCGTTGACGTACATATCCACGGTAACTATCAGCTTGTCCTGCATTTCCTTATTGATATTTTCAGTTTCCTCTTTCATACATTCAAGGAATGTGCCGAGGGTAGGCATATCGGCGGGATCAAGGGTTTCAAGAACGCGGGATTTTATGTATGCCTTTCTTACGCACCTGTCAACAAAGGATTTTTCCTGTGCGTTCAGCGGGTGCTTAACGTCCATGCAGGAAATGAATGATGTGATAAGCTGACACTTGTCGGCTATAATATCAATTTCATCATCGTCAAGCAGACGGAAGTCAAAGTCAAAGGGATTGATATAGTTCTTTGAACCGTTTGCAAACCTGACAACAGTTCCGTTAAACGCCTCTGCAAGTTTCCAATATTCTCTTTCGGGGTCAATAATGATAATATCGGCATTTGTATTCCGCAGGAATACGTCAATAAGCTCACGTTTTACGAAAAACGATTTTCCCGCACCGGGGCAGGCAAGCACAAATCCCGCAGGATTTACAAGCCCTGTCATTCTGTCAAAGGTTATTATATTGTGGGAAAGAACGTTAAGACCGTAATATACGGAATTGTTCATCTGCATTTCCTTGACGTTAAAGGGAATGAATATAGCCACGGATTCAGAGGGCATAGTTCTGAGCCAGCCGAATCTCCGCTGATAGCCGCAGGGCAGACAGTCATACATTCCGTCCTCCTGCTGCCAAGCCATTTCTCCCTTTACGCAGCCGGAGCGCTTCAATGTGCTTTCAATAATCTCCGCATTATTGCAGAGTTCTTCATATGACTTCGCCTTAATAAGAATCTGTATATTGGTGAGGAACAGCTTCTGATCGTGCATGGTAATTTTGTCGTAAACGCTAACCATGCTGTCACGCTGATTTTTTATCCTCCGGGGCATTTGTGTTGAGAAATTACCGTGCTGTGCCGCCGCAACCTCACGCTTTGCCATATCTGTGTCAATTGCTGTGATCTGCCGCTGTACCAGCTTTCTTGCCGCTGCGCTGTCATAGGTTTCAATGTTCGTGGTTATCATTATTTCAATTCCCGTTTTCAGCAGATCGGTAAAAATATCGCTTGTAGCTGTAGCGGGATATTCACGGACATATATGACTTTCGCATAGGTGTCATTGAACATAAAATAATCCTTTTTAAAGTCAAAATAGTCGGGTGAACAGTACAGCTTGTCCGTTCCTTTCTTAAAATCTTCCTCATAAAGTATTGGAACGGGACGTTCATTTGTGCCGATATAGAAGTCTTTGAGCATTTCCACACGTTCCTGCGACGTAAGCTCCCGCAGATCGGTATTTCCGATACGATTAAATGAATTGATCGCTGCAATATCAAGTGACTTGAATTTTCTCTTTGCGGTTTCTTCATCGGCGGCTTTTATTGTAAGCGTGATATACATATGCTTTTGAATAGCATTCTGTCCCTTTTTGATATTTTCTTCGAGGACACGGTTATTGTATTCAAAGCGCAGATTGAAAAAATCGTCCGCCGTCTGTTTCATAAGTATTCGGTGACGAAATTCGTCAACGTTTACCATGCTGTTCCATAAGCAGATCTGACAATCAACCGTATCGTCAAGGATATTCATAAACTCAATGTACCTTTCAAGGTACGAGTATTGCTGTTCCTCGTCCGCAAGGTTGAAGTTTATATCGTCAAAGGTATATGCCTTTGAATACATTTTCCTGCCGAGATACCATATGTTATCGGACAATATCTGCTTGTACGGGATAGTGTCAAGTACCTTTTTGGATAAATTGCGTTTTTCCTTTTCGGATTTGACCTTTTTATCCCTTTTTTTTGAACGTCCTGCTCTGTTGGATTCAAGCCGCTCGGCGTCCCTGTCCTTGGCGTATTTTCTTCTTCCGGACTTTTTCCTGCTGACGCTTGCTTTCTTGGCGATAACTGCGGCTGCGGCGAACGCTCCAACTATTGCAGGAGCTATCAACTGATCGGGCGTAAGATCAAGCGGCTGTGTTTCGGCAGGAGCGGCAGCTTTAACTGCCGCTATGGTTTCCTGCGGTTCTGAAATTATTGCTGTAGTTTCCGGTGGAATAACGGGTATGCTTTCCTCTGTGATGATCTCGTTTTCCTCCGCTGTTTCCTCGGTCATTGTCGTTACTTCCGTTGTGACAGCTTCCGTTTCGGTTACGGTAGTTTCCTGTGTTTCTACGGTAGTTACTGCCGTTTCGGTAATTTCGGAAGTATCGGTTTCCGTTTCCTCTGCCGTATCTTCTGCCGTGATCTCTGAACCGCTTTCAAATCCTGCGCTTTCCATAGCCTCTGATACCGCCCTTGACGCTATCTCGGAAATAGCAGCCCCGCCGTCAACCGATGTTGTAATTTCGTTGTTTTCGGGCATTTATATCACTTCCTCGTTTTATTTTTTCTTTTATTCGCCTTAGAAATTTTCCGTATTTCTCTGAGTTCCTTTTTGCGCTCCGCCTCTATTTCGGCAATATAAATCTCCCGCACCTTGTCGTGTATTTTCGTTTCGGCGGGAAGATATGTCATTTTCCTGCGCTGACAACCAAAATAGAAGTCCTTTACCTTAACGGCTATCTTTTCGATACCCATACCGTTGTATTTTAAAAATCCAACAGCGGCAAGGGGCGCAACTTCAAGGATTATGAGGTATATGAGAATATCTGACGTTACAAAATTTCTTCCGAAAAGAAAAGTAGCAACCGCAAGAATAAGCATGAGGACCACGCATGCAAGCTGTCTGCCCGTCATACCTAAGAAAAACTGCTCCTTGTATTCCGTAACGTCCTGCGGTACGTCTGCTCGTATCATTTCATCAACCTCCTAACGCACGTTTGGTAACTTCGCTTGCTTTTGAAATTGTTACTGCAAGCATTACCACGCATAAAAGCGGCGTTGCAAACTGCATGATATGTATGAGAAGTCCGCCGCTGTCGCAGCTATCGGCAAAGGACAGTGTAAGCCCTGTGCTGATCTTGTTGTATGCCATAAAGCAAACCGACAAAACTCCCCACTGCATAGATACAGCCGCAAAATTCTTGATAAATGCTATCCCTGCCGAACGTGCCTGCGAATTGACAAGGGTTGAGAGTGCTACGGGGGAAATGGTTACAAGTATTCCCGTTTCAAACACCACGCCCAGCATGGTTATCACTATCATGGAAAACAGGATAAACAGGACAATTGCAACGATCAGCAGGAGAAACGCCATGCAGATATAGTTCAGATCGAGTATTCCGCCGTCCACATCTCCCGCTGTAGCCGCCGCATTGAACGCACTGCTTATTCCCGAAAATGCTTCCGAATATGACGTAAGCGATACCGATTTGAATATTCCCGATATTGCTCCGACAATATTACCAGTGTTCTGAATAATGATCTCGCTTACTACCAGCTTCATGGCGATTCGTAACGCTCCCTCAATACCGCCGTTAAAATCAACAGCAGCGCAGTAGGTAAAAGTCTCCATGCAGAAAAAAAGTGCCATCAGTGCTGCTCCCGCAGCGGTAAAAACGTCTATCGCCGTTCCGCATTCGCTGACAACATCAAATGACACAAGTACGTCAAGGATTGACGCGAACCCGTCAGCCTCCGTTTTTATCAGATTTACAGCGTCATCAAATGCCTGCTGCCACATACTCGGCTCTCCCATAATAATCGCTCCTTTCAAGTAACCGCAGCAGGCAAGCTGTCTGCTGCGGTGTTTTCGTATCTCCGGACATTAACCGCCGAGGGAAATGGTAGAGGGAACAAGTGCGCCGACTGCTGCGATAATTGCGCCGCCGATGAGCGTCTGAAAACCTCGCGTCTTACCGTCTGCGTTATCGTCCTTAAAGCCTACGCCCGTCTGAATACCGCCGACAACGGCAACAAGTGTTCCGAGTCCGATAATTCCCGGACCCAGAATACCCATAATGCCGTCGATCATGCCCTGAGCAGTGGCGTCCGCTGCCGACGCTGTAACAGAGCAGGCGGTCACTGCAGCAGGAACGACAAGCATTGCCTTTCCGAGCTTCGTGTTCATCGCCTTGCCTACTGCATTTGCCGCAGTAAGCGTTGCTCTTGCGCCCGCTCCTGCGATTGTGTACTGTACCTTATTGATCGCATTTGTTACTCTGTTCATGTTAATGAACCTCCTTAAAAAATTAAATTTTATATATCAAGGCTAAAGCTCCTGCTGTACTTCAGGCACAAGTAAATTATTTTTTGCCAAGCAGCAGGAGTCTTTGCCGTGACAGCAATAAAAAAGGAGCTTACTGCACGTTTGATGTGCTGTAAGCTCCGTTAGCTGTTCTGTACCGCCGTTTCGGTACAGCTATATGTATTTTTCAGATTGCTGAAGATATGGGCGATAACGTCAACGGTCCAGCTGTTGCCTATTGCTTTGTATCTGTTGGAATTTGCAACTCCCGCCGTATAATTGTCGGGAAGTGTTTGAAGTCTTTCGGCTTCTATCGGCGTAAGTGTTCGGATATGATAATCGCCGTCGGGTAAGTCTATATTAAAAACTCCTGTCTTAGCTTCAAATCCGTTCAATTTAGAGAAAATTGTTACCGAATTTTCTTTTACGGAATATATTCGCTTGCCCTTGCCATTTTTACTTTCCCGCAGCACTGCCGCGCTGATCGGCTCTGCGATCAAAGAATTGCGGTGCTTAGACATTGTGTCATAAAAAGTCGGACGGTACGAACAAACCAAGCAGTAGCTTTTATCCTGCCACGTTATCCCACTGTCGATAATATCTTTAAGATAAATACCTCTGTCCTCCGGCTGAACAACATTCGGAATGTTCGTCCAATAGCAGCGTTTCCTGTGCTGTGCAGATACCAAAGCCGAATTTATCATTATCTCACGAACGCCAAGTCTTTTGGAGATTTCATCTTTTATATTCGGGTGAATGCTGTTGTTATTTTCATAAAGAAAATATTTACAGCCGCTTTCCTCTAACGCTCGGACATACTGCATAAACAGTTTAAAGCCCTCGCCGTTGCAGGAGGTTTCACGATTGCTCTTAGAAATGCTCCAATAGGTACACGGAGAACCGCCGATCAGCAGATCAAAACCCTTGAATTTGGTAAAATCTCCGTCAAATACATCTCCGTATCGCTCGATATGGGGATAATTTTTCGTGCTGATCCTGATAGGATTCGGGTCTGTTTCAAAAGCAGCATACCGCTCAACGGGTATTCCCGCTCTCTCCAATGCAAGCATACCGCATGAAATTCCGTCAAAAAGGCTTAATACCTTTATTGGCTTGTATATCATCTTAATTTCCTCCAAAAAAATAACGGAGCTTACTGCACGTTTGATGTGCTGTAAGCTCCGTTAGCTGTTGTGTGCCGCCGTTTCGGTACACCGTTTATTCTTTTCAATTCTGCTGATTATCTTAGGTTTCTGCTCAATTATCTGAATTTCGTCCCGCTTTGCCTTGATAAGAACATCATTGCCCCTGTCAAGAGATTTTTTGATGATTTCCAGATCGTTTTTACTTATTTCTGCCAAATAATTCAAGTCCTTTCAAATTTTAATTTTTAATTAAATTTCACAAAAACTATTGACAAAGCAATAGCTTTTAGCGTATAATATTAGTGATAGAACCCGACACGCCTCTCAACGATGCGTACCACGTCGGGTCATTTTATTATCGGAGTGTTTTTATGGATTTGAAAAATCATCAGCCGCCGTTGAATGTCGAAGAACAGGTTGAAAACCTGAAAGAAGTCGGTCTTGTTGTCAAAAATGAGGAATATGCAAAAAGTATTCTGAATGATATTTCATATTTCCGACTTGTTAAAGGTTACGGATTGGGATTAAAAAAACGCAATTCCAATTTTGACGGTACTGTAACCTTTGAACATATCGCTCAACTATATTTTTTTGACGCCAACTTGCGGCAGCTAATATCTGTTCTTGTTGAGAAAATTGAAATAAACTTTAGATGTCGGCTATGTAATTATTTCTGCTGCAAATACGGCGTTACCGGTTATGAAAATTCTTCATATTTTAAATGTGAGCAATATCACAACGAATTTATGGAAGAAGTCGATAAAGTAATTTTACGAAATCGCAACTCTCCTTTCGTTAAAAATTTTCAGAATAACTATTCTGAGGATAAATTGCCTTTTTATGCTGTGAGCGAATTAACAAGTTTCGGAACAATGTCGAAATTCTATAAGAATATGATTAACTCGGATAAAAAAGAATTTGCAAAAAATTACGGTGTTGGATACACATATCTTGAAAGCTGGATCGAGCATATTGTTACGGTAAGAAATTTATGCGCTCATTACAATAGGATTTATAATTTCAAGCTGCCAAACAGACCTATGCTTTACAACCATGATAATGTTAATCCTAACACGATTTTTGCAACGCTTCTTTGTATCAAGCGACTGCTCCCACGGGATAAACACTGGATCGAATTTGCCGATACACTGGAAATTCTTTTTGAGAAATATCCCGATGTGGACAAGCTCTGCATTGGTTTTCCCCAGGATTGGTATAACAAGCTGATAAACGAAAAATAGTCCTTAACTTGCATAAACACCGTCAATATCCTTTAGCCTGTCCCTGATATTGTCGGGAATATCGTCCATTAACTCCGCAGCCGACCTGATTATTTCATTATCGCTTGTAATGTAATCAATCTCAATTGTTCCGGCGGGGTCTATGGGATTTCCCTCATACAAACAGGAGAAGTCAACGTATTCCGTTTCGGGTACAGTTTTTACATTTTCTTCAAGATAGAATGTATTGCGCTCTTTGTCTGCTTCGTCAAGCATATGGTATCGTGGGTGATTTGTAATATCGAATTTTGCCGTCATAAATGGGTGCAGCCCTCTTACCATAACAATACAGTCGTTATTATCCATTGTTGCAAGCTCGTCTATGGTAGCAAGTTCACGCCCTAAAATTCCGTCATTGTATGATGTTGAGCCTTGTTTGGATTTCGTTTTGTTTATTGATAGCGTGTCAATGGTTTCCTTGCCAAGCTCCTTTGATAAATATTCATTGGTAAATTGGTCTTTACCTCCGAGATATATTATTGTATCGCAGTTCCCGGGCAACTCTTGCCATGACTTCTCGTAAAGCCGTTTTAATTGCGAGAGGTTTTGCAATATTATAACTGCCGATATTTCAAATTTTCGGCAAGTAGCAAGTACCTTGTCAAATTCCGGGATTTTGCCGATATTCGCATATTCGTCTAACAGACATCGTACATGATATTTAAGTCTGCCGTGATAATATGTTATCGCTCTGTTATACAAAGTATCAAACAATTGAGTGTACATCATAGCGGCAAGAAAATTGTATGTGGTATCGGTCGAGGGAATAATTATAAACAGGGCAGTCAATTCATCTCCCAGAGTTTCAAGATGTATGTTATCCGTAAAAGTAAGATTTCTCACATCTTCCAACTTAAAATGCTGTAGCTTTGTTGTGGTACTGATTAAAATTGACTGCATGGTTTTTCCCGCTGCCTGCTTAAATTCCTCATAATACTGCACCGATAAAGCAGTCGGAGAGGTTTCCTTGTGCTTATCGAACATAAGGTCAAGATCGGATTTTTCTTCCTCTTTGCCCTCAATAACTTTTGCTTTATGTATGAGATCAAGTACGGCAGCGAAATTCTGTTCTTCCTCGCTTCCTGTTTCTACAAGCAGAAAACATAGTGCAGACAGTAAAAGCCTTGTGGCGTCCGTCCAGAATTGATCTCCGCCGCTTGCCCCTTCTTCCTTTGTGTTGAGCATAAATGTGTTTATCATCTTGATAACATTATTGCTGTTAATATTCCCGTCATTGTCTTTAAGATAGTGGAACGGATTATAGTTTGAGGAATGCTTCATATCGTTGATATTAAACACTTTTATCTTATATCCCTTGCGCTCCAACATCTTACCGCAGGATTGCAGCAGCTCGCCTGACGGGTCTGTAACGACAAAAGATGTGTTGCACTGCATTATGTTAGGCTTGACGTAAAAGCGGGATTTACCTGTTCCAGAACCGCCGAGGATAAGCATATTGAGGTTAAGCATAGGCTTTATCTTCTCAACCGCTTTTCGCATTCCGGCAACTTTTTTGATTGAAAGTTTTTCATTGCCGAGTACAACGCTTTCCGCTTCCTGCTCTCTTTCTTCCTCAAAATTTCCCATTGGGGAATTTTCTCGTTTAACAGGCTTATCGGATTTCTTTTTCTTCTTCTTCTTTGATTTTTTCTCTTTTTCGGTTTCGGCGTTCAGATCACGCTTTTTACGGTCAAGTACCAGAAACACATCGGACGCCGCTATGACATTATTGTAAAAATCATTTGTATCGGCAATAATGTCCTTTTCCTGCTGATTGCCCCAACGTGCTGAACCGTGTTCAGAACCTTTGCGGTGATAGCGTTTACCGTTACCCGAAAGTTTCCATAATATCAGCAGCATACCGCCCATAATTCCGATAATCATTCCCTTTTTTGCAATTCCCGTTCCTTTGAAAACTGCTCCGAACGCCCTTGCAAAAGCGGCGGGATTTGCATATTCGGAAAGAGAATTAAGTGCCGTTAGCCACTGTATACCTTTTTTCGTTGCTGTATCTTCAAGAACATATCCGAACCATGTACAGATCAAAACTGCGGCAACTGCGCCCACAACATATATTATCAGTTCTGCGCTGTCTTTCTTCTTAGGAACGCCAATATTGCTCGCCATAGCTGTACCTACCTTTCCTGCGCTGTAGGTACAGCTTTTGTCTGTTCCGTTGGATTTCCTTTTTCGGTACTGCCGATTTCCCGTACTTTATGGACAAAACTTTTAAGTCCTTGTAAGGTAAGTTTTTTCGGATTCTGCGCCGCTTCCTCCGATATACCAAGAGATTTAATTATAGTTGCTTTTTCATCATCGGACAGTCCCAGATCGGACAGCTTTGCGCCGTCAATTTTACTTTTCGGCATAAGCGCAGCGTTATCGTCCTTGCGTATTTCAACATAATTTGTAGATAATGCCGTTACGGTAACGCTTTCGACTGTAACAGGTTGGGGAACATCAATAATATTTTCTTTGTTAAGCTCCCTGATAATTTCCGCTGCCGACATTTCGTCCTTAATATCAAAGCCTTTCAGCAGCGCAGTCTCCACATCTGACATTGATATACCCTTGTCGATCTCCATGTATTTATATGTATCTTCAATTTCCTGAACAATAACAATACTGTCTGCTGTTGTATGATACATAAAGTCTTTAAGTTCGGGATTTTTGCTGTCAAAGGTCTTTGTGACGGTTTCCTCCTGCTTCTGTACGGTTTCCTCGATATTCTCAAAATCCTCTTTACGGTAACTGCCGATAACTCTGTCGGCGATCTCCTTTGCGGATAATTCGCTGTAGCCCATTTCCGTGAGAGTTGCAATAACTTCAAGGCGGGATTGTATCGGCATTATCGTAAACTGATTTGCGTTTTTATCGAAAACGCAGCATTTACTTCCGTTATCCTTTGGTATTTCTCCATGACATTCCGCCTTCCCGATCACTTGCTGAGATAACTGCGACTGTGCAAGATACTCTCCGATATTGGGAATATCTGCATATACGATCTCCGCTGTTTCATGGGAATAGTTAAATATTTCCTTGTAATTGTCGGGCAGCTTGTTATTTATATCTTTAAGCAGCTTGTCCGCTGCCTTTGGGGAAATACCTTGCTTTAAAAGCTCTGTTCTGATCTCGCCCGCATTATTGATACCCAAACTTATGAGCCGATTCTGTTCCTCATTGTATAAGTCGATACGCCTGAAATTGTTGCCCGACTGATATATTTCGGTATCTTTATTTGCGTGCAGGTACTTTGTATTGTAGCTTTTAGCAAGCTCTGAGCCTGTCCGTGAGGATTTGAGTATCTTGTTTTCATCGTATATCTTGTATTCCTTTTCCATGTCAAGCTTCATGGAAATAGTCTTGCCGCCGTTTATGAGCTCAACGTCCGATTTGTTTATCCGCAGATAGTCAAGGGCGGCGGTATTGGGAACACGGACAAAATATGTGTTATTATCTTCCTCAACAACAAGTTTTGCAACGTCCATTGTTATTGTATCGTCCGTAACGTCTATGAGATACTTTTCGCTTTCGGCAAGACTGCTCTGATATTCGTCACGGGCTTTTTTTACAGCTTCCGCAAGCTGCGGAGAATAAAGTGCAATTACGCTGTTCTCATACTGTGCGAATTTAACGTCCAAACCGTCCTGTGATACGGCAGCATATACCTCCTGCGCTTCCTCATATGACAGCTTTTCTGCTATGCGGTCAAGATTGTCAAGAGGTGCAGTCTGATCATACCTTGTGACTTCTATTCCTGCAAGCTGATTTTTCAGATCAATGCTCTCCTTGATAGCCGCCTCATACTGCCTGTTAAATTCCTTTGGCACAACATTCATATATGTTCCGTCTGAGGATTTAAAGGAATAGACTGGTATATCATGACTTCTAAGTACATTTGCCGTCAGCCCCATATCCTCTGCGCTGATCTTCTTCGTACCGTCCTTAATGAGTAAAGATGTAGGATCGTCTTTCATCTGCTCCGCAGCAATATGCTTTAGGGCGGCGTTTACTTCATTTATATACTGTGACGGTACGGCGATCACGGCGTTATTGCCCTCGGTAAGCTGCGTCGCAAAGAATGAACCGCCAATATCCTTTGCCGTATTCTCCAATTCGGCAAGTTTCTCCCTTGGGAGCGTAACATACTTAAAGTCAAGTCCTGCCCTTTTCAGCTTGTCAAAATCCTTTTTTGACAGACTGCCGAATTTGATCTTAGGCTGTTTGGGGGTCTTGTTCTTTTCCTTCGGATAGCTGTTTCGGTTACTGCTCATATTTCTTATTATTTCAAGCAGCTGCTTTAAAAACTCAATAAAAACGATATTAGCGTCATCGCCTATCATTATTCGGACACCTCGCTTTCTGTTTCGGGTAAAGTGATTCTGTCGCTGTCGGTGCAGCCGTATGAAAAGGGCGATTGATTAAACATCACGGTTATATCTGTATCTGTAGCCGCTGACCAACCATTCGGAACGGACAGCGGCAGAACGCGCCTTATTCCTATACCGTTTACGGTTGCAGCAGGATTTTTCTCGTCCTCGGTATAGTCCGAATAATTATATGACATTTTTGTTGTACTGCGAAGAATATCCCGCTGCCTGATCTCCAATTCTGAAATACTCGCTGAATATTGGATCGTGTTGCCGTTTGCAGTATCAACCGTGAGCATATGTGTTGACATGACTGCCTGACGGTTTTCGCCGTTATCTATTCCGAATATCTTTGCTTCCTTGTCCGAATAAGCGGCTGTGTTGTCATTGTGATTTTTGGTGTAATTTACTGCTGTAGACGTATAGCCCCAGTTATAGTAAAGCTGATCGTGCGTTACGGCAAGTTCTCTGCATATATCCTCAACCGTACTGTTATTGTTTTGAGCATATATCTCCAACAGTCTGTCGGGATCAAGCCTGATAAGGTAGATCGCCTTTTCGTCCACATCACGGTTTATATTGATCGCCTCGCTGTAATAGATCTCCCACATATCCGCCGAGAGAAAAGTGTCCTTGTCAAGTCCTACTGCGCGGGCGTAATACTGATATTCTTTTATATCGGGAAAATCTTCCTCGTCCGTCATGCTCTCGGAGAACCATTCGGCAATTGCCTTTATTTCCTTTTCCTGCTGACTTAAATTTTCGTCCTCTGCCGTCTGCGCTGTGCAGCCTGACATTATCATAGCCGCACATATTAAAGCGGTCAATTTTTTTTTAATCATTTGGGCTTGCTCCTTTTCCTGTGATAATTATATTATACCATATCCTATTTTCGGAAAATTGTAGCCTAAATCCGCTCTTTTTTCTGATATTGTGGTGACCGGAGAGTTGAAGTGATTTAATATGATTTTATATGCGTTTCATGTTAATATATTTGTTATATATGGAATGTGCTAAAACATTATGCAAATTTTTTGTGAACAGATGGCATAAAAAATCAGCGGTACTGTTTTTCACAATACCGCCAATTTTTTGCATATGCTGTTGTTCTTGTTTTGAAAACAATTCCCCATTGGGGAATTACTCTGATTCACTTGCTTCATTTTTGTTGATTGAATAAAATTAGAATAAATTATTCACATATATAACCATACAACGCAAAAAAATTCAAGTTAGTGTTCCTACATAATTGTTAGAATACATTTCATTATAAACTACAGTGCAATTAGGAAATATTTGCTTTATTTCTGATTCTGACTTGCTGATCTGCTCTCCCCACAAGTCTAAATATGTTATGTTCGAGAGAATATTTAACTGATCTAAATACTCTATCTGAGTATTATCCAAATGAAGTATTTCTGAATCCGCAAAACCCAATCTACTATTATGACCGATATTTGCCTGATAATAGCAAAAAATCAATTGATTTTGGCTTGGAATTTTCTTCACCCATTAAGTGAAGAAAATTCAGGTTTCATAAAAGTTTAATTTTTGCTATATGTTGCCTAAAATCAAATGCTTTCAAGTACGAACTTTGCGGAATCAGGAATTATTCAGATACCATACATTTCCACTTTCATCTGTAACTTTTCCTGTTTTTACCTCAATTTCTATCAGGCTTTGATAAACATTTGCACTGGGCATTCCTCCATTTGCTATTATTTCTTCGAGTTCCTCTTGTGGACGAGAATATCTGAGGATAAATTTTACATATTCTTTTTCTATAATATCCTCATAAGATAAGCAAACAAATTCGCCGCTTAATCTGGATTTTTCCTTATAATGCTTTGTAACTTGAGAACGTGCATACTCGATCCATTCTTCATCAACATATGTTTCTTGTTCTTTTGACGAAGAAGATTGTGTTATTTCAGTTGGTGTTGTCGTGGTTGTTTCTTCATTTTCTACAGATTGCCGCTCACTATCATACGAAAACTTGACTAATCCGGAAACAGAACGCATAGTATCAAGGTGAGATGATACAATGTCATCTGATGACAAAGGAGATTCGTTAAGGTCAATGTAAATATCAATGCCTTCCAGATTATGATACAAAATATATTCACCGTTTGATTCCGAAACACATATTTCATTTTCATTGATAATCTTTGAATTTGCAATTGAACTATTGATTAAATCACCAATAATGACCCCCTGTATCATCTCACCACCATCAGCAATCTGAATTGATTGTATTTTTGATGAGCCAACTAAATCATCAGATAATTGTTGAGGAATAAATACATACTTTAATTCAGGAACATAAAGTCCAACGCCACCATGTGTAAGACTTACCTGTTCACAATTGCTTTTGCCATATATTGCAATAACATCTTGAATTGTATAATTATAAAAATCTATAGCATACATCTTCTCTTTATGATGTTCAGTATTATCTGTTTTTGCAATTCCACTATCATTTTCAGCGTAAATAAATTTAACTAACCCACGCTCTGACATCATATCGTCAATGTGGTTTTGTACATTATCGTTAGAACCAGACGGGGATTTGCTCATATTGACGTAAATCTCGGTCATTCCCGTTTTCTCTATATAACAGTAATAACCGTCAGTATCAGAAACAACAATATTTTCGTCAGCAAACTTACCGTTGCTTTTCAAAATGGATTGCGCAACTGTATCGCCTATATATACTCCCTGAACAACTTGACCTCCGTTGCACACTACAACACCGTCAATTGGTTTATCGGTGGTATAATCGCTTCTATTGGAGTAGAATTTGTAACCCATATAATTAACATCTACTTCATAAGCAACATCTAAATCCCCATATACTATAACACAATTGTCTTGTCCATACAAATGAACAATATCATCTATACTCCAACCATAAAAATCAACAGCGGACTTTTCTGTTATCTCTATAACAGAATTATCTGTGCCGGCAGTCATTTTTGCCCATTCAATATAATTTACCCCTTCTAAAGTTGATTGTATGGGTTCGGCATACTTGAATGTTTTGTAACCATCTGCAATAACACTTACATTATATAATCCATCGGGTAAGAATAATTCAAAATGCCCAAAATTGTCAGTTATAGCTGTATATACTTTACCTGTGCTCAAAGATTCTGCTGTAACCGTTGCTTGCGAGATTACCTTATCCTCATCATCTATATCGACAACATATGACATAACACCGCCATTATACTCTCTGGATTCTTCAGGATCTCCGCCATGGTAATTATCTGATATCCCAAGTGCAGCCCTTACAGCAATTTTAGCGTCAACTATTTTAACATCAGAGCTTTTAGTGCTAATTGAGTTACAAACAATCATTTTTACTGCTTCACCAGTCAAGCTACTGTCAGCTGCCCACACCATGGCTGCAACTCCAGCTACGTGCGGAGCCGCCATAGATGTTCCGGACCAATTTACTTTTTGAACGAAATTTATTTTATATGTATTGCCATATTTGTTATTTGCCATTGTAGAATATATTTTTTCACCTGGTGCAAAAATATCGACACGATTTCCAACACATGAAAAGTTACTAATTGAATATTTTTCATCAACAGATCCTACCACAATTATTCTATTATAGACATCCGGATATTTTTGAGCATTTATCGCACTAAAATAACTATTGTATTTTGCATCTACCCATAATACAGAAAACACATCTTCTTCACTGGTTTTATATTTTTTATTTGATTCATTGCCTGCTGAATTTACTATTACAAAATCATAACCCATATTTATCATCCTTTGAAGATAGTTAGCTAAAATGTCACTGTTTTTATCAACTTCTTTTCTGGTTTCATCATTAATATCACGATATTGAATGTATACACTCAGTGGGATGCTTATTTCTTCTTTATCATTATTGGAAGGCAACGATACCATATTGCCAAAAGAAGCATTAATAACTTTGACATTCCTAAGAATTAATTCCGCTAAAACAACTTTTACCCACATCGCAGATTTTATACGACCATATGACACCGCATATAAATTACCGTTTCCATAAGGATATACCCCACAAATTCCCTTTTCATTATCAGAATTTGCTGCCATAGTACCTGCAACATGTGTGCCATGAGATTCATTTCCATCTTGTTTTACAGAAACATTATAATCGAGGAATTTATAAGCAAACCCTAAATCCTCGTGTTCCAAATCAAATCCATTATCAATTACCCCAATTCTAAGATTTTTATTTATTTTTTCAGAATTGTTTTCAAGGAGTTCCCATGCAGCTGGAGCATTTATTGCTTCAATTCCCCAACTTTTGCCTATACAGTCTGTTGAATTTTTTAAATCCTTACTCCATTTGTTACCATATTTTATATCATCAACTTCAATATTCGATACATAATTTATACTTGCACTTTCTACTAAAGGCTCAGACATAAACTGACTTATTAATAAATTCAGTTCATCATATGAGTGTACATCTTTTAAAACAAGTTGATAATCGCCTGTTTTTTCTATGTACCCTACAATTTCAGCATTGTACTTTTCTATAATGTCTTTAATTTGACTATATTCTATTCCTTCTTTAGCCACTATAAGTACTTCATTGTCTATATATTTAATTTGAGAAGAATTTTCTGCAATATGCATCAAATCAATTGGCTTATAATAAATTTCTCCTATGTCCTCGTCAACTTCATCTGTATCTTTTACATAAGTTATATCGAATAAACTATCTCCCTTAGTAAGTATTATTCCATATGTAACACAAACACCTAATGATACAACCAGTAGTAAGATATGAGTAATGATTTTTTTCATATAACTTCTCCATTCAATGGTATTATTTCTAATCTAAGTTCTCCTCAATATACAAAATACTTCCCGCTATAGCAAATGCCTTGATATTAATGATTTTGTAGGCGATAGCTTTTACATTTGCAAAAGTGGGAAGTATATTTTTCTTTATTAACTGTTACTTCTTGCCGTTGCTATAATTATTAGCCCTATTAACAGTATGCCAACGTATGCAAAAAGAATTTTAACATCAATCAAAATAGGAATTACTGGCTCTAATTCTTTTCCGTTTTGATCAGTAAGCTGCATACTTGTTTCGTCTATGTTCAAGATCGCTTGATAATCATCTGTTATTGGCACGTTTACCTGCGATATTGTATTGACTAATTCATTACCGTCATAATATCCTCCGATGATGTTCATTAAGCCTACATCAAGCCCAATAATTTCAATAGTATAGTCGTTTGGTACACATACAATATTAGAATCTGTTTCATCAATTCTATACATATAGGCTTCATAACCAGATTTTACACTGTTTGAATCTGATGATAGTGAACCAACTAATTCACCAAATTCATTATAAACGTTTACTTGCACCGGACAACTGATTATAACAATTTTATGTTTCAACATATTTAAATTATAATTCATAAGAACAGTTACATAATCGTAGTCATCGTTTCCTATCTTATAATCAGAATGACAGTGTAATTTTTTACGTATATAATTTGAATATTCGGCATACACTACAGAATTTTCAGTATGCTTTGCAGCTTGTTCGTTTAGCCAATTATAGTATATTACATTTGCAGGATTTATAATTGCGAGTACAGCTTTTATTGCTGTGGTACTCTCAAAAGTTTTTTCATATTCTGCAATATTTGAAGCAGCTTCCGCTTCAATATACATATACATTTTATATGCTTTATCATAATATTTAGCTGAGAGATATTGCTCATCAATGGTTTTACTTGATAACATTGCTTTTGCTCTGCTATCAAGAACCAAATACAGCACTTCGTTAAGAACGCCATACTCCTTAATCTTAGTGTATAAACTTTCACGGCTATTCATATCAAAAAGTTTATCACTAATTATAACACCATATTTAAAACCTTTCTGGACACCAGATAAATACGTTGAAATAGTTTCTCCAGAATGCAACGGAATACCGGTATCTCCTATATTCTTTTCAATAAATTGAATGAAATTTACAGTTTGACTTTCAATTACATCATCTATGAGATTACCCGCAAATATTTCTGTAATGTTTTTTGCAACATTATTTACTATGCTGTTAATTGCAACAGAATCAGGATTAGAGTAATAATACATGGAAAACCTTATTGCATTTTTTAAATCGGTAACTTCCCAACTATTGCCTTCAATATTATCTGCAACGGTATACATTTCTTTTAAAATATTTAAATATTCCTCACTCATATGCTGATACATACGATATGCCGCAATCGTTTCAGCATTTTCAACTACATCTTCAAATGTAGTTACTGCTTTTTCAGTCCCTGATACTATTTCCGAAGTTAAACAATAAGTGTCTAATAATGAATGATAAACTGCAATATCTGCCATATCCATGCCATGTTTACCACAGCATAATTTGATTTGTTCCGCGAAATTATGTAAATTTTCAGTAGAAGGACAATCTGTAAAATCATTTAATGCTTTATTAAAATCTTTCTCTAATGACAAATCTTCTGAAATGACATTTTTTAAGCATTCTTCTACTATTTTAGCCCAATCTATTAATCCTTCATATGATGATTCTTTTATAATTGAACTTGCTTTTTCATAACCTTCAACGCTGTTGAACATATCAAGCATTATCAGATTATAGTCATTAGCTGATATTTCACCGTATATTCCCATATAATCCAAATTAACCGTTTTATCAGCAATTACTATTGATTTCCATATGCCATGTGTTACTTCCAATGAAGAATCTTCCACAGCATTTTTAACGGTTATTGTACTGTTTAGCATTTCCCATTCACGTTTTTCTGCGCTGGTAATATGTTGATCTATGTAATCAATTTTATCAAATTCAATGTCTGCGGATAAATCTATTTCGGGATCATTGTCGCTAAATACTGCATAATAAGTAGTATCTGAAGATACAGCAGATAATTTATCTGGTATAGTTATTACATATTCACTGTTGTCTGATTTAGTCCAACCAATAAATTTGCGGTTTAGTCCATACTCATAGTAATATCCTGTTGGTAATTCACCTTTATATTGCGGTATTTCACCAACCTTGCAAATTGATGTATCTATAACCTTTGTGCCATTATTCCATGTAATATTTACATAGTCGTTCTTATATATAGCGCAATAGGTAATATCGCCATTCACACCCGAGTATGAAGTATCGGTACTCGTAAACTCGGCTATGATTATGGTATCATCTGTTGACGGCGTTTTAGACCAACCGACAAATTCACCCCCTGTTGCACTTACAGGTGTTCCCCATTTAGCTGTGTCATATGTAGGGCAATTTCCGACATTGTATTCTTCTTCATAAATTGTAATACCATTATCATTTACCCATGTTACAGTGTATGTATTATCTGAAAAGAGCAAATCCAAGTCCGGATATGTTACTTCAAGACTTGAAAAATAGCTTGACATAATGCCGCCATTATTTTCAATCTGATTGGGATTTATCACTTTACCGTTATATTCGTAAGTAAAATACCTATTTGTAACACCATAATCATCAGTTATTGTATATTGAATGTGGCATACACCGTTTTCTCTTACAAAAAAATTCACAAAATCAATTTTTGAATTGATATTATCATTTGAAAGTTTCTCGATAATTTTACAATGAATTTCTATTGCGTTATCAAATTTTAAAAAATCCTCATATGATAACTTTAATCCGCCGTACTCTTTATATTTATGTTCCGAAGCTACATAATATATATATGTATCCTTAAATGTATGTCCTATTCCAAAGCCATCTCCAAATGATACCGTATAATCATATGCTTCGCTTGTCAAACATATTTTATCTTCTTGCAGACTAATTGAACCAAGCTGATCCTTGACAATACAACTAATTTCACCATTATACAGAGCAAAGATTGAGCCATATCTTCCTGTCCCAAGTTCTCTGTCTACTTGAAATATAACGTGTGATTCAGATAAATAGCAAATCTCTTTAAGACTACAGTAATCAAAAAGATCGCTTGCTCTATACACCATTTTACAAATAGTTTTATTACTGTTGCAATACCAACACTCATAATATTGGCTATCATTTTGAATTACAGCTATCATTTCTTTTGAATTGTCATGATCCATGTCAAGATAAACGAAATCAATTACTGCATATCCACTCTTGTTTTCTATATAACTTAATAAATCGTCCTGTGGTGATAAATTACTTGTAACATTACTTTCCCATTCACATATAAATGCTTTACTATCATTTACAGTGTGGTTTCCAAAATCTCCGTCATTCCATGTATATTTATACTTATAATAGAACATAGCATAATCTTCACCACTGTTTTCACTATTCGGTTCGCCGAGATTCCAATTTACATAATCGGATTCGTAGCCGTCAATCCAGTGCCAATTTCCTTCATTGTAAGTATCTGTATATCCAAAATATGCACTTTTATATCCAAAATCTATCATCATGTCATATACAGCAGTATTTTCTTCCTCATTATTTATAACCGCTAAATGTCCACCTGCTTCACGACAGTATTCTTCTGCTTCTTCCCAAGTATCAGCTAATTCAGAATACACATAATAATAGTGATTATTGTATTCTTTTCTATTACTCGGTAAATCCCTTACCAACGCTAAATAATCAATAGTCTGAAAACTAATGCTATTTTCATCTGCATATCTATGTGCAGAACTATCATCACTTGCTAATATTGTCAAATTGGAAGTGTTATACATATCAATTTGGCTTACAGTATTTGCTGCAAATCCCAATCCCGAATATTCAATATCTGTATTAGGATTGTCTATTTTGCAGGTGGTCAAATTATTACAATTTAGTAATGCATCTGTCGCAATCATCTCTACACTTGATGGAATATCGATTCTTTCCATCTCATCGCAGCCAGCGAAAGCATAACGTCCAATATACGTTATCCCGTCATAAACTTTAATTTCTTTTATGCTTTTTCTCAGAGCAAACCACGGTGATCTATAATCATCATCTGTTTGATAATATTCATAATCATACATGGATCCGTTGCCATATAATATTAATATGCCATTGTTATTGATTCCCCAAAAAACATTTTCACCACACTGACCGCTATATATGTAATCATCAGCAAATGCTTTTATACAAATGTTCAACGGCAAATTTGCAAATATTCCAATACCAATAATAATTGATGTTAATAACGCAACTATTCGCTTAAAGAGATTAACTTTCATACCATTATCCCCATTTAAATAGATCAGGTTAAACAGCATAATCATAAATAATTTGCTGTACTGCCGGAATCATTTTACATACTCACCATACACATCATCTTCTACACTGTATCTATCATCATTAACATATAATTCAACACCTGTAACATATAAAGTAAAAGGCTCAGGATCATATTCAGCTTCAAAGAATAATTTTACATCAATGTTTGGATTATCAAGATTTTCTATCACAAAATCCGTTTCAAAATATTTGCTATCTAATCCCCATTTACTTACAAAACCTTTGAATGTTTCGCCGCCAAGATAATATGTACTTTGATCACTATTAGATAAGCTGTGTAAATATTTTTCTGTTCCGATTGCAATATCTTTAGCATATTCATCTAATTGAGCCTTAGATAATTGTATTTTTGACATTTGTGCAACATTGTACTGCGCCTTTTGAGCAATTACATAATTTGATTCAAGTGTAGCTACAGTATCACCATCCTCATAGTATAATTGATTTGAATTAAGTGGTTCAGTAGAATTATATAAAAGTTTGCCATCAGCACCCATTACAATGTTATCCATAAATACTGCTACGATTGCCGTTCCCGTTGAATAATAAGAGTTACAGTGAGCATCATAACTTACCTCATATATGCGAATATATTTATTGTAAATTTTATCTTCATCTAACGTACTTGATTGTTTGTAAGACAAAAAATACTCTCTTACAACTTGTTGGTTATTTATTTTATCTAAATTACGATTTTGATGTACCCAATTACATTGATCATCAAACCATGGAGAATCGCAAACACTTCTTTTAAATAAACTACTGCTATTTACTCCTTTATTTGCTTCCGCCTCAACAAAATCGTCCATAAGTTGATTCAACTCTGAAATATCAACGCCGTCAAGAGTATCAAGATAATAGCTGACATTATCAACAACATACTCCTGTGTAGATTTTGAAAAGTTTATATTATTATCTATAGCTGCGCTTTCGTCCCATTTTGCCTCAACTGTTACGCCGTCGCCCTTACTCAAGGGTTCATCAGTAATTGAAAAAGAAACATATTTCCTCACCTCATCACTGCAACCTGATGTGTTTACCGAAGCCTTTAAATATGGAGAAGCTCCGTCGTATTCGATCACTAATCCGTCAAAAGGATTTATAGTCTTGCTGTAATCATCACTTTTTTCGATAACATTTTGTGTAGCATTATATTCGTAATTTTCATCGCTTAATATTACATTATGTTTATCTGAAACAACACTCAGGTTAGGATATGAACCAACAATGGGATCGCCGTTGCATTCTATTTTATCCGGTAATGAATCCAGATCGACATTATTAAAAATATTATTACGACACCAACATGATTTCACAGGAACACCATTCTCTATTTTAACGCACGCATATCCGCCGTTGGGCATACCCATAAGGTTAGATAATGCTTTTGGCAATTCCAAACCATTTTTCTCATATGAATCAGCTTGATTGTTCAAATCTGCAATATACCAGTTATCATCAACTGTATTTCCCTTAACTTCACACTGAGAAATATATGTAGCTGCGTTTGTATACGCAAGTTTAGCATTTGAATTAGCTGTTGCCATTAACGCATTAAGCTGTTCTTCCGTATATGTTTTGTTCTCTGCTTCCGATTTATCTGTATCAATTTCGTTTATAGCATTATCTATTTCTTTTTCAAATATTTTGACAAGATTATTATATATTTTTTTATCTGCGTCTATGGAAAATATATCAGATTCTGTGGCAATGCTTGATGATAGGCTTGTTTCCTGAGCAACACGGACTGAAACGGTATTACTGTAATAAAATGAACCCGGATATACTCCGATCAATTTTTTCCCATTCTGCAATTCTTCCATATCCCAATTGTAATAAGTTTCTAAATTATCTTCGTCATTTATTTGCTTTTTTTCACTGGACCAATAAACACATATAGGCGCTCCAAATTCGTTGATATTTACGTTATAATACCCATTCCGCGCCTCAATGTTTATATATTTATTGATAAAAAGATTCATATCACTGTTTTTTCCATTATACTTGACTTCTTTATTAGACACAGTGTTAGAAATTTTATTGATATGTGTCCCAGACTTAACCATACTATCATTTAAGGCACATTCATTGCAATATTGTTTAATAGCATAATATATTGAGGCTGCATTTGCATTTGCCACGCTAATATCATACATAATGATAATATCTTCAAAAGTTGCGTTGTTAAGTGCTGAAATCTCAAATGTATTATCTGTTGCAATTGAATAGATAAGATTAACAGCTCTTATTCCACTTATAAAATCACTTTCATCAGATTCTAATGCTTCAAGAAAATGATTGCATTGTATCTCATACAATGCCTGCCTTGACGATTTTGAGAAAGAATTGTAGTCAATCTGCTCATCATCAAATATTTTGGTTATTGAATTGCTCGCTTCTATGTCGATCAAACTGCACCCTGAACATAATATCAAAATGCACATTATAAGCCCTAAAAGTTTATAGCGATTCTTGATCATAATATATCACAACCTTTCAGAATAATTTAATGCCATTGAAATGTATTGTGCCATTCCTTTGTTATTAAAATAACGCAAGTATAGCATATAATATTGCATTAAATTCACAAGTTATAATTCCAAAACCGCCAATTGTCCCTGTGAGCAATCGCCGCATATTTGTTGATTTTAAAATGCCAACATATTGTACAAACCAATCAATGAACATAGTCGCACAACATAGTATGCTAAGACGAAAATCAAATAGGAAAAATGGTATTACAACTATTGCTAATAGATAACCTATAACCACTCCCGTACACCTTGCACAAAGCGGAAATTGGCTTTTTTTATAGAAAAAACTCCTGTCGGCTCGTTGATGACAGCCTGTTTTTGCACCTAACTTCATCAATTTGAGCCACATATCGTTATTATTCATAAAGTCACCTGTTAAATTATATTTGTGGAAATCAAATGCTCTTTAGCTTCTTTAATGCGCTTGAGCTTTTGGTTAATTTCAGCAGATTCCTTGCAATCTGCTGCTGATTGCTTATATATTTTACTTGCATATTTATCTTCCATTTTAGGCTTGATAAGTATAGCAACACCAATCAATACAATGCCGATAATACCTGTTATAATAGCAGGGATTACATTGTCATTAAATGCAACAAGGAATATAACCGTTAATACAAGCAACAAAAATGCCGCTATTGCTGAAATAAGAGCATACATCTTTAAAGGCTTGTTTTCCGAATATTCTTTCTTCAAGATAGCTTTGTGATTTTTTTTGATATTGTTCATCTCGTCACATGATGCTGAATAAAGTCTATCAATATTATCAACAATCTCATCGGCGGTGTCGGAAATAAGTTTGCTGTCCCGTTTGATTTTTTCCTTTTCACTATTTCCCGCATTTGTCTGAAATTTATTTCCGCAGTTACCGCATATCCAGTATTCTACTGTGTTTACTTTATTAGCGCCAAAGCTACCGCATAAAAGACCAATGGGTCCCAGAATCATGTAACCGCAGCAAGCGTCACTTCCATTAAATCCTCTTTTTTCTGTATTTGCTACAAAACTTAGATTATCTGAGCCGCATTTCGGACATTTCATTTTTTCCAGTCCGGAATACGCTGCGATTTTTTCCTTATATTTTATAGAAGTCTTGTTGAAATCGGGTCTGATCGTAACTCTACTATGTAATGACGGTACGTCAATTACTCTGTCCTCTTTCTTAATTTCAATTTTACGTGTATTTTTCTTATTGATTGGAGAAACAGGTTTATTTTCTTCAATCTTTATTTCCCTAAAGGTGCTTGGCTGAGATTTGATTGGCGTCAAATTGACATTTGCTTCTCTTGGAGGATTTACATTATTTACTGCTATGTTCTCCTTGGACACAGGTATTGCTTTTTTCTCTTGTATTTCTCTTGGCGGTTCTTTGATAATAACTTCGCTGTCACTATTATCCAGATCGTTTATGATTTTAAAACCGTAAGGTATTTCTGATTCAAATGGTTCACCGCAGTATCTGCATTTTTCTGCTTTGTCGGTATTGATTTTATTGCATTTTTCACATAGCTTCATTTTTGTTCCTCCGATCTGAATTAACAATGACAATCAGTCACCCTTATATGTAAATTCAGTTTCTTTAAACATATCATAAAACCAACTATCATCGTAATAAGCTGTGGTTGTTACACTAAAATATTCTTCCAGCGTTATTATCTTAACCTTAGTACGATATACTTGACTCGTATCTGATTTCAATGTAGCAGTAATCGTTACTTCACCTACGCTATAGGTACTAAATGTTGAACCTCTTGGAGTAAATCGTAATTTTCTTGTATTGTCTGATTCCCATATATAGTCGCTCCATTCGGTATTTTCAAGCGGCAAAACTGAATTACGCAAATCAAATGTTGTACTAACAGGCAGAATCAACGAACTTTCGTTATATTCTTCTTCTGTTTGCTGAGTTGGTATTTCAGACGGAATAACAACTTCTTCAATAATCAAAACATCGTTGACAGTTACCTTGCAAGATTTATAGTTGCTTGGTTCATCATCAAAATATATTTTTATTGTAGCAGTACCTGCATTATCTGCATATACTCTTAATTCTCTTGTATTGCCACTCCACGATCCTTCCCATGAAATTTTCGCAACATTGTCATCGCTTGAAATTGCACTGATATTGTGTGAACCGGTTGCCGTAACTGTAATATATTTTCTATCTCCTAATTCAAGGTTCAAGCTGTGTGTATTTATGGATAGACTTAATATCGGTGTTGTAGGAATTTGAGGAGTAGTAGTGGTAGGAGTAGTAGTGGTAGGAGTAGTAGTGATCGGAGCGGTAGTAGTGATAGGAGCAGTAGTAGTCGTTATTTTTTCATGTGAGCTCACATAAATTGTTAAAACAGTATTTTCAGTTATTGTACTGCCCGATTTATGGCTTTGTTTAAAAACGACGTCCTTGTCAACACGGCTGTCATCTTCATAAACAATTTTATATGTAATTCCTAATCGGTTAAGCTCTGATGTTGCTTCTGACACTCTTTTATAAATCAAGTACGGTACAGAAATGCTTTTTAGAGTTGTAGTTTCCGGTAATATTGTTGTTTCTTCATGATTGCTTACATATAGAGTAAGCAATGTATTTTCTGAGATCATTGTTCCAGATTTATGGCTTTGCTTAAAAATGCAGTTTTTGTCTACTCGATTATCATCTTCATATTCAACTTTAAATGAAATACCCAACTGATTTAATTCGGAAACGGCGTCTGGCAGACTTTTGTAAAGCAAAGAGGGGACTTCTATTGTATTGACTGTGACAGCTTCTGTATAGGTTGAGGTATCTGTTTTGGTTTCCGGAACAGATGTAGTAGTATTATTGTCCGATTTTTCATAGGTAATAGCATTATTTTGCAAAGATACATTTGATGTGGTAATACTATTATTATTGTTTAATGCACCATAATTTATATTGCTCAATTTCATATTAACCACTATCAAAATGATTATCACGACTATGGGAATAACAACACCTATCCCTATGAACAAAGCTGCATGAGATTTTTCCTTTTCATTATCATAATCGCTGATAGACCTGTCCGGTTCATAGCTTCTTGTATCCTTAAAAACAGGCTCTTTCTGATCTTTTAAATTGCTCTGATTATTATTTGACTTTTTTAATCCTGACGAACTTGTAAACTGAACATCATTGACCTTTGTAGCAACATGATCCGCAGTATGCGGTTTCGGTTCACCGCATATGATACATTTATCGCCTGAATTAAGCGTTTCACATTCAGGACAACGCCACAATAAAGCATTATTACTCATAGCATAATCTCCTAAAATCTAATTACAAATCTCCTGCCGGATAAAATCCGTAATTTTCCTCCGTGGTACTCTGTGTAGGTTCTGTATTTATTTTGAGCCATGTAATCGGTACACTTTCTGCCTTTTCTTCGATCTTTTCATCATTACCCTCAATAGAATTCAGCATACTGAAAACATTACTCAAATTGGGCCTTTGCTGCGGGTCACAAACAAGCATTGCCTCGATGATCTCTGCATAAGCAGTAGGAATACTTTCATCGCATTTTAATACAGCACCGTCAAGAACTGCTTCAAAAGCGTAATCATATGAACTGTCAAATGCTGGAAGCTGACCTGTAAAATATTGGTGAAACAACAGTCCCAAAGCAAAAACATCAATCTTTCGATCAATTTCATCTATTTTCTCTGCCATATATAAAAATGATTCGGGAGCAAAGTACACCATATCTCCGTGAAAATCACTGTCCGGATCGGGCAGCATATTTTCAAAAAAACTTGCGTCAAAATCAATCAGTTTAGCAATAAATTTACCTTTAGGCGTTTTCTTGTACATTATATTGTCATGCTTAATATCGCCATGAACAATGCCGTGCATATGTAAAGTATTAACACAATGAGTTATAATTTTACAAATTAAATGTTTCTGCTCGATAGGCATTTCAGCTATCTCTGAAACACTGATCGGCAAAGCGTCAATTTTCTCCGTAACAATATAATACTTGGCTCTGAATCTGAAAAAATCCGTTATATTTACGATATTTCCCGTATTACACCTATTCAGAGCATTATACAGCTTGGTTTTCTCATAAACGTATTTATCACATATATTCAAACGGGATTTTACTACTTCCGGCGATAGTACATCTTTTTCAAAAGGATAGACAGGACTTAAAAATTCCTTTATAAATACCTCTGTACCGTCTTTTCGTGCAAATCCCCAACGTGAAAACCCACTGTTGTCATTTCTGAACTCGCCTATAAGAACATATCCGTTTATATTATCATTCATATTACTCAACCTTCCGAATTACAAATCATCACCCGGAGTGAAAAATCCACTGTTAAATTCTTCAGTTGAATCGGTTTTATCATTCAATTTTATTGTAACTTCCGATACTGCTGATCCGATAACTGTCGATTTCCCCATCGTTGATTTTAATTTTACGCCTGTCGAGGGTGCTTTTGTTTCTGTAGGCTTTACTTTTGCAACTTTGACTGTTGCAGTTCTATCATAAATTGGTTCTTTATTATATACAGCTACATTATGACTTAAATATGTTTCTGAATTATCAACTGACTCTGTTTCCTCCTGTTCAGCCGAATAGTCGTATTCCACTGTTGTAGTTGATATTGGCGTCTTATAAACATCTGTTTTCTCGTCAAGATTATTGGTAATGAATGCTTTTTCCTTTTTATTATAATCAATAGAAATGCCTATACCTGCTATTCCTGATATAACTATTGCTGCTAAAAGGAATATAAATGTTCCCGTGATTTTCAGCGTTACAGTTGCTCCCAAATCTTCAAGCCTGGATTTCTCCATAAGGCAGTCAATAACAGTATAAGCTGAAATAATTATACCAACAATAAATAGGATAATGAAAACTATTTTCATTATAAACATAGCAAGGTTGTTTTTTTTGAATTTTCTTTTAAGTGCTTGCTCTGTCATAATTCAACCCGCCTTTCTTATTTTTCTGATTTCTGATAACGATAATAATCCTTTTGATAATCCTGCCACAAAGATATTTTTGCGGCAGAATCGCTGTTTTCTAATGCTCTTATGTACTTTGATTCAACATATTCAATTCTGTTGCGGAAATATTTTTTTACTTCTTCAAAATCGTTATATCCAAATAACGCCATGCACATAGTATGATCATCTCCCGAAATTTCTTTCAGAAGTGTTTTTAGATTATTTTCCCACTGATTGACATTATTTGAACGAAACAGCGATTCAAGCAGCATATATTCAAATTGCATTGGAGTTGAGATATAGCCAAAGCAACCGTCTGTAGCTGTAAAAACAATACATGGCATTGAAAAAGTATTTTGTACTGCATGAATCAAGTAATTTCCGTCTGACGATACTACATTTTTCAATACTCCGTCATCTGTAAGATTAGATAATGCGTCTGTGGAATCTAAATCATCAACAGATATTTGTGCCAATCCTTTATTATCAAGCATATATACTCTTGAATCTCCTGCCCAAAGCGAAACAGTATTCAATTGACAATTTTTTACCGACAAAAAAGCAGAAGCGATAGTTGTAGGGAATTTTCTTACCATTGATCCTTTTATCTTTATGGACGTTTCAGAATGTTTAGAAAAATAGCCTAATTCAGACTGTATGAACTCTTTTAATTCAGAATCAAATAGTATATTAGAAAACTTACCCTGTTCGCAAACATCATTAAACCATTTATTTAAAGCATAAGCTACAGCACGTGCGGCAATATATGCACCTGTTTTATTCTCGAATGAGGGATATTTAAGCGCTCCTAAGCCGCCGCAGCCGTCACAAACTGTTAGCATACCCGCAAATTCATTGAATGAATAAAAATAACAATCTTCACCATTTTTGGGAATCATTTCACCGTTAATGGCTATAACAGTATCTAATAACTCTGTAATGCTTTTATCAGTATGACTTTTTTTCATATCAGCTTACCAACTCAAATGGAATTATAAATAGCATCAAGGATTTGACTGTAATCTACCTCTGACAAGCCTTCACCCGCTTCGGACGGAAAATGAATAACATTATCCCAATTATTAGAAATAAAAGACCAGCCTGGTTCATCGGGTGTAAACAATAGCAATCGCTTTGCATTTTGATTCATAAAGCCTGGATTCTGACGATCTCCCCACCATGCAGTAAGCTCGCCCATATCTTTTGCCATATTTTTAGGATAGTTAGGCTCACCTTTGCCATATCCTAATTCATGTGTAGAAGCGTCCGACCATACAACTATTACCTGTCTTTTTTTCATGCCTTCTTCCGACCACTTTGACTTAATTGCATAAGCAAGTGCCTCTAATCCGTCCTCAGGATCATCACCGCCGCCTTTTGCCGAAAGGCTTCTCACACATTTTTCAAAATCATCAGCTTGTTCGGGCAGATTGAAAAAATTAGTAACCAGCATAGCAGCGTTTCCGTCTGCAACATAATCTCTGAATGCTACCACTCTCACACGGAGCTGGCTGATTGTCTTCCCTTTGCGGATCATACCGGCGCATACATCATTGTAAAAATTCAAAGCATTAGTTTTTACAATATCAATGATGTTATGCATACTTCCTGTTGCGTCGATCACGAATACAAGATCAACAGTATAAGTAATTTTGTAGTTGCTTCCCATAATAAAATTCCTCCTAAAGATAAAAAATACTATTTGCAATCTTAGTTATTACTCTACTTATGTTACCATATCCATGATAATAGTAATTGTTACGCCTGTGTCAGTATCTCCAGATATAATTAATGTATTATCATCGGGTACTTTGTCAATTTTTATTTTTCCTTCCTCATCAGTAAGTTGATAATCCGGTATTTTTATATAGCCTTCAGGTGGTTCTTCCATACGAATTGTATATGTTCCCATAGGAATGGTCAAACTATTATTTTCGTCACCAGATTTCCATGCAGCAACTTCGTCACCATTTTTGTCAAGTATTTGAATAGTAACATTTTTAATCTCTGTTTCGTTACTATCCTGCACAATGAAGTCAATATTCCATTTTTTAAGTATGAAATCATTTTCTTTTGGTTTATTAATAATAGTGATTGTTGTAATACCATTGTTTATATCCATTGTTATTGTATCATCATCAAAATCAATGTTTCCGTCATCATCTACCCTAAAGCCTGTATCTGAGATTGCCAAATAGAAATCATGCTCTTGTTCGTGTAGAGTGTACATTCCCGGAGCAATGGTTAAACTTTCTATCTCTTCATCAGATTTCCACTCCTTAACTATCTCATTGTTTTCATTTAAAATTTGAATAGCTGCTCCTTTAATTTCTGTACCGTTTATATCCTGCACACTGAATTTTAAGTTATAAACAGCAGGCTCATTGACTTCATTTTTGTCAGGAGCTGTTGAATAGTTTTCGAGTATCTCATCATTTGTATCATTACTATTGATTGTTGTGTCATTCTTTTCGGTAATATCATAGTCTACATCATCAGTTGATATTGTGCTTTTTAATGAAAAACTTATCAACATACCAACGAGAATTATAATTACCAAAATCAATACAGATATAACAACTTGTTGCTTTTTGTATTTTAATTGTATTTCATCTATGTTTAATGCTATGGTAGGTGTATTTATTGTGTTATTAGCAATAGAAACATCTTTAGACGTTTCTGAATAAATTACATTTGGTTTACTGATTTCGTTAGGAAAATTTTCAGGTACACCGCTATCTGTTAATATTGAAAGTGCGTTATTGCAATATTCACATCTTGTTGAACCTAATTTATTTTTCTTACCACACCATTTGCAGAACACATTTTCCACTTCCAATCAAAAATTTGATTTTTCCACTATGCCCAATATAACTCAAAGGAATATTCATTTTAGAGAAATACAATAATGCTATTGTGAAAATATTAAAATGCTCTATTAAATTATCGTAGAGTATAATCATCTAAGATAAAACGCCGCTAATCCCTTTAAAATCGGAATTTGCAGCGCTTTTTGACCATAATTCTGACGGCAGATAATCAGAAAACATCACTCAATTTTTCCATATTGCTGCGTTTTAAGTCCATAGACGGGTGAACATAACGATTGAGCGTTATATTAACGTTTGTATGACCGAGAATCTCACTTAATGTTTTTACATCAAATCCTGCTTCAACGCAGCGAGTAGCAAATGTATGCCTGAGTGCATGAAAATTGACATTACTCAGACCGCATTCCTTAATATACTTTTTAAAATGATATTCCAAAGTCCGAGGTTCAATAAATTTTTCGGCATTTCCCGTCAGCAAATAACATGACGGTTTCATGACAGAATAATACTTAAACAGTATTTCCGCTGCAAAATTCGGTATGGGAATATCCCTTAAAGAGCTTTTGCTTTTCGGTTCGGTGATTATAACCTCGGTTTTTGCACATTCGCTGTCGATCTGAACTCTCTGCATAGTTTTCCTTACCGACAGCATAGAATGAGGAAAGGAAATATCTTCTCTCTTTAATGCACACATCTCTCCGATACGGATTCCCGTACAAAGGCACAGAAAAATTCCGATCTTATATAAATTGGGAGAATCAAGAAGATAATCCGTAAATAGCCGCTGCTCATCAACATTGAGAACACGCATTTGCCGCTTTTCCTGCCTTACCGATACAGACCGAAGAGTAAATGTTATGGTACAGCCGCTGTCAGCTGCAAATGTGAGTATCATTCTGATAACACACAAAATATCATTTTTGGTTTTGGAGGATAGTTCGGTATACTCACAAATAACCTGTTCCAATGATTTCGCATTTATCATTTCAATACGTTTATTTCCGAGGAGCGGCTTAATATAGCTGTTATACAGGTTACGATACTTGTTATAGGTGGATATTTTGCGTTTTAGTTTAACAGTAGTCAACCAGCCTTCGGCATAGAAACCCAAATTATCGTTGCTATGCTTTTGCGATGTTTGTGCAATTAAAGCCTTCTTTTGCGTGATCATCTTTTCTTTTACCTCTGCATAGCTATGTGCATAGATCGATTTGTAGACCGCCCTTCCGTCAACATTATACGATTTTATATACCTCCCTTCCCAACGACCGTCCTTTCGTTTGTAAATATTTTCTCCTCTGCGCGGCATGATACCCCTCCTGACTTTGACTGAAAAATTGACGGCGAATAACTGGATACAACACCTTTTTTTACCTAAAATTACAATTTTGTGGATAAAATTCTATGTATTTCGCCATATTTCCTTGTGGACTATTGACAATTATATTACATTTATTGTATAATATAAAGGCAAATTGACGAAAAAATATTGTCTTAGATGATTATACTCTACGATAAAAATTGCTTCCGATTTCACCGATTCGGAAGTTTTTTTAATTTATTAAAGTATTAAATAAGCATTTAAGGATCACATTTCCCGCAAGAGGAATACCCCTCGGCAATCAATTCCTCACGATCACCTATAAACTTCATTTTGTTTTTAACGCTCATCTGCTCCACACTTGGACAGCTCGGATAATGAAATTTCTTTGTATTGGTATTCACTATGTATGTTATCTCCGAAAGAGTTGAGGTCTGAATCTCTGTAACCGTTGTTTCGGCTTGTGTAACTGTCACATTTTCATTAAATTCACTCTCGCCGTTTGCATAATTTATCGCTATATCGGGCTGAACGTTATAGCAGAATACATTGAAACATATTCCTGCTCCGCTGTCCTCTACGGAATACCCCTCCATGAGAACACCGCTTGCCAACAGATCATCACCGTCAAACATAGGGGTTACACGATATAAAACATGATTACCTGTTTCATTCACATAATCGGCGGTCATATTTTCAAACGGCAGCATACCCTCGATATTGAGATACCGTGTACCCGTAATGAGATTTCTTTCGTTGGCATTTTCGCCGCTAAGCTGATAACCGATCAAGTGACATCTGTTATACAGATACTTCCCGTCAACATTATCATACTTAACCGTGTGCCAGCCTGTAGGCTTAATGCTGCCTATGCTGCCGCGTTCCTCTATAGGCATTATATCTTTGCCAATACAAGCATAAGCGACGCCACATCTGCCCATATCGTCAAGGTCGGAATAGCTTTCAAATGATCTCTCTGTCAGATCGGATCGGCTGAAAAATGGTACATTATCATTTATAACCGCGTATGCCTCTCCGCTGTATGTTGGAATGTCTGATAATGATATATACTCAATTGCAGGGATAATTGCGGTTTCTGCCTCTGCCGTGATCTGATATGAAGTATCTTCCGTAATTGCTGTATCGGTTTCAATATCAGCAGCAGAAACAATTTCTATGCTTATAGGATAATCATGAGTTGGCTCGGTGCAGCCTGAAAAGGTGACAACTATTCCTGCACATAGCAGAAGTGCCGTTATGCTCTTAACTAACTCTCTCATAGATCACCTCTGTTATCCTGTCATGAGAATATCCTTGAAAATCCTCTGTCCGAACGATCTTCCAGTTGTCAGACAACGATATTCCGAATTTCAAGTCGCTCGGATATTTCCTGTTCCATTTATAAAGGATAATCCTGCTTACTTTGTCCTCATATGGTCTTATATCAACGTCCTCAACAAAGCAATAATCATCATCGAGGGCGTTTTCAAGAAAATAGCTGTCCGTTCTGATCTGAGGATAATCGCCGAACATTTCCCTTGAATATTCATTCATCAGAAGAGTACAGCCGCTTGTAATGTTCAGAATCCTCTCACGCAGCTTAACGTCCTGCGATTGACGGCGATGATTGAACAGAATACCGCCGTTATCGTCGGTGCAAACTATCAATATCATATAATTCCTCCCGAAAAAGTTTGATTATGCGCTGAAAATGTGTCATACTATTTATACAGGGGTTTTGCACAAACTTTTCGCAAAATTAACCGTTTTGCGGAATTTCCTGCACAAATATGAAATTATCAAGGTTCGCCGAGGGAATATGACAAGAAAATTGACGTTTTAAATCAAGCGGCAAAGCTATCAGAGAATAATTTCATGCAGGACTTTTTCCTCTCAATTGAGGAATGAACATACCTGTTAAGCGTAACCTGCACCGAGCTATGACCGAGTATCTCCGACAGAGTTTTAACATCAAATCCTAACGCTATACAGTTTGTAGCAAACATATGACGAAGTGCATGGAAGTTTACATACGGCAGTTTTGCCTTTTTGAGAATGCTTTTAAAACGATACTGCATTGTGCGAGGTTCAACGATCTTACTGCTTCCGGACAGAAGAAAACAATCGTCAGCGGCTTTAATTTCACGCAGATATGGCACAATAAAATCGGGTAAGGGTATCTGACGGACAGAGCTTGCGCTTTTCGGAGAGGTTACGATCAGGCGCGTACCGCCGTCACTGTTGGAAATTCTCTGAACGGTCCGATTGACGGTCAGAATGCTTTTTTCTAAGTCAATATCCCGCCATTTCAAGGCACATAATTCTCCTATCCTTATACCCGTGGCTGCGGACAGAAGTATTCCAACATTGGAGCTGTTCGGATCATTCGCAAGAACAGATCGGAGCTGCGACTGATCCGCAGCCGACAACATCTTCATTTCAGGACATTTTTTTGACTTCGGCAGAGAAACGCACTCGATCCTGTTGACATAGCCGTAATTTCTTTGAGCAAAGATAGCAACGGATTTTAGCAGTACAACAATATCCGATATGTATTTTTCGGACAGGTTTTCGGAGATCTTCACGGATATAAATGCATTAAGGCTGTCAGCCGTCAGCTTGTCATACTTAATCCCCGAAAAATAGGGTAAAATATGTTTTTTCAACTTCATAGTGTAGTTTGCAAGAGTTGATTCCTTGACCTTGTTCTTTACGGCAACAAGCCATTTGTTTATGATCTCTCCGACCGTACATTTGCAGTGACGATCTGTATTGTCAATGAACTCCGCACGTTTTTTGTCAAGACGGTTCTTGACGGCTGAATAACTTTTTCCGTACACAGATGAATATTTAGCTTTGCCGTCTGCGGTATATCCGCTCTTATAGCGTCCCTCCCAGCGTCCGTCCTTTCTCTTATATATGTTTAATCCTCTTTTGGCCATAATAAATCCTCCAATTTGACAAGATTTTTGACGGTAAAAAAACCGTTTTCGGGTAATTTACAAAAAAATATCAAGTAAAAAACGTCTTAACCGCAATTAAATGACCGCAGAACGGCATGAAAATGTCGATTTTTACTTGACAAATGCGATAAAATAAGGTATAATTAACTTAATTTAACGCATAGAAACAAAAAAGCCCTTTCGCAAAACGGTTAATTTTGCGAAAGGGCAAAAATCGGCGGTACTGTTTGTCACAATACCGCCGATTTATCATATATGCTGTTGTTTTGGCAGCGATTCCCCATTGGGGAATTACTCTGTTTCATTGATTTCACGGTCGAAATACATCTGCAAGGCTTCATCAATAATACTGTTGATGTTCTCGTCCGTTTCGTCCTCCTTAAAGTATTTACTGAACACTTCTGCGCTCAATTTACGCTGTTTTAGCTTCTTAGGCTTGTCCGACATTCCTTTGTAATATCCTTCAAGCATTATGGCTGCCGCTTTTTCGTCACCGTCAAAGCTCTCGAATAACTCTCTGAGTGCAGGAGCAGCTTTCATATTTATCCGTACTGCCTGATATTCGGTTTCATTCTGTACGATTGTTTCCTTGAAATATTCAAAAATGGCTCTCTGTGCCGTTTCGGATATGTATGATAATTCTACTCCTGCTCTGACGAGCATCAGGGATAAATCTATACTTCTTTTCAGATCATCTGTCAAAGTGTTTATACGTATCAGCCTTGCAATGGTGTTTTTGGATAATCCGTACTCCGTTCCCACGGCTGCAAGTTTGCTTTTGCCTTTACCGCTGACATATACCGCTGTTTCGGGATTTTCTTCATCTTCCTGCACTCCGCCCTCCATGTTCCGCAGCTCGTCACTGATCGCCGCCGCCTTTTCTGCACTGAACATTTTAGAGTGACTTAACGCCACAACTGCCGCCTGTTCCGTTGTACTAAGATCATTAAAGCCCCTCTGCATAAGATTAGTTTCTATGACGTACATCTCGGCTTCATCATCGGAAATATTGCTCTTGATTATACAAGGAACCGCTGCAAGCCCCGCTATCCTTGTGGCATTGCACCTGTTATGTCCTGCCAATATTTCAAATTTATTCGGATCATCGGTTGAGCGGACAATAATAGGCATTAGTATTCCTTTATCCTTTACGCTCCGGACCATATCTTCAAGCCGCTCGCCTTTGTAAAGTTTGAATTTATGATTATGGTAGGGGATAAGGCTGCTTATACTGATCGGCGTTACCGTATTTGCCTGAACGCCGCCGATTGACGGCGTTCCGAGCATACTTGATATATCAAATTTCATTGCCGCATTCTCCTTTCCACTTCTTCGGCGAATGCCTTGTACTCGCTGCCGATCTTTGAACTGTTTTTAAAGCATAATGCTTTACGATCACGGCTTGAATATGCTGCTGTTACCGAACGTGAAATGCTGATCGGGAATACCAACCCGCTGAATGTTTCCTCGTAAACAGTCAGCGTATCTCTCGTCATGGCTGTGTTGTCTGCCATAGTGGGGAGAATACCGAGGAATTTCAGATTTGGATTTATACCGTTCTGAACCTGTTCTATAATGTTGATTATTGCCGTCAACGCTTTTTTGGAAAACTCCTGCGTTTGTGCGGGGATTATAACACCGTCCGCCGCAGCAAGGGCGTTAAGAACAAGTATGCCTAAAGACGGCTGACAGTCAATTATTATGTAGTCGTACTCGTCCCTGATCTGTGACAGCAGACGTTTCAGAACCGACTCACGTGCCATAACAGGAGCAAGGTAAAATTCCGCACCCGCAAGGCTTATGTCTGCGGGGATAAATTCGATACCGCCGTTCTTGTCGTTTTTTCGGATTATATCATGCAGATCGGCACTTTTGCCCGAAACAAGCTCCTCCATGAGATTGTTAATTGTAATACCCTCGTCCTCGGTATATCCCATGTAAGCGGAAGTATCACCCTGCGGGTCAAAGTCTGCAAGCAGTACCCTTTTTCCGCTCATTTGAAGTGCTGCTGCAAGATGTACAGCAGTAGTGGTTTTAGCCACTTTATGCAAAGCTTTGCATAAAGTGGGTTATGTAAAGTAAGTAATTATGTAAAGAAATTGATCTAAACGAAGTAAACAAGTCCATAAATCGACCAATT
>CANQPL010000016.1 GCA_947625735.1 uncultured Clostridia bacterium
TTCCCTCTGCTCTGCAAAGGTTCTTGCTTCATCATATTCAGTAATACACATACGCTTCACCTCCGCTTTGTTTGCCACGAGAAACGGCTTGATGAGCGAATGAAAGACTTCTTAATCATCATTTATTACGCTTTCAAACCAGTTTTCACCTCAAATTCGGCAACAGTCATATGTGCTTCTTCGGCTGCCTGTGCAAGCGTAAGAATGCCTTTTTTCACAAGACCGATCAACATACGCAGACCACCGATCTCAATGCCTTCTTCTCTACCTTCTTTTCTGCCTTCTTCTCTGCCTTCTTCTCTGCCTTCTTCTCTGCCTTCTTCCCTTTGCTCTGCAAAGGTTCTTGCTTCATCATATTCAGTAATACACATACGCTTCACCTCCGCTTTGTTTGCCACGAGAAACGGCTTAATGAGCGAATCATCGGGCAATTCCTCTAAGGCGGCATCTATTGCTTCTTCCAATGTTTCCGTTGTCTGCTGATTGGAACGGACTTTATCCACAAACCACGCATATTCTTTCAGCGGCTTGCAGGCATCGAGCAAAGTTTTATTATGCCCGAAGTTAATGTTTATCATCGTGACCTTAACTTCAATATCCGATTCTCCGTCAAATGAATCCGACAGGCTAAGTGTTATCCTGTCTTCCTTATCGGCAGTACCATTATAAAAGCAAACACATTTCGGCGTTGGTGCTTTTTGCTGTGCAGAGCTGTATCTGTGATAGTGTTTACTCTCCTCAACATACTTGCTGTATATCATTCCTGCATAGATCAGAAAGCGCATCGGCATATTGGGGTTGAATGTAGACTGCTGTTCATAGAAATTCATCGTATTGTCGATCAGGAATGATACATCATTCTTCATGCTCATGTAGACAGCGTTCTCTATGGTATTCAGCCTGATCGCACTTGCATCTGTATAATTTGAGCCGTTCACGGCATTGTAAAGGCTTAGTGTCCATTCCTTATTCTGCGGATTGCCAAATATGAATTTGAAAAGTCTGTCACGATATTCACGGTTAGTACCTGTTTCAGCCATCGGGATCACGCTCCTTTCCTTAGTTATATTATACCACTTATTCGGCATATTGTCAAGAAAAAATCGTTTTTTCTTAAACTTTTATCAATGTTATGCTGTCATTCAAACTTAATTTGTATACAAATGATAGATTTTAATAGTGTTCAACTTACAGTTATAAATCACATCTGTGTTAATGTTTTAGCTTGCTGTATCGGTCTATCGTTGTTTCTTGAAACTTCTCTATTCCTACTGCCCTAATCTTTTCGGAATAAAGTCTATACTTGTAAGACCCATTGAACTCGAAAAAACTTTTTTTAAGATCAAACGCGCCGCAGAAAAGCCCTTCCTCCCCAAAAAATACCTATGACAGCGCATATTTCGGATTATGAATTAGTCATTGCTAACTTTATGCCGCAGCACTATCCGCAATACCTTTCAAGGACATTTTTCAAGGCACTGACGCTTGCACTGCGGATACGCTCAACGGGGATATTATGCCTTTGAGAACGCTGATTTACACTGTTTACCATTTTATGGGAACAGGTACTGGTAAAAACCACCATAAGGTCGGGATCGCCAAGCTTGCTGTCAAAATCTGCGGGCATCTGTGTAAAGACCTTTGCTTTACAATTATATGATCTGCATATGTCCCTGTATCGTCCTGCCATGCGGTCATTGCCGCCAATTACTACTACGCTCATTTTTTCTTTCCTCTTTCTGTTTAATAATTAGCAGTTGCTAACTTGTATATAGTATAACACATATTTTTTTATTTGTCAAGATATCTTTAAAAAATTTCCGCTGCCATACAAAAGAAAAACGGTGCATGAAAATCCATGCACCGTAAATTTTTTACCAACCGAGTACTCTGCAATAAAGATCCTGATACTTCTTTGCGGAATTTGCCCACGAATAATCTGTTTTCATACCTCTGAGAACCATCTGATCCCACTCCTTGCGGCAGTCGAAATAGATGTGCTTTGCATAATTTATGGTATTTAACAGCTCATCGCCGTTATAGTTTGCAAATGAAAATCCTATGCCCGTGCCGTCAAATTCATTGTAGGGCTGAACGGTATCTTTAAGACCTCCCGTTTCACGTACAATAGGTACAGTTCCGTATCTGAGTGCAATAAGCTGTGTAAGACCGCATGGCTCAAACTGACTGGGTACAAGCACTGCGTCAGAGCCTGCATATACTCTGTGAGCAAAGCCTTCGTTAAACAGGATATTTGCGGAAAGTCTGCCCGGCATTCTCCATGCATACTCTCTGAAAAGATTCTCGTACTGAGGATCGCCCGTTCCCAGAACCACAAACTGAGTAAACTCATCACATATCCTGTCAAGCGCATACCTTACAAGATCAAGACCCTTCTGATCCGTAAGACGGGAAATAATGCTCACTACAAATTTGCTTTCATCAACAGGCAGTCCGATCTCCTGCTGGAGTGCTTTCTTGTTGGCAGCCTTGCTCTTTTTGCAGTTCTTGGTACCGTACTGCTTTGTAATATTCGTATCGGTTTCGGGGTTATATGCCTCGTAGTCTATACCGTTTACAATACCGCACAGGGACTGATTTCTTGCGGAAAGCAGCCCGTTAAGACCCTCTCCGAAATACTCTGTCTGTATCTCGCCCGCATAGGTATCGCTTACAGTAGTGATGTAATCGGCATATACAAGTCCGCCCTTG
This sequence comes from uncultured Clostridia bacterium, assembly GCA_947625735.1. Taxonomy (GTDB): domain Bacteria; phylum Bacillota; class Clostridia; order Oscillospirales; family Ruminococcaceae; genus Huintestinicola. Next base: position 2,713 of record CANQPL010000016.1, read on the forward strand.
AGCATATTGGCGTCCTTTTTGTATTCGAGCTTGTCGGGAGTGAATACCCACTCAGGAAGCCCCGAAAGAGAACGTATCGTCTTAATATCCCAGATACCCTGGAACCTCAGATTATGGATAGTGAATATGGTCTTTACACCCTGATAGAACGGATTATCCCTGTAAAGAGTATGAAGATATACAGGAACAAGTCCTGCCTGCCAGTCATGGCAATGTATAATGTCGGGACGGAAATTTATTACGGGAAGGATCGCCATTACCGCCTTGGAGAAATATATGAACTTCTCAATGTCGTATCTCGTATCCGCATAGGGCTTATCTCCGCCGAAATAGAAAAGATTATCAACAAAATAAAACTTGATGCCGTCCAGCTCATACTCCATAATTCCTACATGGACACTGTTGAAGCGTTCGCCCATATCCATATAGAAATGATGAACATACTTAAAATTATCCCTGTATTTATCGGGAATACAGCGGTAATTCGGAATGATAACACGGCAGTCGTATTCATTTTTATCAAATATTTTCGGCAGTGTACCCACAACGTCGGCAAGTCCGCCTGTTTTAATAAAAGGTACACACTCAGATGCTACAAAAAGAATATTTTTCATACAGACCCTCCTTATATAGTCGGCTTATAGTTATATTATAAAACATTTTCCGTTTTAAGTCAATAGGTTTTGTGAAATTTGTTAAATTTTTTGCAAATCCTATCCTCCCACAAGCTGAGCAGCCTTTCTTGCCTCTGCCTCCTCTGCCTTTGCACGGTAAAAGGCTCTGTTCTGAGGAGTGAGGATCTTCATTTTTCGAGTAACGGATACTCCCCCGTCAGGACATTCCTTTATTTTCAGCTTTATGTAATATTCTCCATGCTCAGGACACTCCGCATAGGATACAGCGCAGTTATCCTTATGAAAAATAAATTCCTGCCTTTTCATTTTTATATCGCATACAGGGCAAAGGCAGTCATTTACCTTATCGCTTTTCAGAATGCTCTCCCTGCTGCAATTTTCATGAATATTAAGATAATACACCTCACTGAGCAGACGCCTGTATTCCTCTATTTCCCCGGAAATAACATCATACTCCGGAAGATAGGACAAAAGCCCCGCCGCTTTCGCAAGCCTTGCCGTATAAATGGCATCGTTCAGGGCATTATGCGGCGGCAGCTCTGTGGGAAGCTGCATCTGCCCGAGTGCGGCAGTAAGCGCATACTGCTTGTTATCCTTAGTTATTTTGTTGCCGTAGATCCTCTGAACATCGTAAAATTCCGGAAGTTTTACACCTGTGAGCTTATATGCAGCAAGATTTGATCTCATAATTTTTTCGTCCTCGCTGCCCCATGTAAGAATAATACATTCCTCATCTCCGATCCACTTTACAAAACAGGCTATTGCATTGGGAAAGCTCATACCGTAGGTGATAGCGCTGTTTTTAAGCCCCGTGAGCTTTCCCACATTTTTATTCATCTGCTTATAGAATTTAGGTATTACACAACTGTAATGACGAGCGATCTCATTTAAATCCTCATCGAACATGAGTGCACCGATACGGATTATCTCACCTGTAAGACCATTTACCGTCTGCTCCTTGCAGACAGCCTGATTCCACTCCATATCGAGAAAAATATATTTCAAATCCTACCATTTCCTTTCCTTTAAACCCGTCCTGTCAGTTCGATCTGTGCTCCATATTGAGCTTTGTTTCAAACCGTTTAAGCACCGCACGCCTTGTAACTATCCCCGAAAACATACCTCTGCTGTCTACCACGGGTACAAAATTCTGTTCGGTTATATGGGCAAGGAGAGTATCTACCCCCGCATCAATGGTAACAGCTTCAAAACGGCTGTCGCAGGCAAGGTCGGAAATGGTAAGTCCCTCATTTAACAGTGACTGAAAGCTCCCCTTGTCAAGTATACGGTAAAGTATCTCTCTTTCACTCATAACGCCTATATATATCCCGTCCTTGTTTATCACGGGAACAGCGGTAAATCCCGCCTTCATAAACTGTTTAAGTCCCTCCTCCAGATCCGTTTCACCGTAAAGATAGGAAACTGTGCTTTTGGGTGTAAGAAGCATAGCTGTATTCATAATATTTTCTTCCTTTCCGCTGTTTAATAATTTTCATTTCCGCCGTAGAGAGATATCTTCTCAAAGCCGTCAAGCAGAGTGTCAAGCCTTGAAAATGCAAGACCCGTTCCCCTTGCCACACATCTGAGCGGATCGTCTGCGGCATATGTATGTATGTGCGTCTCCTGTTCCATAAGCCTGTCAAGACCGCCGATAAGCGCTCCACCTCCGGTAAGGATTATCCCCTCGGAGTAAATGTCCCCCGCAAGCTCGGGCGGCGTAATTTCAAGCACGCCCTTTACCGCATCGCAAAGCTCTGTGATAATATCAATTATAGCCTTGTAAATATCATAATCGGTAAGCGTTACCTTTGCGGGCAGTCCCGTAACAAGATTTCTGCCCTTAACGGTCATTATCCTTGTGCCGTTGGGGTCGAACACGTCAGCAAGAGTTATCTTTGCGTTTTCTGCCGTTCTCTCCCCGATAAGAATACGGAATTTATTCTGCACATATCTGATAATGGCTGCATCTATCTTGTTTCCCGCCAGCTTTATGGAATTTTTTACCACTATCCCGTTCATTGACATAACGGCAATATCCGTAGTACCGCCGCCGATATCCACCACCATTCGCCCCTTTGCTTCTGAAATATCTATCCCCGCTCCCAGAAGCGCCGCCACAGGTTCTTCAATGAGATATACCTTCTGTGCGCCCGCCTGCTTTGCCGCATCAATGACCGCACGGCTCTCCACATCGGTTACAAGGCTCGGTACACACATGACTATTCTCGGCATAAGCATCTGTCTCCCCGCAACCTTGTGTATACACTCTCTTATAAGACTTTCGGTCATGTCATAATCGGAAATGACCCCGTCGCACAGAGGACGGATAACGGCTATATATTCAGGAGCCTTGCCTATCATTTTATATGCATCTGCCCCTACAGCGATTATCTCGCCTATCTTCTTGTTAAAGGCAACCACCGCAGGCTCATAGAATACCACGCCCTTATTACCCATTGTTATCATAATATTGGCAGTGCCAAGATCAATACCTATATCCATTTTTAACCTCGATTAATTTTTGTTTTCAACGGTCAAGCCAATGGTCACTGAAAAGGATCTTCGGCTGCTCACCGTTTCTGCGCTTCTGCTTGTTTATCTCGTTTGTCATGCCTATGATAATGAGTACCAGTCCCGCTATCAGGAGATATACCCACCACAGTCTGCTGTTCCACAGCTTGACACTGAGCAGCAGTGCAGCAGCAACAGCAGAAACTGTACCAAGTATGAACCAGCCCTTTCTTCTTGTGACATATGCCGCAATAAGCGTTGTGAGTATCACACCGCCAAGTATGACCGCATCAACAGGCTCATTTGTCGCCGCCGCATCAAAGAAAAGCCATACAAAGGATATGATCGCCGCTGCAAAGGACAACACGTCAGCCTCCTTGTAATGCCGCTCCCTGTGAATCAGCTTTATAAGCGTACACCCTATGGCTACAGGTAAAAGAATATATTCCGTCTGCAAAAGCGCAGGCACCGTAAAGAACGGCTCTGTCAGGAAAACAGGAATCACAGACAGCGAGGCGATCGTAAACAGTGTGCTGTTTGTACTCCTGCGGTTTTCAGGACGCACAAGGTCAAGAACAAGAAGTGCAGCTGTCACACACCCCGGCCATACGGACATTTTATCACCCATGACAAGAAGCATCACAGGCACAGTAAATGCAGTAAGCGTGAGATGATCCTTATTATGCTGTTCAAAGGCATTTTTTCTGAAAATAAGCCTGCCTGCCGCTGCACACACCGCCGCTCCACCACAGAGAAACAACTGTACCATTGATGTGGGGACAGACGCATATGCTGTGCAGATGTGAAGCATTACAAGCTGCGGATAAATAAGCCGTGTATACTTCTGTACGGTACACATTGTCTGAGATACTGCCGCCATTACCCATGCGCCCGATAAAAGCAGCAGATTTCCGTAAAATACGGAAGCTGTTCCGATAATTATTCCGTAGACAGCGGAGAATATCCCCAAAAACCGTCCCACAGCCCAATGACCCTTTCCCATGTCCTTTACGGGTATCAGATATCCTGCAAGCAGTATAAGCAAAAACGCAGCAGGGAATATAAAAGCATTCTCATTATCTGTCAGAACTCTCCCGACCTCAAAAGCCAAAAGACAACCCATACAAAGGGTAAAGTATATATGAGGAGCGTAATTCCTGCTGCCCCTTACGGTGTACATACGCAGCAGACAATAGCAGGTTACGGCTATAGGAATAATTATCACCGAATCAAGGGTAAGCATATCCGTAATTCCAAAGTAAATAAGTACTGCTATCGGAATGCCTGTACTGAAGCTGTCTGCAAAGCGTCTGAAAGGCTTTATCAGCATAGCTGCCGATAATGCACAATAGAAAAGTACTACTTCTGTCCACAGGGCAGTTATATCCTCCGTTATCATTGACAGCGGAAAATAAAGACTTCCCGCAGCCGCTGCCGATGCTGCCCTGCCGAATGAAAAATCTCTCCCCGACAAAAATGTCTGTACCATAAGAAGCACCCACAGGGATATACAGCAGAAAAAGTAATACTGCGGATAAAAGGAACGTTCCGTACAAGTGCTTATCATGGTAATGAATATTTCCGCAAAGGTAACAACGTCAAGCCATCTGCCGTAATAGGTCTTGTTAAGAGGAGAATATTTTGCGGTGATAAACCAGAGAAGAAGCAATACTCCGAAAATTATCTCCCAATACATGAAGATGAGATTATTGGAAAGAGGATAGCATAAAGTGAACAGTGTAACAGGAACAAGAAATTTTCCGAAATTTTTTCCCGAGATGAACGAAGCCGCCATACACATAGCCCATACTGCAAAACCCCATGGGTCAAGTCCTCCGAGGTACGGTTCAAATACGCAGATGAGCATGGGAACAAACATCACTATATCCAGTGCTTTTCCGTAAAAATACTTTTTAAGTCCCGTAAGTCTTGCCGCCGAAAAATAGACAAGCAGTGCCGCCGCATAGACAGGAGCCTGTAGATAAAATTCACTGAACCTGTCAAGAGGAATTATAAGGCTGAGCATTGCAATTGGCGCTAAATACCTGCCGAAATTATCCCACGAAAGAAATGCGGATACAAGCAGCATTAACCATATCATAACTCCGCAATACCCGCTTAGCTGACTGTCGCTTACGGTCAGCATTGAAATGCCGATAAGCACAAATGTTATAATGTCAAGGGCTTTGCCGTAAAATGCCCTGTGCAGTCCCGTCAGCTTTGACAATATCAGATAAGCAAGAACAGCACCGCTGTAAATTACAGCTCCATAGGGAAAGGCTGCCGCCATGACAAGAGGATACCTCAGAAGCACTATTGACACAGGCGCAAAATATTTTCCGAATCTGTCATAAGACAGAAACGCTGCACCAAGGCTCAATGCCCATATTACCACACCTATTATGGGATAAGGTTCTGAATAATCAAAGGCAAAGACGCAGACAGTCAGCACGCCGTAAACACAGAAGTCAAGGGCATACCCGTAAAAACGCTTTTTCAAGCCCGTGAGCTTTACCGCACCAAAGTAAACAAGCAGCAGTGAACAGATAAGCAGCAGCGTAATATTGGGTTGCAGAAAAGCCGATGAGGGCTTTGCTGCGCAGAGAATTGCAACGGGCGCAAGGTATTTCCCGAAATTATCCCATGACAGGAATGCTGTTATAAGAAGCAGTGTCCATACTGCTGTACACAGCTCTCCTGTTCCCTTCCCAAAACAGAGGCAGGCAACAAACAGCACCGCAAAACAGATAATATCAAGCGGTTTATAATAGTACAGCTTTTTCAGAGGAGTTATCTTTACTGCACCAAAATAAATAAATATCGCCAATGAATATACAAGCAGACAAGGCTCAAAGGAAAGACCTGTCAGATTTAAGAAAAGGCACAGACTGACCATTACGGGAGTAAGAGCAAATTTTGCAAAGCTCTTATCCGTTAAAGCTGCTGTTATAAGGCAGACCGCCCAGACAGCAAGACCGTCCCTATACCCTGTACTGCTTATAAGAAGATCCGCAAAGATCACAGCAAAAGCCGTAATTTCCGTTCCCCTGTGATAGAGTATCTTTTTTGCGGGGGTGTATTTTACAATCAGGATAAACAGCATCACAAGCGCCGCAAATGCCGTGCGTTCTATATCGTAAAGCAGTCCGATACCCTTTGCGCTTTCAAAAGCAAGCCAGATAAACGCTCCTGCCGCCGCCCATTTGCCGTAAATATCCTTTTCACGGGCAGCAACTATCACAAGCTGTATAAATACAGTAGCTGCGGCAATAAGCACAGTAGGCTCAAATCTGCCGAAAACCTTGACTGCCGAACCCGATACGCCGACAAAGATGATAATGCCGGAAACTACAGTCCTTATCCGTATTGTAAGCTCCCTCATCTTCTCCGGGATAACACCCAGCATTGAAAGACAGGTGTAAACTATCATTACAAGGGCAGCCACAAGAATTACCGTTTCAAAGGAATCGGGGCGTACTCCCAGATATGCCCCCGCCAGAAGATATGCAGCACAGGCAAATGTACCCGCCGATGCGCTGCTGCTCCTTGCCGCACCTAACAGGAAAGCTGCCGAAAATACCGCCGCAGGTATTACGAAAAGCGTTCCCCCTTGAGAAAGAAACAGCGACACTACCGCAAGGATCCATGTATTTGCCGCTGCAAAGAAACTGTACTCCTTTAAAATAATGCTGTTTCCCGCATTTTTTGCGATACGAGGCTCTATAAGGCTTGCACCCAGAGTATAAAGTGACAAAAGCAGTGCGGAAACAGCGGGAGAAACTCCTATATGTATCATCACAGCTGCGAAAGCAAATGTAAACGCACCATATCCCCCTCGGGCGCAGTTTTTGCTTTTATACTTTTTCGCTCCCACAAACAGACAAGCGCAAAGCAGCGCCGCCATAAGGGAAACAACAAGAAGTCTGCCTCCTCCAAAAAATGAGAAGTAATCGCCGAAAACACGGAGCATACCCGCAGCGGCTGCAGCAGCAGGAAGAAAGGCACTTCCCAAAGCATAGAACACCTTGCCCGTGGAATCGAGCTTCAGCTTTTTCTCAGCCGCATAGCAAAGCAGGAAAAATACTGCCGAAAAGCTGAGAAGCACCACCGCACGGAAAAAGCTGTTCATCGTCCCCCATGCGGCTGTGGCAAAGACAAATCCCGATATGGTGATGAACAGGGTACCGACAATAAGCATTACATTTATTGCGGCAGGTCCTTTTTTCTCCTTGTGAGCAGGCATCTGAGACCGGGCGGCATACACATACTCGCCCGATGATGCCGTTGTGCGGGCTATATCATTGTATACAGGTGTATCCTGTTTATTCTGCGGATATACGGGCGCAGCAGGTCTTTCCGATCTGTCTGCGGCAGGCTTCGGAGAATCCGTGTTTGTATTATATACACGATCCCTGTCTCTGAACAGAGGTGCATCGGGAGCGGAATTATCCTGTTTATCCTGCGGATATGCAGACGCAGCAGGACTGTACAGATCATAGTAATTATATGGCCGGTATGCACTCGCAGAAGTATCAGTGGGAGATTCTTTCTGAGCAGAAACGGGGTTCTGTACGGGAGCTGTCTGTTCATTGCCGCTTTGGGGCTTATATAATTTTTTCCGCAGCTGTTCATTATCCCGTTCAAGAGTTTTGATCCTGCTTTTCTGGACAAGGCAGACAATACCCAATATCACAGGCAGTGCAAGCCATATAAGTATCAGCATTATGATAAGGTTTATCATTACTATCCCCTCCTTGTCCTGCACTGCTCCTATTTTAAGTATAACGCATTTTACATTAAAAGTCAATGAAAAATTAAAAAAATATTACCGTCCAAGATTAAAAATAGATTAAAAACAGGAACGGTAATATCAGAACTTGTTCTCTGAGAATATCACAAATTTTTTAGTCACTTTTGTCTTTTACCTGTTGCTTACCCTTTCGGGGTACATATCATGCTCAAAAAGACGACGCTCCGCCATTGCTTCATACTTTGTACCCTTTCTGCCATAGTTGCAGTAAGGGTCAATGGATATGCCCCCTCTGGGAGTAAATTTTCCCCATACCTCAATATACTTCGGATCCATCAGCTTTATCAGATCCTTCATAATGATATTAACGCAGTCCTCATGAAAATCCCCGTGATTGCGAAAGCTGAAAAGATACAGCTTTAACGATTTGGATTCCACCATTCTCACATCGGGTATGTACGAAATGTAAATTGCTGCAAAATCGGGCTGTCCCGTTATGGGACAAAGGCTTGTAAATTCGGGACAGTTGAACTTTACAAAATAATCATTGTCCTGATGCTTATTGACAAATGTTTCAAGCACCTGCGGTGCATAATCTGTGGGATACTTTGTCCCGTTGCTTCCGAGCAGAGTTATACCCTTCTTTTCCTCGGCTGTACGTCCTTCCATTTTTAACACACTCCTAAAAAATTATTCGGGAAATTTTCCGTTCAGTGCAAGCCTTGCATTGGAGTAATTCTTATCCCCCGTCACTTCCTTTATTACCTCCGCAAAGGGAGGAAGCCCGATCTCCTGATCGGGAGAGGAAAGCTCCAGCTCCATTGTGGCAAGCTCCTTATCAAAGGGATAGACGTCTATCTCAAAACGCTGACCCTTATATTCAAGTATCTGTCTTGTTTTGATAATGGGCTTTAGGGAATCATCTGTTTCGTCACACAGAAAAGCGTAATCTCTTTCCGGGATCTCCATTTCATTTTCTTCTCTCACCATAGGACTTATAAACCGCTTTTCCGTGTAAAAAAATTGCATACTGCCGTTATCCCGTTTTATCATACGTATCCGCCGCTGACAAGCAGGATCGGCGCTTACAAGATAGCTTTGCCTTATATCCATACTCTCAGAAATGTGATTTTTAAGCTTAGGTGTGCGGCGGATAAGGAATTTCCGCTCTATCTCCAAGGGAATATTATAGGGCTTGAAGTTATTCTCCAGAAAATCATAATACTCGGGAAATTCATCAGCGATCCTCCTGCAAAAGACAAAAGCATAACGAATGTGAGACGTAAGATAATCAGAATAGATCCTTGTATCTCCGTCTGCATACCTGTTTGTACTTCTGAGCATATCTATGGCAATAAGTATTTTTTCATGCTGCCTGAGTACCGGCTTTTTTTCCTTGTCTGTCTCGGTAAAAAGCCTGTCTATCACACGTCTGTCAAAGAAATACTTGCTGTGCTGTCCCCGCCGCCTGCCGTAAATACGAGGCATAGGCACATCGACTGAGGTAAGGGAAAGCATAAGCTCGCCGCATACCCAACTCCTTATGAGTTTTTTTCCGGCAAGCCCCAGCGGAAGATACTTTGTTACCGTCATGGGTTTTTCCGTCCATGTGATCTTTCGCAGATTTACATCTCTGAGGACAGGTCTTTCTCTGCCGTTTACCTTTTTGAAAACGTAAACATTAAATAACGGGGCATATCCGTCTATTTCGCCATTTACCGTTATCTCCCGTGCATTTGATACATTAAGCGCCCTCGTCCTGAGAGTGAGACGCTTGACCATGCCTGTAATATTAATGAAAACCTTTTCTGCACTGCTTGCTATACTTTTAACAGCATCCCTATAAAAAAATCCGTCATCAACCGCCCATCTTATAGTAATAGTTTCCGTGCCGTCAGGGGAAATGACAGGCTCTGTGCTGTCATTCTCATTGATACGGTACGGACTGCCGTCCTTATAATAAACATTTGCAGGCATAAAATTGACATATTTCAGTTCTCCACCGCCGTTGCTGCCTACTATCCATTTTTTTTCGGTAAAATCATTGATATGAAAGGGTATCTGTTTATCGGTGTCGGAAATATCTATTACAAGTATACCGCGGCTCAGTGACTCATTTTCAAAAAAACGGAAAAGTCCCGACATATCCTTTGAAAGGCGTATGTATTTATTTGCCCCGCCCAGCCTTAAAATATATCCGCCGTCGTTTCTGCCGAATATAACGGAGTATTTTGCTTCAAGGGGAGTATTCCTTAAACCGTTTCCTCCCCACAGACTGCAATTTTCTGGAATAGAAATGCTTTCCAGTCCGCTGCACGAAAAAGCACCGTCACCGAGATATTTATTGTGACAGCACTCTCCCTTTCTGCGAAAAAGTGAGATATGCTTTAAGGACATACAAAAACAAAATGCTCCGTCTCCAATCCTTTCAATATTCGGAGAAAGGTACACATCACAGAGCTTTTCACAGCTGAAAAAGGTACAGGGAGGCAGTTCTTTTACATCTGCATTCATAACGCAGCTTTCTAAATTGCTTTGATAAAATATATGAGAACCCAGCTTTTTTACATGGCTGCCTATCTGTACACTTTTTACCGTATCATTACGAAAAAAAGCCTTGTCCCCTATTTCGTTTACAACGCTGTCACCTATCATAAAGGGTATTACCACATGAGCGGCAGTACCCCTGTAGCGTGTTATCTTAACCTTATTTCTTGACTTTTTCCGATACGACCAGCCCTGTGCGACCGCTTCCTTTTCGGAAAGCTCCACCCTCTCTGTTGTATACTCCTTATATTGGGAAACAGACGGTTTATAGCAGTCCTTTTCGGTGACGGTGAAAAAAGAGGGGCGGGGCTTCGGGTTATCCTTTTTATCCTCTGCTTTCGGAGAATTTACTACTGCGGAGTTTTTTCTGAAAATATCAAACAAACCGGAAAACATAAAATTATCCCTTTCATTTCAGAACCTGCATTTCATTTATTATCATACCACTCTTTACCGACTTTGTCAAGGGATAATATAAATAATTTTACAAATGAATACCATATTAATACTTGACAAATGGAAAAAAATCTGCTATTATATAATTGTCGGTCGTCTATATTAAGATCTTATTCCCCACGATAAGGAAGCAGCTTGCTGCCCGACAGACCCGCTTAGTTCAACATGAGAACAGCACTGCCTCCTCAGAGCAGCAAAGCACTACTGTGGTGCAACAACGCATTATTGCGGTGCCACAACGCATTACTGCGGTGCCACAACGCATTACTGCGGTGCCACTCCGCAGGCGGGTCTTTTTTTTTGATAAAAAATTGCAGTCTGCACATTTTATATAATAACTACAGCACTCCGTCAGACCGATACCTGTCATTTAAGGCAACACCGCACAATCCTTGTGCAGTGTTGCCTTAATAGTCGGTATCAGAATGTTATCAACAATTTTTTCTTTGTTGTGTCTCCTGTGCATTTGGTATATTTTTCGTGAACATAAACAGTAACCCGGTAACTTTTATTTGGCAGGCAATTACCGCAGCCTAAGCAGCCGGATCACCTGCCCAATGACCCGGCTGTTGGTTTCACCTGCCGTGGCGGCAGCGTGTTCAACCCGCCCGCCATTGGCAGCATTTCGGCATACACCTGTTTTCTGACAACAACAAAATCGTCAGAAAGTGAGTACGTCGCATATTTCAAAGCAGCCGCCGCAGAGGGAAAATTATATGCAAACCGAGGGTTCTTTACAAGGACATTTCCGCTGACATATCTGCCATCGATCCTGATAAGATAAGTGTTATATAAAAGCATTGTAAACATCACACCCTTTTGCCTATGTAATAGGATATCCGAAGTATCTTAATAAATAATATCATATTTTGCGTTTTTTGTCAAGTTTTTTTGCTTACTGTATACAAACGGCAGGATTTTTTTTATACGCATTACGGGCTGTCTTCTACAGGTAATAAAAGAGGGGCATGCTGAATATATATAAACAAGCAGAAAATTAGGAGGGAGACAATATGGCGTATGCGGATATTGACATTCTTGCCCGTATCGTACAATGCGAAGCGGGCGGCGAGGGCGAAACAGGAATGAAGGCGGTTGCCTGTGTGGTGATGAACCGTGTAAATATTACATACGGAGAGTACGCAAGGCTGCATACCATACGAGCCGTGATCTATCAGGAGGGGCAGTTCGACTGTGTGCGTGAGGTAGTGGGAGGAAGATACAACACACAGACCATATATAATATGGAGCCTACCCAGGAGCATTATGATATTGCAAGCTGGGCTATCGCAGGAAACAGACTCACGAATTTAGGCTTTGCTCTTTGGTATTTTAATCCCTATCAGCCCTACTGCCGACAGAATTTTCCCTCGGAGGTGGGTGAGTTTGTCATACGTATAGGCAGACACTGCTTCTACAATCCCACCGAATATTACGCCGAAACCTGACTTACGAAAGGAAGATATTTTATGCCCGAAAACTATAACGATCCCATGATGAACGGACAGATGTATAATAACACAAACTATCAGGGAACTATCCCCATTCCCGGAAAGGAATTTCAGAGCCTGCCTCAGCAGGATTTCAATACTCCCGAAATGCGGGGCTCTATGCAGATGATACTCTCATACAATATCGGTGAGTATGTGGTGATAGAATTTCTCATCGGCACAGATAGGATGATGCGTAAACAGGGAATACTTTATCTTGTGGGAACAAGCTTTGTTACGCTCTATGATGATATAGGAGGAAATTTTATTGTCTGCGATATTTTCTCTATAAAATTTGTCTATTTTTATTACCCCGGACAGCGTCCTCCGAGAAATTATAATACTTTACCGAACAGCAGCGGAAACGGCAATTAAACAGAAACCTGTTCGCAGAATTGAGAGGAGTGCTTTGATCGTACTCCCCTCAATTATTATTTTGTGCTGTCATTTTTTATAAATTGTTTGAAATAATAAGCATAAACATCGTTAAAATATACAAAACTCTAAAAACCTATTGACAATATAGGATTTATATGTTATAATTATCCTGTAAATCGGAATCAAATTGATCCGACACATATTAAGGGAGGAATTATCATGAGAGTATATAAGACAATCACCGATCTTATCGGCAGGACCCCGATCTTAGAACTGGAAAAGACCGAGCGTGAGGAGGGATTGGAGGCAAAGATTCTCGTAAAGACAGAGTATTTTAATCCTGCGGGAAGCGTTAAGGACAGAGTTGCAAAGGCTATGATAGACGATGCCGAGGAAAAAGGGCTGCTCAAAAAGGGAAGCGTTATCATTGAGCCTACAAGCGGCAATACGGGTATTGGGCTTGCGGCTGTAGCGGCTGCAAGAGGATACAGACTTATTATTGCCATGCCCGAGACAATGAGCATAGAGCGCAGGAATCTGATGAAAGCATACGGCGCAGAGCTTGTTCTCACCGACGGTGCAAAGGGCATGAAGGGTGCTATTGCAAAGGCTGAGGAGCTTGCAAAGGAGATCCCCGACAGCTTTATCCCGTCTCAGTTTACAAATCCCGCAAATCCTGCTATCCATGAAAAAACTACAGGCAGGGAGATATGGGAGGATACCGAGGGCAAGGTGGATATTTTCGTTTCGGGTGTAGGTACGGGCGGAACGATCACAGGTGTAGGAAGATTCCTTAAATCGAAAAAACCCGATGTTAAGATAGTGGCTGTAGAGCCTAAAAGCTCCCCCGTGCTTTCGGAGGGAAGATCCGGACCGCATAAGATACAGGGTATCGGCGCAGGATTTGTTCCCGATACACTTGATACGAGCATATATGATGAGATCATTACGGTAGATCATGAGGACGCATTTGCTGAGGGCAGAAAGCTGGCAAGGACGGAGGGTATTCTTGTGGGTATTTCCTCGGGTGCGGCGCTGTGGGCGGCAAAGGAGCTTGCAAAACGTCCCGAAAACAAGGGCAAAACTATTGTTGCGCTTCTTCCTGATACGGGAGAAAGATATCTTTCGACTTCTATGTTCAGTGAATAATTTTTTCGGGAGACGGCTTTTTTGCTGTCTCCCGTTTGATTATTTTTGCGGTATGTCTTAGAAACCGGTGTATTTTTTGAAATAATTGTCAAAAAACAGGTAAATTAAAACTGTAATAATATGCAAAAATAACAAACTTAAATTTTTTTTCAAAAACCTATTGACTTTTTATCGGATATAGTGTAGAATATAAAAGTCGGTTGAGGAAAGCGAAAAGCTCCAAAAACCGCTTTGGAAAGCCCTGAAAAGTATCGGGCAAATGGGAGCTTAGCTCAGCTGGGAGAGCATCTGTCCTACAAACAGAGGGTCATAGGTTCGAGCCCTATAGTTCCCACCAGTAAATATGTGGGGTCGCAAAAGCGATCCCGCATAAGATCCGGCCCGGTAGTTCAGTTGGTTAGAACGCCGCCCTGTCACGGCGGAGGTCGTGGGTTCGAGTCCCATCCGGGTCGCCAAATAAAAATGCTTCTGTAGCTCAGTCGGTAGAGCAAGGGACTGAAAATCCCTGTGTCGATGGTTCGATTCCGTCCGGAAGCACCATAATGCGGATTTAGCTCATCTGGTAGAGCGCCACCTTGCCAAGGTGGAGGTAGCGAGTTCGAGCCTCGTAATCCGCTCCAGATTCGTCGAGGCAATAGTCTCGGCGTTTTTTTATCGTCAGAAAACCCAATTAAAAAGGAAGTACATATTATGAAAAAAAATATAAAGGCTGCTGTTATTGCGGCAGTAATGCTTATACTTTCAGCCTGTACCGAGATAGAAAATGATGTTTCCGAGGGTGAAAATGCCCTGCCCGCAGGTGCTGATACGGTCATGACGGATATTGTAGACGATGAGACAACAGATGAGACCCTTACTGATACAGCCGTGACAGATGTTTCCGATACGGATATTATGACCTCCCCTGTCAGTGAAACGGAATTTACCGAGGATACATCGGATAATGCCATTATTTCCATAAATACCGATTACAGCGAAGAGCTCCCCGCAGATGAAAACGATATTACTGATGAAGCGACTGATGTATCGGAAACTTCTGCGATCATATCTGACGGCAGTGTGTGGGATATTTCCCTTACCTTCTACGAAACTACCCTTGACCCGGGGGAAACAACCATTCCTTATGTGACTATGAGTCCCGCCGATGCCCCCGACAAATCGGAGATCTGGACAAGCTCGGACGAAAAAGTGGCAACGGTGGATTGGCTTGGAAATATTACTGCTGTTTCAGCGGGACAGTGTACCGTCACTGTGCAGTCGGCTGCCTGCCCCGAAATTTCCGCTCAGGTAATGGTAACAGTAACGGGTGTAACGGAGCCTACCTACATAGACGGCATACTTGTGGTGAACAAGACTTACGCTTTGCCCGCAGACTACGGCTCAGGTGTTGACCCGCAGGCTCAGTCTGCATTTGACGAAATGCAGAGAGCGGCAGAGGCGGAGGGACTTAACATTTACATCTCCTCGGGTTATCGTTCTTATGATTATCAGGCAAGCCTTTATAAGCGTTATGCGGACAGCAGCGGCACGGCAGAGGCGGACAGGTATTCTGCAAGGCCCGGTCATTCCGAGCATCAGACGGGTCTTGCATTTGATCTTAATACCATTGACGACAGCTTTGCCGATACAGATGAATATGTATGGGTAAAGGAGCATTGCGCCGAATACGGCTTTATTATACGTTATCCCGAGGGCAAGGAGGATATTACGGGATATATGTATGAACCGTGGCATATCCGTTATCTTGGCGTTGAAAATGCTGTTAAGGTATCCGAAAGCGGTCTTACTCTGGAGGAATATCTGGGTATTGATTCAAAATATGATGATTGATTGTCAAGCGGGACAGGTTTCTCATTAAAGGCATTTCTGCGGAATAATGTGCAGTAAATGCCTTTTCTGTCTGTTTATAATGTGAAAATTTTCTTGACATTTCCGTAAAAAGAGGTTATAATTTAAATAACACAGTCTTTTGTCAGGCTTTTAACGGGAGTGCGGAAAAATGAAAAAGAAAAGTACCCTTCTGAGAGTGATAGCTGCGGCGGCAGCGGTAATAGCTGTTCTGTCTGCGCTTAGCTTTCCTTTGCGGACAGTTGAATATACCATCACCTCTGATAAGATCACAGAGCCTGTCCGTATAGCGCAGATCTCCGATCTCCACAGCTGCCGTTACGGGAAAAATATGGAAACGCTGATAGATGCGATCGATGCACAGTCGCCTGATATTGTGGTACTTACGGGCGATATCTACGATGATGTTGTGGATAACAGCAATACATCGGTTTTCCTCGAAAATATCGGCAAAAGATATCCTTGCTTCTACGCTGCTGGAAATCATGAGCTTCGCACCTCCCGATGGGCAGACTATGCGGCTGAGGCGGAGAGCTTTGGCATTACCGTTCTGGAGGGTGAAAACGTCCGTGTGGGTGAGATCATGATCTGCGGTGCGGCTATGAAGGCTGACAGATCCTTTGATTGGGAGGACAGTGTTTGTAAATGCGCCGAAAATGCCGACCCCAACCTATTTAATGTGCTGCTGTATCATTTTCCCGAACAGGCAGACTACTGCCGTTCCTTCGGAAAATTCGATCTTATTCTGAGCGGTCACGCACACGGTGGGCAGTGGCGTATTCCCGGTCTTGTCAATGGTCTTTTTACACCGGAGGAGGGATTTTTTCCTGCTCATGCGGGAGGAAGATACGATTTTGACGACTGTACGATGATCGTAAGCAGAGGGCTTTCACGGACAAAGGAAAAGATACCAAGAATATTCAATAATCCCGAGCTTGTGATCGTTGATATTGTTCCGGAGGAAACAGAGTAACGTTTATTTTCCGATAATAAAAATGGAGGGAACACTATGTTAAAAAAGATATTTGCACTTATTTCGGCTGTTTCGGTAATGATAGCATCAGCCGCCTGCACAGAAACACAGGGGGAAAATGCACCGCTGACGGCGGAAAATTCAGTGCAAACAGAGGAGCTTGCACTGTCAAATCCCAATGCTTCAGAGGAAGCAAAGGCTCTTTATGATTTTATATGCAATACCTACCGCAACGGTATAATTTCGGGTCAGCAGGAGTCTACATGGATGGGCAGCGAACAGTATGAGTTTGACTATATCTATGAAAATACAGGAAAATATCCTGCTATCCGAGGACTTGACTATATGAACGATGACTTTGACGGCGTCAACAGGCGTGCTGAGGAGTGGTACGACAAGGGAGGTATAGTCACTATCTGCTGGCACTGCGGTTCGGATTTCAGCCATAGCTGGGACGAGTGCATGAAAACCGAGATCGCCGACTGGGATAAGGCTCTTACTGAAGGTACTCCCGAATATGAGCAGCTTATTGCCGGTATGGATAAGGGCGCAGAGGCTCTCAAGGAGCTTCGTGACAAGGGCATTCCCGTACTTTGGA
The DNA here is from genome assembly GCA_947625735.1 of uncultured Clostridia bacterium. GTDB lineage: Bacteria > Bacillota > Clostridia > Oscillospirales > Ruminococcaceae > Huintestinicola. Next base: position 20,048 of record CANQPL010000016.1, read on the forward strand.
GACCCTTCCATGAGCTGGACGGCGGCTGGTTCTGGTGGAGCAAGGGAGGAGCGGAAAACTTTAAAAAGCTCTGGACAATTATGTATGACAGGTATACAAATTATCATGAGCTGAATAATCTTATATGGGTGTGCGGCTTTTCGGGCAACGGCAGGGACTATGATAAGTGGTATCCCGGAGATGAGTATGTGGATATCTGCGGTGCGGATTCGTATAATGACGGCTCAAATGCTAAGCTCTATAAAAAAGTAGAGGAGATAGTAGGAACGGCTGCTCCTATCTGCTTTCATGAGTGCGGACGTATCCCGACCGTTAAGCAGCTTTCCGATGACGATGCGGACTGGGTATGGTTCATGACATGGCACACTGAGCATATTACCGATCATAACGATACTGATACTTTAAACAAAATCTATAATGATGAGTATGTTATTACTCTTGATGAACTTCCCGATATTTACGGGAACGGTGATTGATAATGTTCTACTCCGAATGGGGCAGCTTGTTCATAAAAAATTTACTTGATATGCATATAATTGTTTTGCTATTTATTTTAAAATGAAATAAAGCTTAAGGTGCTGCCGCACAAAGAATGCCTGACGGCTTTATGCGGTGGTGCCTTAACCGATAAATCTATGTCCGTAGGAGAAACAAATGGAAATAAAGACGTTTGATATTACATATCTTCATGGTACAAAGGACGCATTAAAAAGTGCATTTTATCATGAAAACAGCAATGACATTTTCAACGAATGGGAGTTTGCGGAAACGTTGCTGAAATCGGACGGCTATTTGCCGGAGCTATGCGTAATTGCGCTTGACGGAGAAAATGTTGTGGGATATAATGCATTGACGAAAGCAAAAATAGGAAGCTCTTCGGGGCTTGCTTTAGGTCCGCTCGGTGTGCGGAAAGGATATCAGAATGCGGGAATAGGCTCTGCGCTTGTGGAAGAATGCATTAAAAGAGCTGAAAAGTCCGGATTTGCATGGATCGCATTATTGGGCGGTGACTATTATTCACGGTTTGGATTTGAATGCGGAAAAAATTACGGAATTACCGTATCAGAGAATGAATTTGAAAATGAACATTTGCAGATCTTATTTTTGGACGGATCGGTAAAAGACAAAATTTCCGGAAAACTTGTGTACTGCAATGCGTTTTACGATTCCGCCGGGAATCTGTTATAACCTGTTTTTCTCTGATGAGCAGTATAATTTTAAATGTCAGATATTTGACAAATAGGGATTTTTATGATATAATCATAACAGCTCTTCGGTATTTAACCGATAAATAAAAATTCGTGAGGTTTAATATGACTAAGCCTGAAATGATATTTTTTGACTATGGACATAACAATTCTTCATGAACAGGACAGAAGCACCGAAAATGGAAACAAAGCAATCTTCAAATATATAAAAGCGCTGCCGCACAAAGAACTTTTGACTGTTTGATGTGGTGTGCCTTAAAAATTAAACGAAAGGAAAGTGTTTTTTACATGAAAATGAAAACGATTTCAAGAAAGTTGAGTCTGCTGCTTGCGGCTGTGTTATCTTTATCGCTTGCGGGCTGTTCGGGCAGCGAAAACGACAATGCAGGTGATGCCGATGTTACGGAAGAAACAGCGGCAGCGGAGGTCACGGAGGAAGTGACAGAAGCACAAAGCAGCCATGGAGAGTGGGACGAGCTTGATCAGTCTGCCATTACCGAAGCTATGGGCATGGGCTGGAATCTGGGCAATCAGCTGGAGGCTTCAAATGCGGGGATTCCCTCTGAAACTGCATGGGGAAATCCCGTTATTACCGAGGAGCTTATTAAGGCGGTAAAGGCTCAGGGCTTTTCAACTGTAAGGATACCCGTTTCCTATCTGCTGAAGATCGGCGAGGGTCCTGATTATACAATTGATGAGGCATGGCTTGACAGGGTGCAGGAGGTAGTTGACTATGTGGTGGACAATGATATGTTCGCTGTAATGAATATGCACGGCGACGGCTATTATACCGTAGATAAGGCATGGCTCCTCTGCGTGGACGAGAATCAGGACGAGATAAAGGCAAAGTACGGGGCAGTCTGGGAGCAGATAGCAGAGCGCTTCAAGGATTATGACGAGCATCTTATATTTGAATCCATGAACGAGGAATTTGACAATACCTACGGCAAACCGAATGCGACAGGCTATGAGAACATAAACTCCTACAATCAGATATTTGTTGATACTGTAAGAGGTACGGGCTCCAACAATACAAAGCGCTGGCTGCTTATGCCCGGCTGGAATACCAATATCGGATATACCAACGAGGCAAACGGATTTGTTATACCCGAGGACAGTCTGTGCGAGTCGGATTCGCCGAGAATTATGATCTCCGTTCATTATTATGATCCTTACAACTTTACACTCGATGAGAATATGTCCTCTGCAAAGACACAGTGGGGTCAATATGCCACGGAAAACTTTGACAACTGGGGGCAGGAGGATTATGTGGATTCTCAGATGCAGACTCTCAATAATGATTTTGTAAGCAAGGGTTATCCCGTTGTTATCGGAGAAATGGGCGTTCAGAATAAGGAGCATATAAGCGATACCTTCCCCGGATTCAGACGTTACTGGCTTGAATATGTGGTAAAGGCGGCAAAGAAGAACGGCTGTATACCTGTTTATTGGGATAACGGCTGGAACGGTGACAAAGGATTCGGACTTTTTGACCGCACCACCTGTGAGGTAACTCAGCCCGAAATGATTGAGGCTATGATGCGTGCCATTTCCGGAGAGGATTACGAGATCGCTCCCCCCGAAGGTGCTGACAGCGGCGCAGAGGATCAGGCTGCGTGAATTTATCATATAGCAAAAGAGCGTAAGAAAGGGCAGTAAATATCTAAAAATTCGGAGCTTATTCTATATGGATATGCACACGCCTTTTCGGCAGATCTTACCGGAAAGGCGTGTGCTGTTATACGGACAAGGCTAAGCTCCCACAAGCTATTTTTATTGATATAAGGACGTGTTTTCATGAAAAAAATTGTACCGATATCGGCAGCTATAATTATTCTGCTTATTGCAGCGTTTTTCTTCCTGAGAAATGAAGATGAATTAGTGACATCAGAAGAAACAGATATGGAGTTAAATAACGGCATAAACAGAAGTATTGTACATGAATATAAAAGCGGTAATACAGCAGAAAACTCCATACTTGTCACTAAAACAGATAAGGGACAGCAAAACTACAATATCACGATAACATTTAACAATCAACAAAATGCTGATATTTATAAAATACATGATTTAAGAGTGCAAATAAAACCCGAAAGCAATGTTTTTCTTGAAAGCGTGTATTATGACAGCAATTCCGGTTCCGAATCCGTCTATTCTTTTACGGACAACACTTTTTCGGCAAATTCAGATGATTATTTATTTATCGACCTGAATGTAAAAAATTATTTTAATGAAAGTGTTGTAATTGATCTGGAATATAACATCGGCGGAAGTCTTATTCACCCGGTAAAAAATGAGGAATATCACACGCAAATTGTTGTATAATGCGTGGTGCTAAAGCATTGCAATCTATATCATACAAGATTTCAACGAGGATTACGTAAGCAGTGCTACACTGACAGAAGATAAAAATCTTCCGCCCGAACAGGCAAGAGCATTTTTTGAATCCCAACTCCCCCAGCTTGGGCATTGGAGAAAAAAGGAAAAATAAAGTGCAGCTTAAATATCTGAAATCACAAAAGAAAAACATTGAGAAGCACACATTTATACATAAGGAAACCTTTTTTTGTCAAAAAACGTCATACCTGAAAACAGGGTGTGACGTTTTTCTTTTGAGATAACGTTTTTATAAATTTTTACAGCATTTTTAAAATGACAAGGAATTAAATCCAATATTGTTTTATGTAAAATAATATTAATAAAAGATTTACTCAAATTTTTTTGAAAAAATTTGACCAAAATGCTGTCTGAAACGTATATGTATTGAAAGGAGGCTGAAAAGTCGTTATGTCGGATAAAAAACCAATCGGAAGCTGTGAGGAGGTTTTTACTGCTTATGGTGATCTTCTGTTTCGTTTATGCTTTATTATGCTCGGCAATGAAGCAGATGCAAAAGATGCCGTACAGGATACTGTTGTAAGCTATCTTACGAAAAAGGACGGATTTAAAAACGCCGATCACGAAAAAGCGTGGCTTATTACAACTGCCAAAAACAAGTGCAGAGATGTTTTCAGATTTAAATTGCGGCATCGGGAAATAAATATTGACGATTTGCAGGAGCTGCTGCCTGATAAAACAGATTTAAACTGTATAGAAGCTCTTATGTCCCTGCCCGAAAAGTATCGCCTTGTGATAACACTCTATTACGTTGAGGGTTACAGGGTAAATGAAATAGCAAAAATTATCGGGAAAACTCCGTCAGCTGTAAAAATGCGCTTACAGACAGGCAGGAAAATGCTGCAAGAAATTTATTTAAAGGAGGGCTTCTGATGAATCATGAAAATCTGAAAATTTCCGCTCAGAAAATAATAATGTCAGACGAAACAAAAAAAGAGCTTATAAAAAAATGTGAAAAAATCATGGAGGTCAAAAAAATGAATAAGAAAAATTCTATCGTAAAACATGCTGTGATCATTGCTGTTGTATCTGCCTGCTTATGCTGTACGGCAGCAGGTGCCGCTTATCACGGATTTTTTAAGGACATTTTCAGATATGACGGTGCTGTTGTCGGGACAAAATACGAGCAGGCAACAAATGAAATAAAGGTATCCGTTACTGCTTATTCCGGAAAATTAACTGTTGTTGCAGAAGCAGTCGAACCCTCAGCTTTTCCGTATGCAGCATTTGATAATATGAATCTTAATGACTATAAAATTGTTGATTCAAACGGAAAAACCGTAATTGACAGCTTGCCTGCGGAAACGTCCGATTATGCTGACGGAAAAGCGGAGATAATTATTCCTTTTCAAAATATTGAAAACGGTGATTACAAGCTGATAATTAATTCCTTTGTGGGAGAGTCTAAAGGCGATCAGCCCCTTGTTATCAGCGGTGAATGGGAAATTGATTTTTCTTTCTGATTTTATAATGCAGTTATATAACAAAATCCGCAATTTTACCGTGTTTTTCTGCGCAAAAATTAATTTATATCAATATAATAAAAAACAACTTTATCAAAAAGAAAATAAACCTTTCCTTATTTTAAGGCGTTTAATAAAGATATATGTAAAAGGCTTTGTTTGCGGCATATGGAATATGTGCGGCTTATCATAGCTACTGCCCTGTCTTAAAATTTGACCGTTTCGTTGTTCCATGTCAGTAGAACAATCCAAACGGAATATCAAAGAAACAAATCAACCAAATCGAGCAAGCCGTAATAACTGATAAACCTATTATAACCATATAGAGATAAAACAATTTATTTTCCATTTTTCAAGACGAATACAATACAAAAACAGCAAACTTTTTCATAAGCCTGCTGTTTTTGTGTTGTTGATTTTTCCAATAAAAAAATACTACCATAGTTTTCGTTATGTCATTTTGCCTGTTTTATTCTTAAATTTTACAGGCGAACATCCGAAACGTTCCTTGAATTTATGGTAAAAGTGGCTCAAACTGTTGAAACCGCACACAAAGCATACATCAATAATTTCCGCATCTCCCTGAGAAAGAAGCTGTGCGGCATAGTCAAGCCGTTTCAGATTTATAAACTCCGTTGGGGTAAGGTTAAGGTATTTTCTGAATTCTCTTGTAAGATGCTCCTGACTTATGCAGGATATTTCCAGCATTCGTTTAAGACCTGCGGTGTAATTTTCTTTTTTTCCCATTTCAGTAACTATTTCCAAAATGTGTTCGGGAATTATTACGTATTCCTCTTGTTTTTCCGTAAGAAATTTATACAGTATCTCAATCAGAAGTCTGCGGAAATAAGTCTTTCTTTCAACGCCGTGTTGCTTGTGGGATATATCCATTATTTTTTGGTATATATCGCTTTTATTGTATCCCGAAAAAGAAATTGTCAAAGGAAATTTCTCTGAAAAAATATGCTGCTTATCTGCACCGAGATAAGATATTGCTGCAGAAAATTCCTCTCTTGAAAATCCCGTGGAAATCATCTCAATATCCCAACTGTTGATGAAATCATAGCTATGTATATCATCGGGGCGGATAAGCGTAAGGTCGCCGTCCTGTATAAGCCGTTTTTCGCCATTGATGTTATGTATCGCCCTGCCGCTCACAATATAGAAAAATTCAAAGAAATCGTGAGTGTGCGGAGGATATGTTTCCGTTACAGAACGCTGATGGACAAACCCACAGCCGTCATGAATTTCTTCTGTTGTCATAGCAAGTCTGTCCATCATCACCACTCCTTATTTTATAATTATTTCAGTACGCCCCTTAATATCTGCATTTATTATCAACAATCCACTTTCTTCATTATATTTAAAAGCAATTTTATTTCCGTATAAAAGCACCTTTACCGGTTTGCTTTCTGAATAAACAGCAATTTTACCTCCGTCTGAAAGTATTATTGTAAATCCGTCTGTCGTGCATATCGCTTCTTTAACTGCCGCAGAGGAATTATATTTATCAGCAATACCTATTGCTGCAAAGCCGTTTTCGATCGGTGAAACAGTAACAAGCTCAAAACCATTTTCGGAAAGCTCAATTTCACATTCTTCATCACGTCCGAGAATTTTTAAAGTGCCGCTGTTGTAAAAATACACTGCAAAGTGTTCTCCGCTTATTCCGTAAACATCGGAGGGTTTAAAACTGCCCTTGACTGTCTTATCAGCGGTACAGCAGTTGAAAAATCCGATAACACCTGCCTTGCCGTTTCTGTTGAACAGTTTCAGCGGCTTTTCTGCACTTGTAAAATCGGTAAACAAACAATCCTCGGCAGGAAGTGCAGGTTCATTACAGCCGAGAATACTTCCGTCAGAAAGGACAAGCCGTCTGAGAATATCTGCATCCTGCTTTTCGGGGTAATCGCAGACATAAACAGGACCGCCGCTTATCGCTCTTGCGGCAGCGTGAATATCCGCACCTGCAGAATGTGTCTGGAACATATCCCAGTCAGGAACAGCAAATGTTGAAGTCCACATTGCGTTCATAGCGTTGATGTAAATATGCTCTTTCTGCATTTTCATATTTGATGGACTGTAATCATAGCTGTTTCGCCAGCAGTTCGTCTTTTCCATATTGTAAGCCACATCATTGCCGTTGGACATACAGTGAATGACATTACCGTTAAAATATTTTTCCGCAGATTTCTGCATTGCTTTCTGGTAAGCTTTCATTGTTCCTGCCGCACCGAGAACACCGCCGGTAAACAACTCCAAAGCCGACTGACCGTCTATTTTCAGCATATCCACACCTTGTTCGCTCAGATATGAGTGAAATTCCTCATAAAATTTTTCAATCTCATCAGGTGCAACAAGATAAAGCGGCTGAATTCGTTCTTCTTCCTCCCACGGACGAATGTTTGCCTTATTCTCAATAAGTTTATAACTTTTTGCAAGTTTGCCATTGGGATTTATTCCGCCCCAATAGCCCTCAAAGCAATGCCATACACCAAACTTTTTCAGATTGTATTTTTCTTTTGCAAGTCTGATAAGATTTTTCAGACCGACGGGAAACTTTTCAGGTTTGAGCCTTATATCATTGAGGTAGTCATAATATGCGTCCCAACTGCCATCGTCAAGTATAATATATCCGAGAGGTATACCCTTATTCTTAAAGGACTCAAGTCCCATAATGACCTTTTCTTCGTCAACCGAGCCGTAAAAAGCGTCCCAAGTACACCAGCCGAGTAAATTAAGGAAATCAGGCTGTTTCTTGTCCTTGCGCATTTTAAAGCTGCTAAGCTTTTCGCATACTGCTCTGACAGCATTTTCAGCAAGATGATACGGGTCGTTTCCGCTGTCGCAGTACAGAAGTATCCCATTGTCAGGCTCCTGTCCTTTCAATGCACCACGGAATGTAACCGTTACTCCGTTATCCGTGCCGCACAATGCCGCCTTGACGTCTCCGTCAATAAGGGGGAGCATTATACCATAACTGCCATCTTTTTTCTTCCAAAGCAAAAATTGTGTGCAGTCGGGTATATCCGCTGAGCTTTCTGCCGCCTTAGGAATTACCCAGTAAACATTACAGTTGTAAAGTGCAAGAAATTTTTCCGCATTTTCTATCGGAATAACCTTGCTTCTGCCATTGACAATATCGCTTTTTTCAAATGTAACAAATCCCATAATCAACACTCCTTTGCTTCATATTATACATCAAACAAAGAAAAAAATCTTGTTATGGATTGACGTGTTTTTGTGGTATATTGATGTTTGTATTATAACATTTATTCTATTTTTAGTCAATAAAAAATTTTATATCAACCATACCGTTATTATTATCGTAAATTCCCAAAGTAAATTCCACAGTGGAAATTAGAAAAGGAATTTACTTTAGGAAGAGTTTTGTGGTAGAATTTAGTATGTGATAGCACCTCATAAAGAACAATAAACAAATCCCATAACAAAGCCAACGACAACAGAATAATGTACAGCACAAACAGCTCGCTATGAAAAAAGTAGTGGGCTGTTTGTGTTAATACAGGACTTTCAAAAAATTTTGAAAGTCCTTTTTTGTTTGTCCCACCGGCAAAGGAGGAACAGGTTATGAAGTATGTAATACGAACCGTTTTGAATGGTATCGGCAAAGACGAAGCGTACATTCCCGGACAGGTAATGTGCCGTGAGGACATCAGCGATAACGCAAAGTTTATCTATAGTCTCATATTCAGCGAGTGCCTTGGCAAAATGGAAAGCATTGACGAAAGGACGGTCAATCAGGCAGCACGAATCATATCAGACTTCTGCAAAGACGTTCCACTGACAACCATTGAACGAGAGTGCATGAGTTGCGGAGATGAAACGGTCAGGATACATGACGAACTGCGTTCTCTCTCATCAAGAAGCGATATAACGAAATACCTGAACGAGTGTAAAAACTACTTCATCAGAATACAGAAACCTGTATGCAACTTGTGTTCCGATGGGAGAATGATGTACAAGACGTTCGACTTGATAAACACTCTTGTTAGCAGAATGCTTGACGATACCAAAACCGGAGAAATATTTTCTGATGAAGAGTTGGCTATACTGGAAGCCTATAACGAAAGTCACAGTACAGAGTTTTTGGATGACGTGATAGACATTCTCAAACGGTAAATCAAACAAAAAATCATAAAGGAGGATAAATATGCCGGTAACAGTTACAGCCCAAAAGGGCAAATATCCTTATGTCAACTACGATGAGGATTATTATTACATTCCCGTATCCATTATGTGGAGAACGGATATAATGCAGGAAACAAAACTATGTTTTTCAATGGCGGTCACAGAATATCTGCCCCACGGCTTGGAATTTGCAAAGAAAAAGCTGTCGGAGATAACCATAAGCGACATAGTAAGCAAGTATCAGCAGCCAATAGTCATAGCCGATAGAATACAGTCGGAAATAATAAGGCTTGCACCAGACCTCCACGACATTCTGATAGGAAAATAAGGAAGCAAGAAAAAAATCCGTTGAAAAGGAAGTGAAACAATGTCATATGACTATTTCTATAATCGGGAAGCAGAGCAGTACATACACTATACGCTGCCAAAACTCTTTTTCAAAGTAGAACCGTTAAAAAAAATATCCATAAACGCCAAATTTCTTTACTGTATTCTGCTTGACAGAGCAAAATCAAGCTACAAGAAAGGCTTTATTGACATAGACGGCAAAGTATATCTGCATTTTGCTCAGGCGGAAATCACAAAACTGCTTAATTGCGGCAGAACCAAGGTATCAGAGTATTTTAACGAACTGGACAGCATAGGACTTATAGAACGCAGACAAAAGCTCGGTATCGGCAAAACAGACCGTATATATGTCAAGAATTTTGCGAAGCCACTGGACAATAACGACGACAGCAAAGATGATGCAGCTCCGAATTCACGTTTCGCATATTTTCACGATATGGAAAATCTGAGATTTGAAAACTATCAGATACCCAAAACACTATTTCTTGATGAAGAAATAAGCCAGATATCCAACGTGGCAAAAATGGCATACGGCATTATGCTTGACCGCACTAAACTGTCTCTGTCAAAAGGTTGGGAGGACAGCGAGGGCAGGATATACATACTTTTTCCGCAAAAAGAGCTTCAGCAGCTTTTAGGTTGCAGTCTGAGAACAGTTAAAGCAGCTATGAAAGAACTTGATGATATAGGGCTTATAGACCGCACAAGACAGGGCATGAATAACCCGGATATTATCTATATTCTTGATTACTCTACTGACTTGAAATACAAAACCAGAAGCGGAAAAGAAGAAGCTGAACATCAGGAAGTGCAGAATCTGAACATCGGAGGTGCAGAATCTGAACATCGGGAGGTGCAGAATCTGAACATCGGAGGTGCAAAATCTGAACATCGGGAAGTGCAAAATCTGAACATCGGAGGTGCAAAATCTGAACATATTATATATAATGATACTGAATATAATGATACTGATTTTAATGATACTCAATCATTCAATCCGTCTTACGCCGACGGACAGACAGACGGACTACAGCAAACCCAAAAAGAAATGTCATTTTCAGAAATGCTTGAAGCTATCGGATATGATGACGGAAATTACATACCGGAAGATGAGGAGTATTTTGGAGACAGTGACGATTATGAGGTAAATATGTGTACAATACCCTACAGTTTTCAGAAAAATCCAATGGCTTTGAGAAAAGCATTAGAATTTGTGTTTGCCTATAACAGTTTTAGCAATGATGAAACGATGAAAATACTTCTCGGTACAGTAATCAAATCTCTGATGGAAATGCTGAAAAAAGACCATTGTATGCTTGACAAGCAGACAGTAAAGTATTATCAGATTATTGATATAATCAACGAGGTAATGCACAACTCATCACTTATTGCATGGTTTTTATCGTTTAAGGAAGAATGGTCGAGAATCCTCTCCGAACGCTCTATAGCACGTCCGGAATCATATATCAAGTCATGTGTATGGAACTCACTCTGTAATTACAGGTTTAAAGAAAATAATGATGTTTTGCAGGGAGATTATGATTGTAAACACGACAAGATATATAATACTAAACCTGATAATGGTTTTGATGTGAATAAATACGAAATCTTTGAGAACAGTTACTGTACTTGTAATGACGATTTTAACATTGAAAATGTAAAACCAACGGCTCGGGAGAAACAGCCTGAAAGTACATATAATCAGGAAATTCAGAAGCATACTGACGAACCGTCAATTGATGTAACGGAATTTTTAGCACGGCTTCGGGGCGAAAAAGATGACGATAAACAGAAAAAAACAGAAGAACAAAAAACAAAACTGAAAAACGCCCTGTTTTACAAGCAGATGTACGATGAAATAGGCAAGCCGTTACCAAAACATATCACGGAAACTCTTGCCGAATTTGAACCGGAATACATAACAGAAGTGCTTGCCGAAATCGCTTAATTTAGCTGAAAGGAGATGATACCGTGGAACAGGTCGAACGAAAGACGTTAGGTATAATCGTCGAATGTGCAAAAATGACCCCCGAAATATTTGCAAAGGCTGTGAGCGAAATGATGAACAACATGAACAACAGTCAGCCAAAAGGCAGAACAACCCTCGACAAGCTGTCAAAAACCGGAAAACTGGATAACATAGAAGTTTCCGACAGCAATATCGGCAGCTTTACACAGACGGCAAAAAAATATAACCTGACATATGCATTGAAACGTATTCAGGACGAAAACGGCAAAAAGCAGTACCTTGTCTGTTTTCAAGGAAAAGACTTGGAAACCATGCAGAGGGCTTTTAAGGAATATTCCTACAAGCAGACACATCACAAGGAAACGCTTTTCAGCAAAAAGAAAATCATGGATATTGATATGTCATCACAGAGCAGAGACATTGAAGAAAAACAGCTTGACAAAAACAAACAGCGTAAAAAGGAACGTGATACTCTGACGAGGTGATTTGTATGTCAAAAGTAAAAACCAAATCAAAATCTATTCTTCCTCCCGACAGCATTCCTGCAAAAATGCTCAAGGATATTAAGGGCTTGTTTAGTCCGAAAAAATTCAACAAGAAAACGCTGATACAGTTGCTGCCACTACTCATTTTTGCGTGGCTTGGCAATAAGCTGTATTGTGCATACAGAGTTTACGGCTTCACGCTTGAGATGATGAACGGCGTAAACACGATGTTTGCCAATCCTCTGCCGAGCTTTAAATTAAATGACATCATTGCAGGAATTGTAACGGCGGCTGCGGTAGGTGTTTTTCTTCACATAAAAAAGAAAAACAGAAAAAATTACCGTGACAAAGAGGAATACGGCTCTGCACGTTGGGGAAATGCAAAGGATATTGAACCATATCTTGACACAGAAAATCCAACAAATAATATAATCCTGACAAAAACCGAAAGTCTGACCATGAACAGCAGACCCTCTAATCCCAAATTTGCCCGGAACAAGAACATACTGATTGTGGGAGGTTCCGGAAGCGGTAAAACAAGATTTTTTGTAAAGCCGAACCTCATGCAAATGCACAGCTCCTATGTTGTTACAGACCCGAAAGGCACTGTCGTTCTCGAATGCGGAAGAATGCTACAAAAGGCGGGATATAAGATAAAAATCATAAACACGATAAATATGGATAAGTCAATGCACTATAATCCATTTGCATATATACACAGCGAGGAAGATATTCTTAACCTTGCAAATACGATAATAACCAACACCAAAGGCGACGGCGACAAAAGCGGTGAGGACTTCTGGGTAAAAGCGGAACGTCTGCTGTATGTATCGTTCATCGCCCTCATCTATTACGAATTTCCGGAGGAAGAAAGAAACTTTGCTACACTTCTTTGGCTAATCAATCAATGTGAAACACGAGAAGATGATGAAACATTCAAAAACCGTGTAGACATTACTTTCGAGGAGCTTGAAAGAATCAAGGGAGAAGACCATTTCGCCGTAAGACAGTACAAAAAATACAAACTTGCGGCAGGAAAAACAGCAAAGTCAATCCTCATTTCCTGCGGTGCGAGACTTGCACCGTTTGACATAGACAAGGTAAGAAAAATGATGGCATATGACGAAATGGAACTTGACAAACTTGGAGATGAGGGACAGAAAACCGCCTTGTTTGTCATTGTTTCGGACACGTCATCAACATACAATTTCATTGTTGCAATGATGTACACGCAGCTTTTCAATCTGCTTTGCACCGTTGCCGATGATAAATACGGCGGCAGACTGCCAACACACGTCCGCTGTCTCTTAGATGAGTTTGCGAATATCGGTCAGATACCGAACTTTGACAAGCTCATAGCCACCATACGAAGCCGTGAAATATCGGCAAGTATAATATTGCAGTCCAAATCGCAGTTAAAAGCGATTTATAAAGATAACGCCGATACAATTATCGGAAACTGTGACACCGAGCTGTTTCTCGGAGGAAAAGAAAAGTCGACCCTCAAAGAATTATCCGAAATTTTAGGAAAACAGACGATTGACCTTTTCACTACGTCGCAAACACAAGGACAGTCACCGTCATCAGGGACTAATTACAACAAAACAGGAAGGGAGTTGATGAGTCAGGACGAAATTGCGGTAATGGACGGAGGAAAATGTATCTTACAGATTCGTGGTACAAGACCGTTCTTCTCGGACAAATTTGACATCACGAAGCACGAAAGATACACCGAATTATCGGATTTCGACAGCAAAAACACATTTGACATAACGGGATATGTCAAATCAAACCTCAGAATAAAAAAAGACGAGCCAATAGAAATCATGTCCCGAATGATTTTCTAATCGTCAAAGAAAGGTGTATTTAAAACTATGGATGGATTTAGCTTTTTTTCAGACGCAGTAAGTGCGTTGCAGACAGTTCTCGTACTCATTGGTGCAGGTGTCGGTGCTTTGGGAATTTTTAATCTTCTCGAAGCATACAGCGACGATAACGGTCCGGGCAAAAATAAGGGTATCAAGCAGCTTATGTCCGGCGGCGGTATCGTTCTTCTGGCAACACTGCTTATCCCGAAACTTACATCTCTGATGAACACCAGCGGCGGTTCAACAGGTTGATAATGCCCAAGACATAATGACATGAATTGTCATCATGACAAATTGTCACGGTGACAAATTCTCACAAACATATACACACACGTTTATGCCGTTGCCGGAAGATTGGCAGCGGCATAAATCTTTTAGGAGGTGAACTTTTGGCAAATGTAGTTGAAAAGGTGCAGGAGTTCATAGAAGATTTCATCACAGATACTCTCAGTGATGCGGCTCAGAGCAGCCTTGTGAGAGCCGGAAACACCATTACAGGTATTGTTGATGTTATGAGCGACAGCATTACCAAGACACCGCAAACATGGAACAATGAGCTTTTCACAAAAATGAAAGCTATATCAGATTCTGCCATTATGCCGATTGCCATTGCAATAATGTCCATAATCATTTGCTATGACCTCATTACTGCTGTAATGGACAAGAATAATTTCAAGGATTTCGATTTTGGAATATTTCTGCGGTTCGGAATCAAAGGCTGGGTCGCCATATATTTTATGAATAATGTTTTTACCATATGCGGAGCGTTCTTCGAGATTGGTTCTTCTATAGCCAAAACCGCACTGGATACGCTGTTTGACACCACGGCAATGGATTTGACAGCTCTGGAATCACCGGCATTTAAACTAACGCTGAAATCACTGTCAATAGGTGATTTAGGGCTTGCTTGTATCTTGTCACTGCTTGTATACATCATTTCCATAGCCGTCATGGTAATTGTCATGGTGGTCACGGCAGGACGAATGATAGAAGTGCTGATATATTTTAGTGCCGCCCCTATCCCCTTTGCGACAATGACGAACCGAGAATGGAGCAATGTTGGTTTTTCATTTTTAAAAAATATTCTTGCACTTGCACTTCAGGCTTTCTTCATTGTTGTGGTTCTTGCAATATACGTCATACTATTCACGACAAAGGTCACGGGTATTGACTCAATAACGGGTCTGAAATCATTATCGGGCGTATTGCTGCAATGGATTTGTTACAGCGTGGTATGCTGTTTCATGCTTCTCAAAACAGGAAGTATCTCAAAGTCAATATGCGGCACACACTAAGTTCTGACGAAAGGAGAGCTGAAAATGGCACTGTACGTAAAGATACCAAAGGATTTAAACGGCATAAAGGACAAAGTTATCTTCAATCTGACAAAACGGCAGCTTGTCTGCTTCGGGTTAGGGTTAGCTATAGGGCTGTCATCATACTGGCTTACCTACAAGACAATCGGAACATCTGCGGCGGCGGTACTGCTTTTCTGTCTCGGCAGTCCTTTTTTTCTGACCGGAATGTATACGAAATATGGCGTATTCACGCTTGAAAAGATAGTCGCTAACTATATACGGCATATCATCTGTCCGAAGATGAGACCCTATCGGACGGATAATGTCTACCGACAAATAATATCAGGCTGTGAATACAAGAAAGAGGTGAAAATGCTTGCAACAGGCACAAAACAAATCAAAAACTAAAAAAAGTAAAACTGTACCCCTTACAAAACAAGAATATTCTGCGGTGAAGAAGAAAGTTGCCGAAAAAGAAAAGCAGCACCAACAGAAAATACCTAAAACTGCACAGCAGTCTATCCCCTTTGATCACATGACCAAAGACGGTATTGCAATTTCTACAGACAAGAAATTTTCTCTGATGGAATTTTTTACCGGCAAACAAAGAGTAACAGAAACAAGATACAGCAAGACCGTACAATTCTACGACGCAGATTACGAAATAGCGGAAATAACGAAACAGCAGAATATTTTTGCGAGATACTGCGGTCTGCTCAATTCCTTTGACAGCAGTGTGAAATTTCAGATTTCTGTTGTCAATCTTACCAATGATGACGATTTTGAAGATATTATACAGATACCGGAACGTGATGACGAGTTCAATGACATCAGGCAAGAATATGCACAAATGCTCCGGACACAGCTTGCAAGGGGAAATAACGGCTTTATACGTGTAAATTACATAACTTTTTCGATAGTCGATACTGAATTGAAAAAAGCACGGCGAAAACTTTCCGGAATAGAAAAGGATATTGTCAGTATTTTCAAATCTTTTGGTGTCGCAGCCGTCCCGTTAAACGGAGAAGAACGGCTTTTTGCAATGTATAAGATGCTTCATCAGTATTCCGATGAGCCTTTCATTTGCAATTTTGACAAAATGGCAGAGGGCGGTTTTATGCCGAAAGACTATATTGCCCCGTCCTCTTTCAATTTCAAAGGAAAAAATGATTTCGGGTGCGGAAAATTCTACGGCTCGACATTTTCAATAAACCTTATTGCTTCGGAAATATCCGACAGATTTCTAACGAAACTTATGAGTGCGGATAATCCGATAGCTTTCAATATGCATTTTACGGCGATAGATAATCTCGAAGCCAAAAAATATGTAAAAATGAAGCTGTCCAACGTGGAGAGAATGAAAGTAGATGAGCAGAAAAAAGCTGCACAACAGGGATATGACATGGATATTCTCCCACCGGACATGAAAACGTATCTAAAGGAACTTGAAACACTGCTTGATGATTTGGAGACAAAGAATGAGCGAATGTTTTTAGTAACCTTTCTCGTTACTAATTTCAGCGACAGCAAAAAGAAACTGGAATCCTACAACGAACGCCTGAACCGAAAAATCCTGCAAGCCAACTGCAAACTTATCCCACTTGACAATATGCAGGATATGGGGCTTGCTTCTATTCTTCCGCTTGCCGAAAACAGAATAGAAATAGAACGGCGGCTTACAACAAGTTCCGCTGCCGTATTTCTCCCATTTTCCACAAAAGAGATTTTCATGGACGGAGAAGCCATGTATTACGGCGTGAACTCTATTTCTCTGAATCTGATAATGGGCAACAGAAAGAATCTTGTAAACCCTAACGGAATCATAACGGGCGTTCCGGGTGCAGGAAAATCATTTACGGTAAAACGTGAGCTTTGCAATGTCTTTCTTGTCACCGATGATGATATTGTTATCTGTGACCCGGAGGACGAATATTACCCACTCGTACAGGAATTAGGCGGTCAGGTAATCGAACTTTCCACTTCAAGTACGGACTATATCAATCTTATGGACATTGAGAGAAACTCAAAAGACGATGATGTGATAGGCGTAAAATCGGAATTTGTGCTTTCTCTTTGTGAGGTAATCGTAAGCGGAAAATATGGTCTTGACAGTGAGGAAATATCCATAATTGACCGATGTGTTAAAAAACTTTACACGGGATATTTTGCAAAAATGGAAAACGCAAGTGATGAAGAATTTTACGCAAATATGCCTATACTTGGTGATTTGCAAAAATCGTTATATGATACGGGAGAAGAATGTGCAAGGCGTGTGGCAAACTCTCTTGAAATATATGTAAACGGCTCGCTGAACATTTTCAACCACCGTACCAACGTAAATCTGAAAAGCAGAATAGTGTGCTTTAATGTTAAAAAACTGAAAAATAATCTCCGCAAGCTCGGTATGCTTATTGTGCAAGACCAAGTATGGAACAAGGTATCGGCAAACAGAGGAAACAAGTCAACATGGTACTACATGGACGAATTTCATCTGCTTCTGAAAGAACCGCAGACGGCAAAATACTCCGTTGAAATGTGGAAACGTTTCAGAAAGTGGGGCGGTATACCTACAGGTATTACGCAGAATGTCAAGGATTTCCTTGCTTCACCGGAAGTGGAAGCTATCTTTGAAAACTCGGATTTTGTGATTATGCTGAAACAGGCTTCGGGTGACAGAGAGATACTTGCGGAACGTCTGAAAATCTCTCCTGCACAGCAGCAGTATATAACCGAAACACCACAGGGACATGGGCTTATTTACTTTTCAGGAAGCATACTTCCCTTTGAAGATGAATTCCCGAAAGACACAAAACTTTACAGGTTGATGACAACAAAACCGCTTGAATCGGAGATGTAAGAGGTGATACTATGGAAAATCGTGACGAACGGTTTATCGCTCTGGAAGCTGCTGTAAAATCAGCAGAAAAGAAACTTAGAAACGCTGAAATTGATGTTCTTGACATTCAGAACAAGATAAAAAACGGCGAAGAAAGTTTTTTTAATAATCTTGCGGAAAAGTCAGAAAAATATAAAAGTCAGACCGGGGCGGAGCTTCACAGAAATGAAGATAAAGCCACCGGAAAAATCACCTACGAAATAGTACGTGATGCCACTGAGAAAGAGAAGAAAAAACGGCAGAGATTTGTTATTAAAAGAATCTATGACGAAACCGGACATTACAGATTCAAACCGCAGATTGTTCTCGATGATAACGATAATACCGTGACGGTGACTTCCGCAAAGGAGTTAAAAAAACCGGAGGAACGAAAAAAATTCGCTGCCGTAAATTTCTTCGGTATTCGCCGTATCAGTACGGAAAATCCATTTGTAAAGGCAGTAGGTTCTCCCCTTATAGTTCCGATTTCCGCTGCCGCAAAGCTGCAAAAGAAAATATCCGAAAGCAAAGTCGGAAAAGCAGCCGTCAGAACATCTGAAATTCTCACCTCGCCAATTATCATTCCCGCAAAAATTGTAAAAGACATTTACGACAAGGGCGGAATTATCCACGCTGTTGTAGATTTGGGCGACAGAATAAAGATAGAGGGCGTTAATCCGCCAAAACCTTTAAAAGCCGCAGGAGAAGCGGTCAGAGATACAGCACTTGGTCTGGAAACAGGTGTTGTGGAAACAGCAAAAGGTGTCGGAAATTTCAGCGTTGAAATTGCAAAAAACAAAATCAGCGAAGAAATAAACAAGGGCGTATCTGAAAATGAAGCTGCCGAAGCCGCTTATGTCATCGGAATGAAAATGGTTGATGTATACAAGATACTTGATGACCATGCCAAATACAAAAAAGCTGTCAGACGTGACATAGCCGGAAACGATATTGTGGATACAGAGGTAACAAAACATCTTGCACAACAGGAGGAGAAAAAATTTCAGAACGTGCAGGACAGCCTTAAAGAGCAAAAGGCAGCTGCGGATTATAACGTAATAAGTGCAAGAGCAGAATATGAAACTGCTAAAAAACGCCTTGAAAATTACAAAAATCAGATTAACGGAATACCTGTAAATAGTGATGATACCAATTCGGAAAATGTTTCCGGTGAAAAAAGTGAAACTGTTCCGCATGAAAACAAATCTCCGAAAAAAGAAACTGCAACAAGTGAAAATATATCAGAAAATAATTCGGAGAATGTTTCCGGTGAAAAAAGTGAAACTGTTCCGCATGAGAACAAATCTCCGAAAAAAGAAACTGCAACAAGTGAAAATACATCAAAAAATGTCACTTTAGAAAAAAGTAATAAAGCGGAAACGCTTACCAAGACCGAGAAACAAATCGAAAAGACAAAACAAAAGCTGAAACTCAATCAAAAGCACGAATACAAGGTAAGTTTCAGGTTTGTCGCTTCTGAAAGTAAAAACGGTAAAGCAAAACTGAAATTAAAGCCTGTTGTACGGCGTGAGGAAATAACGGGAGCAGCTCCTGCGACGGCATGGAACACTGCGAAAAGACTTGACGGATATGCAGTAAGTACGGGCGTTCAGAGCCTGCGGAGAAAGGCAATGCGTGACGGCGGCGATAATTCGGCAGTGGAAGCAGCGGATTTTGCGGTTACGGCTGTTGGTTACTCTAACAAAATGATTAAGGTTCTTGATGATAAAGAACGGTCATTCAGGGAGAAAACTCTGGTAAAACAGCTTAATAAACTGGAAAACAAACAAAGTATTGAAGCAGCGGCAAGTAAGCTGAGAGAAAATCCCAATCGGAAAGCCGTTCCCAAAGAACCGCCGAAGAAAAAAGCAGCAAAAAAACAAAATTCAGCAATCAATGAGAACAAAGAGATTCAGAAAGAATTTCAGAAAGATTTTCAGAAAGAATTGCAGAAAAAAAGACAGCATAAACTCGTTCACAGCAATCTTGCGGAGAAATCAAAGGAAGCTGTCAGGGAGAAAATCAATGAGATTGCCACAGCATTGGTGAAAAAAGGCGGCGGTATTGTTGTCATAATCATAATGGGACTTCTCATTCCTGCCATGTTTCCTGTACTGGGTCTGTCCGGTTCAGGCGTTACGGGCGGACTGGAAAACTTTATCGGAAATGCCGTCAGCCCTTGTGACCCTATTGATATGACACTTTCTGAGGAATATTATACAGAGCTTGCAAAGAATCTTATTGAAAAGCAGAGAAATGTCAGAAATGATTACACGGGATATGACAAATACACTTGTACAACAGAGATAGACAGAATTGACCATTCAGCACAGAAGCTGCTGCCCTATCTTGCGGTGTCGGCTATGAGTGTGAACGGCAGTAATTCATGGAATTTTGATGATGCAAAGCCGTTTATAGAAAGTCTGTTTGACCGGCAGTATGAGTTTTACGCAAACGAGATACGGGAAAAAAGAACACACGTTACGCAGAGAAGTGAAATATCAGATAACGGCGGTCGGTATAATCTCGGCGGCAGCTGTTATACCTTAAACGGCGTGACTTATGATTCAGAAAATTATGCAGGAAATGCACACACCTATACCTACTGTGAAGCAATGGTCGCAAGCGGACGTGACAGAGTGACTTACTACAACGTCGGCAAATATACAGACAGCAACGGTTATACACACGAATATGACCCGGCACAGGAGCTTACATTGGATAACTATTGGGATTTGAAGCTGATTTACGAGTGGAACGGAGACGAATATATCGAACATTGGCGATACTACACGGAGTGTCAGGAATGGTACGATTATGATTATGTTACCCTTGAATACGGCATTCGTGAAAAAGATGTTTCCGTTTACGACAGCTATTGGACAGATACAGACAGCGACTGGCAGGACAATAATTTTGATAAACTGATTTACAATCAGTATCACGACATGAGTGACGAGGAAAAGGAAACCTTTGACAACTATTATACTTTCTTCATGGGTCACCAGACCTTTGATATGCCGTTTGACAATGCACAAATCATCAAAAATGCAGGATACAACACTGAAATTAACGGAAATTTAGCACTGGATAAATCCTTTGAGTTAAGGACTTACAGCGGACAGGAAATTGTCAGCGGAATGAACGGAGAAGTAACTGCTGTTGACAGAGGATTTGCTATTCACAACGACAAATACGGAACGATTTACTACGACGGAGCGACTATGCCTGCGGCAAGCAGTGTAAAACAGGGCGAGGTCATTTCATCATCTACGGGTGATGTTCTCAGAATCACATACATTGACAATGAGGGAAATTACATCAATCCCTTGTTCGTTTTCTCA
The DNA here is from genome assembly GCA_947625735.1 of uncultured Clostridia bacterium. Taxonomy (GTDB): domain Bacteria; phylum Bacillota; class Clostridia; order Oscillospirales; family Ruminococcaceae; genus Huintestinicola. The sequence goes on from CANQPL010000016.1 coordinate 41,455, forward strand.
TAAGGAAAGGAGTTATTTTATGGCATCAATATCGACAAAAAGGAAAATATCCAAGCTGACAGACGATATAGCAGCACTTGAAAAAACTATAAAGGAAAACACACGAAAACTTGCGGAACTGAAAGAGGAAAAAACGGAAACGGAAAATACCGAAATCATTTCCATTATCCGCAAAGCCGGATTATCAATGGAAGATATTGAGGAACTGATTGACGGAGGAATAACACAGGTTCAGGCAGTGCCAAAACCGCCGGAAGAAAATACTCGCTCTGTTACAAGCGAACTAAAAAATGAAAGGAAAATTCCGAATGAGACTTAAATGGTTCGTTTTTTTAGCTGTCGTGACGGTCATATCAGCTATTCTTCCGTCTGATGAACAAGAGGAAGAAACGGAAACGGAAGATTCCGAAATCATATCCGCTATCCGCAGAGCAGAATTTAAAGCCGTTATGCAAAAATCAAGATTAAAAACCTATATACAAAAAGTCGGATTACCGGAGGAAGATATTGAGGAACTTATTCAGAAAGGAAGATTTGTATGAAGCGGAAATTAGTTGCTTTTCTCGCTGCTGTGACGGTCATATCGGGGATTCTCCCATTCAGTGCAAGTGCAGAGGGTACAACGGGAAGCGATGATGATTCACCGTGGCAGACTGCCACGGCAACAGATACGCAGACAGAAACTACATCAACAACCACCGTTACATCACCGGAAATGGTATCTTTAGAAGAATTTATTCGTCAGAAAGAGGAATTTGAACGGCAAAAGGAAGAATTTCAGAAACAGATCGATGAACTGAAAAAACTGTTTGAGGATAACGGATTCACGGTTGACGGAAATATTGACGATTTAAAAGGCAACGTCAGCTCTTTGCAGTTTTCTGTTGATGAGATTTACTCACTTATCGACACAATAAAAAACACGGAACAACCGGAAAGCGGTTCGTCATCAGGCAGTTCATCAGGCGGCGGTTCGTCAGACAGTGCGGCTTCTCCTGTACCGGTTCAGACCTCTGCTGTACAGCCCACAGAAACGGCAGCAACGGAAACAACCACGATTCAGCCTGATACTGCACCTAACGCCTATCTTGTGGAAAAGGTTCAGAAAACGCCTGAAAAGCGTGATTTCATCACGGTCACATCAAGAGATGGTCATGTTTTCTATATCGTCATTGACTATGAAAGCGACGAAAAAAAGGTATATTTTCTCAACACCGTAGATACCGCTGATTTGAATTATCTTTTAGGCGGCTCAACAACATCTTCTGTTTCCGGCGGTAATGTTTCCGAAACGGGCGAGACAGTCACGGCTACCGAAAACGAACCTGTCACTACGGAAGCTGAGGAAAAAACCGGACAGCCTTTAAATAAAAACAGTAATACGATTCTTTACGTGATTATTGTCATCGGTGTTGTTGCCGTTGTATTTTTCGCCAAGAAAAAGGCAGCAGCCGGCAAAAAGAAAATTGAAGATGATGATGATGAATATTACGAAGAACCGGAAAGCTATACAAATGATGAAAGTGAACCGGAATTCTTTGCGGACGAGGACGATTCGGAGGGAAATTCTAATGATGATGAATAGTCCGTATTGTCACCGTGACAATCTATATGAGCCGTTCTTTCACAAGGACGGCTTGAAACTAAAAATACAGAAAGGTCAATCATTATGAAAAAATTCTGCTTAACAGCTTTGGCTTCGGCTGTCGGCATAACCGTATTTATGATAGCAAAATGCCGCAAAGACACAAACGAGGAAAAAATCCGTCAAGCCGAAGAATACAACAGTGCAATCTATGAAATTCTGACAGGTGAGGACTTATGCGATTTCAATAATTTTGCTGCTGCTCTGAACAAAAAATACGGAATCACTGCAAAATGTACAGACGGCGAAACCGTGGAATACTCATCAGACAAATATTCCTCTGTGATTACAAGCAAAGACCATATCCGCACACACATCGGAAGTGAGATACGTCTGGAAAGCATGAGCGAACTTAATGACTTTTTCCTGCCGCTGTAAAATTTGTCACCATGACAAAGACAGAATAAAACCAAACGAAAGGATTTGATATAATGCAGCTTATCATAGCAGAAAAGAAAAGCGTCGGCGAAACTATTGCCAAAGTCCTTGGACTTAATAACAAAGATGACGGTTGCATAAGGGGCGGAAACTTCATTGTTTCTTGGTGCGTAGGACATCTTGTCGGTCTTTCCCTCCCTGACAGTTACGGAGAGAAATATAATAATTACTGGACATTCGACAATCTTCCCATTATACCGCAGGACTGGAAATTTGAAGTCGATAAAAGCAAGGTAAAACAGTTTAACATTCTGAAAAAACTCATGAACGACAAAACCGTTGATGAGATAGTATGTGCTACTGACGCAGGACGTGAGGGAGAATGCATATTCAGATATGTGTACAACTATCTCGGCTGTACAAAGCCCGTCAAGCGTTTGTGGATTTCTTCAATGGAAGATTCGGCAATCCTGAACGGAATGCATAATCTTCTGCCCGACAGCGATTTTGACAATATTTACGCCGCAGGACTGGCAAGAGCAAAGGCTGACTGGCTTGTGGGAATGAACGGTTCAAGGCTGTTTTCCAACCGTTTCGGTGCAGCTCTGAATATTGGACGTGTTCAGACACCTGTGCTTGCTATGACTGTTCAGCGTGATTATGATATTTCACATTTTGTAAAAACAAAATTCTTCAATGTGATTCTCGACTGCAAGACCTTTACAGCTTCATCGGAAAGAATTGATGATGAAAATACTGCTCGTGCAATTTCTGAAAAATGCAATGGACAGACAGCCGTTATCAGTGAAGTGAAAAAAGAAGTAAAAACAGTAAATCCTCCTAAACTCTATGACTTGACAACGCTTCAGAGAGAAGCCAACAGGCAGTACGGTTACACTGCAAAACAAACTCTCGAATATACACAGTCACTGTACGAAGCGAAACTTGTTACATATCCAAGAACCGACAGTCAGTATCTTACTGAGGACATGGAACAGACTGCACTTGATATGGTGCAGACGGTTATTTCCTCAATCAAGGAATACAATGCTTTTTCTCTATCCACGCCTGATATACGTCACTGTCTGAACAACAAAAAAGTGTCAGACCATACGGCTATCATTCCAACAGCAGAAATCGGAAAGTCAAATCTTGCGGCACTTCCTGTAGGAGAGAAAAATATTCTTCTTCTCATAGCTTCCCGACTGATTCTTGCCGCTGCACAGCCGTATAAATACGAAAGCGTAAAAATAAATGTAAAATGCAGCGATTATGATTTTTTTGCTAATGGAAAAACAGTCATTCAGGGCGGTTTCAAGGAAATCGAAAAGCAGATACGAGGGACAGAACAGTCAGAAAATGAAGCGATTCTTCCCGAAGTTTCCGAGGGTGAGGAAATCTCAAACGTGACAACAGAATTAAAAGAGGGATTTACAACACCGCCGAAACCTTATACGGAAGATACGTTGCTTTCCGCTATGGAACACGCAGGAAATGAAGATTATGATGAAAACGCAGGTGTGGAGAAAAAAGGATTAGGCACACCGGCAACCAGAGCAGAGGTTATAGAAAATCTTGTCAAGCATAATTATGTTGTCCGTGAAAAGAAACAGATACTGCCAACGGAAAAGGGCAGGAATTTTATTGAGGTTATGCCTGATGAGGTGAAATCAGCAAAACTGACAGCCGACTGGGAAACCCATTTGCAGGAAATTGAAAAAGGTACATATTCGGCAGAGGATTTTATGAGCGGTATTGAGAACCTTGTAAATGAACTTGTTAGAAAGTATTCCGAAAAGGTAAATGACAGCGTTTTCAAAAAAGAAAAGGAATCGCTGGGAATATGCCCAAGGTGCGGAAAAAACATTGTTGAGGGAAAACTCAATTACTATTGTGAAAGCGGCAAAGAGGGCTGCGGTTTTACCATTTGGAAGAAGAATAAATATCCCGAAGCGGAAATTGACTGCAAGACCGTGAAAAAATTTCTCACAGAGGGAAAAGCTGAACTGAACACCGTAAACAAAGAGGGAAAACCTTACACCGGAACATTTGAAATGGTCGATAACGGCAAATATGTGAATTTCAATTATTGCAGACAGGAACGAACGGCAATTGGTGTGTGTCCGAAATGCGGTAAGAATATCTATGAATATCCGAAGTCATTTTCTTGTGAGGACAGAGACTGCGGTTTTGTCGTATGGAAAAGTATAAATAAAAAGAACATATCCGAAGCACAGGTCAGAAAGCTGCTTGAAAAAGGAAAAACTGACCTTATTAAAGGATTTTCAAAGAGGAATACCAATGAAAAGTTTGATGCCTGTCTTGTGGTGAAACTTGATTATTCGGTCGGCTTTGAATTTCCTGCCAAAAACAAATAATTGTCACCGTGACAATGAAAGGAGTGAAAATCAGCAATGAACTATGCAATCGTTATTTTTCTGTTCTGTCAGTTTTCAGCAGAAATCCTTAATTACACAAAATCCGTACACAGTAATGCAATTGAAGTAAACAGTCAAAAAATGTCACCAACGGAGAAAATTAAACTTGAACGGAAAATCGCTTTCTTCGGGTTCTTTGCAAAATTTCTCCGATATGGCAGTGCGGTGTATGTTGTCCTTTCAACTTTCATGAGTCTTTGGATACCCAAATGACTTCCTATATATCAGCATTATTCACAGCAAATAATTTACGAATATGACCCTCTTAGGGTTGTAAATATAAATAAAGGAGTAAAAAAATTATGAAAAACACAAAAAAGGTAATGACACTCACTATGGCGGCGGTAATGGGACTGTCCGCACTCCCTGTTATGAACTGTTCGGCAGAAAACACAGCGTACCCGACGGTTACATACAAGAAAGCACCGGAAGCGGAATTTGTTGTCATCATGTGGTCTGAAAACGAGGAGGGAGAAATAACCATAACGGGCTGTTCCCCTATGTATTCCGACAAGATTGAGGATTATCCAACGTCCAATCTGCTTTGCAGCTTTATGTTCAAAGGTAAACTGGAACTTCCCTCACACATTAACGGCAAGCCTGTTGTGGCGATTGACGGTGTTAATATTGCAAAGGCAGTAGGTGCAAAAACCGTCATTATCAACGAAAACATCACCGATATATCCGATAAGGCTTTCGGAAAAGGTGTAACCGTACTGACCACAGATAAGGAACTCAGGCAGTCACCTGTTTATTACTGATTTCCTTGCATTATAACCGAATATTTTGTAAAGGGAGTGTACGAGAGTATGCTCCCTTTTTGATGTAAGAGAGGTGAGCAAAGATGAAAGTTCTGTCACTTTACGACGGAATATCCTGCGGAATGGTTGCACTTGAACGTGCAGGAATACAAGTTTGCAGTTATTCTGCATATGAAATTGACAAATACGCAAATGCGGTATCATCGAGAAATTATCCGACAATTGAACATCTCGGAAATGTGTTTGATGGGGACTTCAAAAAGCACAAAAACTGCGATTTGCTTATCGGCGGTTCTCCATGTACATATTGGAGCGTTGCAAAAAAGGACAGAGAAACAACATCGGACGGAGAGGGATTCAGGCTTTTCATGCAGTATGTCAGAGCTTTGAAAGAAAGCAGCCCGACATATTTTCTATATGAAAACAATGACAGTATCCACAGAAATATAAAGGCTGAAATATCAAAAGAATTAGGTGTACAGCCTATTATGATTAACTCTGCACTGGTATCTGCACAGCAGCGAAAACGATGTTACTGGACAAATATTCCGAATGTTACACAACCGGAAGATAAGGGCATATTGCTGAAAGATATACTTTTAAGCGGTATACCATGGAATGATAAAAGTTACTGTTTCACGGCTACATATAATGGTGCAGAATTCAGAAACACTCTTGAACGTAAACAGAGAACAATGATTGCAGAACCTGTAATTCTGAACGAAGATAACGGCAAGGCTCGGACAATAAAGGCACAGTATCACAAAACGTCTCTTGCCAATACCATACGTCAGGACGGTTTCGGTTCTACTATGGTAGCTGTTCCTGTCAGAATCGGACAAATCGGCAAGGGAGGTCAGGGACAGCGGATTTATTCGGTTTGTGGAAAGTCTGTTTCCCTATCGGCAAACGGCGGTGGTCAGGGTGCAAAAACAGGGCTTTATAAAATTGATTTGCCCGATGGTGACTATATAATCCGCAAACTATATCCGATTGAAGCAGAACGTTTGCAGACTTTGCCCGATAACTACACTGAGGGAATATCCAATGCACAAAGATACAAATGTATCGGTAACGGTTGGACTGTTGACGTTATAGCACACATACTCAGATTCATACCGAAACAATAAAAGTTATCATACTGACCACGTTGAACTCAGGAAGTCATCTGTTTATTACAGATTAGAGTAAAGCAAAACACCGAACTCAAAGGCAGAAAAATTTTCAGGACAGAACCAAATTTTAATAATTACATGAAGAACGGGAGATGATGTCATGACTAAAGGAATACATTTTCCGGAACAAGGCAAACCCTACAATATTATTGATGTTATTAACGACAATGACCCTCACACGATTATCAGAATTGATACTTGTAATCCTGACGGCGGATTTGTTGTAGTTTTTAGTGGTATGGTCAAGGATATACCCGATAATCTTAATGAATGTGAAGTCCTTTTAATGGGATTTGACGATTGTTTCAGTATTACCGTTACAGGAAACAAACGAGGTGAAGAAGATGAAGAATGAACCAAGAGAAATGACATCGGAAGAATTTCTGAATCAGGAAGATGAGTTCATGAAATATCTGACAGAAAATCTTCAGCTTTATTGCTGCGGCGATAATTCAAAAGAAAATCTTTATGACTGCCTTGATGATGAAAATATAAAGATTGAATGTGCTGATGGATATGACAGCGTGCAAATACAAGAGTATTGTCACGGTGACAATTAAAACGAAAGGAAATATAACTTATGTTTAAGAACCCGATTATAGTTTATACAACTCCGTTCTTTTCAGACAATGAGGAGAGAATGATAATCAGTCCCGAAAAAATCGTTGGTTATGGCGTGGATAAACATATAAATATGTTTGTCCGTACCGTTGACGGCAACAGATATTACATAGCCGACAACTGCGAACAGACGGCACCGGAGTTGTGTTTGTATATGTACAAGGATTCCAAAGAATTTGATGATGATAAAATAAAAAATATGTTTTTCTTCAATTACGGTGAAAAGGGGTAGACTATGCCGAAATATACAGATGAACAGATACAGCGTGCTAAAAATATTGATGTACGCACATTTCTTGAACAGACAGAGGGATATACTTTTGAGGGGCATGGGCGTTTTCTCAAATGTCAGAATCCGCAAAGAACCAATCAGCCGTCCTCCCTTTCGATTGATACAAATTTGAATAGGATTTTTTACAACAGCGTGACAGGAAACAGACCCCTTTCAGCTGTTGACTGGTGTACAATGGTTAAGGACATGGATTTTCAGACATCTATGCAGCATGTACTTGGAGAAAATCCACAGGGTGAGAGAATGGAAATTCCCCGATTTCAACAGCATACAGCACAGCAAAAAACGGGTAATGAACCGAAAAATCTTGAATTGCCGGAAAAGTCTGATACCATGATACACGCAAAAGCCTATCTGACCAAAACAAGATGTATTCCGGAAAACATTATAAATGACTGTATCAGTAAGAATCTCATATATGAGGACATTCGGAGAAATGCCGTGTTTGTCGGATATGGCAGCGACAACAAGACACCGAAATATGCAGCAAGGAGAGGAACGTTTACACCTGACGGAAAAGAACCTTTCAAGCGTGACTGTACGGGCAGTGACAAAAACTTTGCGTTCCGACTGGAGGGAAAGAATACCGAAACGGTTTATGTCGCCGAAGCTGCTATTGACGTTCTGAGCCTTGCCGCTCTGGAGGATAAGTTTCACGGCAGCGGTGCGTACAAAGAAAAGACATACCTTTCAACAGGCGGTGCAGGAATTGACAATGCTTTGGAGCAGTTCTGCAAGACACATGATGTCAGGACAATAAATATCTGCTTTGATAACGATGACGCCGGAAAAAACGGCATGGAAAAAATCATGCAGAAATTCCGTGAACGTGGATATACCGTCAATGATATGCGTGCAAGTATGGCACATGATTATAACGACGAGCTTGTGGCATGGAGTAATGACCCTGATTTTTTTTCCAAACCGCCCGATGTTGTACTAACTCCCGCACAAATAAAAAAGGAAAGAAGCGATATTATGCCGGAAAAAACAAACGAGTATATAAGCGTGCAGCCCGAACATTCTGCCAACACTGACAAATCCGAAAATACAGGTCTTTTTTCAGTTGAGCAAAACGGCGAACGCCAATATTTCACGACTGACAACTCAGCAAATGAGCTGTTAAAACTTTCTGCCAACAGTGAGAAGCCTTTTACACAGATGAGAGAATACGGCAAACCAATCTCGGAAAAAGAATATGCCGAAATACAGCAAAGTTCACGCTTTAAATTTTCTGTTGACATGAATTATGACAATAACAGTGCAAAATTGTTTGCTGTCAATATGGGTAGGGGCGGCGTTCCGGAAAAAGAAAGAAACCGGAATAACACCTACTTCAAAAGTGTAAAACTTGAAAGTTTCGCAAGAAAAGAGCCTGAAAAAACTGTCTCAGATGTTCAAAAGCAAGCTCATCAGCAGCCACATAAAACAGAAAAAGCAACGTCAGAAGAAAAAGCAGATGTTTCACAAGTGCAGCAGTCTGTTACAATGCCGGAAATAAATACCGAAAAGAAATCTGAACAGACGGTTTTTCATGAGGATATGCCGCCTGTCAACAATAAAGAAAAAACCAATGCACTCATTTCTTCGCTGAAAGACAGGCAGGAAAAGAAACGTGCCAATCTGCTCGATAAAATCGAAAGTATAGACAATAAAATAAAAGACAGAAAAGAGCGTATCAACAAACTTAACAACAAGATTTCTGATATAGAAACGTCCTTAAAAACCGCAGCAGCCCTTAAAAGAGTGTTCGGTAATACCGCAGTGGGCAAGCTGATCAACACGAACATTGAGAAAAAGAAATCACAGATAGAGAAAATACGCAATACCAAAATACCGAAACAAGAGGAAAAAATAAAAGCACAGACCGATAAGAAAACAAAGACAACGGGCAAACTTGAAAAAGTAAATCGTAAAATCAATACTCTTGAAAAGATACAGGATTTTTTTTCGGCTTTGGGAAGCAAAAACAAGGAAGAACGACACAAAGGTTTTGTAACGGGACTGGAAAATCTCGCAGACCGTCAGCGTGAACTCCTTGAAAATAAGTTGAGCAAAAATCAGAGCAAATTGGATATGCTTTCGGCAAGGTTCAGTTCGCCTGAGCTTTCCAATATGGACAGACTGAATATTTCCGGTGAGATGCGGAAACTTAAAAGCAAGTCAGCAGAGCTTTCCGACAAAATCAAGGATATTGACAAGCTGAACAGCGATTTGGAAAATATTAAAAACAGCAGATTCTCCGAAACAGAGATTGAAACGGCGGTAAACAGAACAGCCGATAAAATTTCTGAAAGGCTTGAAAGCACTGAAATAAATCCCGAAGATAAGGGAATAGCGAAATATATTCTTTCACAGACGGTGGAATCCGGACGTGAAGCGGTATCGGAAATTGCAGCTGAAAAATCTGAGATACAAGCAGAAAAAGCAAAACCCGAACTTGTTCAGGAACGTGTTCCGGAGGAGAGAGAACCGGAAGTCACCGGAGATACAGAGCAGAAAATTCTGATTGCTGTTGCAGCAGTTACCGGAATATCATCATCGGAACTGAACAGACTTCCCGTTGAAGTAAAGGCTGATGTTATCGCTGAATTTCGTGAAAACAACGGCAATATGTCCTCTGAACAGCTTACAGAGAGAATATGCAACATCACCGATTTAAAACCGCCTGATAGTGCAAATCCAACAGAACAGGCTTTTTCTGCAAGAGCTGACCGGCAAGAAAAAAGTAAACAGGAAAAACAGCCCTCTGTTGATTTTACAAAGCCGCTTTTTTCACGTTCTGCCATAATGAGTGAAAAATACAAGCCTACATCTTCAAAATCTGACGAAGATATTGAAAGAGACAGGCAGAAAAGAACAATGGACAATACTTTGTAATCTGAAAATATGTCCTAAGTTTGGTATTAAATTTTTTTACAAATACTATTGATTTTAGCACTTTAGTGTGATATAATGAAATGGAGGAATGGAAATGGCGTACATCAGCAAAGTCGATAACGCCCGGAAAATCTATGTTGATGAAATAAGGAAAGTGCAGAAATCCGCTGAAAAGTGGAAAGATTTTCTTGATTTCACAGCAAATACAAACCTAAGTGACAGTTCGGGAGCTTCTGAATTTTCGTCAAAACTGATAATTCACGCATATAATCCCAATGCCGTTGACTGCCGGACATATGATGACTGGAAAATGCAGGACGGCAACCATGTGAAACGTTATGAAAAGGGTATTCCCATACTTACCCGTGACAGAAACGGTATGGCAAGGGTAGCTCATGTATTCGATACACGTCAGACGACACAGGGTAAGCTGCCGGAAAAACCTTTCATCAGTGAAGAAAGCAAGGAAAAACTTCTGACGGCTTTGCAAAGTGAAATCAGGAAGTTTACGGAAAATCCGAGGTTTAACAGCGAACAAAAAAGACTTTTCGCACAGACAGCAGAATACAAACTTTGCAAACAGTACGGAATCAGGACAGACGAAAATGCCGGCAGATTTTCAGGGATAGAGAAGTTATCCGTGAACGAGATAGCTTTTATCGGAATCGCCCTTAACGGTTGCAGCCGTTCCTTTGCACAAATTGTTAATAATGAGAGGAGAATGTCAAATGAGCGAAATGACAACAGTAAATCAGGAAATGATAGGACAGAATTACAGGGACAAAGACGGCGTGGAATGGGTATGGGTGGAACAGGAACAAGAACACGCAGTGAAGTACCTATTCGACGAGGAGAAGAACCTCTGGTACAAACTGAACGTGGAAGAAGTGACATACGAACCGCTGATAGAAATACCCGAACCGATACCAACAGCAGAAATGGGGAAGTACGGCAGTCTGCGTCTGAAATTCATATGGCGGACACCGTGCCTGATAGAAGCGATAATGCTCAACGAAGAAGTGGACATAACGAAACACTGCGAGGAAATGAACGAACGGGTTCTGAACTTGATAGAGGAGATAGTGGAGAAGAAGAAACAATCACCGGAGTACAAAGAACTGGCGGAAACAGGGAAATTCCTGCCCAGAGTGCAGATGTTGGAGGACTTCAGAACACAGGCGGAGGAAGAAATACTTCCGGTGACAGTATACGCAATATGACCGAAAAAACGGCAGAGCCTGAAAATGGTTCTGCCGTTTCTGATTTGTCCGACAAATCGGAAGAAACGCATTCTCCCGAAAAAATTTCCCCTGTTTCCGAAAGTCAGGAATCCGATACGGGTGTACAGCTTTCGCAGGAGGAATTTATTGAAATTGCTTCAAAACTGCTGTCTGAGGACAAGACCGTTTCCAATGCTTACAGAAATTCTGACAAAGAAAGTTACAAACTGGAAATCGACAACGGAGCAGACCGTATTATGGGGGAAATATTGAACGGAGAAACAGATATTGGATATTCAATGTCTCAGATTGCACCGCTCTATAATCAATATTTTAATCAAAATAATGATGTCCGTGAGCATATCCGTGATAAAGTTTCCGAAAATGTTGATGCTTCCCTATCCTCTGCACGTACAGAAAAAGAAGCGGAGGAAACTCATGAAAACAGCGTAGAAAAGGTAACTCCCGATGTCCCCGATACAGTGTCGGTAGGTGACAAATTCCGCAGTAAGACAACAGGAGAAATATGTGAGGTCGTATCGCTGACAGGTGTTATGCCGTGGTACACAGACGAATGCACGGTAAGAGAGGAAAAAAGCGGTTATGCCGTAACAAGAAATATTTCCTATGACGAACTGCGTGACCCGAACCGCTATGAATATATCGGCAATGCAGAGTTATCAACCGAAAAAACGCCGCAGGAAAAACCGGAAAAAGAAACACCGGAAAATGATAATGCAGCTCCAACGGTCGCTGACCTTTCTGTCGGTGACATTATTCGGTATGAGGGAAAACGCAGAGAGATAGAAGAAATTGATGACAGACATATCCAAATGAAAGATTTGGACGCTCCTGATTTTGGCGGCATTCTCCTCGGCACAAGTGATGTGCTTGCTTATGACGGCTGGCAGAAAGATATGAATGAAAAGGGCTTTGAAATTCTCTCAAAGGCAGAGGATTTGTCCGCAAATCTCTCAGTCGATAACGCTGATGAAAAGGATAGTCCGCAGACACAGCACGATGCAGAAAACAAAATAAACGATAATGACAGCTTTAACGAAAATGCCGTAAAATACGCATTTGCCAAGATTACAGAAGAACATCATGACGATTTCTCAAATCCTGCTTTCATGTATCTCGGACATTTGCAGAATTATATGCTTGACCACAAAATTGACAATATTGTTGTGGGTGCTTCTTCCGAAACACTGCGGAATCATTACGGAAACGCTCCGCATACCACAGCATATTTCAGTCCGGATTACACGTTTTCAAGAGATTTGCCGAATGAATACAACAAGTATTTTGAAGAATACATTTCAAGAGAAAAAACAGTCAGCAAAGAAACAGCAAAAGAAACTGACAGCAGAGTTTCAGAAAGTGAAAGCAAGGAAATCCCGGATAAAATTGTCTTTGAGGTATTCGGAGGAAACACCTTGTATTTCTGTGATGAGAAAATGAATAACCTTGCCGCAATCGGTTCGGAGGGAATAAAATTCTATACGGAACTTTCCGAAAAAGACAAGAAGAAAGTTACTGACAGAGCAAAAGAAATGCAGCCGGAAGTCGGAATTGATTCAGAGGGCGAACAGCTTGAATTTTTTCATGTTGAGGAAAACCGCCCCTATCAGGTCATTATCTATGATGTTGATAGTTGGGCAGATGAAAATCAGGACTGTGCAACACTTAAAGAAGCAAGACAGGTTGCTAAAAAATATCTGAAAGAGAATTATGACGATAATGAATCAACTGACTATGGCTATGCAATTTACAATAAAGATACACAGATTATTGAAGAAACATACGGATATTTTCCCTCTGAAAGAATCTTCTCTTTTGACGTACTTCTAAAAAATGGCATTATAACGCCTGAACAAGAGCCTGAAATGATAAAGGCGTATACGGAGAAAGATATTCACGATAGTGTCATTGCTGAACTTCTCAAAATGGAGAATCTGAAAGCTGCGGCTATAAACAACAGCCGTGAAGATTTCGCTTTCCCCTATTTCGATGCGGTCAATGAAACACTGATAAATATGCTTGAAAACACTCATGTCTATTCCACACAAAAGGAAATATCCTATCTTCTTGATGATGAGGAGTATCTTCATAATGTTTTCGGGGACTATGATGCAGTTTTGCAGCAGTTAAATCCCTCTGAAATTGAAGATAATCGTTCTAATCAGGAAGCAGAACCCGATATTAAACAATTACTTAATAAATTTAACGACTATTACAGTGATATTTACGATAGCCATGACCAAGTTGCCGGTTATCATGAAGCAGTGGTCGCAGGAGACAGATTCATCAGAGAAAATCCCGAAATTATGAGACAAGTCATGGAAGCTCGCAACGATATAATGTCCGGTGACAGAGAGGTTGCCGCTTTTGCATTTGCACTTGCCGATGCAGGCATGATAGAACGATTTGCGGAAGAAGAACATTCCAAACAGCAGAATGAATCAAGAGAAGCTGTTGATACAGTCAGCAAGCCAAATGACGATACCGAAAAAATATCATCTCCCACTGCGGAAAAAGACGAAAAGAAGTCAGATAATCTTTTCCATATAACCGATGAACATCTGGGCGAGGGCAGCAAAAAGGAAAAATTCAGAAACAATATCGAAGCTATAAAAACGCTGCAAATTCTCGAATTCGAAGAACGTGCCGCAACACCGGAAGAAAAAGAAAAGCTGTCAAAATATGTTGGCTGGGGCGGTTTGCAGGAAGCGTTTGATGACCGGATACCTGCGTGGAACGCTGAATATTACGAACTTAAACATTTACTTACTGAGAATGAATATGAAGCTGCACGGTCAACAGTGAACGACGCATTCTATACTTCTCCTGTTGTTACTCAGGCAATTTTTGAGGGACTGGAGAACATCGGCTTTACAGGCGGTGAAATTCTTGAACCGTCAATGGGAATAGGTAACTTTTTCGGCACTATGCCCGACAGCATGAGGAATAATAGTAATCTCTCCGGTATTGAAATAGACAGCATTTCCGGACGTATCGCACAGAAACTCTATCCCGAAGCTAACATAGCTATAAACGGTTTTGAGAATGTAAAGCCAACTAAAGGTTCGTTTGACCTTGCGGTGGGAAATGTGCCGTTTGGAAATCATGGAGTTAATGACACCTCGAAAGCCTACAAGGGGCTGCTGATACATGACTATTTCTTTGCCAAATCACTTGACACTGTTCGTCCGGGCGGTGTAGTAGCTTTTATTACATCGACAGGCACGCTTGACAAGAAAGACATAAAAATAAGACAAATGCTTGCCCAGAAAGCAGAGCTGATGGGTGCAGTCAGACTGCCGAATAATGCTTTTCAGAAGAATGCAGGAACACAGACTTCTACAGACATTATTTTTCTGAAAAAGCGTGAAAAACCGCTTAATATCGGTGAAATGGCGGCGGATAAATCCTGCGACTGGGTTCATACAAAGGAAAACAAAGACGGACTGAATATAAATAGTTATTTCGCAGATAATCCCGATATGGTATTAGGCAAACTGTCCGACAATGGAAGATTCGGCACAGTAATCTGCACTCCGTATGAGGGGGCAGACCTGAAAGAACAGCTCCACGAAGCTATGAAAAATATTAAGGGCGAATATACTCCCCTTGAATTTCAGCAAGAGCTTGACGAACGTGCAACAAGTAACTATCTGAAAGCGACACCTGACATTGAAAATCTTACATATACTGTTGTGGAAGATAAGCTGTATTTCCGTGTAGAAGATAATCTGATACCGCTGAAAGAGAGCGAACAGCATGGCGTTGCTGCTGAACGACGGAAAGCTATGTGCGATTTGGCTGAAACTACCCGTGAACTTCTGAAAGTGCAGGTCGAGAACAGACCGGACAAGGAAATCAAAGCACTGCAAGCAGAACTGAACAGCAAGTATGATAGGTTTGCAAAACGTTTCGGAAGAATCAATCCCATAGAAACGCCAAGTAAGACCAACGCAAGCGGTGTATCAAGGAAAGCTCCAAACAGCAACGTTTTCAAAAACGATGTCAGACTTCCCCTTTTGCAGTCCCTTGAAAGAATGAAAGAGGGACAATACATAGGAAAAGCTGCCATATTCACAGAAAGGACTATCCGTCCACGACAGGTGGCAGAACACGTTGACACGGCACAGGAAGCACTTATCTTGTCAATGTCAGAAAAGGGCAGAATCGACTTTGATTACATGAGAAACTTGACAGGCTTTGAGAAGAACAAGCTGATTGATGATTTGCATGGTGACATTTACCCTGTTCCTGAACTTTCTACAGCAGACAATACAGTGTATCAGACTGCTGATGAATATCTTTCGGGAAACATTTACAAGAAGATTGCACAAGCAGAAGAAAAAATTTCTGATAATCCTGCCTATGCGGAAAATATTGCCGCACTTACGGAGGTTATCCCCAGACCCTTAAAGGCAACTGAGATTGATATGCAGCTTGGTATGACATGGATTGACCCGAAAGTCATTCAACAGTTTATGTATGAAACGTTTGATACGCCGCCGCATTTCCGAGAATCCGATGAAAGCGTTCCGCAGGAACAGAAAAATATAAATCCCATTACAGTTGAATATTCCGGTGCAGGAAACGGTTCATGGAAGATACACAATGCAAATAGAGACTGTTCTGTCAAATCCCAAAAAAATTTTGGTACGAAAGATTTTAACGCTTATGAACTGTTGGAGAAAATACTCAATTCAAAATCCGTGGCTGTCACAAATACGATAACAGACCCTGTCACCGGAAATAAGAAAACTGTCATTCTCGAACAGCCCACGAGGGCAGCAGAAGATAAAGTAAAACTTATAAACAACGAATTTAAAAAATGGATATTTGCTGACCCTGAAAGACGTAATGAACTTGTAAAGACCTACAACGAAAAATTCAATTGTATACGTCCAAGGGAATATGACGGCAGTCATCTGAATTTCTTCGGTTCTAATCCCGAAATTTCGCTTAAACCACATCAGAAAAACGCCGTAGCACACGCACTTTTCGGCGGTAATACCTTGTTTGCACACGAAGTTGGTGCAGGGAAAACCTTTGAAATGATAGCCACAGCAATGGAGGGAAAAAGGCTCGGACTGCACAATAAAAGTATGTTTGTTGTACCGAATCACCTGACAGAACAGATAGGCTCTGACTTCATGAAATTATATCCGAATGCCAATATTCTTGTGGCAAAACCGGACGATTTTTCTCCGCAGAAACGCCGTCAGATGTGTTCAAGAATCGCAACGGGTAACTTTGATGCGGTAATTATAGGACATTCGCAGTTAATAAAGATACCGCTTTCCCCGAAACGTGAGGGAGAATTTATAAAGGCTCAGATGGAAGAGGTCGTTTCATCACTGTCAGCGGCAAAGGCTTTAAACGGCAAAGGCTATACCGTAAAGCAGCTTGAAATCATAAAGGAAAAGCTCCGTGAACGTCTTGAAAAGCTGATAAACAGTACGGTCAAGGATAACGCTGTTACCTTTGAAGAACTTGGTGTTGACAAACTTTTTGTTGACGAAGCACATGAATTTAAAAATCTCTATGTTGCGACAAAAATGGAGAATGTAACGGGACTTTCCACTAATGCAGACGTGCAGAAAACACAAGATTTGTACCTGAAATGTCAGTATCTTGATGAAAAAACAGGTGGAAAAGGTATCGTTTTTAGTACCGGAACACCGGTTACAAATGCCCTGTCGGAGATGTTTACCACTATGAAATATTTGCAGTCGGATTTGCTGAAAGAAACGAATCTTAACAGTTTTGATTCATGGGCAGGAAACTTTACAAGAAAATCGACTGAACAGGAAATATCGCCCAGCGGCGTTGATTGGAAAGCGAGAACCCGATTGAAATTTATTAACGTCCCCGAACTTGTTACAATGTTCAAAGAATGTGCAGATATAAAAATGGCAGACCAGTTAAACCTTGATGTACCGGAATGTGTCAAAAATATTGTGTCCGTAGAGCCTACAGAAGCACAAAAGTCAGTGGTGGAATCCCTCGGTACACGTGCGGATAAAATAAGCAAAGGTGAGGTTTCACGTACAGAGGATAATATGCTTGTTATTGTGCGCTGTTAAACGCGCAAATGTATCTCCCTCGCAGAGGGATATTATTAGAAGAAAATAATAGGAACAATCGGCTTACTTTGAGTGGAAACACGAGGAGGACAGTAGCATACCGATAAAGCGGATAAGGCGATAGCTGCAAATTGCCGACG
>CANQPL010000017.1 GCA_947625735.1 uncultured Clostridia bacterium
GCTATTGAAATGTCCACGCCTAATTTGCTAACGACCTGCAAGCGGGTTCAACCCGCCAACCCGGCTGCTGTTATTGACTGCCAAACGAAAGTTACCGAGCTGCTATTGAAATGTCCACGCCTAATTTGCTAACGACCTGCAAGCGGGTTCAACCCGCCAACCCGGCTGCTGTTATTGACTGCCAAACGAAAGTTACCGAGCTGCTATTGAAATGTCCATTCCTAATTTGCTAACGACCTGCAAGCGGGTTCAACCCGCGCAAGCTCTTTGATATTCTGAGCAAGCAGTCTTGCCTCGCAGGGAGTGTTAAATACCGAAGGTGCAAAGCGTATACCTCCCAAAGGAAATGTCCCAGCCGCTTTATGTCCCGCAGCCGAACAGTGCAGTCCTCCCCGGAGAGCAAATCCCCTTTCGGAAAGAAGTCCCGCCGCCTCCTCGGGCTGATAACCCTCAATGTTGAAAAGAACTATGGGCAGATAGCTGTATGACGGGTCACGGTAGACAGTAACTCCCCGTGTACCCTCAAGACTTTGTATCAGAGTTTCGCAGATCTGCTCCTCCTTCTGATGTATCCTTTCCTCCCCCATGCGGCTGATAAAATCCATACCCGCTCCTACCGTTACAATGCCTACAGTGTTTACCGTCCCGCTTTCCAGCCCCTCGGGAAGAAAGGGCGTCTGCTCTATCTCGGAGGAGGTACTCCCCGTACCTCCCTCCATAATGTGGTAGACAGGATATTTTCCGTCGGTTATCATAAGTCCCGTGCCCGAAATGCCGAAAAGCCCCTTGTGTCCCGGCATACAGAGAATATTTATGCCGTCCCTATCCATATTAACGGGTACTACTCCACAGACCTGCGCACCGTCTGCAATAAAACAGATGTTTTTTTTGCGGCAAAGCTCCCCTATCCTGCGAAATGGGAGAAGCCTTCCGGTAACGTTGCTTCCCAGTGTGCAGACAACCGCCTTTGTAAAGGGATTTATCAGCCGTTCAAATTCATAGGGGATATCCTCATCGCTTGCCGATGTGGACGCAACGCTGTAAAATGCCCCTCTTTTTTTAAGCTCATGGACGGGTCTTGCCACCGAATTATGCTCCAGATCGGAAATAATAAAGTGGATCCTTCTGCCTGCCCGCAGATAAGGCTCTGCAAGACCCTTTATCGCCATATTAAGGCTGTGTGTGCAGTTTGAGGTGAAGATCACATTTTCAGGCTGTGCGCCGAACATGGCTGCCGCTTTTTCTCTGACGGCGTACACCGCCTCCGCAGCAGCCATTGAAAGCCTGTGACCGCTTCTTCCGGGATTGCCGCCATACCGCAGCATTGCCTCGTTTGCCGCTCTGTAAACAGCGGGAGGCTTGGGATAGCTTGTGGCGGCGCAGTCAAAGTATATCACATATGCTCATTCCTTCCGCCATATTCGTTAATGCTCCTGTAGGGAATGCGGCTTTCCCTCAGAACAGCGGCGATCCTGTCGGCGGACGCCTCGGCTGTCACGCTGTATCCGCAGCCACCCGAATTATTCTGAGAAATACGTCTAAGCTCTGCGGGGATCCCCGCTTTATTTAAAGCTGCCCTTGCCTTGCCCGCATAGGTCACTGAGACAAAGGAAACCGTATACTTTTTCATGTGCCGATCCATCCTTTCTGTAAAGTCTCGGGCCGCTTCTCTGCACAGGTGCAGAGGGCGCCCGTAATAGTATATTCCCATGAAACAAAAAGGGTTACCGAATGGGGGCGGAATTTCTTCAAAAAAAGGCGGCACATGAGTGTATGTTGGACACTATACTTAAAAAATAATACCGTCCGCAGCTTTATTTTTATTGCTGCGGACGGCTTTTTCCGTTATGCTTTCTTTCTTTTGTTCTTTCACAGCTTATCAATAATCATCTGTGATGATAATATCAGGCTCTGCGGTAAAGGGAGTTGTCTCGGAAAACTCCTGCGGCTCGGTTTCGGTTGCCGATGTTTCCTCCGAATACTCTGTTTCGGTTTCAGTCTCGGTGACTGTGATCGTAGGTGTTTCGGTGGTGATCCACGGCGTGGATTCAGGCTCGGTTTCCGTAGTGGTAACGGTAGTTTCTGATGTTTCGCTGCTCTTTTCATTCTGAGCCACAAATACCTTTAATACCTCTCCCGCTTCAAGATCAATATACTGCCCGGGACCGAATCCCTCCTCGGAATCCGCTTTGTCTATCCATGCCACATAGTCATTGTAGACTGATTCGGTAGGATAGCTTATCTCCTCGTACTTGATACCCAAGCTGTTGAGGATATCAAAATAATCCTTCTTGCTAAGACCGTAATATTCGGGAATGACTACTTGTCCGGGTCCCATGCTTATTTTAAGAGTAAGCTCTGCACCCTTTTCGTAATTCGTCCCTTTCTCGATAGACTGATCGAAAATTATCCCCTTTTCGTATTCGTCTGTATAGACATACTCGGGATTGAGGGTCAGACTTTCGTTAATGGACGTATTCTTAACGGTATCATAATATTTACCCACAAGATCATTCATAATATATACTGCTGCTCCCGGTCTTATGGTGGTAGTAACAGGAGCTTCGTCTGTTTCTTCGTCCGTTGCGGTAGACTGAAGCACGCCGAGAGTGGGAAGTGTAGATGCGCCCGTTGTTCCCCCGTTCATAGTGGAAGGAACGGTTGTTACAGCCGCCCCGCTGCTCCCGTCAGTATCCGCAGCAGACACGTCCCCGCCAATGGTCACGCCCGCTTCGTCTGTGAGCTGACTCTCCGCAGCTGCGGCGGTCGATGTGGGGATACCGTCTATCACCTTGCCGCTGTCGTCATCAAGCTTCATCATTGCAAGGGACATAAATCCCATCAGCAGGCATATGGCAAGGACGGAGGTTATAACAAACGTCGTGTGCTTTCTTGCCTTTTTGCTTTTTGATGAGCTGCGGCTCTTTTCCTCGGTGTGAGAAAGTGTGCTGCCCGTGCTGTGCTGCTTTGGAATAGAAATTGTCTGGGTAGCATTCTGAGATTTTGTTTTATTGAAATCAGGCTCTTCAAAAAGCTGAGTTACAAGCTCTGTAACGGTCTGTATCCTCATCTCTCCCGACAGGCACATTCCGTTCATTATCACCTTGGAAACGTTTACGGGAATATTGCCGTTTAATACCCTCGGCTCTACAAGAGTATCGTTAGCCACACGCTCCATGGCATCGGTGGGTGCTGTTCCTGTCAGGATACGGTAAAGAAGCGCACAGATACCGTAAACATCTGTCCATGTTCCCTGCCAGTTGCTGGAGCTGTACTGCTCGGGAGCTGCAAAGCCGGGATATATCTCTCCTGCAAGCTCTGTATTTGCCGTACGTGCATCTGCGATACAAAAACCTATGAGTTTAAGCTCATTTTTTTCGGTAACGATTATATTTTCGGGAGCGATGCCTCGGTGAACAAGACCTGCATTATGAACAAGAGAAAGTGTAGTGAATATGGGCGGGAAGAGCTTCTTTACCTCCTCCCACGTAAGCTCACCTGCGTGTTCTTTAAGAAATTTTGAAAGATTTACTCCCTCTATATAGCGGAATACTACATATCCTGTATTGTTGTCGCCGAACATATCAATCGCAGGATTTATATGACTGAGCGTCCTCATCTTTGCAAGCATTTTGTTAAGCTCCACAAATTCGGACATGAATGCCTTATACTGAGCTACACAGTTCTGCTTTACGGAAAGCACGGTGCTTTCCTTTGTTCTGCTGCACAGAGTATCGGGCATATATTCCCTTATTGTGACCTTGGTGCCCGTACCCGTATCATATCCGATGTAATCGGCTCCCTCGCCGTTGTAACGGAGCAGTCTGCCAACCACATATCTGTCATTGAGATAGGTTCCCGGAGGCAGATAGGAGGGCATAAAGGGAGTGTCGGGCGAATAGCCGCAGTAGGGGCAGACACCGCTGCCTTCCTTATGCTCCATACAGCCAAGACAAAGGTCAAAATTATATTTCGCCAAAAGCTCACTCTCCCTTAAATGTTTTTAAATGCTTCCTGCCTTTCGGGTGCATATCTTTACATATACTATAATATCAGCATTGACCTGTCATGTCAAGGCAAAAAATCAATTTGTCAGCTTTTTGTATTCATCATTTCATTTTTTACTTATTTTTTGATACTGTTTTGTTTTCGATTTGTAACTATTTGTTTTTTTAAGACTATAATACATACCCGTAAAGCTCTTATCGGCACAGATTTTTTCTGTTGTCCCTTTAATATTGAAATACTTTGAGATATTTTCAATTTCTACTTGACAAAGGAAGAAAAAATATGTATAATAATTACAAATGCAAATGTCAGATATGTTAAAATTTGTACGTTTTAACAACAAATTATGTAAAGGGAATGAAGTCATTTGACATATACAGATAATCCGGACTGGCTCACCATATTCGGCAGCGCATGGGATAAGCTGATAAAGCTGTGTCCCGAAACAGGTTGCTTTCTTATTGACCATGAAAAGAAAACCGCTGTCTGCGACGATAATCTTATTGCCATTTCGTGTATGACCACAGAGCCGGGCTATGAGGAGATGTTACAGATCACGGAAAGTCTTATGAATCAGGACGATGATGATCCGCCGCTTATCATTGCCATTGCTGAGGATAACGAGAGGATAAGAGCGGGAATAATCCGCAAAAGCGCTAATGAAGATCTTAGTCTGCCTGTGTGCAGTCAGGCGCAGCTCCTTGCGGCTCAGGCACACAGCGGAATTTCATCGGTGCTTGCTCTTTTCAGAGTCGAATCCGTAAGCGGAGCGGGAATAACCGATATGAGGCTCAATAATGCGCTTACTGCCATTATCGGGGCAGCCCCTCTCGGGTCAATGATAGCACCATGCAGCCGTTCAAGATACTGGCTCCATATACCTGCGGGCTGCACGGACAGCCTTGCCCTTATGGAAAAGCTGAAAAATTCCGTAGAAGCCCTTGAATCTCCCGAGGGAGACAGTCTGGGACTGACAGTTTCTGCGGGCATTTCAGCGGAAGAACGTGTCATATCCGAGCGTATGCATACTGCCGAATTTGCTTTCTTTGAGGCGGCAGCTCTCGGAAAGGGTTCTGTCTGCCTTTACAGCGTGGAGCGGTATGAGCAGCAGAAAAATGATTATGACGCAGTAAACAGATTTCTGACCTTAGTGGATAATAATCTTTTTCTCTATCACTTTCAGCCTATTGTCAGCGCAGCAAACGGAAATATCATCGCCTATGAAGCTCTTATGAGGACAGGCAGTGACATTCATCTGAGCCCCTTGGAGATCCTGGATCATGCTCAGAAGCTCAACCGTCTTTACGACATTGAAAAAGCGACTATCGGCAATACTTTAAAAATAGTAGGCGAGGAGCAGGAAATATTCAGGGATAAAAAGCTGTTTGTAAACGCCATTACCGCCCATATGCTTTCTGATGAGGACTGGTATGCCCTTGAGCAGGAATACGGTGAGCTTATGGAAAAGCTGGTCATTGAGCTTACAGAACAGACAGAGATCGACAGCGACAGGTTGGAATTTATAAGGAAAAGACTGGAGCGCAACCATATACGGCTTGCCATTGACGATTACGGCACGGGTTATTCAAATACATCAAATCTTTTAAAATATCGTCCCCATTATGTAAAGATAGACAGGACGCTTATTGAAAATATCGACTCTAACCCGAAGGTGCAGAAACTCGTTTCGGGCATAATAGAGTTTATCCATGAAAACGGCTTTTCCGCTCTTGCAGAGGGCGTGGAAACTTATGACGAGCTTAAAACAATGATAGGATTGGGCGCTGATCTTATACAGGGGTATTATACATCACGTCCCAAACCCGTTCTTTTAAAGGAGATCTCCGAAAGAGTGCGGGAGGAGATCATTGCCATAAACCGTGACATGAAAGCAGGAGCATCAAGAATGTATCACCCTGCTGAGGGCGAGTGCGTAAGTCTTGATGCCATTGCAAAAGAGCATTATTCCGGTGTGTTCATCGAAACTCCGAGTGTTACGCTGGAGGGCGAGGGCAGCACCGTCAACATGACCGTTATAATCAAGGACGGACTGGAGAGTGTGCTGACTATACGGAATATCTCCCTGACAACCGAAAAAGAGGATCCCCTTATCACACTGGGTACGAAAAGCAATGTTACTATCATCTGTGAGGGGGAAAGCAATCTTATTGACAGAGGTATTTATGTTCCCCAGTCTGCAAAGCTGGTGCTTTCGGGAGGAGGAAATCTCCATATCCTTTCACAAAAGGAAAATTGCTACGGAATCGGCACTGATATTGAGCATTGTCCGGGCAATATCCGCATCGAAATGTGGGGCAGGCTTTATGTGGAGGCAAACGGCGATACGGCGGTGGGCATAGGCGGCGGCAAAAATGAATGCGGCAATGCCATTGCAATTACAGGCGGCGATCTGAAGATAAACTGCTCGGGCAACAAGTGTCTGGGCATAGGCATATTTAACGGCGGCAGCGTGTTAGACATTTCCAATTGCAGATGTTATATCGAAACATCTTCTCCCATTGCGGTAGCGGTTGGTGCTATGAGCGGAATCACGGAGATAATGGCATCTCACTATAAATTTGACATAAAGATGTCGGGAATTACCCTTGCTGCTGTCGGCTCTATCGAAAAGGGTTCGGGAAATGTCATTCTCGACAGCGGCAGCATGAATGCAGTAATGAACGGCAGAACCTCTAACTGTATAGGTACAAGAGGAGGGGCGCTCAACTGTTCGGTTGTGGATTCAACGATAGGTCTCCACTGCGAGGGCGTTTCTGTATCGGGCATAGGCGACTTTACGGGCAGCGGCGATGTTAATGCGGTGAACAGTGAAATGAACTTTTTGCTGCTTGTCAAAGAGGGAGAGGGCTTTGTCAGCAGAGGCGGTAGAGTTACCGTTAAAAATGTTACTAAAAATATTACCATTAACTGATAGAAAGGAAAAAAATGTCAGGATATAATTTCGACAGGCTCAGAAAAAATATTACAGATGTTATCAAGGAATCACAGATAAAGATAGGTTTTTCGGATAATCCCGTTGGACTTTATTATCCTCTGAATACGCTTAACAGAATGCTGGGAACAGAGTGTACAAACGAAGAAATGCTGTCCGTTTTAAAGGAATTTTCTCTGTACTGCTCATATACGCTGGGAAAAATTACCATAACCACAGAGGAAAATGACCGTTTCTGTCTGTGCATACCTCCCGAGGGAGTGAGGTATGTTCATGAAAATGTGCAGGACAGCGGCTTTCTGCGGGAGCTTACATCACTTGTGGGCAGGCATGATGAAAATGTATCTGTGGAGCAGGTGCTTGAAATATTCGGCAGATATTCCGATGATGTAAGGTGCATACCCGTAAAGGACGATGAATTTGATTACCTTGTGTATTTCGGGAACGGAATACCCGATGATTACAGGTATTGCATCAGCTTTGACATGGGACATTTGTCCTATCATCGTCTTTCTCCCGAGGACTTTGAGGAATTAGGGATTTTGTCTTGAAATTGCCATAAAAAACAGCCCTCCCGAACGTATATATTTTGGGAGGGTCTATTATGAATATGAACAAAAACGATCTGACGGCAAAGCTCACCTTATTTACGGTACGCTTCATGGCTGACAGCTTTATCGGTTGGGTATACGAAACGGTCATTACCTCCATAGCATGGGGACGCTTTGCGGACAGAGGAGTGCTGCACATTCCCATTTGTCCGATCTACGGGATATTTGCCGCTGCTGCCGCTCCCCTTTTTTCAAGGCACAAGGGGTACGGCTTTGTTTTTGCGGTTTCAGCCGCCGCTGCCACTGTAATGGAGCTTGCAAGCTCCTTTCTTCTGGAAGCGCTTTTACATATACAGCTCTGGGATTACAGCGGCCGGGCTTACAATTTTGAGGGACGCATATCTCTTTTCAGCAGTCTGATCTTCGGCATACTCGGAGTGATCTTCATAAAGGGGACACACCCTCTTATCGCCCGTTTCATGGACAAGCTGAGTATGAAAAAAAGAATATTGCTTGCGTCTGCTCTTGCTGTGCCGGTGCTGGCTGATGCGGCAGTATGCGTTATATTGCCTTAATGCAGCACCGCAGGAGCGTGCATCAATAAAGTGTCTGAATAGCCGCACCCAGCACTCCTTTTCCGATATATGTGCTGAGAACGCCGTCTATTTCCCCGTCCCAGATGTGGGAGTAGTGAGGAAATTCGGATATCATCATTTTGCGGAGTATTTCCATTTCCTCGGGAGCGCCGCCGTGTTCAACGGCTATATTATATCTGTGTTCAGCCTTTTTGGAGGAGTGTACTACCTCAATGAGCTTTTCCTTGAGCTGCTTATTTCCTCTTACTTTCATTACCGAACAAAGCTGTCCGTCATCGGCAAAGGTTATAATGGGCTTTATCCCCAGAAGCATTCCTGCTGCTGCTGTCACCTTTCCTATACGGCCGCCCTTCTGAAGATATTCCAGTGTATCCAGCGAAAAAAACGGATAGGTATGGTCAATAAGATACTGCACACGCTTTTCGGTCAGCTCCTTCCATGACATACCGCCGCAGATGTCCTCGGCAAGCTGTAGAATTATCATTCCCAGTCCGAGAGCGCCGCTCCTTGAATCAAAAACCCTGATATCCAGATCGGTGCGCTCCTTTGCAAAAATATCCATAACACTGTATGTCCCGGAAAGCCCGCTTGACAGCATTACCGCAATGATCTTACGGTATCCCTTTTCAGCAGTTCTGTTTATTGCGTCTATCACATCTCCCGAACAGGGCTGAGAGGTTTTCGGCAGCTCACCGTTTTCCAGTCTTTTATAAATTTCCCTGCCGTTTATATTCACACCGTCAAGATATTCCCCGTCCCCGCAGATTATTCTCAGCGGTATTACGGTAATATCGTATTTTTCAATATCGGCTGTGTGAAGATCGGCGCAGGAATCGGTTATCAGCGCAATTTTTTCTTTGTTATCCAAGATCTGTACGCTCCTCTGTGAAAAAATACTATTTTTATTATATACCTTTGATACATTTGTTTTGTTTTAATATTATTTTTAAATTATTAAATTTTTAATTAGAATTTAAAACAAATAAGAGTTACCGATTTACTGTGTAAAAGGTTTCCGTATATTATACCAACGAGGTGCAGGCGGGGTCACTCCGCTAAATTTAAAAATATTCTCTTGACAATCGGTGTGAAATGTGATATAATAGGTTGATATATGTTGCAGACTTTTGTCTTGAATTATAAAATAAGGGAGAATAGTAAAATTATGATACTCAACGGTTCACAGATAATTCTTGAATGTCTTATTGAACAGGGCGTGGATACGGTTTTCGGCTATCCCGGAGGCGCAGTGCTTAATATCTATGATGAGCTTTACAAGTACAGCGACAAAATAACCCATATCCTCATGTCGCATGAGCAGCACGCAGGTCATGCCGCAGACGGCTACTCCCGCACAACGGGCAAAACAGGCGTTGTAATTGCTACATCGGGTCCGGGTGCTACCAACCTTGTGACCGCCATTGCCACTGCAAATATGGACAGTATCCCTATGGTGGCAATTACGGGTAATGTAGGAACCTCGCTGTTAGGGCTTGATTCCTTTCAAGAGGTAGACATCAAGGGCATTACCATGCCTATCACAAAGCATAATTACATTGTCAAAGATGTAAAGGATCTGGCAGATATTATCAGAGAAGCATTCTTTATTGCCAATGACGGCAGAAAAGGTCCTGTTCTTATAGACGTACCAAAGGATATTACAGCAGCAAAATGCGAGTTTGAGAACAAGCCACTTGCTCAGCACGTTTATACCGTGTCCGATGAGGAGATCGAAAAGGCAGCGCAGATAATAGCTTCGGCGGAAAGACCCTTTATCTTTGCAGGCGGCGGAGTTACACTTTCGGGTGCGGAAAAGGAACTGGCTGAATTTGCAGAGCTTATTGATTCTCCCGTATCTCTCTCCCTTATGGGAATGTCGGCTTTTGACAACACAAGCCCCAGATATACAGGTATGCTCGGTATGCACGGCACAAAGACCTCCTCACTTGCTCTTACAAACAGCGATGTAATTGTTGCGGTGGGTACAAGATTTTCTGACCGTGTTACCTGCAGCACCGATTCATTTATGAAAAATATCAGCGGTGCAAAGATAGTACATATTGAGATAGACCCCTCCGAATTTGACAAGAATATTCCCGCTCATGCCCATGTTCAGGGAGATGTAAAAACAGTCCTCACAGCTCTCATGAAAAAGCTCCAAAAAAAGGACAACTCCTCATGGATGGCACAGATTGACGAGTGGAATAACACATATCCTCTCCGTCAGGCAGGCAAAGACGAAGAATCAGTACTCCCACAGTATGTACTTGAAACTCTTGCGGATATTATGGGCGACAACGGCATTGTTACCACAGAAGTGGGACAGCATCAGATGTGGACTGCCGAGTATTATCCCTTTAAGCAGCCCCGCAGTCTTGCCACCTCGGGCGGTCTTGGCACAATGGGCTACGGTCTTGGCGCAGCAATCGGCGCAAAGGTCGGGAATCCCGATAAAAGCGTAGTAAACATTGCGGGAGACGGCTCATTCTATATGAATATGTGCGAGCTTTCAACCCTTGCAAAATATAATCTGCCCGTAGTTGAGCTTATTTTCAATAACTCCGTTCTCGGCATGGTAAGACAGTGGCAGCGGCTTTTCTACGACTGCCGCTTCTCTCAGACTACTCTTGAAAAGCAGACCGATCTTGAAATGCTGGCAAGAGCTTTCGGGCTGGAGGCTGTTACCATTGCCAAAAAGAGCGAAGTAAAGGAAAAGCTCACATATGCCCTTACCTGCGGCAGACCCGTTCTCGTCAACTGCATTATAGATAAGGACGTTAATGTGCTGCCTATGGTTCCTGCGGGTGCGTCCGTTGCAGAACCTATCCTTGAAATAAATATCGACTGCTGATATACTGCCGATCAGAATAAAATGACCTGCCCGCTGCACAAAACAGCGGGCAGGTTTTGTTATCCCATATCCTTTTCAGTCTGTATGCAGAGAAGTGTTCGGCTTTCTCAGACCGGGTCATGTTTTTCCAAAATATCTTTTAAATTATCAAATCAGGTTCGGACTGCACTAAGTATCCTCTGTCTGCTCCCCTGCTTTAATTATAATTTCAGTCATGCCGTTCATCGCTGTCAAATGTTTCGCAGAAACGTGCGGCAAATGCAGGTTCTTCACTCATGGCGTACAGGTGACCTGTATCCCCGAAGGTATTCAGACGGAAAAACGCCGTCCCCTTCCGCCGTTCCTCAGTCGTAAGAACAGTTACAGATGTAGGCGCTGCACAAAAGCCGTGCCAAAGCACCACGGGAGATATCCCCAGAAGATGCCCCAGCATTACGCATTCTACCCCGAAATGACAGAATAATGCAACAGTATCACGGTTGGGTCGGACGGCTCTGTAACAGCTGCCCTCACGCTCATAGCCGTGAACGGCAAGAATGCCGTCTATCCCGTCCCATACACGCTGTGCCTCCTTTATTACATTGCCCTCCGCCATTTTTCTGACGTTGAACCAGCCGTCCTTATCATAATATTCTGGAACAGCTGTCCACTGAGCAGGCAGCATATCCCACGGTATACGCTCCTCTCCCGTCAGCTCATCAATTACGGGAGCGTGAAATTCCCTGAGCCATGGCATTACCTCGGCTTCACAGCCCATTTTTTCAAGAGTATACCTTGCCGTATCCTGCGCCCTGCCCAGCGGCGATATATAAAATTTATCTATTTTCATTTTGGAAAGCCGTATACTTAAAAGCTCAGCCTCTCTCCTGCCCTTTTCCGTAAGGGAATCAATTGTATAATCCGGATCGCCGTGACGTATTATAAGAAGCTTCATGCCTATCCTCCCTTAGTTGTATGAATATGGATAACGATACTGTATCACCTTCCACGAGCCGTCCTCCTGCTTTGCGATAACAAAGTTACCGCCGTCTGTATAACCCGTGAAATTGCCGTATTCATCGTACTTTTCCTGCCGTGAGCGGAAAAGCATACGGCTGTCCGTTATCTCCATTCCCGAAAATGTAAGAGTACCCAGTGTGCGGTCATATATCCCGTCCCCCGCTATGCCGTAAAGCTCTCCGTCAATGTCCTTGTATTTCTGGGGAGCTTCCGTGAAGATCCTCTGTGCTGTTGTAGGCGCAAATACAGTCTCCAGATAGGTGATAAGATCGTCTGTGGAGTCAAATCTCGGGTCATCTATCTTAAAATAATAAACGCTTGTTTCATCATCGTTTTTTTCTTCAATATAATTGTCAAAATCGCTTATATTAAAGGCTGACACAGTAAAATTCTGAGCTGCAAGATTGGCTGCCGCCCAATAGGCATAGCCAAAGTAAAGGGGATCCGCTTCTGTTATCTCCTCAAACCCCATAACGATGCGCAGCTTTTCGGGTTCAAAGGTCATTGTCCTTATCGTGACACGCTCCTCCACAGGGCGCAGTCCGCCGTTTTCATTGTAAAGATTCGTGTCGTCCACAGTGATCTCATAAATAAACCTTGCAGGCTCGGTATGATAAAATGACGTCCTGTCAAGATAATCGCTGACCGTTTCCTCCTCGTCCTCACCGTCTACCACAGCGATCTCCCTCAGCTCGCCGTCACTGTCTATCATGTACATACGGCTGATATTATATAAAGTATTTTCGGGTGAATTATCAAGCTCACTCTCGGAAATTGCGAAATTTACCTGCATTATATCGGGTATGTAGGTATCGTCAATGTCATTTTTGATAACATTTACTATCTGAGAGGCGTTTTCCTGATCGTACGGGTAGACAACATTATACCCTGACGGAGCAGTGATAACAAATTCCTTGCTTTCATAGCGGTTATTCTCTATAGTGACCGAAAGCTCGTCATCAAATTCTCCGTGACGGAGAATGAGCATATAATTTTCCGCTGCTCCCCGCATTTCAAATGTATACTCCGAAAACGGTTCGGGCTGCCCCTCGGTGACCTCCGAAACCGTCTGCGATGTTTCGGAGGATACGCTGCTCTGAGAGTCCGTGACCTCCTCATTCTCCTCTGTACAGGAGGAGAAAAGTACTGCCGCAAGCAGTTGTATAAAGACTATTGATAATATTTTATTCATATTTATCTGATCCGGTATTTTTCCTGTAGGCAAGATAATTTTCCAGAATTATAACGGCAGCTACCGCATCTACCACATTTTTTCGCTTTTTACCTCGGACATTCGCAGTATTAAGATAACCTATCGCCGAAACGGTAGTGCCCCTCTCGTCCCACAGCACTGTTTTAAGCCCTGTTTTTTCACGGAGCAGCTCTGCAAATGCGGCGCATTTTTCAGCTCTCTCGCCTATGGTATTATTCATGTTTTTAGGGTACCCAACGACAATAAGCTCCGTTCCCTCATTTTTTGCAAGCTCCGCTACCTTATCGGCGCATACCTCGAACCGTTTCTCAAAAATAACTGTCAGCGGTGAGGCAAGCATCTCGCTTTTTTCGCAGACGGCAATGCCCGTTCTGCTGTCTCCGAAATCAACAGACATTATCTTCACAGCACCGCCTCCTGCTTTTGTAGATGAGAGCTGTCATTTTTGAAAATGATATGGGGTCTTAATTCATCATCATACTCAATAAGGGATACGGCTGAATTATCCGACCAGCCGGGATCCTCATAGTTTTCCCATTTTATACCCGCTGCAAAGTTTAAGTACGCTTTAATTGCCATTCCGTGGGAAACTACCGCAATAGTTTTACCTATGTTTTCACCGGCGATCCTGTTCATGGCAGCACTCATGCGGTCATAAACCTGTCCGCTGCTCTCTCCGTCGGGGGCTGCGAATTTATTTATGCAATTATCCCATATTTCCGATTCCACGGGGAAGCGGGTATAAAGCTCATCTTTAGAGCAACCCTCCATTTTCCCGAAATCTATCTCGATAATGCCCTCATCTCTTATAATGGGCAGACTGTGATATCGGTTGACTGCCTCGGCTGTTGACACCGCTCTTTTCAGAGGACTTGTGTACACCGCTTCAATGGGAATACTGCGGAACCGTTCGGCAAGAGCGTCAAGCTGCAAAAGCCCCTCGCCCATGACCTGTGTATCCACCCGCCCCTGAATAAAGCCTTTAACATTTCCCTCCGCCTTTACATGACGGATAAGATATATTTTCACCATGGCTTCACACTTCCTATTATGCTTCTGAGCATAATATTCTTATCCTCGCAGTAATTTTCCAGCCCCTCCGTTATCTTCAGAGGTGTCATAGGATCGGCAAACAACGCCGCTCCCACCTGTACAAGAGAAGCGCCTGCCATCATCATTTCCACAGCATCTTCCCATGAGGACACGCCGCCCATGCCGCAGACGGGGATATTTACCGCATTTGCCGTCTGCCACACCATTCTTACCGCAACGGGGAATACAGCAGGACCCGAAAGTCCTCCCACATTGTTATGAAGTATGGGTCTGCCCGTGCGGATATCTATACGCATACCGAGGAGGGTATTTATAAGCGAAACTGCATCTGCCCCCTCGCTTTCACAGGCTTTGGCAATATCCGCAATACTCGTCACATTGGGAGACAGCTTCATCATAACGGGCTTTTTTGTGACGGCTCTTACTGTTTTTGTAATATGAGCCGCTCCCTCGCAGGACACGCCGAACGCCGCTCCCCCCGCCTTTACGTTGGGACAGGAAATGTTCACCTCTATCATATCAACATCTGTACTATCCAGCTTCTGAGCGATCGTCCTGTATTCCTCGGCGTCAGAGCCTGCTATATTGGCAATGACGACTGTATCCTTTGTTTTAAGATAGGGCAGCTCCTTTTCGATGAAATGATCTATGCCGGGGTTCTGAAGTCCTACGGAGTTAAGCATACCGGAGGGAGTCTCGGCTATTCTCGGAGGGAGATTGCCGTTTCTTGCAGCAGCAGTCGTTCCCTTTACGGAAATGCCGCCCAGTGCGGACAATGGATAGAATTCTTCAAATTCTCTGCCATATCCGAATGTACCCGATGCAGGGATAACGGGATTTTTAAAATGCACTCCCGCAAAATCTATTCCCAGTCTTGACATATCACTCATTCAAAAAGCACCTCCTCTGCGGGAAATACCGGACCGTCCTTGCAGACATGAGCGTAATATTCCTCACCGTTTCTTATCGTACGGCAGGCGCATACAAGACAGCCGCCCACGCCGCAGCCCATTCTCTCCTCAAGAGAAACTTCACACCTTATCCCTGCTTCTGCGGCTTGAGCGGCAATGCGTTTGAGCATAACTGACGGACCGCAGGCATAGATAATATCGGGCGTTTCATTGCAAATAAGCTCGCTCAGTGCATCGGTGACAAAGCCTTTTCTGCCTGCTGTACCGTCATCTGTACAGAGAATGACCCTTGCCCCCGTCCCTGCAAGATCCTTTTGAAGTATCACTGCCGATGCGCTTCTGAATCCGCTGATAACCACGGCATTTTTTCCGTAATGCTCTGCTATCGGCAGCATGGGGGGATTTCCTATTCCTCCGCCTATTATTACGGCTTTTGCGGACTTATCAAGGAGAGTAAATCCCCTGCCGCCCAATGGTGCGACTATATCAATAAGCTCACCCTCCGAAAGTGCGGAAAGAGCCTTTGTACCCTTTCCCCGTATCTCGAAAATTATCCTGAGCGTTCCCTTTTCCCTGTCAATTCCGCAGATAGATATGGGACGGCGGAGCATAAAGCCCTCCGCTTTTATGTTCATAAACTGTCCGCACTGTGCCGCAGCTGCGATATCCGGACACAATATGGTAAGATCGCAGGTATTTGCGGCAATGATATTTTTTGATATGATAGGGTATGCCCCTTGTCTGTACATCATTCTCTCTCCTTTCAAGGTTTAAAGCGGCTTTTTGCGGACATCTTCCACAATATAGTCCGATGCGGGAGGAAGCTCCATTCCCTCACCCGAAAGCTCCTCCATCATGCTGTTTGGCGGCTTCGGCGCTTTCGGATCCTTGCCCTCAAACCACATTTCACTTTTATCATTGTCCACCGAAACACCGTCCATTGCGGAGGAATTATCGGCAGGAGTAACATTATATTCCTCAATAGGACGTTCATCATCGGTATAGTAATCAAGCGCCTTATTCTTTTCAAGCCATTTTTTACGATACTTGACATATTTTGAATGTCTGGGTATTTCAAGCATAGGGTTAAAATCGGGAAAACCCTCACACTTTACAAGCTCATCAAGCTCAGGGTAGGAGCGTATGGCAAAATCCTCCATCCACATTCCTGCCGCCGAATAGAATATAATGATAAGACCATTGAGGGTATTCATAGGCGCATAGTGGAACATCATGTCGGTTATGCCGAAAATAAGCATTCCCAGATAAAGCCACCAGGATATAACGTTGAATTTTTTATACAAAAATGAATCTGCAAGATAACTGAGTACCGCAATAAAAGGACAGACAAAAAACGTTACCCCGCAGAAGGGAAAGTGAATGACCGTCTCTATCTCCTCATCAATTAAATTGCTCTGTCTGATGCCCGCATTTGTGAAGGACAGCCACAGATACAGGTATGCCGCACTGATAAAGCACATTACAAGTCCGAAATAAGCGTTGTAGATGAGCGATTTTTTCATATTCCGTCTGACCTGATCCATTCTGCCCTTGTTTACTTCAAGATCGTATTCCCTGATAATATGCTCCTCAAGCTCTTTCATTGTTCTCCTCCACTGTAATCCACACCGATAACACCTTAAAGCCTGTATACACTTCACAAGCTCAGGTTCTTTTTTTATTTTGCAAATGCTTTTGTAAAAATTATAACATATATGCACCGTTCTGTCAAGCCGCCCGACAATATTATCTCATATCGGGACAACAAAAAAATCAGGAGACAGGAAATTCTATGGGAACTTATCCTGCTCCTGTTTTATGATCAGATCTTTGTAATATCTATCATTTCCATATCGTCTATCTTCTTGCCCATTGCCAGTATGTCGGCAACGGCGTTTGCGGTGTCAATGGCTGTCAGACAGCATATGGAACGCTCTACTGTCTTGCGGCGTATCTTCACACTGTCATACTGTGGAATACGTCCCTTTGCAGATGTGGATATAACATAGTTTATCTTTCCGCTGTCAAGGAGCGTCATTACATTGGGCTTCGGCTCGGACGCCTTTTTCACCACATTTGCTGCTACCATGTTCCTGTTAAGAGTTGATGCCGTTCCGCTTGTGGCGTAGATGTCAAAACCTAACTGCTCAAATTTATCAGCCACATAAATTATTTCCTGCTTATCGGTATCCCTTACGGTAATAAGTACGCCGCCCTCATGCTTCATATTGTAGCCTGCGGCGATAAGACCCTTGAAAAGAGCGTCCTCAAAGGTTCTTGCAATACCCAGACATTCTCCCGTGGATTTCATCTCCGGTCCTAATGCCGTGTCAACATCATGGAGTTTTTCAAAGCTGAATACAGGGACTTTTACGGCTATAAAATCCGCCTCCCTGTAAAGTCCGCTTTCATAGCCCTGTTCTTTAAGCGTTTCGCCCAGCATTATTTTAGTGGCGATATCTACTATGGGAACGCCCGTTACCTTGGATATATAGGGAACTGTTCTTGATGAACGGGGATTTACCTCGATAACATATACCTCGTTATTGTATACCACATACTGAATGTTTACAAGTCCTACGACATGAAGCTCCATAGCAAGGCGGCGGGTATATTCTATAATTGTTTCCCTTATCCGCTTTGTAAGGGTCAGAGCGGGATATACGGATATAGAATCTCCCGAATGAACGCCCGCTCTTTCGATATGCTCCATGATACCGGGAATAAGATAGTCCGTGCCGTCACAGACAGCGTCAACCTCAACCTCCTTGCCCATCATGTATTTGTCGATGAGTACGGGATTTTCAAGAGCCATTCCCCCCGTGATGATACCCATATACTCCACAATATCCTGATCGGAATGTGCGATTATCATATTCTGACCGCCCAGCACATAGGACGGACGCATAAGCACGGGATAACCCAGCTTCCCTGCCGCTTCAAGTGCCTCCTCGGTATTCATGACCGTGAAGCCTGCGGGACGGGGTATGCCGCATTTGTTCAGCAGCTCATCAAAACGCTCCCTGTCCTCGGCGGCATCAATGCTGTCAGCCGATGTGCCTAAAATATTTACACCCATTTCGGCAAGATGCTTTGTGAGCTTGATAGCAGTCTGTCCGCCGAACTGCACTACCACGCCGTAGGGCTTCTCAGTTTCGATTATCGCCTCAACGTCCTCTTTGGTGAGAGGGTCAAAATACAGCCTGTCGCCTGTGTCAAAGTCGGTGGAAACTGTTTCGGGGTTATTGTTGCAGATAACCGCATCATAGCCCATTTCCTTTAATGCCCATACGCAGTGAACGGAGCAGTAGTCAAACTCGATGCCCTGCCCTATGCGGATAGGTCCTGAGCCGAATACAATGACCCTTTTCTTGCCTGTGTCCGTGCGCCGGATAAACTGCTCAGCCTCATTTTCATCGTCAAATGTGGAGTAGAAGTAGGGAGTTTCCGCCTTAAATTCTCCTGCACAGGTGTCTACCATTTTGAAAACGGCTTTTTTATGCTTGGGACATTTTTTTCCGCTGATACGCTCGATAGTGCTGTCAAGATAGCCGTAACGCTTTGCAAGGTCATATTTTTCCTCGGTAAGCTCGCCCTCAGCCAGCATTTTTTCAAGATCGGCAAGATTTTTCAGCTTGAAAAGGAACCATTCATCTATTTTGGTAATATCATGTATCTTATCAATGGAAACTCCCCTTTTGATAGCCTCGAACACCACAAAGGAGCGTTCATCGTCCACATTGTAAAGAAGCTTTTCTATCTGTTCATCGCTCAGGGGCTTCAGCTTTTTCAGATTCATTGAATCCATTCCCAGCTCAATAGAGCGGACAGCCTTCATCATTGCCTGTTCAAATGATGTGCCTATCGCCATGACCTCGCCTGTTGCCATCATCTGTGTGCCGAGAGTTCTCTTTGCATAGACGAATTTATCAAAAGGCCACTTAGGAAATTTTACCACCACATAGTCAAGGGCAGGCTCAAAGCAGGCATAGGTCTTTCCCGTTACTGCGTTTATTATCTCATCTAACGTGTAGCCTATTGCAATGCGTGCAGCCACCTTTGCAATGGGATACCCCGTTGCCTTTGATGCCAGTGCCGAGGAGCGGGAAACTCTCGGATTTACCTCGATAACCGCATACTCAAAGGAATCAGGGTGAAGCGCAAACTGACAGTTGCAGCCGCCCTCTACTTTAAGCTCGGAAATTATATTCAGCGCCGCAGTCCTGAGCATCTGATATTCCTTGTCCGAAAGGGTAACAGCAGGAGCGATAACTATGGAATCGCCCGTATGAACTCCCACAGGATCGAAATTCTCCATTGAGCAGACGGTTATCACATTTCCCTTGCTGTCACGGATAACCTCAAACTCTATCTCTTTCCAGCCGCTGATGCATTTTTCAACAAGTATCTGAGTTATGGGAGACAGGCGCAGTCCGTTAGTGGCAATGTCAATAAGCTCCTCCTCATTATAGGCAATGCCGCCGCCTGTTCCGCCCAGAGTAAAGGCGGGACGGACGATAACGGGATAGCTAATGACCTTTGCAAATTCTACCGCATCAGGAACAGTTTCAACCACCTTGGAGGGTATGACAGGCTCGCCTATCTTCTCCATTGTATCCTTGAATGCCTGTCTGTCCTCTGCCTTGTGGATAG
Organism: uncultured Clostridia bacterium; assembly: GCA_947625735.1. GTDB lineage: Bacteria > Bacillota > Clostridia > Oscillospirales > Ruminococcaceae > Huintestinicola. The sequence continues at coordinate 19,789 of CANQPL010000017.1, forward strand.
TTTCAGGATCCGCTCCCAGCAGCTTTACGTTGTTTTCCGCAAGAAAGCCGCATTCCGCAAGCTGCATGGAAAGGGTAAGACCTGTCTGTCCTCCGAGAGTGGAAAGGATACTGTCGGGCTTTTCTATTTTAATTATCTTCTTTACCACATCAAGTGTCAGCGGCTCAACATACACCTTGTCCGCCATAGCCTTGTCTGTCATTATGGTAGCGGGATTTGAGTTTATGAGCACCACCTCAAGACCCTCGGCTTTCAGCGCTCTGCACGCCTGTGTACCCGCATAGTCAAATTCCGCAGCCTGACCTATGATGATAGGTCCCGAACCTATTACCAGTACCTTTTTAATATCCGAACGAAGCGGCATATCACTCTGCCTCCTTTGCATTTTTCATCATTGCGATGAACTCATCAAACAGAAATGCTGTATCCTGCGGACCTCCGCACGCCTCGGGGTGAAACTGCACTGTAAAGCAGGGAAATCCCGTGTAACGTATGCCCTCACAGGTGCCGTCATTTGCATTTTTATGGGAAACGACCCCCACTGCGCTGTCTACGCTCTCACTCACCACAGCATAGCCGTGATTCTGGGAGGTCACATATGTCCTGTCATGCAGAATATCATAAACAGGCTGATTTGCTCCCCTGTGACCGTATTTGAGCTTTTCGGTCCTTGCACCGTTTGCCAGCGCCATGAGCTGATGACCGAGGCATATCCCGAAGATCGGAATATTATATTCCTTCAGCTTTTTAAGATTTTCAATGACCTCTGTATTCTCCATAGGATCCCCCGGACCGTTTGAAAGCATTATGCCGTCAGGAGCGGTTTCCTTTATCTCCTCAGCCGTTGTGGAGGCAGGCAACACCGTTACCGTGCAGCCCCTCTTTATAAGCTCTCTGCGGATATTTGTTTTATAGCCGAGGTCGAGAAGAGCAACACGGAACAGCTCATTTTCCGCCCTATACTCCTCCTTTTCCCTGACCGTTACCGACTTTACCGCATTCCTTACGGAAAAAGCCGTTACCTTACTCATCAGCTCGTCCTTTTTTTCGTAGATGTTTTCCGTAGTGATAACACCGTTCATAACTCCGCTTTCACGGATAATACGGGTAAGACATCTTGTATCAATGGAGTGTATGCCGATGATGTTATGCTTTTTTAAAAATTCGTCCACATTTCCCTCGCAGCGGAAGTTTGACGGAGCATTGCACCACTCACGCACTATATATCCGCTGACACACGACCCCTTTGATTCACAGTCGCTGTCGTTCACGCCGTAATTCCCGATGAGAGGGAAAGTTTGTGTCACGATCTGACCATAGTAGCTGGGATCTGTGAGAGTTTCCTCATAGCCCGTCATACCTGTGGCAAAAACGATCTCTCCCACACTTGTACCTGCTGCGCCAAAGGATACGCCCTCAAAGATACGGCCGTTTTCAAGCATTACATAAGCCTTTTTTCCCATATTAAATAAAGCCATTGATATCCTCTCCTCTTTTCCCTTTCCGTTTTATTCGGGAAGTCTTATTACGGGAATATGCGCCGTCAGATCCTCTTTCATACGCAGAGCCTCACGCCTTGCCGCACCGCCGAAATCATGCTCATCGCAGCCCTCTTTCTTATATGCGCACATGATCGCTCTTGAGGAATTGACAACAGCACCCAACCCGTTTTCATCAAAGCCCTTTGCCGCTCCCTCTGCACCGCCGCCCTGTGCGCCGTAGCCGGGTATTAGGAACATTGTGTGAGGGAGCTTTTCTCTCATTTCGGCAAGCATTTCGGGGTAGGTTGCGCCTATGACCGCACCAACTGCGGAATATCCGTACTTCCCCATGTGTGTGCTTCCCCATTTTTCGCACATATCGCCCATGGTCTCGTAAATGGTCTTTCCGTCGCAAAGACGTCTGTCCTGAAGCTCGCCCGAGGACTTGTTGGAGGTCTTTACAAGCACGAAAATGCCGCCGCCCGTTTCCAGTGCGGGCTTTATGCCGTCTGTCCCCAGATAACCGTTTACCGTCAGAGCATCTGCACCGAATGCCGCTTCACTTTCGCCGAATACATCTGTATTTCCAAGATAGGCTGCGGAATATGCCTCCATTGTAGCGCCTATATCATTGCGCTTTCCGTCCAGTATCACGAACATTCCTTTTGAGCGGGCATACTGTATGGTCTTGTAAAGCGCCTTTACGCCGTGATAACCGTACATCTCATAATATGCCGCCTGAGGCTTTACCGCAGGAACGATATCACAGATACTGTCTATTATTTCTTTGTTGAATTTATAAAGTGCCGCTGCTGCCGCTTTCATTCCCCTGCCGTGCTTTTGCATGCACCTTTCCTTTATGAATGCGGGAATGTATTCGAGCTTCGGGTCAAGTCCCACAACTGTAGGATTCTGCATTTCAGCAATTTTTTCAATAAGTCTGTCAAAAGGCATATTCTTGCTTCCTTTCATTTCAGAGTCCTTGTATATTATTCTGCTGTCGGCAAAGGTAAGCATTACCTTTCCTTTCAGCCTTTCTCCCTTGAATGGGGTATTTTTTGACTTTGATGCAAATTTTTCAGGATCAACTGTCCATTCCCTGTTAATGTCTGCGATGATAAAGTCGGCAGCCGCTCCCTTTCTGGGGTATGCCTCCTCCAGTCCGAGAATACCTCCCGGTGTATCCGACATCAGTCTGATAATATCCCTTATCCCCATTATCCCCGTGTGGTAAAGGGCGGTAAGCGCTGCCGCAAAGGAAGTTTCCAGTCCTACAATGCCGTTTGGTGCGGTAAGAAAATCCGCCTTTTCCTCAGGTGCATGAGGTGCATGGTCGGTAACGATACAGTCAATAGTGCCGTCCGCCAGTCCGTCAAGCACAGCCTGCCTGTCCGCCTCTTCCCTGAGAGGAGGATTCATGCGGAAATCCGCATCTTCTGACAGGAGCTTTTCTTCGGTGAACATGAAATAATGGGGAGCGGTCTCGCAGGTGACCTTTATGCCCCGCTTTTTTGCATCTCTTATGATCGCAACGCTGCCCCTTGTGGATACATGACAAATGTGTATCCTTGCGCCGCAGGAATCAGCAAGAGCTGTTTCACGGGCGGTAATGCTGTCCTCAGAGGCTCTGTCCATGCCCTTTACGCCCAGCTTTTGGGAAACTTTGCCCTTGTTGATGATACCGCCGTTTATAATGGAAAGATCCTCGCAGTGAGAGGCTGTCAGCAGTCCTGTTTCCTTGCTCATTTCCAGTGCCGAGCGCATTATTTCGCCGTTTTCCACAGGCTTGCCGTCATCGGAGATCATTTTTATCCCCGCCGCCGCATAAGCCCTCTGATCCGCAAGCGTCCTGCCCTCCATTCCCACGGTAACAGCGCATACAGGAAATATACGTACCCCCGTAGGCTTTGCTTTTTCTTTCATATAAGCGGCAATTTCCGTATTGTCACAGACAGGCTTTGTGTTCGGCATACAAGCTACCGCCGTAACTCCTCCCGCCGCCGCAGCAGCGCACCCTGTCAGAATATCTTCTTTATGAGTCTGCCCCGGGTCCCTGAAATGAACATGGATATCCCTCAGCGCAGGCAGCGCCGCCATTCCCGTACAATCGTAGACCTCATCGGCATATGCTCTTATTTCACCGCCGATCCCCGTAATAATTCCGTCCGAAACAAGAATGTCGCCATTAACAGTTTTATCCTTGCAATAAATTTTCAGATTTTTAAAAAGATATCTTTTCATTGACCTTTCCTTTCATCTTCTCCCGTAAGAATAACCACCTTGTCGCTGCCGTCCGCTTCCTTTACCATGACCTTCACCGATTCCTCGCGGGAGGTAGGCAGATTTTTACCCACATAATCGGGTCTTATGGGCAGCTCCCTGTGTCCTCTGTCAACAAGCACCGCAAGCTGTATGCTCCCCGGTCTGCCTCTGCTCATTACCGCATCTATGGCGGCTCTGGCACTTCTGCCCGTAAAGATAACATCATCTACAAGAATAATACGCTTGTCGTTTACATCAAAAAAAACAGAGGACCTGTCCCCGATGCATTCCCTTGAATCATCACGGTAAGGCGTGATGTCAAGCTCACCCACAGGGATATCAATGCCCTCTGTTATTTTCAGTCTTTCGGCGATACGGTTTGCAATATGAACACCTCTTGAAAGGATACCCACAAGACAAATGTCCTCCGTGCCTTTGTTGCGCTCTACTATTTCACAGGAAATGCGTGCCACTGCCCGTGCCATGGATTTTTCGTCAAGAATGACCGCCTTCTGCACAAAAATTCACCTCCGACAAAAAAACTGTCTGCCGCATTCCCGACAGACAGTTGTGAATATTCATATAAAACGGCACAAAAACACGCTTATACCGCAGAATAATCGGATTCAGGCTGCCTTGTCGAACTCACGGGAACGACTTAAAGGTTGCTCACTCAAATCATTATACCACATTTTTTCTCTCATGTCAACATATAATTTCATGAATTTTTGATTAACTCGCCGCTCATACCTGCACCTTTTCCCTTTCCTCCTCGTCCTCCTCGTCAAGAAGATTATTCCTGCCAAGTCTGCCTAAGATCTTAGCCTTTAGCATACGCAGTGATCTTCCATAGGTGTGAGAACTCATATGGGGGAATGCTTTGACAAGACGTTCGGTAGCAGCGTCCTTTTCGCTGATAAGGCGTTCGTACTCGATTTTCAGCTTTTCGATATTTGCGGCATTTATGTCCTGCACCTTTTCCATTGCGCTGTCTCTTACGTCCACGATCTCATCGCCTATCCTGTAAACGGTGCTTTTTACTTTAAGTGCGCCGTCTGCCAGCTTCATGCCCGTTTTCACGGATACAGAAAGCATTATTTCGGATATCTCGTCAAGACGCTTTATCTTATTTTTGAGCTTTATTGCCGCCATTACCGATGCCACCGTGTCAAGAACGATAAGCACCGACATCACCACAATGAAAACAAGTCCCGCCTTAACAGGTATCATATCAATGGCGGTTTCCACTATAGGCTCTACAACTCTTACCACAAGCACACAGCCAAATCCGAAAAAGAGGGAATTTCTCAGGCATATGTACCCCTTGTAATTAAACTTCATGTGAGAATAATCCCACCACCTTGTGCCGAACAGCTTTTCCATTCCCCAGCCCATAAACAGCTCAAAGGCAGTACACAGAATTGTGGAGCATATAAGCAGCGGCATAAAAGTATTACTGATAGGACGGAAAAAAACGTTTATCATCAGTACGCCGAAGCCGTAGATCGGGCAGATCGGCATATTAAGAAAGCCTCTGTTCTGATACTCGCCCGTTTCTAGCGTCATGTCCACGACCTCAATGCACCAGCCGACAAAGCTCCAGAAACAGAAAAGAAAATACATCTGATAAAGACTGTATTCAAAAAACGGTAACACCCTCATAACAATTTCCTCCCCTAAATTTTTCAAATCATATCCGTTCCGTTTGCCCGCAGGCGGAAACGTATCCCCAGAAACTCCGCCGAACGCTTGCAAAGCAGCATTCTTTCCATAAATATTTCAAAATATTCCATGACCGAGGATATACGGTTGTCAATGGTAAGATCAAGAATTATCTCGCTTTTATCCTCGCTGAAATAAAGCTCGGAACGCTCCACGGCAAAATTCACCCTGTCATGGATATCCGCCGCCAGTGATTCTATATTTCTCACTCTGCTGCGGCGCACATCTGTCTTATCACCGATAATAAGTGCCGCAGTCATGGCATTGAGCGGCTGTGCCGTGCCCTCGTCATGGTTGCCGATTGCGGATATTACGTCACATATTTCACGGGCGGGCATTTTTAAGTTATCAAGCAGTCTGAACGCCATTACCGCCCCGCTCTGGGCATGGTCTGTCCTGTTTATCACATTGCCTATGTCATGCATATAGGCGGCTATCATGCCAAGCTCTATTTTGCGGCTGTCGCAGCCGAGAGTTTCCATAATATATTTTACCGTTCCTGCCACCTTTTCCACATGAGCAAAGGAATGCTCGGTGTAGCCCGCAGCCTTCACCGCAGCGTCCGCATTTTCTATATAGGTGCGGATATCGGGGTCACGCCTTATATATTCATAGGTCACATTGCTTGCCATATCTGAACACCTTTATTAATAGTATAGGGGTACAAAAGAGTTTACCCCACTAAACTTATATTATACCACTTTGAAATAATTTGTCAAGTACCTTTTTCAACAGGAAATCATATGAGACTAATGCGCATTTTATGAAAATATCTCAAAAAATTCCCGAAAAAAGGTTGCATTCTCCGGAAAAATATTGTATAATAGATTCAGCGTTATTAAATTTTAAAAAGGAGCGTTTTTTATATGTACAATGATATTATGGATACTATCGGCTTTGTAAACTCCGTTGACCCCGAAGTGGGCGAGGCTATGGGGCTTGAGCTTGCAAGACAGAAAAGAAATCTGGAGCTTATCGCCAGTGAAAACATAGTTTCTCCCGCTGTTATGGCAGCTATGGGCAGCGTTCTTACAAACAAATACGCCGAGGGCTACCCCTCAAAGAGATACTACGGCGGCTGCGAATATGTGGATATTGTGGAAAATATCGCCATTGAAAGAGCAAAGAAGCTCTTCGGCGCAGGCTATGCCAATGTACAGGCTCATTCGGGCGCACAGGCGAATACTGCTGTATACTTCGCACTTCTCCAGCCCGGCGATACGGTAATGGGTATGTCCCTTGCACACGGCGGACATCTTACCCACGGTTCACCTGTCAATATGTCGGGAAAATATTTCAACTTCGTTTCCTACGGTCTGGGTGAAGATGAAACAATTGACTACAATAAGGTTGCCCAAATGGCTGAGGAAAACAAGCCCAAACTCATCGTTGCGGGAGCTTCGGCTTATCCGAGAATAATTGACTTTAAAAGGCTTGCGGATATAGCACACGGTGTTGGTGCGCTCCTCATGGTTGATATGGCGCATATTGCGGGACTTGTTGCCGCAGGAGTTCACCCCTCACCTGTTCCCTATGCGGATATCACCACAACTACCACTCACAAGACACTGAGAGGTCCAAGAGGAGGACTTATTCTCACCAATGACGAGGAGCTTGCAAAGAAGATAAACAAAGCCATATTCCCCGGTATCCAGGGCGGTCCTCTCATGCACGTCATTGCAGGAAAGGCTGTTTGCTTCGGTGAAGCGTTAAAGCCTGAGTTCAAGGAATACGGAAAAAATGTTGTTGCCAATGCACAGGCACTTGCAAAAGGACTTCTTGACAGAGGTTTTGACCTTGTTTCGGGCGGCACAGACAATCATCTTATGCTCGTTGATCTGCGTCCATTTGACCTTACAGGCAAGGAGTTTGAGCATCGTCTTGATGAGGTCTACATCACCGTCAACAAGAATGCCATTCCCAACGATCCCCAGAAGCCCTTTGTCACCAGCGGCGTAAGAGTAGGCACACCCGCAGTTACCACAAGAGGTCTTGATACCTCCGATATGGAGAAAATAGCGGAGTTTATGTATCTTGCCGCAAAGGATTTTGAAAATAACGCAGATGCTATCCGTGCAGGCGTTACAGAAATTTGCAAGAAGCACCCGCTTTACGAATAAATTTTAATTTTCAAACATACAAAAATAACGGTACTGCAAGCACTTTTGCAGTACCGTTTTCCTATTCTTCTATGCTTATGCTGTTAATTACAATGCTGCTTTCCGCAGGTGACAAGGCTATTTTTTCAAGCACGTCAACACCCTCAATGACCTGACCGAAAACGGTGTAGCACCTCGAATAATCGGGAACTCCTCCATGCTCCAGAAAAGCGCTCCTCAGCTCGTAAAGCTCTCCCTCAGATGACAGATATTCCCTGTCCTCATCGGTAAATTCCACTGTGTTGATAAAGATGATGTCCCCTTTTTCTGTCATGCACAATGCGCCCTTAAAGGGCCAGAGATCGTCACTCAGCTCTGTAGGGACAGGCTCAGAAGGCTCGGGCGCATCTATGCTGAACACAGTTCCAAGCTCATAAAGTCCAACAGCAAGCCCGTCATAGCCGCCGTTTTTTGCGGTGTCCGAAAAAAGCGCAGCAGCGGCAGGAGTGATCTCATCGTATATCACGGCGGTCATATCTCCCAGATCGGTGGAGATATGCGCTTTCACCGCTCCCTCCGACGGCGCTTCAAGCTGTATAAGCTCTATGCTTTCGGGATCATCAAGGGCGGGCGGCAGGGAGTTTACATATTCCCTGTATATTCCTGCCACAAAAAATGCCGTAATAATGAATATCAGTATCAATACGCCGATAATAAGATGAGATTTTTTTATTTTTAATGTTACCTTATCCATACGCTTACTTCTTTACGACCCTTGTACCCTGACGCGTCTCCTCAATGGTGTAGCCCAGCTCTGCGATCCTTGCTCTGAGAGAATCGGCAAGTGCAAAGTCCTTTGCCTTTCTTGCGGCGGCACGCTCATTTACAAGTGTCATTATTTCCTCGGGAATATCCTCAGACAGTGCAGCCTTTTCCTTTTCCAGCAGCTTACCCGCTCTGTCTGTCAGTCCGAGGCTCAGTACCTCGTCAAATTCTGCGATCAGCTTGAGTTTTTCCGATGCATTAAGCTCCGATTTAAGAACGTCCTGCATTGCGGTAATGGCAAGAGATGTGTTCAGATCATTATCCAGTGCAGCCTTAAAGCTATCCCTGTAGGTTGTCAGCGACTGTTCATTCACAGGAGCGGCTGCTTCGCTCAGCAGTGACTTTACCCTTGCGGCAAGCCTTTCATAGGCAATGGCGGCATTATCCAGATTCTCAAAGGAGAATACCAGCGATTTTCTGTAATGTGACTGCAAACAGAAAAATCTGTAAACAAGAGGGTCATAACCTTTCTCTTTAAGAAGTGAGACAGTCAGAAACTCCCCCTTTGATTTGCTCATCTTTCCGCCCGTGGTATTAAGATGATGTACATGGAACCAGTAATTGCACCACTTATGTCCCAGATAGGCTTCACTCTGAGCGATCTCGTTGGTGTGGTGGGGAAAGGCATTGTCTATACCGCCGCAGTGGAGGTCCAGACGTTCACCCAGATGCTTCATGCTTATACAGGAGCATTCTATATGCCAGCCGGGATAGCCCACGCCCCATGGACTTTCCCATTTAAGCTCCTGATCCTCGAATTTGGACTTTGTGAACCACAGCACAAAATCCGCTTTATTGCGCTTGTTGGTATCCTCGTCCACGCCCTCTCTTACGGCTACCTCCAGATCCTCCTCGGAAAAGTCCCCGAACACATAATATTCCTTTAGCTTTGAGGTATCAAAGTAGATATTTCCGCCCGCTTCATAGGCATATCCCTTGTCAATAAGAGCGGAAATTACACGGATAAAATCATCAATACAACCGGTAGCAGGCTCAACCACATCGGGAATTTTTATGTTAAGCTCCTTGCAGTCGGCAAAAAATGCCTTTGTGTAAAAATCGGCTATCTCCATAACGGTCTTGTGTTCACGCTTTGCTCCTTTGAGCATTTTATCGTCTCCTGTGTCTCCGTCGCTTGTAAGATGTCCTACATCTGTAATATTCATTACCCGCTTCACATCAAGACCCGTGTACCGCAGATATTTTTCCAGTACGTCCTCCATTATATAGCTGCGCAGATTCCCGATATGTGCATAATGGTATACCGTGGGTCCGCAGGTATACATACCCACCTTTCCTGCCTCGTTGGGGATAAAGTCCTCCTTTTTATGGGTAAGAGAGTTGTAAAGCTGCATTTTTATTCCTGCCTTTCATTCTTTTTAACAAAATTGTCCTCCTCTGCCTGACGTTCAAGCTTGGACAAACGCACATCTACCTTGCAAAGCTCCTGAGCAACAGGATCGGGAATATGCACCTGATCAAGCTCAGAAAGAGGCTTGCCCTTATAACGGACGATCCTTGCAGGAACGCCTACCGCAGTACAGTTTGCGGGTATCTCCTCAAGCACCACGGCATTTGCGGCGATCTTCACATTGTCCCCCACTTTAAAGGGACCTAAGACCCTTGCTCCTGCGCCTACCATAACGTTGCTGCCAAGAGTGGGGTGACGCTTTCCCTTTTCCTTGCCCGTACCGCCGAGAGTTACGCCCTGATAGATAAGACAATTGTCCCCTATCTCGGTGGTTTCACCTATCACCACTCCCATGCCGTGGTCGATAAACAGACCCTTGCCGATCTTAGCTCCCGGGTGTATCTCAATGCCCGTAAAATGCCTTGCAAGCTGGCTTATCACCCTTGCTGTAAGATAAAGCCGCTTTGTATAGAAATAATGGGAGATCCTGTATGCCGCCACAGCATGAAGCCCCGAATAGGTAAGCACTATCTCCATAGTGTTCTTTGCAGCGGGATCACGCTGCTTTACGGATTCAATATCCGCCTTAAAATGCTCCAGAAGAGAATGTATATCGCTCATAAGCTCCTCCTGTCTATGTTTCCCGGCATATGTAAAAAACACAGAAAGCCGCCGCCCTCTTATATTTGAAGGCGGCGGCAGTGCCGGCGCTGTTCCACTTCAATTCGGTCCGCACATGGCAGACCCTCGTGATGTCATATAACGGTGACTACCGCAGCGGGATACGCACGGAGTTTATCCGCATTTCCCCCGTCGGGCTGACGAACGCACTTCACGGAAAACATATCTGCGGCGCTCTCACCTGCCGCCGCTCTCTGTCAGATATGCGCACTTCCGCTACTCTGAACGCTATGCCTTTATTATATTCCTGATCTCTCTGAAAAACCGGCACCGCTTAGAAAATCTGCGGTGAAAGAGATCTTTAAAGCTCCTGTTTATTGTATTCCCTGTCACGCTGCATTGCTACAGCGGATATTATCACTGCGACTTGGGAGGTGTGATGGTTATGCTTTCAATAAAGCTGTCAAACTCGGGAGCGGCAGCTTCCGCAGTTTCCTTGGGTGCTTCACAGATGATGTAGAAAACGTCCTCATCGGAATAAAAGTAGTATACCCTGTCCACATATTCCCCGTAAACTTCTTTTTCATCTGTGATTATAGGATTTCCGTCCTCGTTTGTCACCTGACTGCCCTGTGCATCGGTTTCATAAAGGAAGATATAGGAGGTAATGGTATAGTCATAGCGGATAGCATCAAAGCCCGCCACAGTGGTATTCATAGGCTCTGAAAAATCGGTGTCGGACTGGTACATCATATTGTTTCCTTTTATCATGGCACAGCCTTGATCGGCAAACACTGCAAGATCCTGAAACTCCTCCTTGTAATTCTGAGCTTTTACCATAATGGCACCGTTTTCCGAGGCATATTGTTTGCCCTCTGCATTGTCGATTATCACCTGATATCCCTCGGGGAGCTCGGCATGAAACTTGAAGATCGCAAGATCCTCTTCATTTTCAACTGCCCTGCCCGTATATATGGATATAGTTTCCTCGGTCTCCTCCGCGTCATCAGGAACAGCGGTAACAGACTCGGATTCTGAAACGGTATCAGATGTCTCTACGGTATCATTTTCATTTCCGTTATTGCACCCTGTCATTGCCGCAAGACAAGAAACTGCCGCAAGAAACGACAGTATTTTTGCTGCGCTTCGCATAATATCTTCCTTTCTTTTATCAGACTTCCCCGCAGATTTACGGACATTTCTCCGTTTCCCGCAAGGTCTATTTATAGTGGTCAATGAGACTGAAACGGGACAGCATAACACTTTCATCGGAATATCTGGAGGCATATCCGATCTCGGCAATAGGCGCTCTTACGCCGTCAACAGACGGAGTCTCCGAACAGCCGATATCCGCAGTAATGCTTCTGTGTCTTGTATCCTCCGAAACTGAAAAACGTATATCAAATCCTTCTTCTACGCTCGATATAAGATCCCCCACAAAGTTATCGTTTGACGGCCTGTTCACGGCATGAGAATCATACTTGTTGGCAACGCTGCGGTCAAAGAAGCAGTCTAAGGTAAGCAGCATTCTGTCCTTTTCGCCTCTGGTAAGAGACAGACACACCTTGTTTGCAAGATACTCGCTTTTTTCGATCGCCTGCGAAAGAAAGATAAGCAGAACTATCTTCAAAGCCTCGGTATTTATACGGGAATAAAGCCCTGCAGTTATGTTCCCGTCAATACGCACCTCCGTGGGGTACTCGGTAAACGCCGCTTTAAGATCTGCTGCAAGCTTGCGTACAAAGGCTGAAACGCTTACGGGAGGATAACTTTTTCCCCTTTCCGCTAAGAGCATATCCTCTGTTTCATAGACCCTGCACTCAGAGATCATAGTGCGTATGGAATTTTCTATAATACTAAGTCTCGAGGTAAGAAACTCCCTGTCCTTATTCTCGAAAAGAAGATCCTCATCATAATAAAGATCGTCTGCCGCAGCAGAGATCTCAGCAGAGCCGTGTCTTATGGCTGCGCAAAGCACCTGTATTCCCGTAAAGCTCTTTTCCCGTACAGGAGCAAAAATCGCTGTACTTATCGTTTTATCAGGGAATGGAGATACATACACGGTATACTGACCTGTTCCCAGCCTTACTCGCTGCGAATAGGGCTTTCCCTCATGACGCAGACCCTTTGGAAGCTCACCGCTCATCTCATGAAAAGATGAATTGGCACATATCAGTTCACCTGCCGCATTTACCGCTGCCGCAGGAAGAGTAAGAATTTCAAGAAAATCTCTCAGAGCATCTGTCTTTAAATCTGTTTCTGGAAAAGACACCGCCATATTCATACCCCCCATTCTTACACATACATATAGTATAGCACACTTTATTTTATAAAATCAATAAGGAGTCGGGATTTTTTATTATTTTTTTGTAAAAATATATGAAGTTAAATGTTAATTTTTTATATTTTTTCTCCTTTTAGTCAACTATAATGTGTTCCTTATACAAGCAAAGGCATATTTTTTTGTTATAATAGTAAAATTTTTTTAAAAACACTTGCCAAATTTGGAAAAATAGTATATTATTATATTATAGGGTCAGGACAAAGGGCATTCTGCTGTCCTGCCGTTTTCCGTGCGTAAATTTCAGGGCGCACGGGAAGAAAGACAAATTATTCTTTAGGAGGAATATTATCATGTCAGTAAAAGTTGCAATCAACGGATTCGGCCGCATCGGACGTCTTGCATTCAGACAGATGTTCGGCGCAGAGGGCTACGATGTAGTAGCTATCAACGACCTTACTAAGCCTTCCATGCTCGCTCACCTTCTCAAGTACGATACCGCTCAGGGCGGCTACTGCGGCAAGATCGGCGAGAATCTCCACACTGTTACCGCAGATGACGAGGCAGGTACAATCACTGTTGACGGCAAGACCCTCAAGATCTACGCTATGGCTAAGGCTGCTGAGCTGCCTTGGGGCGAGATCGGCGTTGACGTAGTACTCGAGTGCACAGGTTTCTACTGCTCTAAGGACAAGGCACAGGCTCACATTGATGCAGGCGCTAAGAAGGTAGTTATCTCCGCTCCCGCAGGCAACGATCTTCCCACAATCGTTTACAACGTAAACCACACCACACTCAAGCCCGAGGATACCATTATTTCTGCAGCATCCTGCACCACAAACTGCCTTGCTCCCATGGCTAAGGCTCTCAACGACTACGCTCCTATCGCTTCCGGTATCATGAGCACGATCCATGCATACACAGGCGATCAGATGATCCTTGACGGTCCTCACAGAAAGGGCGACCTGAGAAGAGCAAGAGCAGGCGCTGCAAACATCGTTCCTAACTCCACAGGCGCTGCAAAGGCTATCGGTCTTGTTATCCCCGAGCTCAACGGCAAGCTCATCGGCTCCGCTCAGAGAGTTCCTACACCCACAGGCTCTACCACAATCCTGACCGCTGTTGTCAAGAAGGCTGACATTACAAAGGAGGGCATCAACGCTGCTATGAAGGCTGCTGCTACAGAGTCCTTCGGCTACAACGAAGAGCCTATCGTTTCCTCCGATATCATCGGCATGAAGTACGGTTCTCTCTTTGACGCTACTCAGACTATGGTCTCCAAGATAAGCGATGAGTGCTATCAGGTACAGGTAGTTTCCTGGTACGACAATGAGAACTCCTACACCTCTCAGATGGTAAGAACTATCAAGTATTTCGCAGAGCTTAAGTGATCATACACTTGACCCTTTTATTCTTAGGAGCCTGTCGGTTTTTTGAGCCGGCAGGCTTTTTTGGATATGCGGATTCCGAACCGATTTTATTAAAACATTAAACAATACAAAGATAAATCAAAAAACTGTGTATTGCATGACGTTTGCGTTTTTCTGCGAGAACAAGCTCCTACACACTTGACAAATTCCTCCCATAGTGCTACAATATAATTCAGGGAATACCGCAAAAACCTGATTTTTTAACGGTATCCCCAACGCTTGATCTGCAAAGCATGATTTTACCGATAACGGCAGAATCCCTCGTCCATAGAACACCAAATCAAAGGAGCAAAAAAATGACCGCTAAATTTCATCTTCCCGATATGTGGGCTCACGGTATGCTGAATCTTACGCTTATAGACATGATAAAGGAGGAACCCGATTATTTCAGGGATAATATCTCAATTGCATCGGTATACGGCTGTTTCCCGCCTGCAATCTGGAACGGCGGACGTAATATAAACGGCTTTGCCAACGAAAATATTATCGTCAAGGTTCTGGGGGAATTTAATTCAAGAGGTATCCCCTGCCGCTTTACCTTTACAAATCCGCTGCTTACCGAGGAGCATATGTCCGACCGCTTCTGCAACCGCCTTTGTGAGCTTGCCGATAACGGTCTTAATGAGGCAATTGTAAACACTCAGGTCATGGAGGATCATATGCGCAAAAATTATCCCCGCTATAAGCTGACCTCCTCCACCTGTAAGCAGATAAGGGATCTTGACACCCTTATAGCAGAGCTTGAAAAGGACTACAGCCTTGTTGTTCTCGACTATAACTGGAACAATAATTTCACCGAGCTTGACCGTATCCCCGAAAAATACCGCAGCAGGATCGAGGTGCTTATCAACCCCTACTGCTTCCCCAATTGTCAGAGAAGAGGAGATCATTACAGATTTTTGGGCGATCAGCAGCTCAGACGTGCCGCCATGAGCGAATTTTCCGCCGCAAACAATATGAAAAACCTGAATATAAAGACCGAGGAGAATTTTGGCTGCGCTGCTATCAGCAATACCTTCCTTGATACCATTGGTTACTCTACTCATATTACCCCCGAAACAGTTTTCGGAAAATATATGGATATGGGATTTGAGCATTTCAAGATCGAAGGCAGGACAATGCACCCGTTCAATGTTATTGAAAGCTATGTCTACTACCTTGCAAAGCCCGAATATAAGGATCTTGTGCGGCTGAAACTGGGTATGAGAGTATATAAAATGTAATAAGGAGCTTGAATAATGGCTGATGTTAAAAGGATAGCCGTCCTCTGCGGCTGCGGTGTTATGTTTGCGGCTGCTGCGGTCATTGCGGCGGCTAATGCTCCCAAGTCTGCGGAGGGGCAAAAGGACTTTACAGTTGAGGTCTTTTCCGAAAGGGACGGCATTGACAGGACGGCTGACTATACCTCCGATCTGGACTATTTCGGACAATGGTGCCGTGAACAGGACTTTATCGCCTATGAGGACGGCAGTTACGGGATCTATATCACCGCAGTAGACGGCTGTGCTGAAAATACCGATGAGCAATACTGGTGGTGTATAACAGTAAACGGTGAAAGTGCTCTGACAGGCGTTGATGAGATACCCCTTACAGATGGCGATATCTACCGTCTGGAGCTTAAACACGGCTGGGAATGAACGGAAAAAAACGGCTTTCCGCCGCCGTCATAGCCCGCTGCGGCATTATGGGAGGTTTGCTTTTCGGCTCTCAGTTAGCCCTTGCCCCCTTTGCCAACTTCGAGACGGTCACACCGCTTCTTATCATATTCACCATCGTTTACGGCAAGGAGGCATTTTTTGCGGCGGCGGTCTTTGACCTGTGCGAGCTTGCGTATTGGGGATTCGGACTCTGGTGGATATCCTATCTTTATGTCTGGAGTCTGCTGATTCTGTTTACATTGGCGGCAAAAAAGCTGCTCAGAAATGATCCTCTGCTGTGGGCGGCATTTGCGGCGGTGTTCGGACTGAGCTTCGGCGGGCTGTTTGCTGCTGTGTATATCCCCGTATCGCCTGCATATGCCTATTCCTATTGGCTTGCGGGACTGAGTTTTGATATTACCCACGGCATATTTAATTTTCTTCTGACACTGGCACTCTACAAGCCTGTGACCCTTGCTCTTAAAAAGGTGAGGGAGTTTCACGGGCAATAAATCATTAAAGGAGAGATCTGCATGAAAGTTGATTTTGATTACATCTGGACCGATAAAAAAAGGACTGTTTTCGGACTTCCCATTTCTTTTACAAGATACTTCCTTACAGAAAAAAAGTTTATTACAAGAAAGGGATTTTTTAATATTGTTGAGGACGAATTTGACCTTTACAGAGTAACCGACAAAAAACTCTTTCTTCCTTTCGGACAGCGTATTTTCGGCTGCGGCACGGTCATTATAAATGTAAAGGACGTGGATACTCCTCAGAAAGAGGTAAAATCAATAAAAGCCCCCCGTGAGATGATAAAGCTCCTTGACGAACAGGTGGAAAAAATGCGTGATGCCTACAATATCCGCGGTCGGGATATGTACTCAGGTCCCCGTCCTCATTTTAACGATCATTATTATGATGATCAGGATAATGACGAGGACGACAATGCTTGATTTTATTACAGAAAAAGTCAATTCATGGGATTACCTCAGAAGCTGCGGTCTGCCCGTTTTCATCTACGGCATGGGAGACGGTGCGAACAAGATACTGCGTGTCTTTGAGGAAAAAGGGATCGCCTGTGCAGGTTTTTTTGCCAGCGATGAATTTGTAAGAGGTCACTCCTTTAAAGGGCATCTTGTTCATAAGCTTAGTGAGATAGAAGCGGCAGTGAAGGAATTTGTCATTGTCCTTGCTTTCGGAGCGGGATATGACAGCCTTTACAACAGGATCATGGACATCTCACAGAGGCATATCCTCATTGCCCCCGATGTTCCCGTTGTTGGAGATGGACTTTTTACCTATGAATACTGCCTTGCAAACAGCGACAAGCTCCGGCGGGTATATGATATGCTGGCAGACGACCTTTCACGCCGCACCTTTGCGGACGTTATCAATTTCAGAATAAGCGGCAAGCCCTGTTATCTTCACCGCTGTACTGTTCCAAGATCAGATATATTTAACGGCATAATAAGCCTTGACGAAAATGAAGAATATATCGACATGGGCGCATACAACGGCGATACTGTGCGGGAATTTGTTAACATTACGGGCGGAAAATACAAAAGAATATTTGCCTTAGAGCCTGACAGCCGCAATTATAAAAAGCTGACTGCAAATACGGCGGATATCCCCCGTCTGCACACCTTCAATGCAGCCGCATGGGATACGGACGGCGAGGGGGAATTTTCTGACCGCTCGGGAAGAAATGCCCGTTTGTCCAATGAGGGACAGCGGATAAAAAGAATCCCTCTGCTAAGAGGAGACAGTCTGACGGAAAATGCCACCATTATAAAAATGGACGTGGAAGGTGCGGAAATGCAGGCAATAAAGGGCTGCGCCTCGTCCCTTAAAAACGGCGCAAAGCTGATATGTGCTTTGTACCACCGCAATGAAGATATTTTTGAGATCCCACTTGCAGTACACGAAATGAACCCCAACCTTAAGCTGTATATACGGCATCTTCTCTATATTCCCGCATGGGAAACAAACCTTTACGCTGTCTGAAAGACGTTCCCCTATTTTAATCAGGAGAGAAAAATGGAAAATAATATCCGCGATATCTTTAAAAATACTGTGGGAGATACCGTCACTCTTACTCCCGGTGAATATGAAGGTCCTCTTGTTATCGACAGGCCATGCACTCTTGACGGGAAAGGCTCTGCTCTGTGGGCTGAAAAGGGAGCGGTGCTTACCGTGGCTTCCGAGGAAGTTACAATTAAGGATCTGCGCATTGAAGTCACAGGGAATGAAAAGGGCGGCTCTGAGGGCTGCGCTCTTAAATCGGAGGATCCCCATGTGAACCTTGTTAATGTGGAGGTAAAGGGCAGCGTTATCGGCGTAGAAAACGAGCCTGAAAACATCAATATACCGTCAGTCATGGGTCTGGGCGAATTTCCTCCCGATGAGGAAAATACATATGCAATGGATATCGAGCTGCCATGCAGCGCACGGCTTATTTGTAAAACAGGCGGTGTTACGGTCTCACCCGAACACCTGAATGCGGGGAAAAATGTCCTTTGCATTTCCACGGGGCGTATGGCGGACAACGTTATCCTCTACGGCGTATGCCTTTTGGAAACAAAGGTAATCAGGCGTATCTATATTCTTGGGAAAACCGTAAAGGGCTCTTTGGTACATCGGGATATGCCTGTGACCGAAATGGCAGATACGGACAGCTCCTCGGTCACCAATGCTCCGGACGTAAAAGCTCCCACAGCGGAGATCTCCCCTGTCTGCCGTGAAGAGTCAACGGGAGAAAAAGTAAGAAAAGGACAGCGTGCAGCAGTAAGCGGCACACTTTACATAACATATACTCAGAGCGGCTCGGATATTTTTACGGAAACAGACTGCTATGCCTTTCTTCTCGGGCGTGACGGGAAAGTATCGGGAGATGAGGATCTGGTTTTTTTCGGAGCTGCTCTGCACCCCTCGGAAGGTGTCGGACTTCTCCCTGATGATAACAGGGAAAAGGGCGTTTTTGTAAAGGTAGACCGCATACCCGAAAAAACAGACAGAATAGTCCTGTACTTCGGAATCTACGGAGACGATCCCAATGCCGTTTTTTCCTCTGCCTGCAATGCGGCGATATGCGTTTGTAATGCCGAAAAGGAGCTTTTCAGACTGGAGCTTCGGGATATGACAGACGTTAAGACGCTTGCGGCGGCAGAAATTTACCGCTACAAGGGACAGTGGCGGATAAATTTCATAGGCTCATGTGTAAGACAAACCATTGCAGAGATTTGCCGCAGTTTCGGCGTTGATGTGGAGTAGCAAAACATTATCCCCCGCATATGATAATAAGGATCATATGCGGGGGATCTCTTTTTTTCTGCACATTACATATTATTATAGTATCTGCGGCGTTTTTCTAAGCTTACCGTCCCCATATGATATGAAAGAGCATAGGGGGTATTTTTATGAGCTTTATTTTAAGATTTGCGGCATTATTTTCCTTTACGGCAGCCCTTACCTCGATCCCTGAGGATAAATGGAGGAAATATAACAAACGTCTTACCGTGCTGTATTTTATCGTGACAGCAGTGATTTTTTTACTTTGATTTTTAGTTATTCCGGTAATCAACGGTCATTGCCCGTAAATGTATCCGGACCGCCGAAAACAGTTTCGCTTATCCTGTCAGAGCAGGCGGGCGAGTATCTCCACTCGTCAATATGAGTAATATCCTCCCCGATAAAGTATTTCATGGGAACAGGAGCGCCTCCGCTTTCAAATACCTCAAGCACTGAGAGCTTGACTTTCATCTTTTCGGGAATAAGAGCCTTTATGTAAACGCTTGTGCGCATTCCCGCCCTTACTCCCGCTTTAGGCTCGGCAAGACCCGCAAGATTGGGCGAAAGCTCCACAAAAATGCCATAATCCTCCACCGAACGTATCATTCCCGAAACAGTTTCGCCGCAGGAAAAGAGAGAAGCATTTTCCTCCCAAGTACCGAGAAGCTCCTTATGGGTAAGCCAGATACGGCTGCCGGCTACTCCCTTTACCACCGCACGAATGGATTGACCCGGGAAAAATCTGTCGGAGGGGTGAGCGATCCTTGACACGGATATGGCATTTATGGGGATAAGTGACGGAATGCCGCAGCCGATATCCACAAATGCGCCGAACTGTTCAAGATGAGTTACCCTTGCAGGGATAATGTCGCCCGGTACAAGAGATGTAATGTAGCGGTCAATACATTCCTGCTGCACTGCTCTTCGGGAAAGAGTGATCCGGGGGCTGCCGTCTGCGGCGGAAACAGACATGACCCTGAATGCAACGGGCTTATTTACCTTTGTGATAAGTGCAATATCTCTTGTAGTGCCGTCCTCGATTCCCACCGCTCCCTCTGTGCGGGGTATCACGGCTCTTCCGCAGGGAAGATCCACGATCAGATTGTGATTGCTGTCGCATACCGAGGCGCGCGCTTCAAGCACCGTTCCCTGCCGCATTGCCTCCTCCAGCCTTGAAAGGCTGCTTATCGCTGCTGTATTTTCGGGAAGCTCGATAAGCGCACCCTCGGGATAATATTTATTCATTTTGTGATCATCCTTTCTAAATTCACGATTGCTATATTATATCTATGCGGCAAAAGGATAATTAATGCAGACTTGCGCCATTGCTTGGAAACAGGTTTGTATAAATGCCGCAGACTTTAATATAAGCGGCAAAATACGGTTATTTTTACCAAAAATATTACCCTCTCTTGTTGACTTTTTCGCTTATTATGTGGTATAATTATGTATAGCGGGCGGCGGGGTGACTCCGCAGGCAGGTCGTTAGTAAACTCAGCGTGAAAATTTCAATAGTGACCCGGTACCTTTCGTTTAGTGTTGTAACCGCTGCCGAAGCGTTGGGCGGGCGGGGTGACCCCGCAGGCAGGTCGTTAGTAAATTCAGCATGAAAATTTCAATAGTGACCCGGTACCTTTCGTTTAGTGTTGTAACCACTGCCGAAGCGTTGGGCGGGCGGGGTGACCCCGCAGGTAGGTCGTTAGTAAATTCAGCATGAAAATTTCAATAGTGACCCGGTACCTTTCGTTTCGTGATTGGTTACCGCAAAATCATAAGTTTAAAAATTAGAGAATAATGTGCTGATCAGAAGATATGCACATCTGTCCTCTGCGGGTGGAACCCGCTGCCACCTCGTTGGTGTTTTTCGAGTGAACATTATGATAGTAACTCGGTAACTTTTATTTGCTGTGAATTTAAATCATAAGTCAGAAGATACCGTGCTGATCAGAAGATATGCACATCTATCCTCTATCTTCTAACCTCTATCCTCTAAAAGGACTGAAAATATATGAAAGTGATCGGCGGGATAAGACTCCCACACAAAAAAGCGGCGGCAGAAGTGCCAACAAGTGAAATACCCCTCCCCAAAAGGCTTACAGTCCCCATGCTCATGTCCATGGGAAAGCCCTGCACGCCTGCGGTGAAAAAGGGCGACAGGGTAACGGTGGGAATGAGGATAGGCGATCCCGTGCAGGAGGGCCTTTGCGTACCTGTTCACTCCCCCGCCTCGGGTACTGCGGAGGATATCACCGACTTCCGTCTTGCGGACGGAAACACCTGCAAAGCCGTTGTTATCCGTACTGACGGCTTGCAGGAAACATTTCACGGCATAAGACCGCCTGTCATACAAAACAGAGAGGACTTTATCCGTGCAGTGCGTGAAAGCGGCTGCACAGGTCTGGGAGGTGCGGGCTTTCCCACATATGCAAAGCTCTCATTTGACAGCAAAAAAACTCCCGTTGATACTCTTATCATCAACGGAGCGGAATGTGAACCGTATATTGTTTCCGATTACAGGGAATTTATGGAAAACGGCAGCGATATTCTTTTCGGTATCCGAACGGTCATGGACAAGCTGGAGATCGGAAGATGTATCATCGGGATAGAGGATAATAAGCCCGCTGCAATTTCCCTTATGAAAAAGATCATCGGCAGCGATAAAAGTATTGCCGTTAAAGCACTCCCCTCACGTTATCCGCAGGGCGCTGAAAAGGTGCTGATACTTTCTCTGACGGGGCGGATAGTAAAAGAGGGGGAACTGCCCGCACACTGCGGAGTTATTGTGATGAATGCTTCCACTGTGGGCTTCCTCGGTCGTTATTTTAAGAACGGTATGCCCCTTGTACAAAGAAGAATAACCCTTGACGGAAACTGCGTAAATAATCCGGGGAATTTTTTTGTTCCTTTGGGTACCTGTGTTTCTGATCTTATGGGACTTTGCGGAGCGGAGGGGTATGAGGAGGCGTTCTACGGCGGTCCTATGATGGGCGTTTCCCTTTACGATATCCGTCAGCCTGTCACGAAGCTGAACAACGGCATTACCTTTTTCAAAAAAATACATTCTGTGCAAACCACCGCCTGTATCCGCTGCGGCAGGTGCGTAAGAGCCTGCCCCGTAAAGCTCATGCCCCTTGACCTTGAATCCGCCTATGACAAAAAGGATACTAAAGAGCTTAAAAGGCTGAAAGCGGGACTTTGCATAAACTGCGGCTGCTGCACTTATGTCTGCCCTGCAGGACGTCGGCTTGCGGAAAAAAATCAGCTTGCAAAACAAATGCTTGCAAAGCTGTAACAGAAAAGGACGATATATTATGAATGTATCCCCCTCTCCCCATATGCACGATAACATCAGCACGTCAAAAATAATGCTGCAAGTGATCATTGCCCTTATGCCCGCCTGTATTGCGGGAGGAATAATTTTCGGTCCTACAGCCGTATTTGATCTGGCGTTGTGTGTGGCATCCTGCGTATTATGCGAATATATCTGCCGCCGCCTTATGAAAAAAAGCAACACTGTAAGCGATCTTTCCGCTGTGGTGACGGGTCTGCTGTTAGGAGCGAATCTGCCTGTGGGAATAGACCCCCTCTGCTGTGTGATCGGCTCTGTAGCTGCAATTGCAGTTGCAAAACAGCTTTTTGGCGGGATAGGACAGAATTTTGCTAATCCTGCTATCTTCGGACGTATCGTGCTTACAGTTTCCTTTGCTTCGCAGATGACTACATGGCGGGAGCCGTTCTATTACAAAAAAGGCGTTGACGCAGTGACCGCTGCCACTCCTCTTATAACAAAAAATGCGGCATACTCCGATCTTTTTCTCGGAACTACGGGAGGGTGCATAGGTGAAACCTGTGCGGCAGCTCTTATCCTCGGAGGTGTTTATCTTGCCGCTGTAAAAATCATCACTCTTCACGCCCCCGCAGCATTTATCGGCACTACTGCACTTCTTACCCTCCTTGCAGGCGGAGATCCTGTTTATGCAGTCCTGTCGGGGGGACTTCTCCTCGGTGCATTTTTTATGGCTACGGACTATTCGACCGCTCCCATTACGGGAAAGGGCAAGCTGCTTTTCGGGGCAGGCTGCGGACTTATTACCTTTGCAATAAGGCAATGGGGCAGTTATCCGGAGGGCGTCAGCTTTTCCATTCTCTTTATGAATCTGCTCACGCCCTATATTGACAGGCTCTGCGTTTTAAAGCCCATAGGCGCAAAGGAGGAACGGCAATGAGGATAAAAGAAATTATCATGCCTCCGATTGTGCTTATGCTTGTATGCTCCGTTACCTGTGCGCTGCTTACAGCCGCATATGAGATCACCTATGTTGATACCACAGGCGTTATCACAGAAAAACTATCAGCGGGACTTGCGGAGCTTTACGGCAGTGCAGAGGGCTTTGGTATCGTCATGACTGAGGGAGAAGCCTTCTCAGCCGATTCCATAATCTCCGACGGAAACGGAAATATCGCCGTAGAGGTAACGGCGGACGGCTACAGCAAGGACGGTCTGCATCTGCTTATCGGCTTTGACGTGAACGGAAGGGTATGCGGTATCAGCACTCTTGATATGCGGGATACTCCCGGGATAGGCTCACGTGCCGCAGATGAAAGCTACTACCGTAACTTTTACGGTATGTCCCCCGACAGTGACCCGTTGGCAGTGGATTCCGTAACGGGCGCTACCTATTCGTCAAGAGGCGTAAAACAGGCGGTGGAAACGGCACGGAATGCATACAGAGAGTTTACTGCACAGAAAGAAGATGATCTTCATGAATGAAAAAGGAATGTTAAATGAATTTACAAAGGGTCTTTTAAAGGAAAATCCCACACTTGTATCTCTTCTCGGTATGTGTCCCACTCTTGCGGTGACGACTATGGCAGCAAACGGCATAGGAATGGGAATCGCCGCCACGCTTGTGCTTGTCTGCTCTAATGCTGTGATATCCTGTCTGAAAAAGGTTATCCCCGACTCGGTAAGACTGCCCTGCTTTATCGTTATCATTGCAGGCTTTGTAACGCTTACGGAGCTTATCATGAAAGGATTTTTCCCTGAGCTTTACGACAGGCTGGGGATCTATCTGCCCCTTATAACAGTAAACTGTATCATTCTCGGACGTGCGGAGAGCTTTGCCTCAAAAAACGATCTTCTCCCCTCCATACTTGACGGATTAGGCATGGGAGCGGGCTTTACCGCTGCACTTTTTCTGACAGGCTCGGTAAGAGAGATACTCGGCATGGGCAGCTGGATGGGGATAGATCTGCATATTTCATCTCCCATGACAGTTTTTGTCCTGCCTGCGGGAGGATTTTTCGCTCTGGGCTGCATTATTGCCGCCGTGAACAGGCTGAGCGGAAGGTCATCAGAGGACAAAAACGGGTGCGAAAAATGTCCGTGCATTGACAGCTGTAAGGAAAGGATACAAGACATATGAAGGAGCTTATGCTGATTCTGTTCAGCGCAATGATAACAGATAATTTTGTACTTTCAAAATTCATGGGCATATGTCCCTTTCTTGGTGTTTCAAAAAAAGCCGACAGCTCACTGGGAATGGGAACGGCAGTTACGATTGTAATGATCCTTGCACAGCTTTGCACATATCCTGTATACAAATTTTTTCTGCTGCCCTTTGACCTTGTTTATCTGCGGACGGTTGTGTTTATCCTTATAATTGCGCTGTTTGTGCAGATCCTTGAAATGGCTGTAAAAAAGCTGTTTCCTCCGCTCTACAGGGCGCTGGGGGTTTATCTGCCCCTTATCACCACAAACTGCGCCGTGCTGGGTGTGACTATCTTAAATGCAGATAATGAGTATACATTCATAGAATCAATAACAGGTGCTCTGGGAGCGGGGCTGGGGTTCACTGCGGCAATGCTTATTTTCAGCGGGGTACGCTCACGGACAGAAAATGCGGATATCCCCGCCGCCTTTAAGGGCGCACCCTCAACGCTTATTGCCGCTTCTGTGGTATCACTGGCATTTATGGGCTTTTCGGGCATAGCAGAGGGAATTTTCGGAGGCTTTGGAGGATAATATGTTTGACGGTTTTATCTTCCCCGTTCTTATTTTCGGAGGAATGGGGCTTGCGGCGGGTATCCTGCTTTCGGCAGCTTCAAAGGTGTTTGCGGTAAAAAGCGATCCTCTGAAAGACCGCATCTATGAGGCTCTGCCCCATATAAACTGCGGAGCCTGCGGCTACAGCGGCTGTGAAGCCTATGCGGAGGCTGTGGCAGATAAAGGAGAAAAAACGGGTCTTTGCAGACCCGGAGGAAAAGCCGCTGCTGACAGGATCTCCCGGATAATGGGCGTGACCTCCGACAACACGGAAAAAACCATAGCTGTTGTAAGATGTCTTGGAAACGAGGAATGCGCAAGGATTGATTTCGAGTACAAGGGCGATCCCTCCTGCAAGGCGGCAAAACGGCTTTACGGAGGAATGAAAGGCTGCAAATATGCCTGTATAGGCTTCGGCGACTGTGCGGCGGAGTGTCCTGTAGGAGCTATAGATGTAAAAAACAGGCTTGCAAGGGTAAATGAGGAAAAATGTATAGGCTGCGGGCTGTGTGTAAAGATATGCCCGAACAGCGTTATTGATATGAGAAGATCCGACATTCCTGCCGCTCAGGTGCTTTGTTCATCTCACGACTTCGGAAAAAATGTTAAGGCGGTATGCAGTACGGGCTGCATAGGCTGCGGCATATGCGAAAAATGCTGCAATTATGATGCCGCTCATGTAAAGGATCACCTTTCCGTAATAGACGGCAGCAAATGTACAGCCTGCGGAGAATGTGTAAAAAAATGCCCCGTCAGCGTGATAAAGCTTATATAAAAAAGAAGCAGTATCAGTCTGCTTCTTTTTTAAGCTTTGGGTGTCTGTACCCTTCAAGATCAAGGGTTACGTAGGAAAATCCCAACTTTTTAAAATAACCGCTTATCCTGCCTGCCATGTCCTCATCTGCAAGAACGGAAATGTCGTGGGGAGGTGTTTCGATACGGGCAATATCTCCATGGACTCTCACCCGCACCTGACGAAAACCGAGATCGTGGAGCATTTCCTCGCCCATTTCCGCCATGCTAAGCTTTTGGGGAGTAATGACCTCTCCGTAGGGAATGCGGGTCGCAAGGCAGGCATAGGAGGGCTTATCCCATGCGGAAAGTCCCAGCTCCTTTGACAAGGTGCGTATTTCCGCCTTGGAAAGACCCGCCTCAAGGAGAGGACTTCGCACATTAAGCTCCCTTACCGCCCTCATGCCCGGACGATAATCTCCCATATCGTCCGTATTGGAACCCTCGGCTGCATATGCGCCCTCATCGGCTGCAAGGCGGACAATTTCGGAAAAGATGAGCTTTTTGCAGAAATAACATCTGTTCCCGGGATTATCCGCCACAGCCTTTTGGGAAAGAGGGTCAGGGCTTATAACAATATGCCTTATCCCCTGTGAAGCGCAGAACTCCCTCGCCTCCTCGATCTCACGGCGGGGAATAAAACAGGAGTCGGCGGTGACGGCAGCAGCATTATCACCCAATGTATCATGAGCGACCTTTAAAAGCAGCGAAGAATCCACTCCTGCGGAAAAAGCGCAGAAAACCTTTCCCATTTTTCTGAGGATATCTTCCAGAGCCTGTTTCTTTTGGTAAAGAGTATCCATTTTATTCTTTATCCTCATTTTCATGCGGGTCACAAGCCGCCTTTGCCGCAAGCCTGTAGGAAATGCCGCACTCCTCCGCATTGCGTGCTATGTCGTCATATTCGGGTTTAATTCTTTTCACTCCGAAGCCCTCGGAAATTTTAATCCTTGCCTGTCCGTAGGGAGTGTCCACAGTCTGTGTATGCCTGTCCAGCACATATCTGTTCATAACAGCTTCACGAATACCTATAGTAGAGGTGTTCCCGAAAATCAGCCCGATAATATTTTCCCTGTCCTCCTCGGTGCAAATAACTTTTATCAACGTTCCGGGACGGGATTTTTTCATGCCCACAGGAACGGTATAGACCTCCTTTGCCCCCTTTTCAAGAAGAAGAGAGCAGGCATAGCCTATTTCCTCAGCGGTCATATCGTCCACGTTGCAGCTAAGCTCTGTTATACGGTCACGCTTTCCCCCGCTGTCCCCTATCATAGCCCGAACGCAGTTTGCACGGGGAAAATCCTTCTTTCCCATGCCGTAACCCGTGCGGGATACCGTCATAAGAGGCAGCTCGCAGAACTCATTTACAAAATATTTCAGGAGAGCCGCTCCCGTAGGAGTACAAAGCTCGCCCGTCATATGACCGCTTTCTATGGGTATTCCGCGCAGAATAAATTCTGTGGCAGGTGCGGGTACGGGCAGTATGCCGTGTGCGCATTGTACACTTCCGCTGCCCACTGCAACAGGAGAAGCGGCTATCTTATCGGGAGAAATCATATCTATGGCAATGCATACGGCGGCAATATCGGCAACAGCGTCAAGCTGTCCCACCTCGTGAAAATGTATCTGAGATACCTCCGCTCCATGAGCATGGCTCTCCGCTTCGGCTATAAGGCGGTAGACTGAACGTATATCGGTTTTTACCTTGTCGGATACATTCATGGCATTTACAATATTTTCGATATCGTTCATGCTTGTATGATGATGCGTGCCGTGTTCATGATGATGCTCGTTTTCATGATGATGCTCATGTTCGTGATGATGCTCATGTTCATGCTCATGATGATGAGCAGACATTTCCTCCGATTCCTCTTCACCGTGAACAGTGACTGTCATATGCGTACCTGTGATACCGCATTTTACACTTTTTTCGGGGCGATACTCTACACCCTCAATACCAAGAGCCGAAAGCTGTTCCATAAACCTTTTTTTATCGTCAATAAGCTCGTACAGTGCGGCACTGAGCATATCCCCCGCCGCTCCCATACCGCAGTCAAGATAAAGTATTCTCATTTCTGACCTCCATATGATTTATCATGGACGCAAGATAGCCTGCGCCGAAGCCGTTGTCGATGTTTACTGCCGATACTCCCGCCGCGCAGGAACTGAGCATGGAAAGCAGAGCGGCAAGCCCATTAAATGAAACGCCATACCCCACGCTGGTGGGAACGGCTATCACCGGACAGTCCGCAAGTCCGCCCACAACACTTGCAAGCGCACCCTCCATTCCTGCCACCGCAATAATAACAGCGGCATTCATAATAATATCCTTTTTTGCAAGCAGACGATGTATCCCCGCAACGCCCACATCGTAAAGACGAACCACATTATTTCCCAACAACTCGGCTGTAACGGCAGCCTCCTCTGCAACGGGTATATCGCCCGTTCCTCCCGTAACAATTACGATATTTCCCATACCGTAAGGGTCGGGAGGCTCTCCTGCTGCGCCGATGTGTGCCTGTTCATAATAGGTTATGGGAACACGCTGCTGCACCTGCGCCGCCTTTTCGGGGGAAAGTCTTGTTACCATGACGAGTTTTTCCCCGTTTTTTTTCATAGTGTCAAGTATCGCCGCTATCTGCTCTGAGGTCTTAGGCTCACCGAAGATGACCTCCGCCGCTCCCTGCCGCACTCTGCGGTGAAGATCCACATTTGCAAATCCGATATCCTCAAAGGGAGCGGTTTTAAGCCGTGAAAATGCGCTTTCAACAGAAATACTGCCGTCCCGCACTCCCTCAAGAAGTCTGAGTGTTTCAAGATCGGGCATATTTACCCTCCTTAAATTAAAATAAAAAGCGGCAGATCATCAATTTGCCGCCTTTATTTGAATAATCCTAAAAGCAGTGCCAATGCCTTTTTTGCTGCACCCTTGATAAGAAGTCCTGCAAACCGGATTGAAAGCACCGGTACTTTCAGCGCAAATCTCATAGAATGCTCATCTGATAAAGAAACAGGGCGGGAATTAAATACACATACTCCCCGTCTAAAGTCATTGCATCTATTTTTTGGCTGACGAAGAAACAGCCGCTCTTACCACGCCGCAAGGGTCCTTTATAAGAAGTGCAGCGATCCAGATAACAAGACCCAGTGCCGTGACGCAAAGCCCCAGAAAAAGGTCATTGAGCATATCAGCAGGAGCGGGATTAAAATATGCCGCTCCCGACTCCGAATATCCGACTGCCGCATCAACAAGCCACATAAGAGCCGCTCCCCAGTACATAAAGCAGAGCTTTTCGGTAAGCCATGTATTCTTTTTGCCTGCCGATAAGCCGTACCACACCGCAGTGCTGATAACAGCGGCAAACACGGTCACAAGAAGCGTCATACGCCGCTCTCCTCTGCGCTGACCGTCTGTGCAGGCTTGTGGGCTCCTCTTTTTTCTGCTGCCGAGGCAATAACAGCCATCACAGCCCATACACAGGTCACAGTAAGAGCCATACCCACGCCTGCCGTTGACATTTCATGAAGCATTACCGAGGTGCTTTCCGCATCGGACAAAGCGGTAAGGAACGGGAATGTAAAGGATATTTCCCCATGCCAGAGATGCTCAAAGGCAAGGAGCGCAGAACCTCCCCAAAGCATACTGTTAAGCCAGCCCAGTTTTTTTGAAAAGGGTATCCTGTCCTCATGTGTGCATTGTGTCTCAGAAGATGCTTCCTTTGATTCCTTTGTTTTTAACATCTTAGCGGCAATAGTCGTAATGACCGCTTCCGCTGCGGGAACTGCAAAACAAGCCATAACCTTTCCTCCTGTAAATATGTAATAAAATAACTGCTTATATTATACATCAATCAGTAAAATTTGTCAATAGGCATGAATAATTTTCACATTATTATCACAATTGCCGGATTTTTTTGCAAAATTTGTTATAACTCCTTTACATACTCTAAAAATTGTGGTATAATAATAAAAGTGATCCGATTGGAGAGATAAAAATGAACAATTATACAAAAAATCTGCTGATACTTATACTTTTTACAATAATTTTAGCAGTAAGCACGGGAATAATTATCACACGAGATGAGCCTGAAAGCATAGAAACCATGAATACCGCAGAGGACACCTCTCAGGCAGTAGATACACTTACGGACATTGAAAGCGTTTCCGACGAGGAAGAAACATCTGCCGAAGAGGAGAGCAGATCTCCCATTTTTGACGGCGGGATCGCCCTTGCAACTGCACCTATACTGGGCGGCAATGAGGAGGAAACACAGGTTCCCGACTATGAAATTGAGGAGGAGCCGCCTCGTGAGGAAACAGATAATGACACTGCTCCCGTTACCACGGCAGTGCAGACAACACGCACCATCATTACCAGCCGTGAGCGCAAGCAATATGACAGCAATTCGGTATATATCGACATGGAGAATATACTTCAGCAGCCCGAGCTGCCTGTGGGGTGTGAGATCACCGCACTTACCACTCTGCTGAGATACTACGGTTTTGATGCAGAAAAAACGGATATGGCGAGGAATTATCTGCCTACATCGTGGGGAAACGCAGTTGAAAAGGACGGCAAAATGTATAAGGACAGTTTTTTTGATTATTTTATCGGCGATCCCTTTTCAAGGGGCTACGGCTGCTTCTCCCCCGCAATAGAAAAAGCGGCAAATGCCTACATATCCGATCATGGAGGCGGCTTCACGGTAAAGAATATTTCAGGCTGTCACCCTGACACTCTTTATGAGTATCTGATAAAGGATATCCCCGTGCTTTGCTGGGCAACTGACGGAATGATCGAGCCTGAGTACTATGAAACATGGTATGACAATGCCACCGGAGAGCAGCTTGACTGGTATCTTAATGAACACTGCTTTGTGCTTACAGGCTTTAATATAAGCGGAAATACCGTTACGCTCAACGACCCTATGAAGGGCATTATTGACTACAATATCGACAGATTTGAAGTTCGGTTCAAACAGATGTATTCTCAGGCGATCGTGATAATTCCGGAGAGCAGTGAGACGACAACCGAAACAGCTGCTCCCGTGACTGATGATACACAGACGGATACCGAAACAGCGGCGGACACTGATTATGAAAGTACTGCCCAAGCCTCCGGGGAGGAAACAGACAGCGGGACCGATTCCGGAATAAGCAGCGATACAGAATCCGAAACAAGCACAGATACAGAGAGTCTTCCCGAAGAGACAAGCGAAGCCTATCCGACAGAAAGCACAGAAGATGTCTCCGATACCGACACAGAGACAAGCGCTCAGGACACCGATGCCCCATTATCGTCAGAAATGACCGATGAAAACGGGCTTTCCTCCCCGTGGTGAAAAAAATAAAAAAAATTTCCAAAAAGGTATTGACAAACCAAAAATAATGTGATATAATAATAAAGCACTCGATGATTAGAGGTCAATACGAGTGCTGATATCGCGGAGTGGAGCAGCTCGGTAGCTCGTCGGGCTCATAACCCGAAGGTCGTAGGTTCAAATCCTGCCTCCGCAACCAAACCTATATAAGTCAAGCTATTCTAAAAAACGTTTTGCTTTCAGCTTTTCACCAAAAAACCAAACAAAAGCGTTCCGAATAGCTTGACAAATCTATTTTAATCCTGTATAATAAAATGCAGGATATAAGTAGCATTCACTAAGTCATTCAGAAGCTGGTTACTTCTGTTTGATTATGTTCTGCGGTGCGTTCCAGAACGCACCGCAGAATGTGGGTGCGATTTATATTTTTTATTTTAGCACAGATAAAGCATTTTGTCAAGCAAGTTTTTTGGCAAAATGCTTTTCTTTTTTGCATTTTCTAAAAACATTCTGTTAATTTTTATATTTTATTCATTTGTAAAGGCTTGTTTTTTCTTTTTCGGCTTATTCTCCGATCTTAATAACTATCAATAAGTCTCGCTGATAGTACAGTTTTGTATATGCGGATGCTTAGAGTTTTATCATATGCGAAAGTCTGTAAATTCGGCGATTTTTATTTTTTATAGGAGGTTTTCAACATGAATGACACAAAAGGAAATGCGGCACATTGTAATATAGATATAAGTGATTTATTTCCTGTTTGGCTATTAAATTGGGTTAACAATACTTTAAAAGAAAATAATAGCATTCACGTTTGGTATATGGCATATCTGTATATGCGCATGAGGGACAGAGCCGAAATTTCCAGAAAAAACGACTTGGTAGATGAAAAAGGTAAGGTATATATCCATTATACCTATGCTGAAATAAAGCAGTTGTTTAATTGCGGCACAACAAAGGCATGGCTTTTAGTAAAAATGCTGAAAGATTATGGCTTTATAACGGTCAGATATCAGGGATTTGGATATCCTATGATGATTTATGTTAATGAATCGGAAAAAGAATAAACTGTTCTGTGTCCGATCTTAATAATTATCAATAAGTCTCGCTGATAGTACAGTTTTGTATATGCGGATACTTAGAGTTTCAATTATACGAAAGCCTTGATTTTATGGACTTTGTTGGCATTTTAATAAAAAATATGCAAAAAACGGGCGGCATCAGCCGTCCGTTTTCATATCTGCGCATGGTGGTTATTGCTGCCGCTTATCAGTCTTGCAGCAGCTTCTCCATAGTGTCACGCTTGTGATTGTCAAGAACGTGTCCGTATCGTGTAAGAGTAAAGCTCACGCTTGTATGTCCGAGAATAACGCTTAGTGCCTTGATATCAACCCCTTTTTCAATGGCACGGGTAGCGAACGTGTGCCGCAGTGCGTGAAAATTTGCTTTGTCTATGCCCGATTTTTTCACTATCCTGTTGAAACACGCCTGCAGCGCTCTCGGTTCTGCAACGTTTCCCATGGTTGACCGAAAAAGAAATTCCTCTGCTCCGATTATGTCCTTATCCCTCCTTTTAACGTAATTCATGTAGTCAATAAATCTGCCGCAGTACTCCTCTGTCAGAGGTATATCCCTGACAGATGCCCTGCTTTTGGGCGGACCGATGCAGATCTCCGTCTTATTACCTGTGCTATCCCCCGCAATATGAAGCCGTTCTACCGTCCGCCTGATCCTGATAAACTTCTGCCCGAAATTAATGTCTGACCACTGCAAGCCTGATATTTCACCTACACGCAGTCCGAGAGTAAGTCCGATATATACCGCAAAGCTGTAACGTTCCGTACCTCTTGCGATCTGAGCAAGAAGCATTTCCCTTTCTTTTTCGGTAAATACCCGCATATCCGGTGCGATCAGAGGAGGAAGTACAGTATACTTAACAAAATTTTTGCATACTATATCTATCTCCACTGCCTTTTCTACCGACTGATGCAGCATTCTTTCCATATTAGTCACAGTTTTAACAGACAGCCTGCCCCCGCTCAGCTTTCCCCCGTCAAGCTCCGCATTAAAAAAGTCTTGAAAAATAGTCGTATTCAATTCTGAGAGCCGATATGAGCCTATCTTGGGAATAATGTGTCTCTTTATGTATCCCTCATAAGATATAGCCGTAGCACGGCGCACAGTGCGTTTGGCATAGCTTTCATACCAATAATCAAGCCACTGTGCAAGGGTTATCCCGCTGCTTACCTCAAGTTGTTTTTCCATATTCTAAAAT
The DNA here is from genome assembly GCA_947625735.1 of uncultured Clostridia bacterium. GTDB lineage: Bacteria > Bacillota > Clostridia > Oscillospirales > Ruminococcaceae > Huintestinicola. The sequence continues at coordinate 53,283 of CANQPL010000017.1, forward strand.
CCTTTCTTTGGTTCTTTGCGCAGATACTATTTCATAATTATATCATAAAGAAAAGACTGTAACTATTCTGCTACAGTCTTTCATAAAATCATCGTGCAATTGGTTTTAAATTTTCTATGCTTCTGCTCATATCCTCTTTTTCGTTTCCGCCCCGATAAACCGTTCGTTCATATCCATACTCTTTGATATTTTTAAGAGTAAGATCAAGTGCGCTATTCTCTGCATCTGCACGTTCGGGACTGTCCTTGTCAAACGTCTGATATACTCCCATTCCGCTCAGCTCATAGGATATTATTTCAGCGGTTCGGTTCTGTGTGTCAATTTTAAATTCATATGCAGGATCATACATGATGTCACCGTTCTGCTCATAGGTATGCGCCAAAAATACGATATCCCCATGCCGCTCCACAGACAGCGGTTCTATGCCCTTTCCCGCTTCATATTTGCAGTACAGATCATCTGTGTATTGGATCTCCGGACAAATCTCTGCCAATGCTTCATAAAGCTCCTGACCTCTGCCGCCCGGCTGCTGCATAAGCAGTATATTTATCTCATCAAGCCGCTTCTGTTTTGCGATCAGCTCGCTCTCCTGCGGAAATGCCTGCTCCGCAAGTGTTTTCGCTTCGCTCAGATCGACTTTCAAGGATTCAAGTTTTTTCTGTTCGGTTATCAGCTCAGCTTGAATATTACCGATAACGTTATCCATTCTGATAATATTTCCGCTTGCCTTGACGTTCTGATCCATGTTCAGTTCACCGTAATGCTTGCTGTCACCGTTCAGGCAAATCTTGAATTTTTTGTTGAACGCATCAAAAAATGCCGATACCTCAAACCCTCTGTATTTGCCAACAGCACACTCTTTCCCCTCTATGATACTGCCGTTTTTCAAAACTGCCTGACGCAGAGCAGTACCTGCTTCTTCCTTATCGGTGTACACCGTATTACCAACCGTAACAGGAAAATACTTTTTTCCCTCCTCATTCGTTTCAGGCTTTTCGGCGGCAGAAAGTTCAAGATCGGACTGCAATTTCTCTATATGCTTTTCCGTTTGAGCTATTTCACGGGGAATGATTTCCGATGCCTTTGTCTGCATTGTGTACTTCTGCGACAGAAAGCTCGACTTTAATACATTCAGTTTGGTTATTTCCGTTTCTATGTCTATTTTCTCACGGATCAGAGGATTGCCCATCAAAACAAGAGGAGCCTTAAACCCAAAAAGTTACGGGCAGTAAAAATGCCCTGTCTGCTCAAAAGCTGAACTTCACATCAACACCTGTTTCAGTGGAAAGATAAATTTTGTCGATCATCAGAGATGCAAGCTGATTTTTCTCCTCGATAGTGAGTTCGTTCCACCTGTTGAGCGGTTTTATGAGCGGCTGTGTGTTGATCTTTTTTATTTTCCGTTCCATAAGCATCAGATT
>CANQPL010000018.1 GCA_947625735.1 uncultured Clostridia bacterium
ATTCTACCACAAAACTCTTCCTAAAGTAAATTCCATTTCTAAATTCCACTGTGGAATTTACTTTGGGAATTTACGAAGCATATATTTTCATTAAAAATTTGTCAAATCTCTTGACATTTTCGGAAGAATATGGTATGATAAGTTATATTAAGGCAAAAACAAGTCATTTTGACATCTTTTTCCTTAATTTTAGCATGAAAAGATGTTTTTTCGAGATATCCGGAAGAACACCCGAAATTAAAAAGGGGGTGCATGACGATGCTTACAAAACTCACCGATGAAGAAAAAGAAAGCTACTGCATAAAGCTCGCATCTCACATGAAAAGGCTCAGAGCGGTGGTAGGCTATACACAGGACGATCTGGAAGCCCTCAGCGGCATTTCAAAGGAACGCATCTCCCGTATCGAAAACGGCGCTTTTGTTATGAGATGGTCCCAGTTTGTAAGCTTCATGATGGTTTTTTATATGAATTCCAACTCTAAAGAGTACCTTGTGGCATCAAAAATACTTACACCCAGACTTTTACAGGCTCTCCAGATGAAGGACGACCATGTGCCGCCGGATATACTTATCCCAATCAGCGACTCCCTTACAAGGGAATTTAATACAGAATTTAAAAGTCAGAGCCAAAGGCTCGGCAGCGATGAATGATCAAGGAGTGTGTTAATCATGTCGGATTTTAACAGACGTCTGCCTGTGTACCTGCTGCTTGACTGCTCGGGCTCCATGATGGGAGAACCGATCGAAGCGGTAAGACAGGGCATAAAAACCCTTCTCTCAGAACTGAGGAGCGACCCTCAGGCGCTGGAAACTGCTTATCTTTCCGTTATAACCTTTGACAGCAGCGCAAGACAGATCGTTCCTCTTACGGAGCTTATGAACTTTAAGGAGCCGCAGATCTCCGCAGGCGGTGCAACCGCTATGGGAGAGGCTCTCATGGTGCTTATGGACTGCATTAATTCAGAGGTGAGAAAGTCCTCAGAAACACATAAAGGCGACTGGAGACCGCTGGTTTTTATCCTGACCGACGGCTCCCCTACTGATACAGAACGCTTCAACACTGCTGCGGGCGAGCTTAAAAATGCAAAGATCGCTAATATCATTGCCTGCGCTGCGGGCGCAAACGCACGGACAGAATATCTTAAAAGGATAACCGAAAGCGTTCTGATGATGAATACTCTTTCGGCAGGTGATCTTTCCCGTTTCTTTGCGTGGGTATCAGGCTCTGTAAAGATGTCCTCAAAGAGCCTTGACGCAAAGCCCGGCGCAGCATTTGAGCTTCCGCCCCCGCCGCAGGGCTTTGTGATCGTTCCGTAAGCCAAGCCGAAAGGAGGACTTAAATTGTCCCCTGAAATAAGATTTGTTGTAGTTCCCGACCAATTTCCCGAGTCGGAAACCCCTATCCCCACTGCACCGCAGGACAACACCGAGCCTGCCCATATACAGCAGCAGAATGCGCCCAAAGAAACCCCTCCCCTTGACAGCGAAGCTGTAGTCGCTCATACTGCGGGAATGTGGAAATATGTACCCGTTTGCGCCGATGAACCAGAACCCGCTCCCGAATATCTCAATACCCTTGAGGAATACTGCGGGAGCAGAGTCACCGCCGCAAGAGTGCGGGGAAAAAAGCATAAGCATGAGGGTACAAACTGCGATGACTGGTACGAAACTGCATATCTGGGAGATATTACCATTGCAGCAGTTTCAGACGGCGCAGGCTCTAAGGTACTTTCACGGATAGGGGCAAGAGAATCGTGCAGGGCGGCTGTCAATTCGATAAAGGCACAGCTTGACAGCCTGATGAGGGTCTATCCCCGTCTTACCGCTGATCTTTGCGGTGAGCTTACAGGAAAGGACTTTACCGAAGCCTGCGGCCGTATTGCAGAGGTGCTTCAGAATGCGGTCAACAGCGCTTTCCTGTCGGTAGAAGCCGCCTTTCGTCAAAGATGCACCGATGAAAAATATACCCGACTTATGGGACGTCCGCCCGTGCTTACCGATTTTGCCGCAACATTGCTTGCTGCGGCGGTGATACCCCTTGAAAACGGTGAACGGCTCTTTGTCACCTGTCAGATAGGAGACGGAATGATCGCTCTTATTGATACAGAGGGGGATATGAGCGAATGTATAAAGCCCATGAGTATTCCGGACGGCGGCGATTTTTCGGGAGAGACGGAATTTCTCACCTCTGAAAAAATGCGGAGCAGGGACGCTCTCAGGGCAAGAACAAAAATATCAAGAAATAAATCGGATCTGCTGCTGCTTATGACAGACGGCGTGTGCGATGATTATTTCCCCGACAAAAGGGAGCTTATAAGGCTTTATTTCGACCTCATCGCAAACGGGATACTTCCGTCAGGAAAAACATCTGCCGGCATAACACCCGAACAGCTCCGCTTTTACAAAGCTCTCCCCCCTCCCGCATCATATCCGTGGGTAAACGATCCCGCAGTCAGACTGCCCCTCAGATATACAAAAAAAATATGCGAAACTGCAAATGTTTCCTATGAGGAATTATGGAATAACCGTCCCGCACTGGAGCTTGGGGCAATAGAGCTGGAGGAAATGTCAGCCGCTGACGATCGGAGTATGCGGCTCAGAATGTGGCTTGATAATTATGTGGAAAGAGGTTCTTTTGACGACCGCACTCTGGTAATTGTGCAGATGAAGAATAAGGGGTGATAACATGGAAAGGACTGCCGAAGCCATTCTTACGGACGGCAGAAGGCTGCCTTATGTGATAAAGGACGACCCGCCGAGAGGCGGCATGAAATACACCTATTTTGCCCCTGACCGCTCCTATGTGGTGCAGTTTTTCAATGACCCGAAAAATGCTGCCGACCCCAATCTCAGAAAACGGATAGAAGCCATTATCGGTAAGTATAATCCCACTCTCTCAGAGGAGGAGGGAGGCGCAAGGGGCGGTACAAAGGCTGCGGCGGATTACTTTGCAGGCAAATTCTGCTGGCCATTTGCAATAGTACAGTCCCCCGAATTCGGCATAGTCTGTCCTGCATATCCGTCCGATTTCTTATTTTCCGACAATGCAAGCATCTATCCTCAGATGAGCAAGGATCTTAAAGGCAAGGACAAGAAAAGCAAGTGGTTCACCTCCGAAAAGCTCAGACAGATCATGAAAGAACGTGAGCTGGGGGATTTCCGCTCAATGCTCTGTATCTCCATAAATCTTGCAAGAGCCGTAAGACGTATGCATTCGGCGGGACTTGCACATTCCGATCTGTCCTGCAACAATGTGCTGATAGACCCTATAAGCGGCGGGTGTGTGGTAATTGATATTGATTCACTTGTAGTGCCGGGCATCTATCCCCCGGAGGTTATAGGCACAAGCGGGTATATCGCTCCCGAGGTGCTTACCACATTAGGACTGCCCTTTGGCGACCCGAAGAGGAATCTTCCCAATGCACGCACGGATCTTCATGCTTTAGCGGTGCTTATCTATGAATATCTGCTGTTCCGTCACCCTCTTTCGGGACCTAAGATATATTCAAAGGATCCCGATGAGGACGAGTATCTCTCAAAAGGAGAAAAAGCCCTGTTTATCGAAAACCCTTATGACAGGAGCAACCGCCCTCCCGATCTGGCGATAACCATAAGCGATCTGGGGCGGTCACTGGAAAGCCTGTTTCTCAGGGCTTTTGTGGACGGTCTGCATTGTCCCGATGAACGTCCTACCGCTATGGAATGGGAGAAAGCTCTTGTGGGAGCATTTGACCTGCTGCACCCCTGCGAAAACCCCAACTGCGCCGCAGGCTGGTTTATCCTCCATGACCCCGCAAAGCCCGTCTGTCCCTTCTGCGGCACTAAGGTCCGCCCTGAAAATATCGTCCGCTTTCATCTGAAAAGCCGAATGAGAGGCAGTCCCGGTCAGTGGAAGGAAGCAGGTGTCATAAATGTATACCACAATATGCCCCTGTTTAAATGGCACATATACTCCGATGTATTTCCCGATGAAAAGGCGGACAGAAGCATGGCTGCATATGTGTGCAGGGTGAACGGCGAGTTTTTGCTGGTAAACAGATCGGTACACTCAATGAGATCCCCCGGCGGCAATATCGTTCCCCCCGGACAAGCCATAAGATTAAAGGACGGCGCAGTTTTTTTGATGTCCGATGAGGAAACGGGCTGTCTTTGTGAAGTTTCCTGCGGCAGATAGCCACAGCTTTAACAGCTTAAGATCCTGTTTTGTATCCCCGGATAATAAACAGGCTTTTAAATAAACATATTTTATAATCACGAAAGGAAATGTAAAATGAAGTTTAACGGTTTGACAGCGGCGGAGGTTGAGGAAAGCCGTAAAAAATACGGCTCCAACGTCCTTACGCAAATACCGCCCGACCCGCTGTGGAAGAAGATCTTAGAGGGCTTTAAGGACCCTATGATAATGATACTTCTTGTGGCTCTGGCAGTTCAGGTGGTAATGTTCTTTCTGGGTGAGACGGAATGGTATGAGCCTGTAGGCGTACTCATCGCCATAGTCATTGCAAACGGCGTTTCCAGCGTCAGCGAGAGCAAGCAGGAGGGCAAGGCTTCCGCTCTCAAAGCTGAGGAGGAGGCAAAGGAAACGGCAAAGGTCGTCCGTGACGGCGCACTTACCGAGATACACGCAAGCGAGATCGTTGTAGGTGATATCGTCTATCTCCAGGCAGGCGACAAGCTGCCCGCAGACGGCGAGATAGTTGAGGGCGATATTAAAGTCGATCAGGCTGCGCTCAACGGCGAAACAGAGGAAGCCGAAAAGCTGCCTCTCCCCGAGGGCGGCTCCTATGATACCAAGGATCTGCTCAATAAATATTATGCCTACAGAGGTACTGTTGTCTGCGGCGGCGAGGCTTATATGCAGGTAAAGGTAGTAGGCGACAAGACCCTTTTCGGTGAGCTTGCACTTGAAGTGCAGGAGGATACAAGAGAAACGCCCCTCCAGGTAAAGCTCGGTATGCTTGCAAAGCAGATCTCCACATTCGGCTATATCGGCGCAATATGCATCGTTGTGGGAATTATGGCAAGAACGCTCCTTACAGGCGATATCCCGTCAGACATATACGGCTGGATAAATCTTATCCTTGGTGCTGTTACCGTTGCGGTAACTATCATTGTGTGTGCAGTACCCGAGGGTCTGCCGATGCTCACCTCTATACTGCTTTCGTTCCAGAGTCTTAAAATGGCAAAGGATAATGTCCTTGTAAGAAAGATAAACGGTCTTGAAACGGCGGGAAGCCTTTCTATCCTGTTCAGCGACAAGACAGGTACTATTACCGAGGGCAGACTTTCGGTAGTTGAGATGTCCGCAGGCAGCGGAAAGGTGTTCAGCTCACTTTCCGAGATGAATACAACTCTTGCGGATAATGTCATTACGGGTATCGGCGTCAACAACAGTGCCTCCTGCGGAAAGGACGGCAGCGTTATCGGCGGCAACAGCACTGACAGAGCGCTTATGACATTCCTTTCAGAATCTAAGGTAACCGACAGGCTTGAGGGAGCAAAGATAAAGTCGTTCAACGCTTTTGATTCAACTAAGAAAAGCTCAAGCGTTATCATCGAAAAGGACGGCAAATCCTTTACCTATGTAAAGGGCGCACCTGAAAAGATAATCGAAAGATGTACCCACTTCATGGACGAAAACGGCAATGTAAAGGAATTTACCGACAAGCAGACAATTATCTCCTATATAGATGCTCAGGCGTCCCGCTCAATGAGACTTCTTGCGGCTGCCATGAGAGAGGGAGAAAAGGACGATGAGGGGCTTACGCTGCTCTGTGTTCTCTCCATAAGAGATAATGTCCGCAAGGAGGCAGTAGACGCCATTAAAGAGGTGCAGAATGCGGGCATACAGGTAGTAATGGTAACGGGCGACAGAAAGGAAACTGCCTGTGCAATTGCAAGAGAAGCAGGACTGCTTACAAAGGATACAGATGTAGCCCTTACCTCTGCTGAGCTTGCTGCAAAGACTGATGAGGAGCTTAAAGCTCTGCTGCCCGATCTGAGGGTAGTTTCCCGTGCGCTTCCTACCGATAAGAGCAGACTGGTAAAGGCAGCCCAAGAGCTGAACCTTGTAGTCGGCATGACAGGTGACGGCGTAAACGACTCCCCCGCCCTCAAAAAAGCGGACGTGGGCTTTGCTATGGGCAGCGGCACGGAAGTCGCAAAGGAAGCGGGAGATATTACCATTCTCGACGACAATTTCTCCTCCATTGCAAAGGCTATCCTCTACGGCAGAACCATGTTCAAAAGCATAAGAAAATTCCTTATTTTTCAGCTTACTGTTAATGTGGCAGCAGTACTCACCTGCTTTATAGGCCCTCTTATGGGCGAAAATGAGATAATGACGGTTATCCAGCTGCTGTTTGTAAACCTTGCAATGGATACGCTTGCGGCTATTGCATTCGGCAGCGAGCCTGCACTTAAAGAATATATGAAGGACAAGCCCATTCCCAGAAGCGAAAGCATTGTCACAAAGGGAATGCTCACCGAAATAATTATCAGCGCACTGTATATCACCTGCGTCTGTCTTGCGGTAAGATTCCTGCCCGCTCTCAGCTCTGTCCTCAGTCCTTCTATAGACACAACTTATCTCAATTCTGCGGTATTTGCAACCTTTATGATGGCTATTACCTTTAACGGATTCAACGCAAGAACTGAGCATCTGAACGTGTTTGAGGGAATAGGCAGAAACAGGAATTTCCTCATCGTAATGCTTACTATCCTTGCAGTACAGTTTGTATTTGTAACATTCGGCGGTGCAGCATTGAGTGTAGAGCCTCTTTCGGCTATGACATGGCTCATCTGTTTTGCACTGGCATTTATGGTGATACCTATAGATATCATCAGAAAGGCTGTTTCAAAAAAGTAAATGACCTGTTAAGCAGGTAAAATAAAAAGGAGGAATTTAAAATGGCAGTAAATTTAACTAAAGGACAGAAGGTAGACCTTACCAAAACAAACCCCGGACTTAAAAATATCGTGGTAGGTCTGGGCTGGGATACCAACAAATATGACGGCGGCTCAGACTTTGACCTTGATGCGGCTGCATTCCTGCTTAAAGGGGACGGAAAGGTGAACGCAGACAGCGACTTTATCTTCTATGGCAACTTAAAGCATGAAAGCGGTTCTGTAGAGCATATGGGCGACAACCTTACAGGCGCAGGTGACGGCGATGACGAGCAGATAAGGATTGATCTTTCAAAGGTGCCTGCAAACATCGAAAAGATAGACTTTTCCGTTACCATTTATGATGCTGAGGAGCGCAGACAGAATTTCGGTCAGGTAAGCAACGCCTATATCCGCATCTTCAACGAGGCAGACGGTACAGAGCTTCTCCATTTCGATCTGGGCGAGGATTTCTCAATTGAAACAGCTGTTGTGGTTGCAGAGCTGTACAAGCATAACGGCGAATGGAAGTTCAATGCCATAGGCAGCGGCTTCGGCGGAGGTCTGAAAGCACTTTGCCAGAACTTCGGCGTAAACGTATAAGGGGGCTTCTGTAATGGCTGTAAATCTTAAAAAGGGTCAGAAGGTGGAGCTGCGCAAAAGCACAGGCGGCGAGCTGCGCAGGATAATGGTCGGTCTCGGCTGGGACGAGGTGCAGCGCCCAAGAGGTCTTTTTGCTCCCAAACCACAGGACATAGACTGTGATGCTTCTGCATTCTGCTGCATAGGCGGTCATCTGATGGGGGTAAACGACATTGTATATTTCGGCAATCTTACCCACAAAACGGGAGCTGTCCGCCATATGGGCGACAATCTCACAGGTGCGGGTGCAGGCGACGATGAACAGATACTCATTGACCTTTCTGCACTTCCTGCAAACTATGACAAGATCATAATGGTCGTAAATATCTACGAGGCAAGAGCAAGGAATCAGCACTTCGGCATGATCCGCAATGCCTTTATCAGAGTCTGCGACGGCGAAACAAATCAGGAGCTTTGCAGATATAATCTTTCCGAAAATTATGACAACATGACCGCTATGGTTTTCGGCGAAGTTTACCGCTATAACGGCACATGGAAGTTTAACGCCATAGGTCAGGCTACCACCGATAACAGCATCGGCGAGCTTGCAAAGCGGTTTGCATGATATTCCGAAAGGAGCGTACTTGAAATGGCTGTAAATCTTACAAAAGGACAGCGTGTGAGCCTTGACAAAAATATAACAAATGCGCTTATCGGTCTGGGCTGGGATACCAACCAATATGACGGCGGTGCAGACTTTGACCTTGATGCCTGTGCATTTATGCTGGGCGCCAACGGCAAGGTGAGAAGAGATGAGGATTTCGTATTTTACGGGAATCTTAAAAGCCCCGAGGGTGCTGTTACCCATACAGGCGACAACCTGACAGGCGAAGGGGACGGCGATGATGAGGTCATACTTATTGACCTTACAAAAGTGCCTGCTGATGTGCAGAAGATCGCCATTACGGTTACAATTTATGACGCACAGGTCAGAAATCAGAATTTCGGACAGGTTTCAAATGCCTATGTAAGAGTTGCACGTATGTCATCTCCCGATGATATGGTGGGTACAGAGGTGCTGAAATTTGATCTTGACGAGGAATTTTCCATTGAAACGGCAATTGTAGTATGTGAAATTTACAGAAGAGACGGCGAATGGAAATTCAATGCGGTAGGTTCGGGCTATCAGGGCGGTCTTGAAGCTCTTTGCAGAAACTACGGCGTAAACGTCTGATCTAAGTACGGCAGAGTAAACAGTAACAGCGGCTTCTCCGATCAATTTCAGAGAAGCCGCATTTTTATGTTCTGCCATAAACAGCAGATGAATCTTTCTTTTTATTTCCTTGACTTTACAGAAAATATGTAGTATAATGATTTAGGAATGACGGATCACAGTCTGTTTTTACATAAACCTCATTTTTTCGGGCAGTGCTTCGGTCGATATTTGCAATTCTGCTATTTTTCTGTTTAAAAAGGAGACTATTCGTATGATATACAATAATGTTCTTGAAGCTATCGGACATACCCCAATAATAAGGCTGGGACGAATTAACAAGCCGGGAAACGCTGAGGTGCTTGTAAAATTTGAGGGGCTTAATGTAGGAGGCTCAATAAAGACCCGCACCGCCTATAATATGATCCGCAATGCGGAAAAAGAGGGGAAAATTAATAAGGATACCATTATTGTTGAGCCTACAAGCGGCAATCAGGGAATAGGACTTGCCCTTGTAGGTGCGGTCAGAGGCTACAGAACAATAATTATCATGCCTGATTCTGTCAGTGAAGAAAGAAGAAAGCTCGTGCGGCATTACGGTGCAGAGGTAATACTTATCCACGATGACGGCGATATCGGCAAATGTATAAAGGGCTGTCTTGATGCGGCTATGAAAATGGCAGAGGAGGACGACAGGGTTTATGTTCCGCAGCAGTTCTGCAACATGAACAATGTTTATGCACACAAGTACCACACGGCTCTGGAGATCCTTGAGCAGACGGCGGGTAAAATTGACGGCTTCTGTTCGGGTATCGGCACGGGAGGCACTATTACGGGCATAGGCGAAACTCTGCGCTCACAGAATCCCGATCTTATCATATGGGCTGTTGAGCCTGAAAATGCGGCAATACTTGCAGGGGGCAACATCGGAACGCATTTGCAGATGGGCATAGGCGACGGCATAATACCCGATATACTAAACCGCAGCATTTACGATGAGATCTGCATTATTTCCGATGAAGAAGCAATAAATACAGCAAAAGCCCTTGCACGCACGGAGGGGATAATGTGCGGAATTTCAAGCGGTACAAATGTTGCTGCTGCGCTGAGGCTTGCCGAAAAATTAGGCAGCGGAAAAACCGTTGTAACAGTTCTTCCCGATACTGCGGAAAGATATTTTTCCACTCCCCTGTTTGACGACTGACACCTTATCAGAACATCAGAGAAACAGGCTTGCTGTCTGCAAAAATCAAGCATAACGGCAGTATGCGGAAAGCTGTGAGCAGACCGCATTCACTTAATTTTTACATATATTTTCGTATTTTAAAAAATCTCCGGCATAACAGCCGGGATAGGAAAGGAGAAAAAAATGCTGCTGACAATTACATATGAGGGTCAGAATACCGAGGATCTGGGCTTTTTGCTGCACAAAAATCCCGCAAAAACACAGCAGTTTGAATTATCCTACGGTAAAGCATACGTCTTTTACACTGAGGTGAGCAGCAGCCGCACAACTGCTGCACTTCTTCCCGAAACTGATCCTCTTTTGCTTGCAAGAGGAAAGGAGGGCGGCACGGAGGGCGGACTTTTTGATTATGTCAATGACCGTCCCTATGCGTCAACCTCCTTTATGAGTACGGCGATCGCCCGTGTTTTCGGTACGGCTATGAGCGGGCGCTGCGACAAGCGGCAGCAGCTTGCAGATACACCGCTCAGACTTACTGCCCGCCTTTTCTGTCTGAGGGACAACGGTGAGGATGAGCTTGCAAAGGAGCTTTTTGCTCCGCTGGGATATACGGTGGAAACAAGCCGCACTGTGCTTGATGAAAAATTTCCCGAATGGGGTATGTCTCCATATATTGACCTTACCATTTCGGGGACGGTAAGGCTTTCTGAGCTTCTCAATCACCTTTATGTGCTTATCCCCGTATTTGACAGGCAGAAGCACTACTATATATCTGAGGACGAAATACAAAAGCTGCTTGACCACGGCAAGGGTTGGATAGAGGATCACCCGTATAAAGAAAAGATCGTCCGCCGCTATTTTACGGCACGAAAAAGCTATGCACGCAAGACTCTTGAGCTTCTGATCGGTGAAGAAAATTCCGATGAGGAAACGATCGCAAATGAGGAGAATGCTGCGGAAAAAGAAGCTCGCATTCCTCTTAATACACAGCGCATGGAAGCAGTAAAGGAGGCTGTTCTTGAAAGCGGCGCATCAAGCGTTATCGACTTAGGCTGCGGAGAATGCCGCCTTACCGCTCTTCTTCTGAAAGCTCCGCAGATAAGAAGGGCTGCTGCCTGCGATGTATCGGCTGCCGCTCTTGAAAAGGCTGCAAAGCGGCTTCACCTTGACAGAATGCCGTCCGCCTTAAAGGACAAGCTCACACTTTTTCAGGCTTCTCTCACATATCGTGACAAGCGTTTTGAGGGGTATGACTGCGCCTGTGCGGTCGAGGTGATCGAGCATATCGAGCCTATGCGTATCGGCGCCTTTGAACGTGTTTTGTTCGGGTGTGCCGCTCCGAAAACAGTTATTATCACAACGCCCAACAGGGAATATAATGCAAATTATGAACATATGAAGGAAAATTCTCTCAGGCACACCGATCACCGCTTTGAATGGACAAGAGCCGAATTTTCCTCATGGACTGAGAATGTATGCGAAAAATACGGATATTCCTGCAAAATTTCGGGCATAGGCGATACCGATGCTGCTCTCGGTGCGCCCACACAGATGGGAGTGTTTACAAAAAATGAATAGCTTTACCATAGAGATACCCGAGTTCTGCCTTGTGGCTCTGGTAGGCGGCACCTCCTCGGGAAAGACCTCTTTTGCTCTGAAGCATTTTAAACCCACGGAGGTTTTATCCTCAGACTATTTCAGAGGAATGGTCTGCGACAACGAAAACGATCAGAGCATTTCGGGCGATGCCTTTGACCTGCTTTATTATGCTGCGGACAAGCGCCTGAAAAACATGAAGCTCACGGTAATTGATGCCACAAATATACACTCCTCCGCAAGAAAACGGATACTTGACCTTGCAAGGGAACAAAACGTTCATGCAGCGGCAATAGTTCTTGATATGCCCGAGGAGATAATGCAGGAGAGGAACAGTTCACGCCCCGAACGCAATTTCCCCGAACGTGTTATCCGTCAGCATTGCCGTGAGGTGAGAAGAAGCATAAAAAATCTGAAGCGTGAGGGATTCCGCTTTGTTTATGTTATAAGCTCTTTAGAACAGCTTGAAAATACAAAAATAGTCCGCAAAAAGCTGTGGAACGACAAAAGGGATATGCACGGTCCCTTTGATATTATCGGCGATATACACGGCTGCTGCGATGAGCTGGAAATGCTGCTTTCAAAGCTGGGTTACATAAAGGAAAACGGCGTCTACACCCACCCGGAGGGCAGAACAGCCGCTTTTCTCGGTGATTTCTGCGACAGAGGAAACCGCAATGCTGATGTGCTGAAAATAGCTATGGATATGGTAAGCGCAGGAACTGCCATTGCCGTTCCAGGGAACCATGACGTAAAGCTCCTTAAATATCTGCGGGGAAAGAATATTTCCCGCTCCCACGGCATTGACAAAACTATTTCGGAGCTTGAAGCAAAGGGCGGGGAGTTTAAAAAGCAGACGGAGAAGTTTATTGACGGACTTATCAGTCACTATGTGCTTGACGGCGGAAACCTTGTCATATCCCATGCGGGAATAAAGCAGGAATATATCGGACGAGGCTCGTCCCGTGTGCGTGACTTTTGTCTTTACGGCGAGACCACAGGTGAAACGGATTCCTACGGTCTGCCCGTGCGCCTTGACTGGGCTGCTGATTATCGGGGACAGGGGGCTGTTGTGTACGGTCACACGGCGAACAAGGAGGTAAAGGTATGCAATAATACATTCTGCATAGATACGGGCTGCGTGTTCGGCGGAAAGCTCACCGCTTTTCGTTATCCTGAAAAGGAGATAGTAAGTGTAGATGCTCTGCGGCAGTATTATGAACCCGAAAAGCCCCTTGAAATGCCCGCAGATACCGATATGGGCGATATGCTGACGGTGGGAGATGCGGGGAAAAAGCTCCACATTGAAACAGAGCTTATGCCCTCAATAGACATACATGAGAACAATTCCGCCGCCGCACTGGAGATAATGTCACGGTTTGCCGATGATCCCCACTGGCTTATCTATCTTCCTCCGACTATGTCGCCATGTGAAACAAGTGAGCTTGAAAATTATCTCGAACACCCCCTGCAGGCATTTGAGTATTACAGAAAAAACGGCGTCCGCAATGTGGTCTGTGAGCAGAAGCACATGGGGTCAAGAGCGGTCATAGTCCTTTGCAGAACAGCGCAGACAGCCCTGAAACGGTTCGGCATTACCGACGGCACAAGGGGGATAATTTATACAAGAACAGGCAGACGCTTCTTTAATGATAAGGAAACCGAGTATGCCCTCCTTGACAGGCTGGACGCTGTCCTCACTTCCACGGGGTTCTGGGAGGATATGGATACGGACTGGGTATGCCTTGACACGGAGCTTATGCCGTGGTCGGAAAAGGCAAAGTCGCTGATAATCTCGCAGTATGCGCCTACGGGAAATGCGGGAATACACGGCCTTTCGGCAGCGGTATTGGCACTTGAAAAGGCGGTACAGCGTAAAGACTCCGCCTATAAGACGGACGATGCCGATCCTGCACGGAATATTGACCCCTCCGCACTTCTTGAGCGCTTTAAAACAAAGCTCGATGATATGAAAGGCTATGTTGATGCATACCGTGAATATTGCCGCAAGGTAAGCTCTGTTGATGATTACCGCATTGCACCGTTTCATATTCTTGCCTGTGAGGGGCGTGTTTTTTCGGATAAGAAGCACACTTGGCATATGGAGATGATAAACAGATACATTACGGGAGGAGCTGACCCTATATTTATGAGGACACCCTATTTCTGCGTTGATACAGAAGATGAGGAAAGCGTTAAAAGGGGCGTTGACCTGTGGCTGAAACTCACCGCAGACGGAGGAGAGGGCATGGTCGTAAAGCCCGAAACGTTTATTGCAAAGCAGGGCATAAAGATTTTGCAGCCCGCCGTAAAATGCAGAGGCAGAGAGTATCTGCGTATAATTTACGGAGCAGAATACCTGAGTCCCGAACATCTTAAACGGTTAAAGGTGCGTTCGCTTTCCCGCAAACGCACACTTGCACTAAAGGAATTTTCCCTCGGAATGGAATCACTTACACGATTTGTGAATAAAGAACCCCTTTACAGGGTACATGAATGTGTATTCGGCGTGCTGGCGCTGGAAAGTGAGCCTGTAGACCCGAGATTGTAAGCTGCGGATATGCGGCTAATGATAATAAAACAACAGGAGCATTTCATTTCTGAAATGCTCCGCTTTATTATTATAATTTATTTACGGCGTCAAGAAGAAGTTTATTGGAATCTCTGCCGCTGCTGTCGATAAGTCTGAGCCTGTAACGGATATAATCCGTAATAAGTCCGCTGTCAAAGACATTCGTCCTTACAAAAGCCTCATACTCATCGGCTGAAAGATTTCCGCTGACAAGGCAAAGCATCTGCTCAAGGCAGAGCATTTTTTTATCCTCCTCCGAAAGAAGCACATCGGAAACAAGCCGCTTTAACTGCTCTGCAACGACCTGCCTGTCACGTCTAATCACAGCGGAGGTGTCAGCTATGCCGAAAAGCCTGCGCACTGCATTTGAGGTAAACACCTCATCTGCAAAGGGGAACATTCCCGAGGGTATCTCTGCGGGAATATAGATCTCTCTGTCAAGCACGGGATAGATAAGCTCCTCATATACCGGAGCAAAGCGGTAGTCGCTGCCGTCCTTGAAAACGAGAGGATATTTAAGGCACAGATCGCTGCCGCCCAGAGAAACATCATTGCAGGGAGCTTTATCTGAGGTGTAGAAGCTGTTGTGATCGGCGGCGCACTTAGCGGAAATTATAGCGGTTATCTTCTCAGCGGAATAATCCCCCTGATCCTCTCTGTCGCCGTCAAGGAATGTCCTTGTACCGCTCATGCACTTGTTAAAAACATCATTTCCCAATGATGACGCACTTATATAGCCGCCAAAGTAAACACAGGCAAACCCGCTTGTCACATCATCGCCCAGATAAACGCCCTCATCATCGGTTTCGGTGCGGTAGTTAGCGGATATGTACTCATCGATCCTCTGCTTTATAAGAGCAGCTTCGGACTCGGGGAGAGGAGAAAACTCTATCCTGTCAAAAATAATATCCATCATCAGGGACTTAGGCACAAACCCCGTCAGATACTTGAAACGATCGTTTACAAGCAGCGGAGCCATTTTGCCCACTACCTTCTGCTTCTGTGAGGGAGCAGAGCCTATCACACCTGCCATAACGCCCAGATATGCAGTCATTTCCGCATATTTCTTCATGATTACGGCTTCCTTGAGATAATTGAATTTGCACCCGTAAACATATCCTCTGAAAAAGTCCTTGACGGAAGTATAAAGTGCAGGATCGGAACGTATCTCGGATTTGAAACTCTCAATAAGACCGCAGACACTTTCACAGGCAACAGTTTCCCCGCCGCCGTTTAATGCAATGATCTTATCCTGCTGCGACTTGAAAAACAGTCGGATAACAGATTTTGTTGAGCTGTCAGGATCTGCACCGCTTAACTGTTCCTCCCTGAAAGACCATATCATAAAGGAACGCTGCATATTTTTCAGAGTGTCCTCCATTTTTGCAGTAAGATCCTTTTCATCAAATGTTGGGATAGAGGAAAGTCTGCCCTCCGCCTTAAGATCCGCAAGAAGCTCCTCTGTTTCCTCCTTAAAGGCAGCGTAGGCGGGAGAATTATCCATATAAATAACAGCATCGCAAAGTTCGGGAGCAATGACTGTAAGGTCAAAACGAACGCTCATAAATTATCCTCCTTAAAGATCATTTCTGTACTGCGCCGTAAAGCGAGCGGTATTCCTTCATTTTTTTAAGGTACTCTGCTCCGGGTATTATTCCGTCCTCAATGGCGGCGATAATATCGTCCATATTTACAATGGAGCAGACCCTTATGCCGTAAGTCTCATAGACCTGCTGCACTGCGGAAAGCTCACTGTCAAGGGCTTTTTCCATTCTGTCCACAGTGATTATCATGCCGATGATATCCACATCTGCGGCAGATCTCAGCTTCGGAACGACTTCGCTTACCGCTTTTCCGCTTGTCATAACGTCCTCGATTATGACAACTCTTTCGCCGTCCACAGGCTGCTTTCCAACAAACATACCGCCCTCGCCGTGATCCTTTATCTCCTTGCGGTCAAAGCAGAATCCTGCGTCCACTCCGTACTTTTCCGCAAGAGCCACCGCTGCTGCTGCTGCAAGGGGGATACCCTTGTAAGCAGGACCGAACAGACACTGCACATCAAGTTTGTTTTCCATGATGCAGTCCGCATAAAATCCGCCCAGCCTTTTAAGCTGCATACCCGTTCTGTAATTTCCCGCATTCATGAAATAGGGGGCTTTTCTGCCGCTTTTAAGGGTAAATTCTCCAAAAGTCAGCACACCGCAGTCGGACATAAATTTTATAAATTCCTGTTTATAGTTCAAACCTATCGACCTCCGACAGTCATAAATATGAACTAATTATAACATATTTTTTCGTAAATTTCAACAGTTTTTTGGAAAATTACATATAAAATTTTTTTATTGTCATTTGTTTAAAATGGCATATCCGAGGAGTTCAGGTTTTATCCGTGCGCATTCTCTTTACAATAAGCTCTGCTGCAAAGCAGGCAGCCGCCACCGACAGCACGTCCTTGACAATATAAGGAGCAGAAACAGTAAGGAAACCAGACAGCAGCCCTCCCCCTTTTATCGCCGTCCATTGCAGAACACCGCACAGGTGACATACAGCCAGCCCCATAAGTCCCGTCAGAACAGCAGTAAAGCCGTTTTTATCTTTAAGGCTGCCCCCGGTTCCGCAAAGAAACGCCATGGGAAGAAATCCCCATATAAAGCCTCCCGTTACCCCGACTATCGAGGAAATACCGCCTTTGAATCCCGAAAAGACGGGCATTCCCGCCGCTCCGAGAAGAATATACACTCCTACCGATACTGTCCCCCATTTTTTCCCGAGAATATATCCCGCCATTGCAACTCCCATTGTTTGCAGCGTAACAGGTACTCCAGAGGGCAGAGGCAAGGATATCTGCGACATCACCGATATTACCGCCGCCAGCATTGCCGCATACACAAGCTCTCTTGTCTGATTGTTTTTTTTCATTCCGATCACCTTTTCCGATAGTTTTTCATATGAAAAAAGAATACCACATTTTTTGGCATTTGTCAACAATTATTATAAAATTAGTATACAATCGGAATGAATTTTACAAAGCGGTAATTTTTAAACAGCATAAAGGCGGGCGGGTAACAGCTGTTATCCGAAAACCGTGTCACTGCAAAAGACCTTTCAGCTTTTTTATGTATTCGTCCCTATTCTTCAGCGAATATGTCAGATGACCATAACCGTCCACAACTTCATAAACGGCATTGGGATAGGCTTTTTTTACTCCATTTATGCAGGTTTTATATGCTTTTTCCTGTTTTGCATAAAAGAAATGAATACTTTTTTGAATATCATCGTTTAATTTCGGGAAATCAAAGGTATAACAGCATTCATTTTCATTATATATCGTTTCATCTGATATTATCGGAGCGATCTCAGATATCGGTTCGATCATAGGCTTCAGCGCTGCGGTATCGCCGTTTGTAAATTTATTTAAAAATTTCCAGTTCATTAAATCATCTATTGATTTGCTTTTTATCATATTTATTAAAGTTTTAAATTTGAAATACATAAATTTTTTATACAGATAAGACAATTTAATACATGGAGCGCCGTCAAAAAATGAATTATTAACTTTTATTCCGTTATTTGTAAGCTGATATAACAATTCTATTCCTATTTCTGCTCCCATTGATTGTCCGTATATCAGATCTACAGCTTGAATGTTATTTTCTTTCAGGTATTTTGCAATATAAGCTGCCTCCTGCTTCCTTGTTGTAAAGGTGCTGTTTTCATAATGACCTGTATATTCGGAAAGAATTATGCAGTGATCATCTTTTAAAATGTTGTATAAATATTCCATGCTTTTACAATTGCAAAAAGAACCTTGTAGCATTATAATTTTTTTGTTTTCCTTATTTCCTATAGTATTTATTAACATATTTACCTCCAATCAGCAGATCGCACATATATCCTCTGAATCTATAAATTATTCCCGTTTATAAGTGTGGAGAGTTAAGAGTGAAGTGGATAAAGGATTAATTCGCAATTTAACATCACAACAAATAAGAGTTACCGAGCCGCAAATTAAATTTTCACACATAATTTACCAACGACCCGGCTGCGGGTTCCACCCGCCCGGGTGACAATGTTCAACCTTTGCCAAATAAACGGTACCGAGTCACTGTGTAAAAGACTTCTGCAAAATTTTGAGCGAGCCGGCTGCGGGTTCCACCCGCCCGGGGTGACAGCGTTCAACCTTTGCCAAATAAACGGTACCGAGCCACTGTGTAAAAGACTTCTGCAAAATTTTGAGCGAGGTGGCAGCGGATTCCACCCGCCCGGGGTGACAGCGTTCAACCTTTGCCAAATAAACGGTACCGAGCCACTGTGTAAAAGACTTCTGCAAAATTTTGAGCGAGGTGGCAGCGGGTTCCACCCGCCCGGGTCACCCTACTCTGAAAATGCTGCTTTCCTCCTCCGGATACAGTTTCCCTCCGCTTAAAATATAGGTGGACGTTACATATTTAACGCATGGCGCCGAAACAGGGACTTCCCCCTTATACCTGCGAGATGCGACTACATACATATCTGCACTCACGTCCGCCGTCCCGCCGCAGTCAAGCACCGCAAGCGCATATTCTCCCTCTGTATCGGCAGCTACCGAGGTAACGCAGATTATACTTGCGCCCCCGATCTCAATAACCGACTTCCCCTTTTCTTTGGAAAAAACAGCGTCCTCCGAACGAATACCGCAGCCGTTTTCCACGATATAAATACCGCTGTCCGGAAATCTTTCGGAATAAAGCTCTGCGGCTTTTTCGGTGTTTACCGTTAGAATTATCGCCGAGGGTACTCCTCCGCCTTTTCCTGCAAGAAATTTTCGTGCGGCGTCCGCTCCGCTCTTGGTACCCATAAGATCGTAAATTACAGCAGATCTCTCATTCCATTCGATTATCACACTCCCCTTGCCCTCGGTAAGCACCGTTACTCTTTTGCAGGCTGAGGGAACAAGACTGCATACAGATATGCATACCGAACAAATGAACAGCGAAAATGACATCATCAGCAGAGTGTGGCTCCTGCTTCTTGTGAGAAGTGCGCACAGAACAACAGAAATGACAGCCGCCGTCAGGAGAGGTGCAAAAATATCCTGCTTTGCGGGAATTGCGGCAAAAGGAAGTCCTCCCAGAAAATCTGCCGCTTTCAGAATAATATTGCAGAAAATGCCTGCCGCTTTAAAACAAAGCTCCGACAGCGGAAAATTCCCGCATATCATAGTAAGCACCGCTCCCGCAAAGGATACTGCCACCGCTCCGCTGCAAAGTTCCGACAAAAGCACATTTGTCACAGGTGATATAACCGATATCTCGTCAAACATCATAAGCGTTGTGGGAAATACCGCAGCCCATGCCGTCACAGAGGTGATAATAAGTCTGAGAGGCAGACAAAGCACATTTTTCTTACGGTCATTCCTTCTCATTCTCTTTTCAATGCTTTCAATTATGACAGGTGCAAACACTCCCGATCCCAGCACACCCGATACCGACAGCAGAAAAGATGCACTGCGCACGCAATAGGGGGCGTGCAGGGTTATTACGATCACCGCAGCAGCCAAAGAGGTTGCAGGATCGCTTCTGCGGTTAATAAGCTCTGCGGCGTATACAATTATGATCATCACAAGACTTCTGCTGACGGATACACTCAGATCCGCAAGGAATGCAAAAGTAAACGCTGACAGGCACACCGCCGCAAATCTTGCTCTCCTCGATACCCCGAGAGCATCAGCAATGAGAGCAGCCATTCCCGCAGCAACCGCCATATGCATTCCCGAAACAGCAGCCGCATGAGCTATACCCGCTCTTTGCAAAGACAGCTCCGCACTTTCGGAAAGCTCATAAAAGCTGCTGCCGAACAGCATACCGATACAAAGCTCTCCGCTTTCGCCCGGAATAACCGAACGGATCGAACGCATTATCCGTTCCCTTGCACTGCGAAAAAATTCGTATATGTTATGATCCTTTATGATAACACCTGTTATTTCGGCATCATCTGCCGTAAGATAAACGCCCCTTGCGGAAAGATAGTCCTTTGAATTGAAAAATCCCTCACTGTCGGGAACAGCAAGGGCAGCCTTCAGGGTTATTATATCTCCCCTGACCAGCTCGCCCTCGGAAAAGGAGTACAGCATTACCCTTATATGCTCATCATCGGGAAGAATGCAGTCGATCACATACTGCCCGCCTCCTGACGAGGTGCAGCTTGCCTCGCAGATCACTGCCTGTCCGTTAAATTCCGCACCGTCATATTTTTCGGCGGGTATTCTGTGAAAATAATCATATCCGCTGTATACGAAAATCCCCACAGCGGCTGAAACGGCAAAAACCGCAAGACGCAGGATATTATCGGGCATTTTGCGGAAAAACAAAATAAGCAGTGCGGTACCCATTGCAAAAAGTCCCGCTCCTGCCGCAAATGCCGCCTTTAAAACAAGAAATGACCCGATAAGCAGCCCTGCCAGATAACTGAATCCGACAAATGCGAGCTTACGTGTCATTCCGATGATCCTCCTACAGTGATTTTTAAGCACCGTCCGAAGTCCTTTAAGCAGACGTTAAATACCTTACCGTCTGCCGGACAACGGTTTATTGATTTATCATACCTTAATTAACAGCGAGAAGGAAGTTGATCGTTCCGAACGGGAACACAAGGGGAATACGATAAACAGTTTTTGCAATGCTGCCGCTGCGGATATACTGCTGAGGAGTGAGCGTTATCTCCATATCCTTGAAATTGGATACATTGACACAGAAGATACCGTTATGAAGATTCAGAAATTCCCCGTTGGAGGCATCTGTCATCTCATCTGCATCGGTAAGACGTTCGCCCGCATAGCGTGAGCCGAAATTTATGTATGCCTGCTCTGAACCCTCAATGGCAGTAGTGCAGTGGAGCGCGCCCGTCATATCCTGAACGGCTGAAAACTCTAACTTTACAGAGGGGAGCTTTTCGGGTGTGAGTGGAGTAAAATCATCTCCGATAAAGCGGACTATATTCTTGAAAAGCAAAACCGTATATTCGCAGAGCAGCTCCTTTTCGGGTTCTCCGTCAAAGCGGTAGAAGCCGGAAATAAGCTCATTTATCTTAGTCCCTGACTTATCGGAAAAATCCACATCGGTAAGACTGTTCTCAGCCTTATAGCTGTTGAGCGCATCTGCAAAGGAGGCATTCGTCATAACTCCCGAATCTACAAGAGCCTGTCCTAACTGAAGATGTGCCGCTCCCTGTGCATGGAGAAGCTCATCTACCTGCGCTTCGGTAAGATACCCCATTTCAACCGCAATATCGCCCATGCGCTTATCCGCTCTTTGTTGCTCGGCATGAACTCTTTCAACCTGCTCAGGTGTCATATACCCCGCATTTATGGCAAGCACGCCCAGCTTAAGTCTGGTCTGCTTCTGTATGCTCAGCGCATCTGAAAGCTGTGCAGCAGTCACAAGTCCTTTATTTAAAAGATAATTGCCGAAAAATTGAGTAAACATCTGTTATCATTCCTTTCAACCGTATAACGGAGGATTTACTTTGCAACCCTTGCCACAAGTGTTTTGAGCTGATCGTCGGAAATGGGCTTCTGGAGGAAGTCATACGCTCCTGCCTTGATCGCCTCTTTAAGATTTTCCTGTGTTCCGACAGAGGACGCCATAACCACCTTTGCCTTGGGATTTACGGCAAGTATTGCTTTAAGAGCTTCAACACCGGACATATTCGGCATAACTATATCCATCAAGGTAAGATCCGGGGAGCTTTCCTTGAATTTTTCAACAGCCTGCTCTCCGTCAGCAGCTTCTATTATCTCAGCCACACCGAGAGATGTAAGAACAGCCGTGAGCTTCTTTCTCACGAGCATTGAATCATCACAGATCATGACCTTTAGCGACTCAACAGACATATTCATTAACTCCTTTTGTGATAAACTTGATATATGCAGATCTACAGGCAGACCCTTCATATACCGATCATCACCCATTACGCTTCCGGGTGATAAACATACTCTTCTTAGTAAATTATATTACTTTTACATTGCTCAGACATTGCTATAATATTAATTTTTTGTAATATTTATTAAAATTTAACAATCAGTGGCTGCTGCCGCCTCGGCGGGGTGACCCCGCTTGCAGGTCGTTGGTGCGTTATGCAATAATATTTAATATAACAACTCGGTAACTTTTATTTGGCAGTCATTGGCTGTTGTTGCCCCGGCGGGGTGACCCCGCTTGCAGGTCATTGGTGCGTTATGCAATAATATTTAATATAGCAACTCGGTAACTTTTATTTGGCAGTCATTGACCGTTGCTGCCCCGGCGGGGTGACCCCGCTTGCAGGTCATTGGTGCGTTATGCAATAATATTTAATATAACAACTCGGTAACTTTTATTTGGCAGTCATTGGCTGTTGCTGCCCCGGCGGGGTGACCGCATCAGAAAAGACCTGTGATATGACCGCTGCTGTCGCAGTCAATGCCGAGAGCGGCGGGCTTTGCGGGAAGTCCCGGCATTACCATTATATCACCTGTAAGTGCAACAATGAATCCTGCTCCAGCCGAAAGCCTTACATCACGCACAGTGACAGTAAATCCCTCCGGTCTGCCGAGTTTTGCGGGATCGTCCGAAAGACTGTACTGAGTTTTTGCTACACATACGGGCAGATCTCCGAATCCCATTGCTTCAATAGCGGCAACGGATCTTTCAGCCTGAGAGGTGTAGGATACGTCCTTTGCACCGTATATCTCACGGGCGATTATACCCAGCTTTTCCTTGATCGGGAGAGCGGTGTCATAAATGGGGGCGAATCTGTTCTCCCCTGCCTTATCAATAACCGAGCAAACCAGTTCTGCAAGCTCCTTTCCTCCCTCTCCGCCTTTTGCAAAGCACTCGCAGAGAGCTGCGGGAGCGCCTGCCTTACTACAGCATTCAAAAAGTGCATCAAGCTCCTTCTGAGTATCTGTAGCAAAACGGTTCACAGCTACCACAACGGGAAGCCCGAATTTTTTCATATTCTCAATATGCGCCCTGAGATTTGACATTCCCCTTTCAAGAGCGGGAATGTTTTCGCCGGCAAGCTCCGCTCTCGGAACTCCTCCGTTATATTTAAGCGCTCTTACAGTGGCAACTATCACGGCACAGTCGGGACGAAGCCCGCCGATACGGCACTTGATGTCGCAGAATTTCTCCGCTCCCAGATCCGCTCCGAATCCTGCTTCGGTAATGCAGTAGTCCCCCAGCTTCAAAGCGAGTTTTGTTGCTCTGAGAGAGTTGCAGCCGTGAGCGATATTTGCAAAGGGACCGCCATGTATAAGCACAGGATCGTTTTCAAGAGTCTGAACCAGATTAGGCTTTATTGCGTCCCTGAGAAGTGCGGTCATAGCGCCCTGCGCCCCTATATCTCTTGCAAAAACGGGCTTTCCGCTAAGATCGTAGGCAATAAGGATATTTCCCAGTCGCTTTTTAAGATCCCCCAGATCTGCTGCAAGACAGAGAATAGCCATGACCTCGCTTGCAACCGTGATGCGGAAGCTGTCCTCACGGGGAAAACCGTTGACCTTGCCTCCAAGACCTATAACAATATTACGCAGCGCTCTGTCGTTCATATCAAGGCAGCGGTCAACCATTATCCTACGTTCGTCTATGCCGAGAGCATTCCCCTGCTGGATATGATTGTCAATAAGAGCGCAAAGAAGATTATTTGCCGATGTAATGGCGTGCATATCACCTGTAAAATGGAGATTGATATCCTCCATGGGGACTACCTGAGCATAGCCGCCCCCCGCAGCTCCTCCTTTAATGCCGAAAACAGGACCTAAAGACGGCTCTCTGAGAGCAAGCACCGCCTTTTTCCCAAGTCTCCCCATTGCCTCGGCAAGACCTACAGAAACCGTTGTCTTTCCCTCTCCTGCGGGTGTGGGATTGATCGCTGTCACAAGTATAAGCCTGCCGTCAGGTTTATTTTCCAGCTTCCTGTAAAGCTCCTCTGAAAGCTTTGCCTTATAATGTCCGTAAGGCTCGATGTCCTCACTGTCAATCCCGAGCCCTGCGGCTATTTCGGAAATATTTTTCATTTTCGCCTGTCCTGCGATCTCAATATCTGTGAGCATATGATCACTCCTAAACTTTTTTTGCGCTCGTGTATAAATCTATTATATCACATTTTTTGCTCCTTGGCTATAGGATTACAAAATTTTTACAAATAAAAAAGCGATGCCGCCCTATGGACAGCACCGCCGAAAAGATGCTTTTTTTAATTAAAGGATAACGTATGTACCGCCATCTGTGATATCAAATACGATGTTGCCATCTGCATCGACTTCAACGTCCTGAAGCTTAACAACCTCGCCTGTCTCCACATTGATGGAGTAGATAGCAGCCTTGCTCAGATCAACGCCTGCCTGCTCATAGATCTTTGCAGGAACAGACATAGAAACTGTGCAGCCGTAAGAACCTGCCTGTGCAGTTCTGATGATAAGAGCGCCCTTGCCGGAATCCTTAGTGATCTTCATACCGAGGTCAATATTCTTTGCATCGGTAACAGAATCGCCCTTGATAGAGATGCTGTATCTTGCAGTCTCTACCTTAAGTACAGAATCAGCCTTCTTTGCAAGTGCAGCCATAGAAGAGGACTTGATAGCAGCCTTCTGATAAGAAGCCTTTACTGCCTTGCCGGAGTTGATCGCACGATCAACAGCTACGTTGGAAAGTGTAGTGGAGGGCTTTGCTTTAGAAGCAGATGTGCTACCCTCAGAAGAGCCTGTACCGGGTGTAGGTGCAGGAGAAGCATTAGTGTTGCCTTCCTTGTACTGCTCGCCTTCGCTTACATCGGGAAGCTCATAGCCGGGATCCACATAATAGTCAGCAGCACTTACAGAAGCAGCTACAGCGGATACAGTAAGAGCAGCCAGAGCAATGCTCAATGCTTTTGTCTTTTTCATGATTACCATTTCCTTTCACTTAATTGTTGCCCGACCCTTCGGGCTTTTTTTGGTATATAAATATCCTGCCGCAAAAAGCAGCAGACACACAACCGCTAAAACAGCGGAAATGTACAAGCCATTGATACCGAATTTCTTTTCTGCATAATAATAAGGAAATTCACAAAGTACCATAACAAGATCGTTTATTACAAGTCCTGCCTCGCTGAATTTAAGTGCCCTTACGCCTGAAAAAATAATTTTCAGCAAGGGAAGTCCTCCATTCCAGAGTACAGCCCCCACAGCAAAACTCCTTCTGAGCTTCAGTCCGTTGGTAAAGGACATAGAGATCCAACAAAAAATCATTAAAGCAAGTGAAAGATACCTACCGATATCAAAGATCCTGCCGGATATATAAAAGTCATAGTTAAACGCAGCCGTAAAATAGGACGATGCCATACATAGCAGCAGATCCTCATATACCTTGGAGGGGAAGCTCTGAAGCCAACCCTTTTTTACATCAGTCACTGCTCTCTCCCCTTACGCTGATAGTCTGATAGGGCATTACACCATTATAATCACGGGAGATCAGGTTGTAATACAGACCGCTCATGAGCATAAGCATCACCGCAGCCAAAGCTGCCGCAGCCGCCCTTCCTGCGCCGCTTATTTTCCTTTGTCCGCTCTCCTGCTCAGTCTCATCTTCTGTGCTGCGTCCTATACCCGAAACAAGGTCAAGAACTGCACACCATACCTTTGGTACAAGAAGTGTTACTGTCGGTATCATGAAAAGAAGAGCAACTCTTGAAACGATAGCGTGCTTCATGCCGATAAGCTCAAAGAAGAACGCTCCATAGGAACACCACAGCAGAATATTCTTTTCCCGTGTGCTTCCCTTTATCCTGTTTCTGAACAGAAATCCCAACAGGAAAATAACGCCGAACATTGCCATGTAAACATATGTCAGACCGTTTACTACCTCTCTGCCCGCACGCTCCAAATTGTAATTCTTATAAAAATGAGCAGTTACAATCTCCAGAACCTTATTTGAAAAGGCATATGCCGATATCGCCGTCAGAAGCGAAAGCACCAGCACCGACCAATTCATTGTGATGTATACAAACAGATAGCACGGTATTACTAAAAATGCAGATCTGTGGAAGCACGCTGCAAAAAGCACAAGTACAAAAAATCTGAAAAAATTTCCCTTTTCGGCATACTTATAGGCATATGCGCAGATAATTGCCGCAAAAAACTGTCTCATAAAGTTCAGAGAATTAAAGAAAACTCCGAACGCAAGGAAAGCAAATACGCTTATCCACGGATTATCCGAATTTTTCCGGATAAAATGCAGCAGGGGCGGATACATAGCGATAGAAAGGAACACAAAGCTCGGAACATAGTCAAACGTAAATATTTCTATGATCTTTACCGGAAAAAGCATTCCCATTTCTCTCTGGATATGCCCGAAATCCTCGTAGCTCATGAAATTCATGTTGTAAAACAACATGGCATACATATTGTAATCTATCCCGACACTAAGTCTCACAGCCGCCGTAACAGTAAGCGCCGCAGCAAATACCCCGCAGAAAACAGCAGTTTTTATACCGGGCTTACTTTCTCGCATACCGCACAGAGGGATGCCCAAAGCAGCAGCACCGATAATAAGTATCCAGTATACAGTCATAAATCTGCCTCATTCTGATTTTCAGTTTCTTTTATTATACTACCTTTTCGCCCGAATGTCAAGTATTTTTTTATATTTTTTTCAATTAAGTCTTTTTTGTAATCTTTTGCAATAAAATATCGCTTATCCCTTGCATTTTTCTGTAGAAATGTTATAATATTATATGAAAAACAGGTGCTGACCCCCTGCATTTTACCCTCATTACTATAATTCTGAAAGGAAAGATCTTGAAAATGAACCATAATCTCCCATTTCTCCCCGCTGATATCCTTATACCAAAAAAAGGAATAAATATGAACAAATGGTCTGTTGTTGCCTGCGATCAGTTTACATCAGATCCCGCCTACTGGGAGGACGTAAGCCGAATTGTGGGCGATGAACCCTCCTCCCTCCGTCTCATTCTCCCCGAGGTGTACCTTGATGATCCCAAAAGTGAAGCGATGATAAAAAGCATACGGGAGAATATGGAAAAATATGTAAACGACGGCATTTTTCGCGAGCTTACCTCCTCCATGATCTATACCGAACGCACTGACAGCACGGGGAAGCTGCGCTGCGGCGTGATTGGTGCGGTGGATCTTGAACAGTATGATTTCCGCAAAGGCAGCACCTCTCCCATACGTGCCACAGAAGCTACCGTTGCCGAAAGAATACCTCCGAGAATACGGATAAGAGAGGGCGCGCTGCTGGAGCTGCCCCATATCATGATTCTTATTGATGACCCCGAAAAAACGGTTATTGAGAAAATATCCTCCCATAAGGACAGCCTCGAGCTGCTCTACGACACCGATCTTATGAAAAACGGCGGCAGGATCACCGGCAGACTTATGGACAGAAAAACTATTGATGATACCCTGTCCGCCCTTGCGGCTCTGGGCGAAAAGGACAGCTTTGAGAAAAGAAGCGGTGTAAGCAATGTTCCTCTGCTCCTGTTTGCCATGGGAGACGGTAATCATTCTCTTGCCACTGCAAAGGAGTATTATGAGCGCCTGAAAAGGGAAAATCCCGGCAAGGATCTTTCCTCTCACCCCGCAAGATACGCCCTTTGCGAGATTGTGAATCTTCACAGCGATGCTCTTGAATTTGAGGCTATCCACCGCATTGTTACCGATACCGACACCGGGAAGCTCCTTTCTGAAATGACTGCCGCTCTTTCGCTTTCCGAAACGCCGCTGTCGGGCTGCACACAGCACTTCGATCTTGTGACCGACAGCGGAACGGTGACATACTATATCGGTAAGCCCTCCTCCGACCTGACCGTGGGAAGCGTGCAGAATTTTCTTGACGGCTTTCTTTCGGAAAACTGCGGAAAAACCGACTATATCCACGGAAAAGAAAGTCTTATCCGTCTTGCGCAGAGGGAGGGGGCAGCAGGCTTTATCCTCCCCGCAATGAAAAAGGAGGAGCTTTTCCCCGCCGTTATAAGGGACGGCGCACTGCCGAGAAAAACCTTTTCCATGGGACACGCCGAGGATAAAAGATATTATCTTGAAGCAAGGCGGATAAAATAAATTTAAAAATTCCAAAAAATTCGGCTTGGGGTATTGTACTCAGGGCAAAAATGTGCTATAATGTATGTCAGAGCCTTTTTAAAAGCAAAGGAGCAGAAAATATTATGGATAATTTTAGCGGCAGGGGACATCTCATCGTCATTGAGGGAATGGACGGAAGCGGAAAATCCACTCAGTTTGAACGGCTCACTGCTCTGCTTTCCCCAAAAAACAGGATAATGGGGATAAGCTTCCCCGAGTACGACAAGCCCTCTGCGGCACTGGTAAAAATGTACCTTTCGGGCGAATTTTCCAAAAATGCGGCAGATGTGAACCCCTATGCCGCCTCTACTTTCTATGCAGCCGACAGATACGCAAGCTATAAGCTGTACTGGGAAAAATTCTACAGCGAAGGCGGCACGGTGATAGCGGGCAGGTATGTCAGCTCCAATGCCGTACACCAGACACCTAAGCTCCCGCAGGAGCAGTGGGACGGCTTTCTTGAATGGCTTTCGGATTATGAATATGACAAGCTGGGACTCCCCCGTCCCGATATTACCATTCTCCTCGATGTTACGGAGGAAATATCCGAAAAGCGGCTTATGGACCGCTATCGGGGAGATGATTCAAAAAAGGATATCCATGAGGCGGACAAAAGCTATATGCGGCTCTGTCGGGAATGCGCTCTTTACTGCGCACAAAAGCTGGGCTGGGAAGTTATCCCCTGTACAGATGAGTGGGGCAGGGAGCTTTCTCCCGATGAGATAACAAGCAGGATACTCCGTATACTTGATGAGCATTTGGGCAAATATACTATATTAAATGAGGTCAGCGGCAAATGATCGAATTTAAAACCATCGCAATTTCCGACAAGCCGTGGATCGACAGTCTGCTGAGGCTTTCCGACTTCCGCGGCTGCGAATACTGCTTTGCCAACAATATGGCATGGCGGCGGCTTTCTGACACAAAGATAACAAGATACAAGGATTTTTACATTTCCTGCTCCTTTGACGGGGGCGTGAGGTTCACTTTTCCCGCAGGCATGGGAAATTATGCAGAAGCATTTGAAGAAATGCGCCGATTTTCCGAATCCTGCGGCTCTCCCCTTGTGATAGGCTCTGTCACTCCCGACAAGCTCCCTCTCTTTGAGGAGCTTTTTTCCCCGGACAGCTTTGAAGTATTCACAGACGAGGGAAGCTGGGATTATGTCTACAGGCAGCAGGACCTTGCAAGCCTTGCGGGGAAAAAATATCACGCAAAGAGAAATCATCTTAAAAAGCTGCCCGTGGACTGCGTTTATTCCGCAATGACCGAAAAGGATTTTGACGACTGCATCACCTACGCCGCCAATGCTTACAGCCGCAGCGGTTATGACGATTTTTCAAAAATATGCGAGCAGTTTGCCATTAACACATATTTCAGCAATTTTTATGAGCTGGGTCTTACGGGAGGAGTTTTAAGACAGGGCGGCAGGGTCATTGCCTTTACCATAGGCGAAAGGATAAACAGCGACACTCTGGGCGTTCATATTGAAAAAGCAGATGCCGATATACCCGGGGCATACCCCGCTGTCAACAATTTCTTTGCTTCATCGGCAGGAAAGGGCTTTGAGTACGTCAACCGTGAGGAGGATATGGGCATTGAGGGACTGCGCAAAGCAAAACGCTCCTACTATCCCGTATTTATGATACAGAAGTATACCGTTAAATTCAAATAGAAAGGACGATAGATATGATCTATGTTTTTCTTGCAGAGGGCTTTGAGGAGATCGAAGCTGTGACACCTATCGACACACTGAGAAGATGCGGTCTTGACGTTTGCACCGTAGGTGTTACGGGAAAGGTCGTGACAGGTTCACACGGCATTCCCGTTACCTGCGATAAGGTAATTGACGAAGTGTCAGAGGACGGAATAGAAGCTCTTGTACTCCCCGGAGGAATGCCCGGGACAAAGAACCTTGCCGCCTGTGAAAAGCTCACAAAGCTGATAGTCCGCTGTCACAACAAGGGCGTGCTTATCGGTGCTATCTGTGCTGCTCCCACGGTGCTGGGAGGATTGGGACTTCTTTCGGGAAGAGAGGCTGTGTGCTATCCCGGCATGGAAAGCGGTCTTGGCGGTGCAAAAAGCTCGGATAAGCCCTGCGTTAAGGACGGGAATATCATTACATCAAGGGGCGCAGGCACGGCGCTTGACTTCTCCTATGCCCTTATTACCGCTCTTAAAGGCGGGGCTGCGGCAGAGGAGCTTGCTCATAACATTGTATGGAAACGCTGAACAGAGGGGTCATACCCCCATGCTCCGCCGCAGGTGATATACGTGAGTACAAAAAGCAGCTAAGGGCAGTCTGCCGTCAGAAGCGTTCTGAAATGTCCCCCGGGGAGAAAGCCGAAAAGGACGGGCGTATACTTGAAAAAATACTCTCCTGCGGGGTCTACAAAAGCTCAGAGATAATCCTTACCTACGTTTCCACCGATATTGAGGTGGATACACGGAGCTTTATCCGACACGCCGTAAATGACGGCAAACGCATTGCCGTACCCCGCTGCATTGACGGCACAAGAGAAATGGACTTCCACTTCATTGACGGAGAAAGCTGTCTTGAAAAGGGTGCTTTCGGTGTATATGAGCCTGTCCCCGAAAAAAGCATGGGAAAATATTACAGGCAGTCATCACAGGTTTTGTGCATTATCCCCGGACTGGGATTTGATATGCAGGGCTACCGTTTAGGCTACGGAAAGGGATATTATGACAGGTTCCTGTCTGTCCACCCCGAGCTTTTCAAAATGGGCATCTGCTACTGCTCATGCACTTTCAATTCCCTTATTCACGGCAGATTTGACATAAGCTCCGATATGCTCGTTACCGACAAATATATAAAGTGCTTCTGACTTATTCGTTCTTTTTAATACACGGAGGTTTATTATGGCTGAAAAAAATACCGATGAGATAAATATTACCGATGTCCCCGATGAAAGCCCTGCGGATACGGAATATGATGAGGATACACCCGACAGCAGCGAGGACTTTGATGAGGAGGACGAAGAGGACGAGGACGATGAGGAGGAGGAACGCCGCAGACGCAAGGAGGAGCGACGGAGAAAGAAACGCCGCAGAAGATCGGGCGGACGCCTTATCTTTGCCATAGTAATGGTTACTCTTATCATGTCTATAGGCGTTTTCAGCGCACTGGGAGTTATCTCTGTTGCACAGGAAATGCTGGGTCTTAAACGTACAAACGCCGATTTCAGCGTAGAGATCCCCAACGATTCGGGTACAGAGGCGATCGCCAATATCCTTGCTGATGAGGGGATAATCTCAAATCCCACGCTGTTCCGCATAGTTTCCAAGCTAAAAGGCGCAGACGGAACATTTGTGGCGGGCATACATACCCTTAACCCGAACATGACCTATAACGCACTTATAGAAGCACTTCAGGAGGAGGCTATCAATCCGAGAGAATTTATCGAGATCACCTTCCCCGAGGGAATACGTCTTATAGATGCAGCCAAAAAATTGGAAGATGCGGGCGTCTGCCCTGCCGATGATTTCATAAAGGCGTTCAATTCCTCGAGCTTCGGCTTTGACTTTGAAAAGGACGTCACCGCAAGCGTCAAGAAATTCTATAAAATGGAGGGGTATTTCTTCCCCGATACCTACCAGTTCTATCTTGATGAAGATCCGAAAAATGTTGCAAAAACCGTTTACAGGAATTTTGACTACAGGGTAACGCCCAATGAATTCGGACGTATGGAGGACATGGGTCTTACCCTTGAAGAAACAATGACACTTGCCTCCATTGTACAGGCTGAGGCGGCGGGCAAAACGGATATGCGGCTTGTGGCATCGGTATTTCTTAATCGTCTTAATTCTCCCGATACATTCCCGCTCCTGCAATCCGATCCTACCACCAAATATGTAAATGAGGTCATAAAGCCCAATCTGGAGGTATATTCACAGACAATATGCGATGCCTACGATACCTATATTGGCGCAGGACTGCCCCCCGGACCTATCTGCAATCCGGGTCTTGAAGCGATAAATGCAGTGCTGTACCCCACAGAATCCGATTACTACTATTTCTGCTCAAACATCGAGACAGAGGAATTTTACTATGCCGAAACTCTCGAGGAGCATGAACAGAATCTTGTGCTGGCAGGTCTTGCCTGATTTCACGGAAACGAAAGGATATTTTTATGACGGATAAGCTCGAGATACTCGCCCCCGCAGGCGATGAGGAGCGGCTTCATGCTGCTGTGGATTTCGGCGCAGATGCAGTATATCTCGGCGGCACTGCCTTCGGAATGAGGGCGGCTCCGAAAAATTTCAGCGGCACCGCTTTCGGTGATGCGGTGAAATTCTGCCATGAACGGGGAGTAAAGGTCTACCTTACCTGCAACACTCTGCCGAGAAACAGCGATATACCCGACTTTGAGCCTTTTATCAGACAGGCTGAACAGTGGGGCGTTGATGCTGCTATCGTTGCCGATGTGGGACTTATGTCCCTTGTAAAAAAATATACCCCCGATCTCCCTATACATATGTCTACTCAGACGGGCATAGTAAATTACGTTACCGCAAACACTCTTTACAATATGGGAGCAAAACGGGTTATCCTTGCACGGGAGCTGAGTCTTGAGGAGGTTGCCGAAATAAGGGCAAAAACCCCTCCCGGACTGGAAATAGAGGTTTTTGTACACGGAGCTATGTGCGTTGCCTTTTCCGGAAGATGTCTGCTCTCCTCCTATCTGGTAAACCGTGACGCTAACAGAGGACAGTGCGCCCAGCCCTGCCGCTGGGGTTATCATCTTATGGAGGAAAAGCGTGAGGGACAGTTCTTTCCCGTATTTGAGGACGAAAAGGGTACGTATATCCTTAATTCAAAGGATATGTGCATGATAGATCATATCGACAAGCTGGCAGAGGCGGGCGTTACAAGCCTGAAAATCGAGGGACGGGCAAAATCCGCCTATTATGTATCGGTAATTACAAATGCCTACCGTCAGGCGGCGGATATTTATGCAAAGAATCCCGAAAACTTCCTGCTCCCCGACTATGTGCGGGAGGAGGTATTCAAGGTGAGCCACCGTGACTACTGCACGGGATTTTTCTTCGGTCACCCATCGGAATGCAGACAGTATTACAGCGACAGCGGCTATATCCGCTCATGGGACGTGTGCGCCGTTATTGACAGATGCGAAAACGGCAGGATCTTCGCCGAACAGAGAAACAAATTCTCCGTGGGCGATGTGACGGAAATACTCGCCCCCGGGAAAAAGCCCGTGAAATATACCGTGACAGAGATCGTCAATGCAGAGGGAGAATGTGTTGAGGATACCCGCCATGCCGCAATGAAATTTTCCATGCCGAATACTGCGGACATTGATTTCCCGCCCCATTCCATTATAAGAAAGCAGGCAAATTAAAAGCCCCCTGTATATGTGAAATATGTACAAATCAGATGAAAAAAAATTTGCATAAATGCAATTGACAATTTGCAGAAAAAATGATAAAATTATATTAAATAATATGTGTTTCTATGCCCGTTTACAGATGTAACGGAGCGCATATCACAAGGAGGAAAATATGAAAAACTTTAAGAAAACACTGGCGGGTGTATCGGCACTTGCATTTGCAATGAGCATGACTGCCTGCGGCGGCGGCTCGGAAAGCGGCGGAGATACAACTACCGCTCCTGTTGAAACTACTACGGGTGCTACCGTGGAAATCAACACCGCTACAGTAGCTGAGGAGGATCAGCAGACACTTGATAAAATGGCTGAGGAGAATCTTCAGGACATCGAGCTTGAAAACAAGACTATCAAGTGGCTCGCTCACTATGATATCAACCCCTCTACAGACGGCAAATCCGAAAATATCGCACTTAACCTTTTCAAGAACAAATACGGCGGAGAGATCCAGTGGTACACCACCACATGGGATACAAGATACTCCGACCTTTCTACATATGTACTGGGCGGCGAGGGCATTGACTTCTTCCCCGCAGATACTGCAGCTCTCCCCAAGGGCGTTGTAAACGGTATGTTCCAGCCTGTTGACGATCTTATCGACATAAACTCTCCTCTCTGGGAAGATATGAAAGAGGCATATGAGATCCACAACTACAACGGCAAGCATTATCAGATAGTAAACTCCGTTACAGCGGCAATGCTCTGTATCTACAACACCGAGACAATTGCAGAAAACGGCTACGAGGATCCTTGGGATCTTTACAAGGCAGGCGAGTGGAACTGGGATAAGTTCACCTCAATGCTGGAGGATTTCGTAGATCCCGATGCTGAAAGATACGGTCTTGATAACTGGTACAACGAACAGGCTCTCTATATGTCTGCGGGCGTACCTGCCATTTCTTCGGAAAACGGCTCCCTTAAGGTAAACATTATGGATCC
Organism: uncultured Clostridia bacterium; assembly: GCA_947625735.1. Classification (GTDB taxonomy): domain Bacteria; phylum Bacillota; class Clostridia; order Oscillospirales; family Ruminococcaceae; genus Huintestinicola. The sequence continues at coordinate 34,504 of CANQPL010000018.1, forward strand.
CACACTGGAAAAGGCTATGAATTTCCAGTATGACCTTTATAACAAGGGTCTTGTTCTCGATCTCTCCCTCTTTGACTGGTCGATCCAGCCCCAGTTCATGGGCGAAAAGAAGGAGCTGTTCTGGATAGGCGGTCCTTGGGAGGTAAATACCGCTCCCGATACATGGACGACACAGATACCTCCCGAGAATTTAGGCTTTGCGCCTGTTCCCTCTCCTGCAGGCTCTGATCCCTACCAGTACGCAACCCTTGACGGCTGGGTAATATGCAAGGGCGCATCAAATCCCACAGGCGTTGCAATGTTTGCCGAGTGCACACGTCTTGCAAGTCTGAACGATGAGGCTATCGCCATTTCCGATGCACAGAGAAAGGCTGATGCGGGCTGGAGCGATGAGCTTATCGCAAGAGAAAAGGAGATAAATGCACTTGCACAGCAGTATCCTGTTGTTGACCTTGCTACAGGCGTTTCCACAGACGTTGCCTCCATTACCACAGACGGCGGCTCCGAAATAGGTCTCAGAGCTGCATTCCACGGCACTGACTGGGCTACCACAAGAGACGAGATCGGAAGCGTTGTTGAAACTCTTACCGCTGAAGTAGATGAGCAGCTTAAAGCTCTCGCTTGATCCGTTCACAATTTTCAGACAGCAATTCTGAAATAAATAATATATTTTGACGGGAGGAGCTTAAATTCTCCCGTCAAGAAGAAAGAAGGAGTAAATATGAATAGCTTTAAGAAGACGCTTGCAGGTGTTTCTGCGCTGACCCTTACTCTGTCCATGACAGCCTGCGGCGGCGGCAATGACGGCGGCAGCGGCGACGAAACTACAGCGCCCGCAGAAACTACCACACAGGTAACAGTTGACATCAACACCGAAACTGTAGCCGAAGCAGATCAGATGACACTGGACGAGGTAGCTGACGCTAATCTTCAGGACGTGGAGCTTGAAAACAAGACTATCAAGTGGCTTGCTCACTATGACATCAACCCCTCTACCTCGGGCGCATCAGAGTCTGTTGCCCTTAACTTCTTCAAGAACAAGTACGGCGGTGAGATCAAGTGGTATCAGACCACATGGGATACAAGATACTCCGACCTTTCTACATATGTACTGGGCGGCGAGGGCATTGACTTCTTCCCCGCAGATACCGCAGCTCTCCCCAAGGGCGTTGTAAACGGTATGTTCCAGCCTGTTGACGATCTTATTGATATCAACGCTCCTCTCTGGGAGGATATGAAGGACGCTTACGAGATCAACAACTACAACGGCAAGCATTATGAGATAGTAAACTCTGTATCCGCGGAAGCAGTTGTGATCTACAACAAGCAGACCATTTCCGAACAGGGTCTTGACGATCCCTGGGAGCTTTACAAGGCAGGCGAATGGAACTGGGATAAATTCACATCCATGCTGGAAAACTTTGTTGACGAGGACGCAGAGCAGTACGGTCTTGACGGCTTCTGGGCAGAAAAGGCACTGTTTTTGTCCGCAGGTGTTCCCTCTATCTCCTCCGTTGACGGTACTCTGACCGTAAACCTGATGGATCCTACAGTTGATAAGGCACAGAACTGGATGTATGAGCTTTACAACAAGGGTCTTGTTATAAACAGAGAGATCTTTGACTGGAATGAGCAGCCTCAGTTCATGGGCGAGGGCAAGGAGCTGTTCTACATTGTGGGCGCATGGGCAGTACAGGCAGCTCCCGAAACATGGACCACAAAGATAAGCCCCGAAAATCTCGGTCTTGCACCTGTTCCCTCACCTGCAGGCTCCGATCCTTATCAGGGTGCAACTCTTGACGGCTGGGTAATATGCAAGGGCGCAGACAATCCTCAGGGTGTTGCCCTCTTTGCAGAGTGCAACCGTCTCCAGAACACCAACGATCAGGCGATCGCCATTGCAGATGAAAAGGCTAAGGCTGACTATGGCTGGTCCGATGAGCTTATTTCGATCAACAAGGAGATAAACGCACTTGCACAGCAGTATCCTGTTGTTGACCTTGCTACAGGTGTTTCCACAGATGTTGCTTCTATCACCACAGACGGCGGCGACAATATCGGTCTTAGAGCTGCAATGCACGGCGTTGAGTGGGCTACCAACAGAGACGAGATCGCAAGCGTTGTTGAGACACTTACTCAAGAGGTTGACGCTCAGATCAAGGAGCTTACCTGATAATCACTCTAACAAAAAAATAATATAAAAGTGACTGTGCCGAATGGCAGGTCACATAGACCCAAAGCATAAAATTTAACGGAGCTTCTGCTATTGCAAAAGCTCCGTTTTTTTTAGCACTGCATGAACACAATTTCACCGCAGGCGATCTTCTTTCCCGAATTTCCCGAAGGTTCAGTTGCCAGATCATCTGCCCTGCTGTGTATAATTATAGTTCTGCCTATGACCTCCTCGGGTGTAAATCTGTTCGTCACAAAAGCCAGATGAGCCTCTCTGCCCGCCGCAAACAGTGGGGGCATATCTCCGCCGTGAAAGGGGTGCATACATCCTCTCGGGTCGTAGTGAGCGCCTGCATCTGCAAAACGGTCCTCCGTGTTTCCCGTGCAGCCGCTCCCGCTGTGTATGTGTACCGCAAATATCCCGCCGCCGCAGGCTTCCATCTCCGGGGGCAGACCGTAAACCGACAGGGATACCACTGTACCGTTATCGGCGGGCAGGAATACCGCATATCCTCTGATATCGGGGTATTCTGCCGAGCCGTATATATGCGCCATTGCCGATAATTCTTCGCTTATTGCCGTTCACCTCCCGATGAATATTCATATCCATTATATGCGGGAGGGGGCGGTGTGGTCACTGCGTATCCTTTACCTCTATCGTAACATCTCCGATGCTCACCGATACCACCTCATCTATGGGAACGACTTCGGAAAAACAGCCGTCAAAGGTACTCATTTCCCCAAAATCCTGTCCCCGGAAGCGATTCTCCCCCGAGGCTTTTCGGGTAATGACCCTGCCGTCAGCAAGGGTAACACTGACTGCTGTGCGCCTTATTGATTCGTTCGGGTCAACGGCATTCTCCGTTGTACGGGTAAATTCTCCGGTGGTGTAGGTAAATGTAAACGGGGATATCTCTATGCTTTCAATCTCTGCCCGTCTGTTTCCAAGGTCAAGCACCGTGTTTTCCGGGAATGTAAGGCACAGCTTTTCGGCAGACGGATCACTTACGATCTCAAATCCGATAAGTACGCTGCCCTCATAATCCGTATGGGTATCGAATGAAATATTTTCGCTGAACGTCCTCGGCTCACCGTAAGCACGGACATTATAAAGCTGAATGTTTATACTGTCGCCCTTTCTGAAGTTTTCGCTGTCCTTGCAGAAAAGAGTACACCCCACTTTGCCGCCTGTTTCTGAAAGTTCTGCCCACTTTTCATCGGTCATGGGAACACCGTTTTCATCGGTAAATTCTCCCATTATCCCGACTTCTCTTGTTTCGCCTATCTCGGAAACAGCCTGCATCGCTGCGGGAGAGCCGTTCTTATTCCCCTTCACGTCTCCCCTTTCAATACCAAAGACACATCTCACATCAAGATAACGGATATCCTCGGGCAGCGTTCCCGCAGGAATATCAAGCGTGACCTCAAAACAGAGCATATTGGTGTCACAGACGGCATTGCTCACATTCACATCAAATGGCAGCTCTGCACCAAAGGACGAAACAACAGGTGCACTGACGTGAGAGGTGTAGGTTTCCATATCCTCCTCAATCACAGAAGCAGAGCTGCCGAACAGCCTTTGCAGCCAGCCGCCGTTTACCGCTGCTGCCGTCACCGTGCAGAGTGCCGCCGCCATTATAGCCGCAGCCGCCGTTCTCACGGCTCTTGAATGTCTTGCAGTCCTTCGCCGAATAGCCGCCGCCCGTTCCTTTCCCCGGGATAAAATATCATCAGGCTCGCTTATGCCGTCCACCATGCTTGTAATTTTTTCCTTTAAATTATCCATTTTCCATGCTCCCTTCCAATATACTTTTAAGCTGTTTTCTTGCCCTGTCAAGGCGTGTGGTAACGGCTGTTGCGGATATACCGAGAATTTTCCCTATCTCTGCGGCGCTCATATCATCATAATAATATAGAAGTATCACCGCTCTGTACCCCGGAGAAAGGCTTCTCACAGCCTGAGAAAGCTCCGAATCCTCCGGATAAGCAAAGTCCTCTGTCATTGTATCCAGTGCAGATGTATCCTCCGAAAATCTTTTACGCCGTCTGAGGATTTTAAGGGACGCATTGACCGTCACACGAACGAGCCATGCATAGGCGTGTTCCTCGCTTTCAAAGGGTTTATTCCGCAAAAACAGCCTGCATACCGCTTCTTCGGCGGCGTCCTCTGCATCTGCACCAACCCCCAGCATTACCGCTGCATGAGCATAAAGCCGTCTTGTATAACGTTTTGCCGTATTTTCAAATTCATCGGGATAAAGCAAATCCGCCGCCTCCTTTCGCCTTTTCGTTATATATATCCTTCAGGGGCGCATTTTGTCACATCAAAAAGAAAAATTGTTAAAATAATACAAAAAATTAAAAAAACCTATAGACTTTTTTGAAAATATGTGATATAATAATAACATATATTACCCGTATCGTCAATATTATTACGAAAGGAATGGTTAATTATGAAAAGACTGGAAGGAAAGACCGCAATTATTACGGGCGGAGGACAGGGCATAGGCTTCGGAGTAGCAAAGGCATTTGCAGACGAGGGCGCTGACCTTGTTATCACAGGACGCACTCTCTCCAAACTGGAAAGGGCAAAAGAGGCGATCGAAAAGGAGTACGGCACTAAGGTCGAGCCGATAACTGCTGACGGCGGCGATGAGGAGCAGGTAAAGAAAGCAGTGGCGTTTGCCATTGAGAAGTTCGGCAAGCTGGACGCTCTTGTGAATAATGCACAAAATTCTGCATCGGGTGTTATGCTTGTTGACCATACCAAGGAGGATTTTGACAAGGCTATCATGTCGGGACTTTACGGCACATTCTTCTTTATGAAGCACGCTTACCCCTATCTGAAAGAAACTAAGGGTGCGGTCGTGAATTTTGCAACAGGTGCGGGACTTTTCGGCAAGCTCGGTCAGTCCAGCTATGCAGCGGCAAAGGAGGGCATCAGAGGTATGTCCAGAGTTGCCGCAAGAGAATGGGGTCCTGACGGCATAAGAGTAAATATAGTCTGCCCCCTTGCCATGACAGAGGGACTTGAACAGTGGAAAACGGCATATCCCGCACTTTACGAGGCTACGATCAAGGATATCCCTCTCGGACGTTTCGGCGATCCTCAAAAGGACATAGGCAGAGTATGCGTATTCCTTGCAAGCGATGAGGCTTCCTACATATCCGGCGAAACCATAGCCCTCCAGGGCGGCAGCGCACTCAGACCGTAAGCAGCGTGACGCTGCTTGCACCCGGCGGTTTATATGATGTATACCTTTCATTAGTGACTCGGTAACCTTTACAAGCTGTGTACATTTTATTTGCGGCATGATGCCGCTTTCACCCGTTGGTTTATAAAGTGAATACCTTTCATTAGTGACCCGGTAACCTTTGCAAGCTGTGTACATTTTATTTGCGGCATGATGCCGCTTTCACCTCGTTGGTTTATAAACCAGATAGCTTTCATTAGTGACCCGGTAACCTTTGCAAGCTGTGTACATTTTATTTGCGGCATGATGCCGCTTTCACCCGTTGGTTTATAAAGTTAATACCTTTCATTAGTGACTCGGTAACTTTTGCAAGCTGTGTACATTTTATTAACATTGTATGGTGTGATGCCCTATCAGAAGCAAGAGGCAAGAAGCAAGAGGCAAGAAGCAAGAGGCAAGACACAAGATGTTTTTCACTTTTCTTATAGTATTAACGTCAGAAGTCACCCGCAGGAAATAAAAGCGGATAGTTATGTCATATGTTTAGGTCTACAGGTACCCGCTCATGCTTCTGTCTGCTAAAGCGTCTGCTTTAATAATTCTTTTTATCAATTTGCAAAAAAACACTTGATTTTTTCATTAAGATATTGTATAATATAATAAATGCTGTGTCGGGACAAGCTGCCCCGGCACGGCGATAAACTGAAAGGAGTTTGTAACTATTATGATCTATTCTCATGAGGTTGAAACAATGTGTCCCGTGGCGCAGGGCGTTGCACACGGAGCAGCTCCGATCCCGGAGGAGGCAAAATGGGTCAAGGCTAAGGAGATAAAGGACATCTCCGGCTTTACTCACGGTATCGGCTGGTGCGCTCCGGAGCAGGGCACCTGCAAGCTGACACTCAATGTAAAAGAGGGCGTTATTCAGGAAGCGCTTGTTGAAACTATCGGCTGCTCGGGCATGACTCATTCCGCTGCAATGGCTGCGGAGATCCTTCCCGGAAGAACTATCCTTGAGGCTCTCAACACAGACCTTGTCTGTGACGCTATCAATACGGCTATGAGAGAGCTTTTCCTCCAGATCGTATACGGTCGTTCCCAGTCCGCATTCTCCGAGGACGGTCTTGTGGTAGGCGCAGGACTTGAGGACTTAGGCAAGGGTCTGCGTTCTCAGGTAGGCACCATGTACGGAACTCTTGCAAAGGGTCCCAGATATCTGGAAATGACCGACGGCTATGTTACGGGCATCGCTCTTAACGAAGATGATGAGATCATCGGCTATCAGTTTGTAAACTTCGGCAAGATGATGGACTTCATCAAGGCGGGCGATGATGCCAACACTGCTTTTGAAAAGGCAAAGGGTCAGTACGGCAGAGTTGCTGATGCCGTTAAGATCATCGATCCCAGAAAGCAGTAATCACAGCTAAATACATAAGGAGGTTATACTACAATGGCTTTATTTGAATCCTATGAAAGAAGAGAAAAGCAGATCCTTGAAGTTCTGGCAAAGTACGGCATCAACTCCATTGAGGAAGCTGCCGAGGTCACAAAAGCAAAGGGTCTTGATATCTATAAGCTGGTAGAAAGCATTCAGCCTATCTGCTTTGAAAATGCAAAGTGGGCATACACCGTAGGCTGTGCCATTGCCATAAAGAAGGGCTGCACAAGAGCTGCCGATGCTGCTGCTGCAATTGGTGAGGGACTTCAGGCATTCTGTATCCCCGGTTCTGTAGCAGATCAGAGAAAGGTTGGTCTGGGTCACGGAAATCTTGGCAAAATGCTTCTTGAAGAAGAAACCAAATGCTTTGCATTCCTTGCAGGTCACGAGTCATTCGCCGCTGCCGAGGGTGCTATCGGTATTGCAGAAAAGGCAAACCGTGTCCGCAAGGAACCGCTGAGAGTTATCCTTAACGGTCTTGGCAAGGACGCAGCTCAGATCATTGCAAGGATCAACGGCTTTACATATGTGGAAACCGAAATGGACTACTACACCGGCGAGGTAAAGGAGGTATTCCGCAAGGCATACTCCAACGGGCTCCGTGCAAAGGTAAACTGCTACGGTGCTAACGATGTTACCGAGGGCGTTGCCATTATGTGGAAAGAGGGCGTTGACGTTTCCATTACCGGTAACTCCACCAACCCCACACGTTTCCAGCACCCCGTTGCAGGCACATACAAGAAGGAATGTGTGGAAAGAGGTAAGAAATACTTCTCCGTTGCTTCCGGCGGCGGTACAGGACGTACTCTCCACCCCGATAACATGGCAGCAGGTCCCGCTTCCTACGGTATGACCGATACTATGGGAAGAATGCATTCCGATGCACAGTTTGCAGGCTCCTCCTCCGTACCCGCACACGTAGAGATGATGGGTCTTATCGGTATGGGCAACAACCCCATGGTCGGCGCTACTGTTGCTTGTGCTGTGGCTGTTGAAGAGGCTATGAAAGGCTGATAACACGTAAAATCGCGGTTTCAGATACCTTAAAATCGCAAAAACACCTTGTGTGAGCGGTCGTAATACACACGTAATACACAAAGAACAGACTGTCACTTTAAAAAGCGGCAGTCTGTTTTATTTATTGGATTCGGGGTACCTGTCTTTGTAAAATTTGCAGATGAGACCCGGCAAGGTCACTCCGCCAAATTACGGTTTTTAAGTTTTGTAAGTGTAGAGTGTGGAGAGTTAAGAGTGGAGTGATCAAAAATTCAACTTCAAACATTACTGCCGCCTTGATGGAGCTGCGGTCACTGATTGCCAAATAAAAGTTACCGAATTACTATTGAGATTTTAACGCTTAATTTACAGGCGAGGTGACTGCGGTTAAACGTAAAATGAAGGGTACCGGGCTGCTATCTGAAATATTTATGCAAAATTCTCCAACGCTAAAAAATTCATTTAACATAAAAGTAAATAAAGGTTACCGGGTAACAAATAAAAAATTTTCACATTACTTACCAACGAGGTGGCTGCGGGTTCCACCCGCCGAGGTGGCTGCGGGTTCCACCCACCGGGGTTTCCCCGCTTCTGATTTTTCGTCGTTACAGTTGTTCTGCTTTTCAATATCTCATTATAAGTTTTTTCAGAAGAAAAATGCAGGGCTGAAAGCTGCTCTGCATGAAATAAAAAATTTGAATTTAAATAAAATCTGTTTGGCGAATACCGATGTATATTATAATGGCGATCGATTCATAAACTATGCCCATTATACTCAGTATGACCGAAAGCATCAGATCACTGAATACTATAATGATGTTATCGGGATCTTCTGAATTTACTTTTATTTTTACACTGTCCCCGATTTTCCATTTTTTATGCTGAATGATGAATGTATTTCCTGCGTATGAGTAATATGCTTTTCATCTTCATATTTCACAACATAAAAATTATAACCGCTCCTGCCTACATTTAAATACCTGATATCCTGAACAACAGCGATCGCATTATAAAAATCATTCCCGTCCTTTATAAGGTTGAATATAAGCTTTTTTACTCTGTTGAAGCAAAGATAGGCGATCATCACAATTAACATGAGAATGGCTGCTTTTGGTGAAATGATATGAATTTTGACTGTTTCCAATATCCGATATACAAATATAGCGGTTAATGCTGATGCGCTTATTATTATTTCATCTTTACTAAAGCCCTTGTACATAGTTTCCCCCTAAATAATTTCAGCGGCTTAATATATGCCTGTTTTTCTTCTGAAATTTTATCACACCTTCCCTGAAAAGTCAATCCCTCAATAAAAAATAATCAAACTGCCATAGGTTATGAACGGATAAACGAAGAAGATGAAAAATGATTTTTTATCGGGACTTAAAAGGCATTTGGAATTTATAGCTGCACTTTATAAATTATGACACGCACAGATAAATTTTTTAAACGATTCTGCCCCAATAGTACTTTATAAAATATTTTATAATAAAAACGACTAACATTCGTATATAAAAAAGCATGATTATCCCCGCAGTGTGAATTCACATCTGCGGGGATAATCACTTTAAGCTAAGGAAATTACCACTAACAATTATTACTCAAAAAATGTGTGCAGGCATATAACTGTCATACCGGATCAAAAGAACAGAAAGACCTCAACAAGCGCTGCGGTGTTTGCGAGAATATGGGATAAGGTGCTGATAACACAATTGCCCGATTTATCGTAAACCATTGAAAAAATCAAACTGTCGATAAATACGCCCGCAACATCATAAATTATAATCCCTATGTTTCCCGGGGCAATATGACCCGCTGCAAAGGTAAGCGATGAAATAACTGCACACAGCCAAAACGGAAGTATTTTCATTCCCTTACCGAGAAAAAATCCCCGATATGCAATTTCCTCACCAAATGCCGCAATGATGAGCTGAACTATCAGCAGTGCGGTTTTATCAAAGGACAGAAAATCACCCGTCCGTCCCACTAAATGGTCAAAAAATTCTCCGCCGAAAATCATATTTCCGCCAATATTCTGTATAATGCCGCTTACAATCGGCAGCAGCAGCCAGAGAATTACTCCCGGTTTTTTAATATCCTCCGAAACAGTATTAAAACGCAGTCCCGACCCTGAGCCCTTTTCTTTGCTGACAGCCTCTGTAATAAAGAAAAATGCTATCCCCACAAATACGGAATATCCCGCTGTTTCCGAGGACGGTACAGCTTTTGTCAACGTAAGCAATATCATTATCGCCGCACCTGTTATGGTGAGGACAACACTCTTTTTGTTATTCTCCGCAGCTTGTTGATTATTCATTTTATTTTCCCCTTTACCGCCAATAATGCGCCCTTGTATGCACGTTCAAGATGCGCTCTTATGATCTCCTCGTCATACTTCAGCGAATTGTTGGCGATGATGCTTGCATACCCGTGAGCAAATAAAAAAACTGTTATAAAGATCTCTTTTACCTGCTCTGTACTTCCCCCCACTGCTCCCTGCATTGCTGAAAGAACAGGAGCAAGCTCTTCGGCATCTATCATTTCAAGCAAAGTCTTTCCGTTAAAAAAATCAGACTGAAAAAGAAAACGGAACAACCGGGGTTCTTCCAGCGCAAAGCGGATATAATTCATTCCGATACCGAGCATTACGCCTTTGTGCGGATCTTCAATATTCATCAGATATTCGGAATGATAGCCGTCCGCCTTTGCATAGGCTGCTTTTTTAAGTTCCTCAATAGTTGCAAAGTGGTACATAACAGGCTGCGTGGAACAGCTTAGTTTTTCTGCAACGGTTCTTGCATTTATATTTTCTGCACCCGTTTCACGGGCGATCTCAAAGGCAGCATCAATTACCATTTCTTTTGTGATTTTTGGCTTTGGCGGCATGACTTTTCTTCCTTTTAATAACTGTTGTTATATAACGGTAATTATATTATAAATTACAACACTGATTTTGTCAAGTAAAAGCAGGCATATTTCAAAAATTTTGTCTGTGTACACAAAATCAGAAGCGTTAATTTGTTAATTATTTCAAATAAAATAGCAGATAAATGCTGCTCTTAACGGACGATGATAATTTATCACATTTGAGATGTTTTCAATGCCGTATCGTATCCGTTCCGAAATATGGCAGCCTTTCTTTTATACGACAGTGACAGGCACTCCCCGAAAACACAATAAGCCGAAGGAATTAACACTTCCCTCGGCTTTATTTTGTGAGTTCGGCAACTATCTGTCCCAATACCGCAAACTGCTCCTGCGTGAGCTGTCTGCCCGTCTGAGCGTTCTTGAAACGGTAGCTTTCTATCAGCGCCCTGACAGTTTCGGTCTGCGATTCGGTAAGCCCGTGAGCGGAGAGCATACCCTGATGTTTCATGCCGCAAAGATCGTCCATAGACACATTGAAGATACCTGCGATAGAACAAAGCGTATCAAACGGCGGTACAGAAATATTTGACTCATATCTGCTCACCATTGCATCGGTTATATGCAAGCGGGCGGCAAGCTGCTGTTGTGACATATTGTGCTGCTTGCGCAGTTTCTTTATCAAATCGCCCAGATCATAGATCTCCATTCTATCTCACCCCGTTAAATTGCATTATATGAAAATTATACCTCTAATCGCTTGCATTATATGTAAGTTTGTGTTATAATATTCTCATAAAAGTAGAATTTTCAAAAAATATCTCTCTTACAATGCAAGTTTTATTGGAGGTGTCCCAAATTATGGCAAACAACAAGAATCTGAGCAATGCAAACAAAGCAAAAAAAGACGAATTTTATACACAGCTTGCGGATATTGAAAAGGAGCTGCGGCACTACAAGGCATTTTTTCGTGATAAGACGGTTTTCTGCAACTGCGATGACCCATACGAGAGCAATTTTGTAAAATATTTTGCAATGAATTTCAATGCGCTGGGACTTAAAAAGCTGACAGCGACCTGTTATGCAACTTCTCCCGTTCTGTATACGCAGCTCAGTTTTTTTGGCGAGCCTGAGCCTGCCGGAACAGCCTGTGAGGGGAAAAAGCCCTACAAGATCGAGATAACAGAGGTGCGTGACGAAAACGGTGACGGCGCTGTTGATCTTGATGATTTTGAAAAAATGTTAAAAGCAAACCCGCCCGAGCTTTTAAAGGGGGACGGTGATTTCCGTTCAGAGGAATGTATCGCTCTGCTTAAACAGGCAGATGTAGTCGTTACAAATCCGCCGTTTTCTCTGTTCAGGGAATATGTTGCACAGCTTATTGAGTATGACAAGAAATTTATTATTATCGGTAATCAGAATGCAATTACATATAAAGAGGTTTTTCCGCTGATAAAAGATAATAAAATGTGGCTGGGATATGGATTTTCCGGAAATGTTGGTTTTTTTATCAACACCAATTATGTTGATTATGCTAAATCCAGTCAGCATAAAGAGGGAATGATACGAGTATCCGGTGTAATGTGGTACACAAATATTGATATTAAAAAAAGACATGAAAAATTGGTTTTATACAAACATTACACTCCGGAGGAATATCCTGCTTATGATAATTATGATGCAATTAATGTTGATAAAACAGCGGATATCCCTTATGATTTTGACGGCGTTATGGGCGTTCCGATAACATTTATGGATAAGTATAATCCTGAACAGTTTGAAATTATAGGACTTTTACAGTCAAGTACTGATGAACAAGCAGGAATACCCAATTTGAGATATTATAATGACTTTCTGGAAATGCGGCAAGATATGTCATATACCGGCAGCAAAGGCGGCAAGGCAAATGGGAATCCTGTATTGCAAGGTAAGTCAATAAAAGGCAATTTCCTTTATAATGAAAAAACAGGTGAGTATGTACATTCCGTATACGCAAGAATTTTAATAAGAAAGAAGGTTTAATTATGGAAATACGACTTGAAGAACACACTGTAAGAGAAATTTTTGACGGCTACGAGGATAACGAAGAAAGCGGTGTTGTCGGCTTTGGCGGCAGACTTAATATCCGTCCTGCATTTCAGCGTGAATTTGTCTACAAGGAAAAGGAGCGCAACGCCGTAATTGATACGGTTTTTAAAGGTTTTCCCCTTAATGTTATGTACTGGGTTGAGGACGAAAAAGGCAATTTTGAATTGCTTGACGGACAGCAGCGCACTATAAGCATCTGTCAATATTGCAGCGGGGATTTTTCAATGATGATCGATGGTACGCCCCGTACATTCAATAATCTTACCGCATATGAAAAAGACAGATTTCTTGGATATAAGCTGATGATATATATCTGCAAGGGCAACGACAAGGAAAAGCTGGACTGGTTCAGAACAATAAATATTGCAGGCGCAGTCCTTACCCCGCAGGAGCTGCGCAACGCAATATATACGGGTCAATGGCTTTCAGATGCAAAGCGTTATTTCAGCAAGAACGGCTGTGCGGCATATAAAATCGCAAACAAATACATGAACGGTGAAATGAATCGTCAGGCATACCTTGAACGTGCCATAAAATGGATAGCTGCCCGTGAGGGTATCGGCATTGAGGATTATATGTCGGCACATCAGCATGACAGCAATGCTTCGGAATTATGGCTGTATTTCAGCGGCGTTATTAACTGGGTGCAGACGATTTTTCCGAAATACCGCAAGGAGATGAAGGGCTTGGAATGGGGCGTGCTTTTCAATCAATACGGAAATGACAGGCTTGACCCTGCGGCTCTGGAAACAAAAATCACCGCTCTTATGGCAGACAAGGAAGTCACCGGAAAAAGCGGTGTGTATGAGTATCTTCTTAGCGGCAAGGAGAAATTTCTGAGCTTGCGGCAGTTTGACGAAGATGAACGCAGAGAAGCATATGAACAGCAGCAGGGCATTTGTCCGATATGCAGGAAGCATTTTGATTTTGAAAAAATGCACGCCGACCATATTACGCCCTGGCACGCAGGAGGGAAAACTGTTCCGGAAAATTTGCAGATGCTGTGTCGGGATTGTAATCTGAGGAAGTCGGGGGAGGAGTGAAATATTCTGCACACCTCTAAAAAACCAAAAAATTTTTCTTTAAATGGAGGAATGTACCGTGTACCATGGCACTCATAGCAACATTTTAAATAACACTGACAAGGTGTCTGATTTAAATAATTTTTTTATTGATTTTCAAAAGCGCAAGATAATAAATGAAATAAATTGGCTCTACAAAAATTATGACGATATGAACGCCATTTCAGCTTACCGGTTAAATCTCGCAAACTTCAATAATACCGCAGCTAATTTGTTATATAGACAACAATTCAGATCGTATTCAGTAGAGAAGATACACAATTTAGTCGAGTTGAGAGCAAACTTCCTTTATGGTCAGCTTAAAAACTTAGATAATTATAAAATTGATAATAAGCCACTAAAGGTTATAATTCAGGAGCTTAAGAAAATTGTACAATAAAAATCAGGTACTTCCAACCTGACAGACTTCCAAACCACCTGTACCCCGCTCCCCCCGCTTACACTGTAAATAAGCCTTAAAAAAGCGATTTCACAGTAACGGGGGCTATCATGAGCAATCCGTCACATGGCGGGCAAAATAAAAGAGCGGGCACTCTTGGTGAATACGTCATTTACCGTATAAGTGGCATTGTCGGCTCGAAATAATGCATAATAATAATCCCAACTTGCGCATAGCACCTAAAATCAACGTAAATCAGGCAAATTGGTCACGATATTTTAGCAATTTGAGATTTTCAAAAACAAAGTCAATGATTTTTTCATAAGGTTCTATCTGCTATTTATCTAAAAATACTATCAATAGTATTACCGGAAGAGATTGGATTTTGTCTGGCTTTTGATTTAGGATTAGTATATAATATGCCAATTCCTTGATGACGTAAAAATTGGAGTGTTGCTCACTTCAGAAGATTTCTGCAAATAATCGCTGATAACAAAGCAGCCTGCACAAATTGTACAGACTGCTTTTTAAAATAATTAGAATATTTTTGTGTTACTATGCTTACTTCTGTCTCTTTCTTCTGATGATCACTGCTGCTGCCAGTGCTATCATTGCCATCAAAATCGCCATAGGGTGACCAATAACATGATTTTCTGTCATTTCACCGTTTTCAGATGCCACGCCTGCACCTGCACCTACTTCTTCGGCATTGCCGTTTGCTGCAATGGTAGGGACATTCACGCCATTTTTACGGCTCGGTTCTGCGTATACCGGATCCTTTGGCACAGGCAATTGCGGCGGCTGAGGCTCCTCGGGCTCCCCGGGAACATCTGTTACCTTTGCCAATACATACAAGCTCAGATGAGAAGTCACAAAGCTTATGGTTCCTGCTGATGTGTTGCAGACTGCGTGCATATCGGTAAAGCTGCCGTCCTTTTCCATGCGGAAGATATTGGTATTTTCTTTGCTATTCTTGGGAAGAACAAGGGTGACACGGATCGTTCTGTCAGGCTGGATCTCGATGGTATGATTGTAGAGCAGCGTTATGTCATAAGCGTTGGTAATCTCGGCTCCGAACATGTTTTTCAGTTCTTCCGTTTTGGATTCGGTGATCTCGTCAGAAGCGTTTTCAATATGAAGGGAAATGTCATACCGGTGACCTGAATAACTCATTTCACCCGCTTCTTCCGGTTCGACGATTCCCATGCTGTGGACGCCTGTGAGATCTACGGTGGCATTTTCGGACACGATGAGATCTCTACCGTCCGCAGTTCCCACCATTCCTCCCATTGGAAGGGTGATGGTTCCGTCAGGAGTCACTGTCAGAGCATTACCGGAGGCATTAGTGCCGGCAACAATGGCTTTTTCGGTGGTGATGATACCAGTGGAAGAAACGATTCCGCCTTCGGGGAGTGTAACTGCTGTTTCACCGGTCTGAACTGTACCATTTCCGGAAACTGTGATATTTCCGTTGGGTGCTACTGTTACTTCATCGCCAGAAACTGTTGTTTCTCCGGTAACAACCTTGTCTGCCGTGATCGTTCCGTCAGGTTTAACCGTTCCGCCGTCCGGGAGTGTGACTGTCGTGTCACCGGTCTGAACTGTACCATTTCCGGAAACTGTGATATTGCCGTCAGGTGCTACTGTTACTTCATCACCGGAAACCGTTGTTTCTCCGGTAACAACCTTGTCGGCTATAATTGTTCCGTCAGGTGTAACTGTTCCGCCTTCGGGGAGTGTGACTGTCGTGTCATTATTCTGAACCGTACCATTTCCGGAAACTGTGATATTGCCGTCAGGTGCTACTGTTACTTCATCGCCGGAAACTGTTGTTTCTCCTCTAACTACCTTGTCTGCTGTGATTGTTCCGTCAGGTTTAACCGTTCCGCCCTCGGGGAGTGTAACCGTTGTTTCACCGGTCTGAACCGTTCCGTTTCCGGAAACCGTGATATTTCCGTCAGGTGCTACTGTTACTTCATCGCCAGAAACTGTTGTACCTCCTGTAACTACTTTGTCTGCTGTAATTGTTCCGTCAGGTTTAACTGTTCCGCCCTCGGGGAGTGTAACCGTTGTTTCACCGGTCTGAACCGTTCCGTTTCCGGAAACCGTAATATTTCCGTCAGGCGTTACTGTTACTTCATCACCGGAAACCGTTGTATCTCCTGTAACTACTTTTTCTGCTGTAATTGTTCCGTCAGGTTTAACCGTTCCGCCGTCTGGAAGTGTGACTGTCGTGTCACCGGTCTGAACTGTTCCGTTTCCGGAAACTGTGATATTTCCGTCAGGTGCTACTGTTACTTCATCGCCGGAAACTGTTGTTTCTCCTCTAACTACCTTGTCTGCTGTGATTGTTCCGTCAGGTTTAACCGTTCCGCCCTCGGGGAGTGTAACCGTTGTTTCACCGGTCTGAACCGTTCCGTTTCCGGAAACCGTGATATTTCCGTCAGGTGCTACTGTTACTTCATCGCCAGAAACTGTTGTACCTCCTGTAACTACTTTGTCTGCTGTAATTGTTCCGTCAGGTTTAACTGTTCCGCCCTCGGGGAGTGTAACCGTTGTTTCACCGGTCTGAACCGTTCCGTTTCCGGAAACCGTAATATTTCCGTCAGGCGTTACTGTTACTTCATCACCGGAAACCGTTGTATCTCCTGTAACTACTTTTTCTGCTGTAATTGTTCCGTCAGGTTTAACCGTTCCGCCGTCCGGGAGTGTGACTGTCGTGTCACCGGTCTGAACTGTACCATTTCCGGA
>CANQPL010000019.1 GCA_947625735.1 uncultured Clostridia bacterium
GACGGAATTGAGGAGATTACACTTCCCGATACAATTACATCTATTGACGATTATGCTTTTGCAGATTGTAAGAACTTATCAAAAATAAATATGTCTGAAAATCTTATTACAATAAAAATGAATGCATTTAATAAATGTACTGCATTAGATAATGTTGAATTTCCTGAATATCTTGAAACAATAGGCGGGTATGCTTTCGCTAACAGTGGATTAACAAACTTAGTACTTTCGAATAGCGTTATTACAATAGATTATAATGCATTTTCAAATTGTAATAAATTATCATCGGTAACGCTTTCAAAGTCATTACAAAAAATGGGAACAGAAGTATTTGAAGATTGTGACAAAATAACGTCAATAGAAATACCAAAGAGTTTAGAAAAAGGCGATTATCACTATTTCGATAACCAATACAAAGGAGTTTTTTCAAATTGCAGTAATTTGAAAGAGGTAACTTTTGAAAGAGGAACTACAAGAGTGGCATATGGTTTATTTGCAGGCTGTGACGGAATTGAGGAGATTACACTTCCCGATACAATTACATCTATTGACGATTATGCTTTTGCAGATTGTAAGAACTTGTCAAAAATAAATATGTCTAACAAACTTAGTAATATTGGAAATAGTGCATTTAGACGCTGCCAGAAACTTAAATCCATTGAAATCCCGGACGGCGTAACATATGTTGGAGTACAGTCTTTCGAAGGCTGCACCAAACTTGAAACTGTGCATATGTCAGAAAAAGTTACCACAATTAAAAGCAACACATTCAACGGCTGTACAGCACTCAGAGAGATAAATTTCCCCGCAGGTCTTACAAAGATAGAGGAAAACGCTTTTAATGGCTGCAAAGGAATAGTTTCGATAGAAATACCCGAAGGTGTTACATCTATCGGAAACAAGGCTTTCTGCGACTGCGAAGCGTTGGAGACAGCAGTTCTTCCCGATGGACTAAAAACCCTCGGTACAGAATGTTTCCGTGATTGCATACTTCTTGAAAAAGTAACCATAGGTGAGGGTATTACGACAATTCCTATTTCTGCGTTCAGGGGAACATACATCGAAAGCATCACCCTCCCGTCCACGGTAACAAAAATAAGTGATTACGCATTTGCAGAATGTGTGAATCTGAAAAAGATCGTTATTCCCTCATCGGTAACCTCTATTTCGGCAACGAACGTGTTCTCTTATCCGAAAAAAATGACGATATATGGTGTAAAAGGCTCTTATGCTCAAACGTATGCTAATGAAAAGGGAATAGCATTTGTAGAGCTTGTGCAAGATGCGATCACAAATGAAGAATACGGCATTACTGTTATACCGACAGACGGAGGGCTGAAGCCCGGAATTACATTGCGTGTCAATAAGATCAACATAACTGATGAGATCGCCTCTGAGATTGACGGAGCGGCTGTAGGTTATGAGATCGCCCTGATGGACGGAGATATCGAAGTCCGTCCCGGCAGTGAACTTCAGGTAGTTATCAAGATTCCCGATGATATCAACGGTTTGACGGTAAAGGCGTGGAGAATGGGAGCTGACGGAGCATTTACTGATGCAAATGCTTCCTATGATCCGCAGAATGATACTATCAGCTTTACTGCAAATCGGTTAGGCATTTACGTACTCTCCGAAAAATCCGGAACTGATTTCACAAAGGGCGATTTAAATTCTGATGGAACCATTAATATTCTCGACCTTGCGATCATGCGCAGATACCTTTCAGGAAATGAATCGGAGATAGATATGCAGGCGGCAGATCTTGACGGAAACGGAGATGTAACCATTCTTGATCTTGCAATTATGAGGCGTTATCTTGCAGGGAATATTGATACTTTATAAAAAAAGTAAGGGGTATTCCTGTACGATATAAAATATAACTAAAGCAGGAGGTTTACAATGAATAGAAAGAAAGTTATGGGAGCGATGCTTGCGCTGTTGATAGCAGGTTCGGCAATGCCTGCGGGGAGCGCAACGGAGCTGCCGGGGTTGACAATTACAGCAGGGGCTGAGGAACAAGCAACAGGAGATGTGGTGATAGATGAAACTACTTTTCCTGATGAGAATTTCAGAAATTATGTTCTGAGAGAATTTGATAAGGACGGTGACGGGAAGTTATCCGGGTCGGAAGTTGAGGCTGTTTCAGAAGTCGTTGTCGATTATATGGGAATTACTGATTTGACGGGAGTTGAATATTTTACAAATGTTGAAAAAATTTCCTGTTTCCATAATGCTCTGACAACACTGAAAATAAGTAACATGCCTAAGCTCAGTAATCTTGAATGTGCATATAATGAGATTAAATCGTTGAACATCAGCAACTTTCCTGCTCTTACAAATTTAAGCTGTACAAATAATAATATGGAAAGTCTGGTTCTGGACAATATGCCTGTGCTTGCGACTATCTGGTGTGCAGGCAATTCGTTAGCAAGTCTTGACCTGAGCGGTGTACCCAATCTTAAAAATCTTTATTGTTTCAGTAATGATCTTAAGGAATTGATTATAAGCGATCATCCGGTACTTGAAAACCTTGATTGCGGATCCAATTATCTTACATCATTGAATATCAGTAAACTGCCGGCACTGAAATCCCTTGATTGCAGCTTCAATAATCTTACGACATTGGATATCAGCAATCAACCGCAACTGACATCTCTGGATTGTCATGGCAATGATATTAACAATATTATATTCTGTGAAGAAAATGACATTTTGCAGGTGTTATGCTCATTCAATAAGGAATATTTATTTGATGACCGGATAGAGGAAACACAATCTCATGGCATGAGTGTCAACAGCAGCTTTCCAATGCAATGGGTCGATGATAACGGCTGTGTATCCCTTAGGTTTCTTCTTAACTATGATTTTGATACAACTGTTCCGATGGAATGGAAGGGTGCAGATTACGATCCTGTCACGAACACACTTAGTAATATTACAAGTGAATATGTTACTTTCAGCGGAAAGCAGCATGGAATGATCAGGGTTGCGGATATCGGCGGAATAAATATTTCAGATGAGACTTTTCCCGATCCTGCTTTCAGAGATTACATAAAAGAAAACTGTGACAAAAATCAGAATGATATTCTTTCCTCAAATGAAATTGAATCTGTAACCAGTTTGAATCCACAGGCTCTCGGCATTCGTTCATTGCAGGGGTTAGAGTATTTTACGAATCTGGAATTTCTCTATTGCAATAATAATGAGCTTACAGATCTTGATCTAAGCTGCACACCTGAGCTTACAGAACTCGTTTGCAACTATAATGCGCTAACAAGTCTTGACCTGAGCAGCACGCCCGATCTTACAGAACTACAATGTGCCGGTAATGCTATTACAGATCTTGACCTGAGCAATACCCCCAATCTTACGTATCTCAATTGCGACGATAATGCGCTAACAAGTCTTGACCTGAGCCACACATCCGGATTTACATCTCTCTTTTGCTGTTACAATGAGCTTGCAACTCTTAACCTGGGCAACAACCCTGAGCTTACAGAACTCTATTGCTACGGCAATAAACTTACAGACCTTGACCTGAGCCACACGCCCAAGCTTATGGAGCTTGCTTGTAGCTATAATGCTCTGGCAAGTCTTGACCTGAGCCATACGCCCGATCTTACATCTCTCGATTGTGATAGTAATGATCTGACAAATCTTGACCTGAGCTATATGCCCGATCTTACGTATCTCAGCTGCAACGGTAATGCTCTGACAAGCTTTGATCTGAGCAATGTGCCAAATCTTACAAGTCTCGATTGCGGATATAATGATCTGACAAGTCTTGACCTGAGCCGGACGCCCAAGCTTACGAGTATCCGTTGCGGCGGTAATGCTCTGACAAGTCTTGACCTGAGCTGCACTCCCAGTCTTACGGATCTCGATTGTAGCAATAATCCTCTGACAAGTCTTGACCTGAGCTGCACTCCCAGTCTTACGGATCTCGATTGTAGCAATAATCCTCTGGCAAGTCTTGACCTAAGCTACACGCCCGATCTTACATATCTCGTTTGTGATAGTAATGATCTGACAAATCTTGACCTGAGCCACACGCCCGATCTTACATATCTCATTTGTGATAGTAATGATCTGACAAATCTTGACCTGAGCCACACGCCTAAGCTTACGTCTCTCCAATGTAACGAAAATGCTCTGACAAGCTTTGATCTGAGCAATGTGCCAAATCTTACAAGTCTCGAGTGCGGATATAATCATCTGACAAGTCTTGACCTGAGCAACAACCCTGAGCTTACAGTACTCTATTGCTACGACAATAAGCTTACAGACCTTGACCTGAGCCACACGCCCAATCTTTATAATCTTCGTTGCAACAATAATGCTCTGACAAGTCTTGATCTTACCGGTACAAAGGTTACAAGCGAAAGTTTCTATTGTGATATTTATGATAATTGTTACCTTATTGGTGCTGCCTACAACGGTACATTTTCACTTAAAGAGCTCGAGCAGTACGGCTTTGACCCCGCAAGGGCTTCCAACTGGCAGGGAGCAACTTACGATAGCGCAACCGACAGCCTGACCGGGTTTACTTCAAGTACCATTACTTATGATTACGACTGCGGAAACGACATTACCGTAACATTTACCCTTTCAGCCGATCTGCAGATCGTCAATGAAGAGTACAGCACTACCGTGTCTGCCGCTGATGGCGAGCTTTCCTTTACTGATGAGGAGGGCAATGCGGTTTCCGACAGCAGCGATGTTATCCTTGAAGTTGAGCCTGCCGACGATCAGCTGACCGATGAAAACAAGCAGGCGATAGAAGCAGAAAATCAGACAGTAGCGGCAGTATTTGACATTACCCTGACCTGTGACGGACTTACCGTTCAGCCTGACAATTCCATAAAGGTTTCTATCGGAGTTCCCGAGGGTGTAGACGGCAGTGCCTCTGTGATCCGCAGACTGGAAAAAGACGGCAGTTTTACGGTAATGGACAGCGTATATGACCCCGAAACAAATACCATAAGCTTTGTTACAAATCATCTGAGCATTTATGTTATCTCCGAAAAATCCGGCGCTGATTTCACAAAGGGCGATTTAAACTCTGATGAAACCATTAACATTCTTGACCTTGCTATCATGCGCAGATATCTTTCGGGTAATGAATCTGAGATAGATATGCAGGCGGCAGATCTTGACGGAAACGGTGATGTAACCATTCTTGATCTTGCAATTATGAGACGTTATCTTGCAGGGAATATTGATTCATTCTAAAAAAGTAAGGAGTAATCCTGTACTATATAAAATAAAAAAGGAGGTTTGAGATGAACAGGAAAAAACTTATGGGAGCGGTGCTTGCGCTGCTGATTGCAGGATCGTTACCGCCTTTAACGCAGGTTCCCGGGCTGCCGGGGCTGACGATCACAGCAGGGGCGGAAACCCGGAATGGCGGAGGTGTGGTTATAGATGATACTGCGTTTCCCGATGAGAATTTCAGAGGTTATGTTCTGGGAAACATAGACAGCAACGGCGATGAGTTACTGTCAAGTGAAGAAATCGCCAATGTGACCCAAATTGATGTAACCTATATGAAAATAAAGTCTTTACAGGGGTTGGAGTATTTTACGAGTCTTAAGAAACTCGATTGCGACAATAATTATCTTACAGATCTTGACTTGAGCCACACGCCCGATCTTACGAACCTCAATTGTACAGGTAATGATCTGACAAGTCTTGACCTGAGCCACACGCCCGAGCTTACAAATCTCCGTTGCGGTCATAATGAGCTTACATATCTTGACCTGAGTCACACGCCCAAGCTTACGAGTATCGATTGCTATTGGAATGATTTGAAAAGTCTTGAATTATGTTATATGCCCGATCTTTCTGAACTCAATTGCGGTAATAATGATTTATCAAGTTTTGACCTGAGCTACACACCCGGTCTTACGTATTTTGCCTGCGCACGGAATAATCTGACAAGTCTTGACCTGAGTTATACGCCTAATCTTATGCGTATCAGTTGCACCGGTAATGCTCTGACAAGTCTTGACCTGAGCTATACGCCCGATCTTACGTATCTCAGCTGCGACGGTAATGCTCTGACAAGTCTTGACCTGAGCCATACGCCTAAGCTTAAGGATCTCGATTGCGCAAGCAATGCTCTGACAAGTCTTGACCTGAGCTATACGCCTAATCTTACGTATCTCAGCTGCAGCCATAATTCTCTGACAAGTCTTGACTTGAGCTACACGCCCGATCTTAAAGAACTTTATTGTTACGATAACGCTCTGACAAGTATTGACCTGAGTTATACGCCTAATCTTACGTATCTCAGCTGCGGCAATAATTCTCTGACAAGTATTGACTTGAGTCACACGTCCAAGCTTACGGATCTCTATTGCGGCAGCAATGACCTGACAAGTCTTGACCTGAGCTACACACCAAAGCTTACGTATATCAATTGTAGCGATAATGCTCTGACAAGTATTGACCTGAGTCACACGCCCGATCTTACGGAGTTTGGTTGCGCCGATAATTTTCTGACAAGTATTGACCTGAGCCACACGCCAGATCTTACGAATTTCGAGTGCAGCGGTAACGCTCTGACAAGCCTTGACCTGAGCCACACGCCCGGGATTACACGACTCGTTTGCGATAATAATGCTCTGACAAGTATTGACCTCAGCTACATACCCAATCTTACGTATCTAATTTGTGACAGGAATGCTCTTACAAGTATTGACCTGACAGGAACAAAAGTTATAAACTATTCATTCTGGTGCTATTACAACAGTTACGGCATTGACCTCACTGCAAACAGCACATACCCCCTCTCCGGGCTTAGAAAAAACGGCTTTGACCCTTCAAAGGCATCTAACTGGCAGGGAGCGACCTACGACAGTACAACCGACAGCCTGATAAACTTTACTTCTGATACTGTCACCTATAATTATAACTGCGGAAAAAACAATACAGCACAGTTTAAACTTATCGTCCGGGAATGGATTATCAATGAAGCGTATGATGTGACGGTATCCGCCGTCAAAGGAGAGCTTTCATTTAAAGATGAATCCGGAAACACCCTTCCCGGGGACAGTGAAGTCATTCTTGATGTGCGTCCCGCCGATAAGACCCTTGCCGATGCTGTTCGGGTAGAGATTGAGGCAGAGGGGAAAAAACTCCAGGCTGTGTATGATATCCGGCTTCTTTCTGATGGTGTTGACGTTCAGCCGGAAGGCTCGGTCATTGTTACCATGAAGCTCCCCGAGGGAACGGACGGCAGCAAGGTAAAGATACACCGCCGTGAAGCGGACGGCTCGTTTACCGATATGCACGCTGTCTATGACCCCGAAACAAATACCATAAGCTTTGTTACAAATCATCTGAGCATTTATGTTATTTCCGAAAAAACCGGCGCTGATTTCACAAAGGGCGATTTAAACTCTGATGAAACCATTAACATTCTTGACCTTGCTATCATGCGCAGATATCTTTCGGGTAATGAATCTGAGATAGATATGCAGGCGGCAGATCTTGACGGAAACGGTGATGTAACCATTCTTGATCTTGCAATTATGAGACGTTATCTTGCAGGGAATATTGACAGCTTTGAATGATAAGTATATAACCGTCTAACAGACGGAAATATAAATAAATAATGGAGGAAAAAAAGATGAAACGACTAACAGCATTTCTGACAGCAGTGGTCATGTGTCTGTTTCAACTAACACCATTAAGTATGATTAGTATGATGGTGTATGCTGAAACAGCACCTGTACCGTTGAAGACGACAATCACAAGCGGAGCGATTTCAGGACCCGGTGATGAGGTAACAGCAGTCATATCTCTGGGTCAGATGAGAAATCTGTGGACAATAAGCCTTAACATTACATATGACGCAAATGTAATGACTCTGAAAACAGAAAACATTAAACCTCTGGGATATCTGAAAGCTAATCAGGCAGGCGTGGTTATCCCCGCACAGACAAAGATCGATCAGTATGAAAGCGGTACAGCAGATGCTGTAAAGGTATCGTATGCTGATGAAGGCAATGCGGTTATCACAGGAGATCTTGTGGAACTGACCTTTACAATTAAGGATACTGTAAAAAATGGAACATACCCTATATCTGTATCCGCATCCGAATTGTATTATCTTGAAGATGATGGCATCAATTACGGTGAGCTGACACCGGAAGCACCTGTGCCGGGCGGCGATCAAGAAGCTGAAGTGGAGATTACAGGCGGTATAAGCACAGTTTCCACACTGAAAAAGCTTACTATTGACGGCTGCACCCTTGCCCCCGCATTCTCCTCTAATGTAACAGCTTACACAGCTACTGTACCCTTCGGAAAGAGCGTGCCTACAATAGCTAAGGCGAATGCAGTTCCCACCGACTCCAAAGCAACAGTAGCCATTACACAGGCAACAAGCTTTGAAGAAGGCGAAAATGTTGCAACTATTGTTGTAACCGCAGCATCCGGTGATGCAGCAGACAGCACGACCTACACAATTACATTCGTTGCTCAGGAACAGACAGAAACACCCGTTATCAGTCCTTCTGATACTGTTATCAAGAGAGATACAGAGATCACTATTACGGGCAATGGCACTATCTACTACACCACAAGCGGCGCTACACCTCAGCCCGGTGCTGACGGTACAAAGGTATACACAGGTTCCATTAAACCTGCTGATATTGTACCTCTGAATGTCAACGAGCTTACCATTACAGCAGTTGCTGTAGAAGAGGGCAAGGCAGCAAGTGAACAGGCACAGATGAAATACACACTTCCTGATGCAGATTTCACCCTCAGCGCTCTTACAGTAAACGGTGTGTCTGTAGAAGGCTTTGATCCTGCAAAATTTGAATACACCTATGAAGTATCCTATAAGGACTGGAAAGACGCTAAGGACAAGATATACACTATCGCAGCAACTCCTAAAAATCCCGATGCTGTAGTACTTTATAGCGAAAATGATTTTGCTCTTGCAGGCGACAGCGAACAGAATACTCTTAAGGAAGCAACAGTTACCGTTACATCTGTAAACGGCGATTCGGGCGAATATAAGATCACATTCGTAGTGCTTGCGTGTGTACATGATATGGATCTTACCGATACCGTTCCCGCAGAGTGCCTGACTGCCGGCAAGGAGACCTACACCTGCACGGTTTGCGGTCATATCGAAGAAAAAGAGCTTGCGGCACTGGGTCATTCTTACAAGGAGAGCGGACATCTTGATGCTGCTTGTGAAACTGCAGGTTATGACGAATACACCTGTGAAAGATGCGGCGACACCTACAGAGAAACAATACCGGCTACCGGACATGATTGGGACGAGGGAAAGGTTACTCTTGGCGCTTCCTGCGAAATTGACGGAAATACACATTATGTGTGCAAAAACGATCCTACTCACACCAAAGACGAGCCTAAGCCTCCTAAGACAGGACATAAGTGGGGATTCTGGACAAAGGACGAGACTCTTCCCGATACCTACTACAGAGTATGCGAAAATGACAACAACCACAGAGACGTAAAGACAGCAGCAGAAATAGATCATGAGCATAATTTCAATGGCGGAAACGTTGTTCCCGTAAAGTCACCTACCTGCTCCGAAAAGGGTCTGCAATATGTATACTGCACATATGAAAGCTGCCCTGAATATGTGGAGGAGGAGCTGGATATGCTGCCTCATACACCCGGTGAAGCAGAGATTGTAACCGCACCTGATTGTGTAAATATCGGCAAATCTCAGGTAAAGTGTACTGTCTGCGGAAATGTTCTTGAAGAAAATGATATTCCTGCAATAGGTCACACCTATGGAGAAGCATGGGAAAGCGATGCAGCAGGACACTGGCACGTATGCAGCGTATGCGGTGAAAAATCTGCTCGCGAAGCTCATGTTGAGGACGGCGGTGTAGTTACCACACCTGCAACACAGGAGGCAGAGGGCGTAAGAACATATTCCTGCACCATCTGCGGCGCACAGACAAGAACCGAAACCATTGCAAAGCTCCCTGAGGAGCATACTCACACACCCTCCACAGAGGGAGGAGTTGCTGCATGGAGCAGTGACATCAACGGACATTGGCAGGTTTGCGAGTGCGGCGAAGTGCTGAACTATTCGGCACATACTGACCTTGTAAACGTAGTAGTTACAGAAGCAACAGCCACAACAACAGGTCTTGTTGAATCTCGCTGCAGCGTCTGCGGTTATGTTGTTGCAACTAATGTAATTCCTGCAACCGGCAGCAACACACCCGGTCAGGATACACCCGGTCAGGATACACCCGGTCAGACCACTGATCCTGACAACAATTTTAACGAGCATGCTTTCTGGGCAGCAGTTTCCGGCACCGGAAAGACAGGCGTAAACAATGAAACACCTGCACCCAAGGTGGAAAGCGTAGAAGCAGGAGCAGGCATAACAGAGGAGAGTGCTGACACATCTGCACCTCTTGCAGTTATAGTCATTGCAGCAGTTCTTGGAACTGCGGCAGCAGCACTTACCATTAAGAGAAGAAGACAGAAGTAAATATCAGGTTATCTCCTTAAAGCAAATGCCGGAATCTGTATTTTGATTTCGGCATTTGTTGTATATTTGTTTCAGGTCAGTAATATAAGGATAATGACCTGATATCAGATCGCAGGCGGGTAAATATCGGACGGAGAGATATTTTCTGCTCTTTGCCGCAGCAAAAGTCTGTGATCTGATATAAAGTCATTATCTGCATTGGCTTTGATATGTAGGTTTAGTTATGAACTGTAAGATTAACACAGAAAATATTTTTTGAAAGGAAAGAATGAATATGAGAAAAAGAGCAGTAAAAAGGATAGCGGCACTTTGTACGGCACTGCTGCTGTCTGTCGGTACTCTCGGGGCTTTTCCGGAGGAGTATTTTCCCCGGATATCCCTGCCGGCAGCGGCAGCGGAAACCATTGTTGCTTCGGGAAAATGCGGTGAAAATGTGAATTGGGAGCTGGACGATAAAGGTGTACTGACTATAAGCGGTACGGGGGATATGTACGATCATATTAGCTTTAGATATTGTCAATTTATTCTTTATGAAAATGAGATTACGTCTGTAAAAATTGAATACGGTGTGACATCAATAGGTGATTATACTTTTTGTCTTCCTAATTTGCAGTCTGTCAGCATTCCTGATAGTGTGGTATCTATTGGATATGGTGCATTTGAGGGCTGTGACACTTTGGAAAGTATTGTGCTACCGAATAGTTTAAAATCAATCGAGGGGACAGCTTTTAGGTTTTGTGATTCTCTTCAGTCAATAAATATTCCTGACGGTATTACATCGATTGAACCCTTTACTTTTAGTTTCAGTGAATCTCTTACATCAATCGTTATTCCGGATAGTGTAAAATCAATCGGACAGGGGGCTTTTGGGTTTTGTGAATCTCTTCAATCAATAAATATCCCAGACAGCGTTACAGAAATCGGAACTGATGCTTTTGCCCATGGTCCCAAGCTTACTCACATTCACATTCCGGCAGACAAGACCTATAAGGATTATGCAGGAAAGGGTGAATTGCCGGCAGACAAAAACTGTTACTATCCCGGCGGCTGCAAGGACAGTAAATGTGTACTTAAAGGGAACATTCCCATTGACGATGAGCATTTTCCCGATAAAGAATTTCAGCAGTACATTCTTGAGACAATAGACACTGACAATGATGAATTCCTGTCGAAAAAAGAGATACAGGTCACTTCGTTAATGGATATTTCTCAGAAGGGAATAACTGATCTGACAGGTATCGAATATTTTTCCGATCTGCTCACTTTAGATTGCAGTCAGAATTACCTTAAAAGTCTTGACCTGAGTAAAAATAAAAAGATCATGGATCTGGACTGCAGCTTTAACGAGATAACGTCCCTGACCTTTGGAGAAGACAGTCAGCTTGAAAAGCTTGTCTGCAATTACAATAATCTGCCCTGTCTGGATCTTAGCAATTGTTCCGGTATCAAACAGATAAAAGCAACCGAAAACCAGTTTATCACCGACTTTAACACGACCGAGGAAAATATAATGTCACAGCTTCGCCGTGTGGGATTTGATCCGGCTAAGGTGGTCGGCTGGAAAAATGCCGTCCATGACTATGCATCGGACAGGCTTATATATACACCCGGTGATCCCATTTTATACAGTTACAACTGCGGCAAGGGATTTGTGGTTGAATTTTCCATTGTTGTCAACGGTGATACCGCTGATTCTATCGTGAAAAAAGAATATGTCAAGCAGCATATTCAGAGTGCTATATTGAAGCAATGGGAAAGCATTAATGCCCCTGTAGAACGTCTGGAAGCCTATGACAACATCTTAACAAACGTGGCAAACGGCACATGGAGCCGTATAAAAAATATCAAAACGGTGGTGGATATTGATTTAGGAGGAGCATTGGACGAGATCACTAAAAATGATTATGTTCTGATACTCCAAGATGTTTTTATGTCGGAAATAGGTGTTGAAACTGCTGAAAAATGCCTAAGTGACAGTATTACCAAGGGAATTTCCGAGTTTATTTCCGCTGTTTCAAGTGCAAACAGCAAACTGATAGTTATTTCCGATAAGGATCAGGACGAGCTTGATATTCTGCAGGGACAACTCAAATCTTCAATGAATGCCAACATCGTTACAAACTATATAGATAAACTTGCGGATATATATGCAAAGAATAATGTGGACATAAAAGATGCCAAATCGGTATTTATGGATAATTTGAAATATGGCGGAGAAATCCTCGGCACCTGTTCGGAGATCATCGGAGAGGTCAATGATATTTCAGAAATGCTTCAGATTGTTGCAATTGGGTACTTCTATCAGAATGCAGATGATGATTTTATCGAGCTTTTAGATGATATCGACACTGCAGCATGGGAAGAAAATTCCAAAGAGTGTAAAAAGCTGCGCGATGCCATTGCACAATTTAAAGCCTATCACTATGATTATCTGCAAACGGCAATTAAGGAGATAAAAAAAACCGGTACTATTGAAGCACTTACACTGATATTCAATCACAGTAAGGATATTTATGGAATAAGTTTTACAAAAAGCATTACAGACTGTATCGCTAAAAAGATCGAAAAATGCTGCGCAAGTGCGGGTACGGAATCAGCAAAAGCAATCAGCAGCAATATTATGTACATCTATACAGCTATCAAAACAGGTGTGGATTTAGGTGTTGCGGCAAGTGATTTTATGTTCGGCATTTCCGACATGGAAAGCAAGGTAACAAAAATGTACGAATACGGAGTATTCGAGAAAATTGTCATTTCCATTCTTGACGAAAGATCAGAAAGCTTTTTAAATTCCATAACCTCCGGTGAGTCAATAGATAATCAGTATGAAAAGGCTCGGAAGTACGATCAGGCTTTTACGGTATACCGCACGCTGGAGATAGACGGAAGTAAAAATCTTTCAGAATTTTATGAGACATTTATATCTGAGGGAGTGAAGGGTACTATCAAAGACGCAATATCCGAATCATTGCTTACGGCATTGCTGACGCCGGCAGTTTCACTTCCTTATCAGATCTGGTGCGATAAAATGTCAGCACAGTATACCAAGCAAAAAGCACAGATGGATGAATATGTAAAAGGTATGGAGCTGGGATTGTTCTGCCATTTTGATTGGACAATCATGCCCGAAGATTATGAGGGCGTTGCAGAAGATTATGATTACTGGAAATCGGTAGTTGTAAGCTGCCCTGTAAAGCTTACGGTGTATGATGATAAGGGAGAGCTTGTGGGCAGCGTATCATCTGCCGGAGTAG
This sequence comes from uncultured Clostridia bacterium, assembly GCA_947625735.1. Classification (GTDB taxonomy): domain Bacteria; phylum Bacillota; class Clostridia; order Oscillospirales; family Ruminococcaceae; genus Huintestinicola. Next base: position 13,753 of record CANQPL010000019.1, read on the forward strand.
AAATTGTAAATGAAGATTTCAGGTATTATCTGTATTATCTGGAAAACAGCGATTCTTGCGTTGCAGTGGTGCCGGAAAGCTTTACTGTAAATATTTCCGGTACGGATACCGGCACTATGGACGTAATCGGCGGACACTTTGAAAAAGACAATATGGACTATTTTGACAGTATCGAAGATGTTGCTATTGACAGCAGTTATTCCTCTGAGGTAACAGTGACAGAGGAAAAGGTCACACTGGAAAATAGTGCTTTAAAAGGTGACGTAAACAGAGACGGAGCAATAAACATTCTTGACCTTGCCACCATGCGCAGACATCTTGCAGGAAACCCGACAGAGATAGACGAGCAAGCGGCAGATCTTGACGGAAACGGCGACATAACTATTCTTGACCTTGCAATACTGCGACGTTATCTTGCGGGGAATGAAGAAGTATTAAAATAATTTTTGGAGGACTGTAAAATGAAAATGAAAAAACTATTATCTATGGTAACGGCAGTTGTTCTGTCCGTTACCATTAGTGCGGAGGTTTTCGCTGTTGACGCACCGGGCAGTAACGGAAACAGTCAGACCTCAATCTCAAACGAAATGCAGGTTACCGGAACAAACTCTTTCGGAAATATGCTTGCACAGGAGATAAATGCAAAAGAAAATGAACAGCTTGAAAATAACGGTTACAACGTTTTTTCCGTTGAGGTAACAGGACAGACGGCAGAGGTAGAACTGCAAACCCTTAAAAACAGCACTGTTGTTGTGGGCGTTTACACAGAGGACGGCAGCACACTTCTGCAAACTGCCAATGCCGCTGTGACACCCGATGATGAGACGGTCAAGGTTACTTTTGCACAGACGCTCCCTGAGTATTTCTACATAAAAGCATATCTCATCAACAGCGAAAATATGCGTCCCTTGTGTACGGTGTATGAGTGTCCCAATTACACAAAGGAAATGCAGGAATTTTTCAAAAAGACAACTGCGGATTTTCCTGCGGACAGAGTGCTGAATCTGGATAACGACACTACAAATAATTTTGCGGTGTACGGTGATGATGTAAAGGTCATTCCCCGAAAATCCGGTGTGAATACCCTTGTTTCCTCAGGAAACGGCAGATATGTTTTCGGAAATGCGGACGAAAATCTTACATCTCTTGCAGCGGGGGACATTTTCGCATATAAGTATGATGATGAAAATGTGATTATTGCAGCGGTAAAGACTATCAGCGAAAAGGACGGCACGGTTACAATTACAGAAGCGGAAGATGCTTCTATGGAAGATGTGTTTGACTATTTAAAAATCGACGTAGAAGCGAGCATGGAAGATGTTACTGTGGATACGTCCGGTCTGGACGAAGGTGTGGTTTACGAGGGTCTGGTAACCAACGAAGAATCAGAGAATCAGGCAAAAGGTATTGCAACTGTAGCACTTGCTGAAGATGATATAAAACAAAAACATTCAGCAAAATTTGCCTTTTTAGATAAAAAAATCGAAACTGAAAATGTTAAGGTTAGCCTTTCAGGAGAAATTGGTCTGGCACTCACGCCGTCTCTGAAATATTACATTGATCTGGACTACCAGTATATAGAACTTTCTATTGAATTAGAAGCAAAAGTGGAATTAAGCCTGACCGGAGAGGTTACCGGAAAAATACCCCTCGGGGATTTCTCGTATAAGGGTATTCCCGGACTTTCCATAGGCATAAAACCGTCTATTGTCTTAGAACTGTCTGTTGCTTATACTGTAGACGGAACAGTTACCGGTTCGATAGGTGTTCGTGCAGAACACAACAAGGGTTCTCAGGTGAAAATAGAGAATATCAGCAAAAAATTTGAGTTTGACGCAGAATTAAAAGTAGAGGGAACTATATTTGTTGGATTTTCTCTGGAACCGAATATTGAAGTTATAGATGACAATATAGCGGAGATGAAATTTACTGCCAAAACGGGTGTTGAAATAAAAGGAACACTGCCCATACTGACAACCGATAAGGACGAAAATGACGGAGATAAGGAGCATTTGTGCCGTGCGTGCATTGACGGTGAGGTATCATGGAAGTTTACAATTTCTTTCTCAGCGTCTCTTCTGAAGCTCCCTGAGCTTACGTTTAAAATAGATTTGTTAGATAAGAAGGTGCCGCTGCCTGCGCTGGATTTCTACTATTCCGTTGATTATAATGATTTTGGCTTGGGCGAGTGTCCGCACAACAAATATAAGGTTACGCTGCTTGTCTTTACAGAAAGCTATTCGCCGGTGGCAAATGCGCAGATAACGATTTCCTCTCTTACTTCCAAACAGGAGCTGGTAACAGATGAAAAGGGAAGTGCAGTTGTTATGCTGGAGGATAACACATATGAGGTGTTTGTCACAGGCGAAGGCTATAAAAGAGTTAAAAAAGGAATAACTGTTGACGGCAAGCCTACCTCTCTGGTAGTTACATTGAAGCCCGACACCGAAAGCGGCAATACAAAACCCGATACCGGCAATAACGGAAATATCGGCTTTGTTCCTGTGCCGTCTGCGGATAATAACAGCGATATAGTCAACAGCAATACTCCGACAATAACACAAGGGGTAAAGCAGGTAAGTCTTGGATATGATCACAGTGCAGCAATTACAGTAAATGGCGATCTTTATACTTGGGGGTTGAATAGTACTGGTGAGCTTGGGGACGGAACAACGAAAAGTAGTTCTGTGCCTAAAAAAGTAATGAGCGATGTTGCTTCGGTAAGCCTTGGTAGGTGGTATAGTGCAGTAATAACAACAAATGGTGATCTTTATACTTGGGGAGATAATCGTTGGGGTCAGCTTGGAGACGGAACAAGCGATGACGATGATCACCCACACCCTAAAAAAATAATGAGCAATGTTGCTTCTGTAAGTCTTGGTTGGGATCATAGTGCAGCAATAACAACAAATGGTGATCTTTATACTTGGGGAATGAATCATCATAGTCAGCTTGGAAACGGAACATATACTGAATATAGCGTTGCAAATCCAACACCCCAAAAAATAATGAGCAATGTTGCTTCTGTAAGTCTTGGAAATGGTTTTAGTGCAGCAATAACAACAAATGGTGATCTTTATACTTGGGGATGTAGGTATGATGGTCAGCTTGGTTATGGGGCAAAAAACTATAATAATAGAGTACCTAATAAAATAATGAGCAATGTAGCTTCTGTAAGTCTTGGAGGTGAGTTTAGTGCAGCAATAACAACAAATGGTGATCTTTATATTTGGGGTGATGCTTATCTTGGGGACGGAACAACGAAAAGTAGTTCTGTACCAAAAAAAATAATGAGTAATGTTGTTTCTGTAAGCCTTGGGTGTAATCATAGTGCAGCAATCACAACAAACGGTGATCTTTATACTTGGGGCGTGAATGAATCAGGAGAGCTTGGAGACGGAAAAGGCGGATATCAGAAAGTTGGTTTAACTCCTAATAAAATAATGAGCAATGTTGCTTCCGTAAGTCTTGGAACTTGGCATAGTGCAGCAATAACAACAAACGGTGATCTTTATACTTGGGGAAATAATTATAATGGTCGGCTTGGAAACGGAACGGTAGATGATTATTATAATGTAAATCCTACTCCCATAAAAATCGACATACCCCCTAAGAATTATACAATCAAGTTTACTTCTAAAGAAAACGTACAACTTCCACAAAATATCACTGTGCAATATGGAACATTTGTAACACTTCCAAATGTTCCTACCAAAACCGGATATGACGGGAAATGGATACTTGAAGGCAAAGAAATTACTTCGGTAACAGTAGAAAGTGACATTGTAATCGAAGCAGTCTATACTAAGAGAAATGAAACAATTTCAATTGCTTCTGATGAACTTACCATTACCACAGAAGTGTTACAGACGGATTCCGCCGACATCATGCCCATAGCAGAAACCACCGACCCCAACATTTCTACCGACCACCCGCAAGCCCCCGCACCTACTCCGGACGTTTACCCGGAAACGGCACAGCACTTCTCCGGACTGCTTGCAAATGAAATTTACTACTGCTACGGCATGAAGTCGAAAACTGCCGCAAATCCCTTTGACAGCGGCAATCTTCTGTTTATTGCACAGGCAGTTTCGGACGGCAGCGGAAATCTTGACTTTACATATCAGCCGGTTGATGATTATCCCAATGCAGAAGTGTTTGTAAAATCAATGACAGATTTTGAGGTCACAAATGCAGAAATTACGGACATCACCGAAAATAAAGGAATTGTAACCGTAAGCTGGAACGCTGTTCCGAATGCAAACAAATATAAGGTCTACAAAGTTATGAACGGCGTTTACATCGAAGCAGGGGAGACAAGCGGAAATTCCTGCACACTGTCGGACATTATCCCCAATTACAATTATAAACTGGTGGTAACGTCCTGCGTACACGGTGAGTGGTCAACTCCCTCGGACGAAAATGCAGTGTTCTTTATGCTGACCGAGAAACAGGAAGCTTTTACAAAAGGCGATGTAAACGCTGACGGCAAAATAGACATTCTTGACCTTGCCACCATGCGCAGACATCTTGCAGGAAACCCGACAGAGATAGACGAGCAAGCGGCAGATCTTGACGGAAACGGCGACATAACTATTCTTGACCTTGCAATACTGCGGCGTTATCTTGCGGGGAATGAGGAAGTACTTTCCTGATGAATTTTCCAAAGCTTTAACCATATTCAAAAAAAGAAAGAGGTAATTATTATGAAACTGAAAAAAATTGCTGCATTGGTACTTTCGACTGCACTTCTGAATTTTGGCGTGACAGCCTTTGCTAACACGGAAGACAACAGTGCAGAGGTACTCCTTCCTCCGGAAAATACATACGATAACGACCCTCGGGTGATCCTGCTTTCTCCGGAAGAGGTAACACAGGCAAATGAGGCTCTGGAGGAATATCGTGCCCGGCAGGAATACTCCATAAGCACGGTATCGCTGAATGATGATTATTTTACCTACGATTATACCCGTGACTGGTTCTACAATGAACTGAATGACACCGAAAAACAGCTGTATCGTGAGATGTACGAAGGTTGTCTGAATTTTGTGGATTCCACAGAAACACTGGAGAGATATCCGTATAGTAATGTAATTTATGGAATTTTTGATACCACCGGTGAATATCCGGATCTGTCCCTTGATCGGATCAGGCAGATATACGATGTTTTCCGCTTTTCCAATCCCCAGTTTTATTTCTTTGACAGCGGTCTGACCGTCTTTGATCCGCTGTATCATAGTGTATATCTGGTATGCGAGGGGGAGCTTATGGATGGCAGCAAGAGACAGGAGATCAATGCTGTGATCCGAGAAAAAACTGATGAATGGCTTCCCCTCATCAAGGCAGAAAAAAATCCTCTGGATAAGGTAATGCGTATTGCTCATATAATCTGCGACAATGTGGAATACGGCTTTGGTCCGGATACAGGAACTGACAGATCGGAATTTCATCAGACCATGGCGGGCTCCATTGGTGAGGGTGTGAGCGTGTGCAACGGTTATGCTATGGCAGCTGCCTATCTGTGCCACCTGGTGGATATCCCATGTGTAGGTGTAAACGGCGATAACCACGCATGGAACCGGGTAAAGCTTTTCGGAGATTGGTACGAATTTGACACAACATGGGCAGACAGTCGATATGTAAACGGTCCGGCTTTCTTTGACTCAAAGTGGATTCTGAAGAGTACGGCGACCTTCCAGGCACAGGACAAAGCAATGGGAAAAACTTCCCATACCCCTGAAGAACCTATGTATGTGGATCTTCCGCTTCCTCTCTGCCTGAAAGACGACCCGCAGGTTCCTGATTTTATTAAGGGTGATGTAAACGGCAGCGGCGAAATAGATATTCTTGACCTTGCCACCATGCGCAGACACCTTGCAGGAAACCCGACAGAGATAGACGAGCAGGCGGCAGATCTTGACGGAAACGGCGACATAACTATTCTTGACCTTGCAATACTGCGTCGTTATCTTGCGGGCAATGAAGAAGTATTAGGATAATTTTTGGAGGAATGTAAAATGAAAAAGAAAAAATCAATGTATCTTGTCGGATTTCTTTCAGCAGCCATGCTGGCAGCGGGAATGATCGGGAGTATGCCCGATACATTTCCACCGGTACAGCCTGTGGCAGTTTCGGCAGAGACGGTAAACAGCGGAACCTGCGGAAGCAGTGTGTCTTGGAATCTGGGAAGTGACGGTACACTTACTATAAGCGGAAGCGGGGCTATGACAAATTATTCGAGTTCTACACCTGCACCGTGGAATTCGCAGAAATCAGCAATTAAAAGCGTTATAATTACCGATGGAGTGACATCTATCGGAAACTCAGCTTTCCGCGACTGCGATTCAATAGAGACAGTATCAATACCTGATACAGTAACATCAATAGGTTCATATGCATTTTACGACTGTGACAAGCTTACAAAGGTAAGCTTTAACAGCAGAGATGTTTATTCATATGCATTTTGTAGCTGTGATAATCTTACAACAGTAGTAATGGGCAATACGGTAAAGTACATAGAAAGCAATGCTTTTTATAATTGCAAAAACCTTTCAAATGTAACATGGTCGAATAATCTGACAGGAATACGATCAAGTGCATTCTGGGGCACAGGATTGACAGAGCTTCAGATGCCCGATACAGTAACAACAGTAGGTGAGAGAGCGTTTGCATACAGCCCATTGAAAAATGTACATCTTTCCACATCGCTGACAACATTGGAATCCGGTGCATTTCTTGACTGCGACGGACTTACAGCAATAGAGATCCCTGCAAGTCTTACAAAAGCAACTGAAGACTATTATAGCGGTGATGTGACGGATAATGATGAGAAAGTATCATCCGGATATATAGGTCCATTTTCACACTGTGATAATCTGAAGGGTATCACTTTTGCCAACGGAACAACAACAGTACCCGGTTATCTTTTCTACAACTGCGATTCAATAGAGACAGTATCAATACCTGATACAATAACATCAATAGGTACATACGCATTTTACGACTGTGACAAGCTTACAAAGGTAAGCTTTAACAGCAGAGATGTTTATTCATATGCATTTTGTAGCTGTGATAATCTTACAACAGTAGTAATGGGCAATACGGTAAAGTACATAGAAAGCAATGCTTTTTATAATTGCAAAAACCTTTCAAATGTAACATGGTCGAATAATCTGACAGGAATACGATCAAGTGCATTCTGGGGCACAGGATTGACAGAGCTTCAGATGCCCGATACAGTAACAACAGTAGGTGAGAGAGCGTTTGCATACAGCCCATTGAAAAATGTACATCTTTCCACATCGCTGACAACATTGGAATCCGGTGCATTTCTTGACTGCGACGGACTTACAGCAATAGAGATCCCTGCAAGTCTTACAAAAGCAACTGAAGACTATTATAGCGGTGATGTGACGGATAATGATGAGAAAGTATCATCCGGATATATAGGTCCATTTTCACACTGTGATAATCTGAAGGGTATCACTTTTGCCAACGGAACAACAACAGTACCCGGTTATCTTTTCTACAACTGCGATTCAATAGAGTCAATATACATTCCCAAATCTGCCGGCTCCATCGGTACCTCTGCATTTGAGGGCTGCGAAAATCTTATTGCAGTAAATATTCCGGACAAAGTGGAAACTATCGGCAACTATGCATTTCGGTACTGCTCAAATCTTACTCACATTCATATCCCGGAAGGCAAAACCTATTCCGATTATGCAGGTAAAGGCAGTCTGCCCTCCGAACCCTCATATTATTTCCCAGGCGGGTGCGGGAAAGATAATTGTCCGCTGAATGGCAAAGTCGCAGGCTACGAATTAGACACATCTTTAAAAAATATAGACAGGATCAATTACAGCGAACTGACCGGTTATGATAAAAGTGCATATAACTTATCATATTTTATCAGAGCAGACGCAGATTATGACTCTATAGACGGTCTTATAGTCAGATACGAGCTTTCCGACGGCTTCAGCTTTTCTGAGAACAGCAATGTGAACACAAAGGAAAGCATAGTAGAAGCATATAAGATATATGACATCTGGGAAACATTTTCCGACTCTCTGACGATCTATCCTACAGGCGGATTTGTAGAATCGGTTACAATAAAAGCCAATGTATATAACGGCAGTAATCTGATAGTTTCTGATTCGGAAACTATCCCCGTAGGTTCAGAGGTTAATTTTAAGGATTATGAATCCGAAATCACCATAAACACGAACGGATACAATATTGCATCGGGCATTTCATACAATGATGAAGATATAATATACAACGAATCGACAAAAGAATTCAATCAGACATCTTACAATTTGGGCTTTTCAATGACACAGGATATCGGTGAAAATAAATCAATAGACGGGTTAACTGTAGTTTTCGGACTTGCACATGGGTTCAGCTTCTCACCCGACAGCTCTGAGGGAAAAATACAGGTGACGGTGAAGGATAATCATACAAGCAGTGCATCAGAGACCTTCAACATGGAACAGCCTATCTATCCCGACAAGAATTTTGATTACAGTAAGATCAAAAGCGCAGATATTGTTGCACGTATATATGACGAGGATCAGCTTATCGGAACAGCAGTAATGAGTAAAAAAATACAAGCTGAAAAAACAGATAATGAGGAAACAGCTTCACCTTTTGGTACAGAGATAAATTCCTCTAATATATCAGATTTTAAGGATAAAAACGGCGATTTAATTATTGAAAGCGGCGATTATTATACTTCGGGAAATGTATCCTGTAAAAATCTTTATATCAAGGGAGGAACACTTACTGTATCAAGCAAATCTGTGCTTACAGTCAGCGAAAATGCAGAGGTTACAGGCGGAAAAGAACAATTTTTAATCTTTGGAAGCGATGAAAAAGGCGGTGAATTATCCGTTTACGGAACTTTGAATGTTAATGGTAATATGACAATAGGCAAGACATTCGGAGTACTGAAAATGACGAGCAGCAAATCTTGTGTTGATGTTAAAGGCGATCTGACATTTAATGCTAAGAAATACGACTCACACGATACATTGACAAATGGTGTGCTGAAAATCGGCGGCAGCTTTTACGGTTCCAAAAATACCGGAAATTTTCAAGCTTCCGGCGATCATGTTACTCAATTCTACAGCTCTGATTCGTTTAAAATTGAAATGAACACCAAGCTCGACAGCAATAATACCAAAAACTCATATTTCAATAATCTTATTTTTACAGATGAAGCAAACGACAATTTTAATGGAACAATCAATACGTTCAATGTCAAAGGATATTTCCGCCTTAACCAAAAAAATGGTGAGGATCTGAAAACTAAATTTGCCGATTATGTCGGTACAGATGAAGCTGTAAATGCAATCCAACAAAAATTTTCTTCATTTTATGACGGAAAATCATCTTATGACGGGACAACTTCTTCATTAGCAACCAGCCTTGGTTCGGCAAGTAAGTATCTTTCCAATAACAGTATCAAAGAGATAGCGGCATCTACCGAAATGTTTTTTGAACTTGAGGTAATGAATGAGGACAATAATAATAATATCAAGGTTGAAGGTTTAGAAATTCGTATCAATAAATTCAATAAATTGATTTCTTTTGAAAACGTTCCGTTGAAAAACAGCAAAGACACAGTAAACGTATATGTTTATCTTGATGCATCAGGAACCGGCTTAATGGCATCGACGTCATTATTATGCAGCGCAACATGGTTTATTATGAATAAGGATATTACACTCAGTGGAACAGCGGTCATGACATATTCTGCAACAGATTCCCTGTACAATGATCTAAGAAAAATATATAATGAAAAGGCACATGGCAATGATTATTGGTACTGGTGTGTTCAAGTCGCAAATGATTTTCTTGGCGGGTACAATAAACTTTCAGGTGCAAAGGCATTTAAGAACGCCCAGACAGCATTAAATATAGTCGATAAATGTGTTGAAAGTGTAAAGAAGGGCAATGTCGATCCTTTCCTTAAAAAGTTCACCGACGGCAACCAAGCAGTGAAATTGTTTGAAAATATGAATAAGGTTGTTGACGGAAAAATTTCTTGGATAGAATATTTTAAATGCCCTGTTGACGTTGAGGTGAGAGACGAAAACGGTCAGGTTGTCGGACTGATACAGAATAATACGGTCAAGGTCACCACGGAAGATGTTCAGATGTCTGTATCAGGCGATACAAAGATAATCAAAGTAAGCGACATAGGCAAGTACAGTATCAAGGTTACCGGAACAGATACGGGTACGGTTGACTATAAAGTAGATGAAGTAGTGAACGGAATGGCATACCGCAGAATATCCTTTGATGCGCTGCCGGTTGATACCAATACTGTTTATGAAGGCACAGCCGAATTTAAACAGTTTGCACCTGCCGAAAATTACAGACTTATAGATTATGACGGTAACTATTATTATGCAACAAGTGATGTGATGGATATGGACGGCAATGAAATAACGGCACTGCCGGGAGAAGTAGAATATCATTCGGTATATATTCCCGAAAATGTCACAGTTACAGTAAACGGCATATCAATTGAAGATAAAGGCTGTGTATGCAGCGGAGATGTTCTTACTATAACTGCTGCACAGGTTGAAGGCAGTAAACTCTTCTCATTAAAGGTGAACGGAAATGATTTTGCAAACGGCGGTACATATACAGTTGAAAATGAGGATATTGAAATTACTGTAGAGTATCAGGAGCTCGGCATTGATGATGATAATTACATCAAAGGCGATGTAAACGGTGACGGTAAAATAGACATTCTTGACCTTGCCACCATGCGCAGACATCTTGCAGGAAACCCGACAGAGATAGACGAAAAGGCGGCAGATCTTGACGGAAACGGCGACATAACTATTCTTGACCTTGCAATACTGCGACGTTATCTTGCGGGAAATGAAGAAGTATTAAAATAATTTTTGGAGGACTGTAAAATGAAAATGAAAAAGCTATTATCTATGGTAACGGCAGTTGTACTGTCCGTTACCATGAGTGCGGAGGTTTTCGCTGTTGACACACCGGGCAGTAACGGAAACAGTCAGACCTCGATCTCAAACGAAATGCAGGTTACCGGAACAAACTCTTTCGGTAATATGCTTGCACAGGAGATAAACGCAAAAGAGAATGAACAGCTTGAAAACAACGGTTACAACGTTTTTTCTGTTGAGGTAACAGGACAGACGGCAGAAGTAGAGCTGCAAACCCTCAAAAACAGCACTGTTGTTGTGGGTGTTTACACAGAAGACGGCAGCACACTTCTGCAAACTGCCAATGCCGCTGTGACACCTGATGATGAAACGGTCAAGGTTACTTTTGCACAGGCGTTACCGGAGTATTTCTACATAAAAGCATATCTCATCAACAGCGAAAATATGCGTCCGTTGTGTACAGTGTATGAGTGTCCCAATTACACAAAGGAAATGCAGGAATTTTTCAAAAAGACAACAGCGGATTTCCCGGAGGACAGGGTGCTGAATCTGGATAACGACACTGCAAATAATTTTGCGGTGTATAGTGATGATGTTAAGGTCATTTCTGAACAGACAGGAATAAATAATGTCACAGGCTCTGTAAATGGTACATATGTTATTGAAAATGCTGACGAAAATTTTACAGAACTCAAAAGCGGCGATATGATCGCATATGAATATGGAGACAATGAGCTTATTTTGTTAAGCGTTGACAGCATAAGTGTGAATGGCAGCACGGTTACGATCACGGAAAAAGAGGCATCACTTGAAGATGCGTTTGAGTATATTAGAATAGATTCAAGTGCAGATCTTGAAAATGCCGTTGTTGATAATTCGGGGCTTCAGGAAGGTGTCAACTACTTAGGTAGGGTATCGTCTGCTGAAGATCATGAGGAGGCACAACCTTACGGAATTGCGACCATTGCCGAAGATACAGGCATAGGCTCGTCATCTTTGAAATTTTCTGATGAATACGAAGTTTTTTCTAAAAGTCTCGGAGATGACAACAAAAAACTTGATATTTCGGGCAAAATAGGCTTTTCACTTGTGGGAACGGTAAAATACTATATGACATTAAGTCAGCAGTACATTGAAGTTTCTTTGGATTATGAAATAAATGCTGCACTGAAGATCAATGCTTCCGGAAAAGCAGAAATGAAATTATCGAAATTCTATATTCCCATTATTCCCGGAATAAATATTACGGTAGAGCCAAAGCTGACTTTTGAGGTGGCAGTCGATGCAGACCTTACCTTTAAATTTTCAGGTTCTTTGGGAATGAAAGCATCTGTGCAGGAGGGTGTGCAGAATATCAGCAAAAAGCCAACCTTTGACGGCGATGCAACAATTACCGGAAAATTGTACGTAGGCATTGAACTGAAACCCGACATTGAGGTAATCAACGAAAATATTGCCAGTGTTTCTTTGACAGGGTCTGCCGGCATAGAAGTAAATGGTTCAATGGAGTTGGTTTCGGATAAACCGGAAGGTGATAAGGTCCATGCGTGCCAGCATTGTGTGGACGGTTCGGTAAAGGCAAAATTTTCTATCTCTTTCAAAGCGACGCTTCTGAACATTAAGCAGCTTACTTTGGAAAAAACTATCCTTGATAAGTCGTTTGATCTGTTTGATTTTTATTTTTCTCTGGATACCAATCAATTTGGTAAGGGTGAATGCCCGAATATGAAATACAAGGTTACTTTCTATGTGGTTGATTCTGCCGGAAAGCCCCTGCAGAATGTAATGATAATGCTTAATTCAGGAGAATCGACAGAGAGCGGCAGCGATGGATATACAAAAGCAATATATCTTGCTAACGGTAATTATACCGCACAGACACTCGATGGTGAACACAGAGAAAAGACAGTTTCTTTTAATGTAGACAATAGTGCGGTAAATGGAAAATGGATTATGCTTTATGGGATTAACGAGGTTCTCCCGGATTCGATCGCCGCAAAACAGATCATTTTGGGCGGTGCCAGCAGTGCTGTTATTACTGAGGAAGGCGATCTTTATACATGGGGAAATAATGACTATGCTCAGCTTGGAAACGGGACAAGAGTTGATGCAGCTTACCCAATGAAAGTCAGGGAAAATGTTGCTTCGGTTGATATTACTTCTAGCTACTATTGCGAAAATTTTTTAAGAGCCGGATGCGGTGCATTTGTTCTTGAAAATGGTGGTTTATATGTTTATGGTGGAAATGCCAGTGGTCAATTAGGATACGGTACAAGGAGCCTTAAAGAAGTTCAAACAAAGCCAATACGTATAATGAATGATGTAAAAACAGTAGAAACTGCTTTGGGAGTTATGGGCTGTCTTACAAATGATGGAACATTGTATCTGTGGGGTCATCTCAGCAAATTAAACAAACCATATGATTTTAATGATTTTTATGGAGCGGGTTATTATACTCCTGTTGAAGTTGCAAAAAACGTTTCTGATTTCGATATTGATTCCCGTGGAGCTTATTATATTGATGAAAACGGAAGTTTGTACAATGTACCATCAAATACATCAGAACCAATCATGGAAAATGTTGTATCTGTTAAAGCGTATGGAAGTTCAATCGTTAGTGTTATTACATCTGATGGTAGCCTTTATTTAAAAGGTAATAATGATTACGGACAGATCGGTGACGGAACTTATAAAAGCAAGTCAAACTTTGTTAAAGTAATGGACAATGTTGCTTCGGTAAGCCTTGGTGAATATCATGTTGCTGCTGTTACAGATGATGGGGTGCTTTATACATGGGGAAGTAACGGATACGGTCAGTTGGGCACCGATGATGTCAGCTTGCTGCCTAACAGGATAATGGATAATGTGGCGGCGGTAAGCTGCGGCGATTATCATACCGGAGTAATTACAAAAGACGGCAGGATCCTGATGTGGGGAAGTAATTCTCATGGTCAGCTTGGCAACGGCACCACCACCGACAGCGGGGTTCCTGTGGAAGTTGATCTTAGCGGAGAAACAGCATTATCTGTAATGGCAATTGCGGCAGAGGGAGACACATTTACCGGACTTATTCCCAATGAAGTATACAATATCTACGGAATGAAATCCCGCACAGTGGAAGATCCCTTTTCCTCTGACAATCTACTTTATATTTCTCAGGAAGTAAGTGACAGCAATGGAACGATCAGATATGATTACGCACCAAAAACTACATATCCCAATCCGGAAATATTCTGCAAAGCTATGAAAGAATTTGATGTGGGCAATGCACATATCACAAGTGCGGAAACAACAACAGATAAAGTAACTTTAAAATGGGACATTTATCCCGGTGCAACTGCGTATAAAGTGTATAAGGTAAGCGGCGGTATCTATTCGGAAGAAAAGGAAACCACCGTTCCAATGTGTATTATTTCCGGTTTGGAAAGCGGAAAGGAATATGGATTTATTGTCACAGCTAAAGTAAACGGCGAATGGTCATACAGATCCGATGACGATGTTATTTTTGTAGCCACACAGAAAGAGGACGAGCCGGAAAGCACTTTTACTAAAGGCGATGTAAACGGTGATGGCAAAATAGACATTCTTGACCTTGCCACCATGCGCAGACATCTTGCAGGAAACCCGACAGAGATAGACAAGCAGGCGGCAGATCTTGACGGAAACGGCGATATAACTATTCTTGACCTTGCAATACTGAGGCGTTATCTTGCGGGGAATGAGGAAGTACTTTCCTGATTTTATCGACAAAACATAGTATAATTTTTATACCCGCAGGGAGGTTGCCCTGCGGGTATTTTATATACTGTAAACATAAGATCAGCCCTGCTTCCTTCACAGCTAACGTAATTCCGCTTGCTCGGTGGTATGGTTTTCATAGGCGTTTTATATATTTTTTGAGTAATTATGCTGGACTTTGGTGAAATATGATAAATCAACCGTATTTATTCCGGTAGAATTAATGTCTGTTTGAGAGTAGTGTAATTTTATAGGGTAGTAAAACAACAAAAAATATTTATTAAACATTGCTCCTGTTCCACATACAATCTTTAAATTTTAATTACATTGAATCCTTATCAACAATAATTATCTGAATTTTCTTTTCCTGTTCAGTCGCCAGTTATTTTTTGGTAAGGTTTATTTGGAATTACAATAATATATCCGGAATGATTTTAAGATGTTTAACAGAAGCAACTGATTGAACAATGTAAAAAAACAGATGTTATACTGCGTTGTTATGAGCGTTCGGCGGTTACCTCGTTTATCTTCGCTTCTATTCTTGAATGAACAAGCTCTGCAAGCTCCTTGGAGGACATTCCTTGATATTCATCGTAGTATATGGGAGGAAGATAGTGTATCTGTGCCTCTACGGGCTTGCTGCCTTTTTCGTCAAGGACCTTATGAGTGTCGATAAGAGCGATAGGAAGTACGGGGCATCTGGTTTTGATAACGCATTTGAAACTGCCTCCGTGAAACTCATTCATTTTATTTCCGTCTCTGCTCCTTTTTCCCTCGGGGTATATAAGATAGTTTCGTCCCTTTTTAAGCTCATCAACTATAATGTTCATCACCTTCATGGACTGCCTTGCATTTTCTCTGTCAAGGGCAAGGGAATAGGAGCATTTTGCTATCTGCTTGATAAACGGAACATTTGCAAGCTCCTTTTTCAGTACCACTCCTATGGGGTGAGGACAGGTCACTACAACTGCGGGTATGTCAAACAGTCCCTGATGATTTGCATACAGCATAAACCCGCTTTTTTCGGGAATATTTTCAAGACCGCTGACCTTAAAATCAACGTTGCCCGCCTTTATCATCTTATCAAAAATATATTGTATATGATGATATTTTACTATTTCATCATATTCATCGGTATGGTTTGCGTAATGGCAGAGTTTGAGAAATGCCCACGGCGCTCTCGTGAAATTCTTGACTACCATAAGTACAAGTCTGTTCATGTTCTTCCTCCAATAAAGTCCGTTAAAAATCGGTGCATAACTTCTATATAATATTGTACTACAAAATATTCATATTGTCAATATTCTGCAAATTAAAAAAATATTTGCTGAACGTTCTGTGGATTGATAAAAATTTTTTCAAACCCTTGACAAAGGGGGAAAATAATGTTATAATTGTTTGTGTATCAAATACAGATGTACTTCCGAAAAGTACAAGGTATGCGATGGGAGATGAAAAACCATGTCGGAGGAAACGCCCGTCACTCCCGAGGGAAAACGTTTTGCGGTAGTTGACTGCGATGTGCTGCCCGAGGTTTTTATAAAGGTCATGGAGGTAAAGCGAATGCTTGCCTGCGGAGAGGAAAAAAGCTCCGCTTCGGCGTGCAAGAAGGCGGATATATCCCGCAGTGCTTATTATAAGTACCGTGACAGCGTGTTCACATATGAGGAAAAACTGACGGGGAGAGTTTTTTCACTTTATGGAGTGCTGAGAGATAATCCCGGAGTGCTGTCGGGAGTACTCAGCTGTCTCCATGAATGCGGGGCGAATATCCTGACTTTAAATCAGAGCGTTCCTGTAGACGGAGCGGCGGCGGTCACGGTTACGGTAAGGCTTTCGGGCAGACCTATGGACGGCGAAACCCTCAGACGGCGGGTATCGGAAATCGGCGGTGTAGTAGAGGTGCGGCTTATTTCCGAGGAATAGCGGCAGGCAGTGCGGAGTTTTAAAGGTTGGTATTATACCGCTTTAATTTGCCGTAATAATACCATATGGGCATTTATAATTGCGGCAGGTAATTAAACAGCACTTCGGTTTTATACCTTTTGACAAACGCTTTTCGGGTATGGTCCATAAGCCTTGAAACGAAACAGGCAAGCCCGTATATTACCGCACAGTCTGAAAAATATGACTTTCCGTATCTTTATTTTGTCGTGACACAGCAAAAAATACTGACGTGTGCAGACGTATGACCCGCAAATTATTATAATAAAATATAAAGGAGAACGTAATTTATGTCAAAATTTGCAGTTTTGGGACACGGTGTTGTAGGCTCGGGGACGGTAGAGCTTTTCTTTAAAAACAAGGAGAAGATATGCAGAAGATCGGAAATGGATCTTGATCTTAAATATATCCTTGACATCAGGGATTTTCCGGGGCTTCCTTATTCTGATCTTTTTACAAAGGATATCAATGTCATATTAAACGATGACGAGGTAACTGTGGTGGCAGAGGTAATGGGAGGAGTGCATCCCGCATATGAATTTGTTTCGGAATGTCTTAAAAGAGGAAAGAGTGTTGCTACCTCAAACAAAGAGCTTGTGGCAGTAAAGGGAGCGGAGCTTCTGCGCCTTGCAAAAGAGCATAGCTGCAACTTTATGTTTGAGGCGTCCACAGGCGGAGCAATACCCATTATCCGACCGATACACAAATGTCTTGCGGCAAATGATATCACCGCTTGCGCAGGCATACTTAACGGAACAACTAACTATATCCTGACAAAAATGCTCAGTGACGGCGTGAGCTTTGACGAGGCGCTTGCAGAGGCACAGCGTCTCGGATATGCGGAGAGAGACCCCGCAGCCGATGTGGAGGGGCATGACGCCTGCCGCAAGATCTGCATACTTTCATCTCTTATATACGGCTCTCATGTATACCCCGAATGGGTACACTGCGAGGGCATAACCGCTCTTACTTTAGAGGACGCCGCATATGCAAAGTCATGGGGCGGCGTGATAAAGCTGATAGGTTCGGTAAAGAGAACAAAGGACGGCAGGATACTTCCTATGGTAGCGCCAAGGTTTGTGAACAAGGGCAGTGAGCTTGCTTCTGTGGAAGATGTTTTCAACGGCATTATGGTATACGGGGACGGTTTTGAGCGCATAATGTTTTACGGAAGAGGTGCAGGAAAGCTGCCTACAGCAAGTGCGGTACTGGGCGATGTTATCGACTGTGCAAAGCATAAGATCACCATTCTTTCCCAGACATGGGAGGACAGCAGGGATAACAGCTTTATTGCCGATTACAAGGAGGACACTGTCAGACTTTATCTTCGCCTGAAAGATACCGATGCCGATGAGGTGAAAAAGGCATTTCCGAATGCGGCATTTATTACCCGTGAGGGTCAGCCCGCAGGTGAAATAGCTATTATCACCGACAGCGAAAAGGAAAGCGCTGTTGATGAAAAGCTCTATGATTTCAAGGGCAGGGTCTGCGGCAGGATACGTCTGCTGGATATATAAACAAGCCTCCGAAAACGGTGGAAAATTCATGACAAATGTTTATTTTATCCGTCATGCCCGGTCCGATCAGAATTATCACGATGATATGCTTCGTCCCCTTACTGCTAAGGGTATGGGGGACAGGAAGCCGGTCACGGATTTTTTAAGAGATAAAAATATATCTGCGGTAATTTCAAGTCCGTTTAAAAGAGCAGTCGATACCGTAAGCGATTTTGCGGAGCGTTCGGGTCTGGGGATACGGATAATGAACGAGTTCAGGGAAAGAAAAGTTTCAGATGAATGGATAGATTCTTTTACGGAATTTGCCAAAAAGCAGTGGAGTGATCCCGATTACAGGCTTTCGGGCGGGGAATCGCTCAGAGAGGTAAGGGAGCGGGTCATTACGGCATTAAATCTTGTTACCAAAGAGTATGAGGGGAAAAACATTGTTATAGCAAGTCACGGTACGGCGATCTGTACAATTATCGGTTATTATGACAGCTCTTTCGGATATAATGATTTTGAAAGGATAAAAGATGTCATGCCGTGGGCAGTGCTACTCAGCTTTAAGCCGTATAATAAATGTGCGGGTATAAGGAATATGACTTTTTTTCGGGCGGAGCGGAATAAAATAATATCATGATTATGTATAAAGATAGAGGTTAGTTATCTGCCCTCTATCTTCTGATTTATAAGGAGTGTACAGCCATGAAATTCAGCGAAATGACCTATACAAGACCTGATATAGAAAGCATCAGGGCAAAGGCGCAGGAGATAACAGAGCGTATCCGCAGTGCAGAAAATGCCGATGCGGCAGCAGATGCCTATCTGGAGTGGGACAGGTATGCCTGCGGTTTTTCTACCATGAGCAGTCTTTGTTATATCCGTCACACCATCAACACAGAGGACGAATTTTACGACAAGGAAACGGAATTTTTTGACGATATGGGACCTGCCGTTACCGAATGTGCGCAGAATGTGGCAAAGGCTCTGGCAGAAAGCAGATTCAGACAGTCACTTGAGGAAAGATTCGGCAAGGTCATGTTTATAAATACCGATATTTTTCTAAGGAGCTTTACTCCCGAAATGATACCCTTTATGCAGGAGGATAACAAGCTTACCACGGAATACGAAAAACTCATTGCCTCGGCTCAGATAGATTTTGAGGGCAAAAAGCTGACACTTTCACAGCTTTCTCCTTATAAGCAGTCCGCAGATGATGAACTGCGCCACAGGGCATGGGCAGCCGAGAGCGGATTCTATAAAGAGCATGAAAATACCCTTGACCGTATTTATGATGATATGGTAAGGGTGCGTACCGCAATGTCTGAAAAAGCGGGTTTTGAAAATTACGTTCCTCTGGGTTATCTTAATATGTGCCGCAACTGCTATGACCCCGAAAAGGTGAGCAGATTCAGAGATGCGGTAGTAAAATATATTGTCCCCGCCGCAGATAAAATTTTCCGTGAACAGGCAAAAAGGCTGGGAGTGGGCTATCCTCTTAAATATGCGGATACTGCTCTTTCCTACCGTGACGGAAACGCTGTTCCCAAGGGTACTCCCGAGGATATCATAGAAGCGGGGAGACGATTCTATCATGCTCTTTCTCCCGAAACTGCCGAATTTTTCGACTTTATGACCGAAAATGAGCTTATGGACGTTATCAGCCGCAAGGGTAAGGCTGCGGGGGGCTACTGCACTGAGCTGCCCGATTACAGATCTCCCTTTATTTTTGCTAATTTCAACGGCACACAGGGAGATGTGGAGGTCATCACTCATGAGGCGGGTCATGCATTTGCGGCATATGTTTCAAGGGATATTGTGCCTACCGATAATCAGCAGCCTACTCTTGAATCCTGCGAGATCCATTCCATGACTATGGAATTTTTCGGCTGGGCAAGTGCAGAGGACTTTTTCGGAGATAAAAAGGCGGCGAAAAAATTCTGCCGCAAGCATCTGGAGGACGCTGTTACCTTTATACCATACGGTACAATGGTAGATCATTTTCAGCATATTATCTATGAAAACCCCGGACTTACTCCCGAAGAGCGTATAGGCGAGTGGAAAAAGCTGACTGCTGTCTATATGCCGTGGATAGATCTTGACGGCTCTCCTTTTTACGGTGAGGGCAGGGCATGGCAGCGGCAGACTCATATCTATGAAAGACCTTTTTACTATATCGACTATTGTCTTGCTCAGACTGTGGCACTGGAATTCTGGGTGATAATGCAGCGTGACCGCAGAGAGGCATTTGACAGATACATGACTCTTGTACGTCAGGGCGGAACAAAGACCTTTGACGGGCTTGTTGAGTCAGCGGGGCTTGATACTCCTTTCGGAGATGAGGCTTTGAAAACCGTTGCCGAAGCTGCCGAAAAATGGCTGGAAAGTGAGGAAAACAGAGTTGAACAGTAGGATAACAGTATCTGAAGATGAATATATCGGAAAAGGACTGGAGCTGTTAAAGAAGCTCATTTCTTATAAAAGCGTAATGGGCGCTCCCGAGGAGAACGCTCCCTATGGAAAAGAGTGTGCGCAGTGCCTTTCCTTTGCGGCGGATACTCTCAGGAATGACGGCTTTTTTGTAAAGGAATTTGACGGCCATGCAGTTACGGCAGCTTTTGATGAGCGTCCCTGTGAGCTGGGGATACTTTGTCACCTTGATGTTGTGCCTACAGAGGGGCAGGACTGGAAAAGCGACCCTTTTAAGGCAGAGGTGCGTGAGGGCAGACTTTACGGCAGGGGAGCAATTGATGATAAGGGTCCTGCTGCCGCTGTCATAACGGCTATGCGAATGATTAAGGACAGCAAAGTAAAGCTAAGGAAAAATGTACGTCTTATTCTCGGCAGCAATGAAGAAAACGGTTCGGAGGATATGAAGTATTACAGGAAACGTGAGCCGTTCCCGCCAATGCTTTTTACTCCCGACGGGGATTTTCCGCTTATTACAATAGAAAAGGGAATGATCCGATTTGAGATAAGCGGCGGATACGGGAGCAGCCTTATCAGCTTAAAAGCAGGCAGCGTGATAAATGCTGTTCCCGAATTTGCCGAGGCAGTGATAAGTATGACAGAATCTTCAATACCCCTGTTTAATGCAGAGGGCGTTACCTTTGAGACAGCAAGGGAAGGTGAATATACAAAAATATCCGTAAAAGGAAAAGGGGCGCACGCATCAACACCGTCACAGGGGGCAAATGCATTAACGGCACTGCTCAGTATTCTGTCACGTCTGCCCCTTGATGATAAGACCCATGCTCTTATGGAGAGTATGACGGAAATATTCCCCTACGGCGAATATGACGGCAGTGCTGCGGGAGTAAAATGCAGTGATGAACGCTCGGGAGGGCTTACTCTTGTGCTTTCTCTTGCGGAAAACGGAACTTTCAAGGCTGACTGCCGTTTTCCCGCAGGCATAACATCTGACGGGATAATATCCGTAATTTCGGAAAAATGCGGGGAAAGAGGACTTTCCTTAAAAGCTATACTTACAAGCGAACCCCACTGCGCCGATGAAAACAGTGAAATGGTAAAAACTCTCCTGAATGTGTACGAGGATATTACGGGAGAAAAAGGGAAGTGCCTTGCCATAGGCGGCGGTACCTATGTTCACGATACGGAAAACGGTGTGGCATTCGGCGCACAGTGGAGCGAGGAAAACAATATGCACGGGGCAGATGAATTTATCGGTCTTGATGAATTTAAAAAGGATATAGAAATTTACTGCGAAGCCATTCTCAGACTTTGCGAATAGGGAGGGTAAAAAATGTCGGTGATACTTGCGTCTGCTTCGCCGAGAAGGCAGGAGCTTTTAAAATATGCGGTAAAGGATTTTACGGTAATTCCCTCCCGTGCAGAGGAGAAGCTGCCCGAGGATATTGCTCCTGAGGATTGTGCAGTGTATCTTGCAGGGCTGAAAGCCGCAGAGGTAGCTAAAGGTCATGAATTTGATACTGTCATAGGCTGTGATACGGTGGTGCTGCTTGATAATAGGATAATGGGAAAACCCGAAAACATTATAAAAGCCCGTGAAATGCTTACAGCTCTGTCGGGCAGAGTCCATAAGGTCATCACGGGCGTGTGTATCCGCAGACGGGATAAGGAGGTGCGTTTTTCCGAATGTACGGAGGTTGAATTTTATCCCCTTACCGAAAAGGAAATTTCCGATTATGCCGAAACGGGAGATCCTATGGACAAGGCGGGGGCATACGGAATACAGTCTGAGGGGTGTATACTTGTCAAAGGGATAAAAGGGGACTTTTTCAATGTGGTGGGACTTCCCGTGGCAAGGCTCAGACGGGAGCTGACTAAATTTGAGGAGAGCTTTTATCTATAAAGTCCTGTGAAAAGAGCGCTGTCCGCATGAAATTCATCTTGCAGCCCCTCTGTGCAGTAAACCGTGCCGTCATTACCTGTGACAATGATCGCACAAGTGCGGTGGAGGTTGTCTTTATCGGGGGAAAAACTCTCAAAGGAAATGCCGTCAATTACTTCACAACGCTGTAAAATACAGCTTTCTCTGATACGCTCTGCCCTGTCGGGGTCTGCGGTCTTTTCAAGGTCTATTTTTATGAAGCTCTCATCGGGCCAGCCTTTGATGATGCCCACCCTCTGACTGTCAATGTCGATAAGTACGGTATCATGTGACATATCGTCAAAGCCTAAGATACCGCCTGTGTTGAATGTGCTTTCGTTAAATGTAAACTGTGCGTCCGCACGTTTCATCATGATATGTGCTTCTATGCTGTCGACAGCCTCTCTTATTTCATATTCGTGGTTATATATAAGGATAGCTCCGCTCACTGCCGCACCGATACATACGCAGGTAATGATATATTTTTTCAAAGGGATTTTATTTAATGCGGGTATCCTTTTTCGCAGAAGATAGCAGATGTCATACAGAATACAAAGGGGAATGACCGGAATAAAACAAAGTGAGTAAAGTACTGATATTACCCCGATGATAAAGCCGTCAGACCCTGTTAAAATACCGAAAAAAAGCCTACTCCCCATACGGCACAGTAAATTCCGTAAAGCAGGGCAATGAGATAGGGAAGAAAGGTAAGCCCAAAAATAATTGACGGTATCTTCTTTTTCATCAATTTACCCCATTTCACAGCATTTTCTTAAATTATCATAACATACAATGTATGATTTGTCAAGGAAATAATTAAGAGAATTAATTATGAAAATATCATAAAGATATTGACAGAAAGCAAAAGAAGTGTTATAATACCCTTAAGAAAAATCCCATTGACCTTTCGGAAAGGAAGATGCATATGCTTGAAAACGCTGTACGCTGTAAGGAAAAATCCGAAAATATCAAGGAAAAGACAGATGCTCTCGAACAGGAGCTTTCCGCTTTGCAGCAGAGGATAAGAGAAAAAAAGCTGCCCGTGATATTGCTTTTCGAGGGCTGGGGAGCATCGGGAAAGGGAACGCTTATTGCCGATGTGATAAAGCTACTTGACCCGAGATTTTTCAAGGTATATTCCACCATGCCCGCTGATGAAAGCGAGCGCAGATATCCTCTAATGAAGCGGTTCTGGGAAATAATACCCGGATATGGTGCGATTTCCGTTCTTGACAGGAGCTGGTACCGTGAACTTGCCATTGCACGGCTGGAGGACGGCATTTCCGAAAAGGAGTATGTCCGCAGAGTGGATAGTGTGAACATTTTTGAAAGACAGCTTTCTGATGACGGATATGTTATAATCAAATTTTTTCTTCAGATCTCCAAAAAAGAGCAGAAAAAACGCTTTGCGGGACTGAGGGAGGACAGCTCCTCCAAATGGAGAGTTACCGAGCTTGACATGAAGCGTCACAAGAATTATGATGAATATTATGAACAGTTTGACCTGATGCTTGAAAAAACCGATACTCCATATTGCCGCTGGAACGTCATTGACGCCTCCGACCGCAGGACTGCACGCTTTCAGGTGTTGGATATAATCGTGGACAGTATAAAGAATGCTCTTGTATCAGGGAGCGGATATTCTGTTCCGCCTGCGGAGTTTGCTCTTTCGCCCTGTCCGAAGCTGTCTGAGATACAGCTTGACGGCAAGACGCTCACTCCCGATGAATACGGCGTTAAGCTGAAAAAAGCCCGCAAGGAGCTTTCACGTTTACACGGCAGGATATATAAGAAAAAAATACCTGTAATTCTGGTATTTGAGGGCCGGGACGCTGCGGGAAAGGGAGGCGCAATAAAGCGTGTTTCCTACGCTCTTGACCCGAGAGGATATGAAGCAGTGCCGATAGCCGCACCCGACAAAAATGAGCTTGATCATCACTATCTGCAAAGATTCTGGAAAAGGCTTCCCAAAACAGGACATATTGCCATATTTGACCGTTCATGGTACGGGCGGGTCATGGTAGAGCGCATAGAGGGATTTACTCCCGAAAAACGCTGGACTCAGGCTTATCGTGAGATAAACGAATTTGAAAAGGAGCTTACCGATGAGGGAGCGGTCATACTGAAATTCTGGATACACATTGACAAGGACGAACAGCTTAAACGCTTCAATGACAGGACAAACGATCCGCTTAAATCATGGAAGATCACCGATGAGGACTGGCGCAATCGTGAAAAGTGGGATATGTACGAGGCTGCCGTTGATGAGATGATAGAAAAAACGTCCACAAAAGCAGCTCCATGGCACATTATTGAGGGAAACAACAAGCTGTATTCCCGTATAAAGGTAATGAACACAGTCATAGATGCACTAAATGACAGGCTTGATGCCGATAAGTAAAAAAAGGGACTGCCCATTTTGCGGAGCAGT
Organism: uncultured Clostridia bacterium; assembly: GCA_947625735.1. Classification (GTDB taxonomy): domain Bacteria; phylum Bacillota; class Clostridia; order Oscillospirales; family Ruminococcaceae; genus Huintestinicola. The sequence continues at coordinate 38,644 of CANQPL010000019.1, forward strand.
CCCTTATAAACTGTTTAAAGATATCCGGGTTCACATAAGGATATCTTTTTTTGCTTTTTCAAGAGCAGAGATGACCTTATCGCACCACAGGTCAAATTCCTCGTCCTCTTTTTGCAGCTCCTTATGTGCAAGGACGTTGTTAAGTGTCATGCGGATACCCTGTTCAAAGCGGATATCTGCACAAAAACCGGGAACTGCACGTTTTAGCTTGCTGTTGTCAAATACGACAGAGCAGGCTTTATCTCCTGTAAGACTGCCTGTAAAGTCGTAATCGCTGACAGATGCGAGAAATTCCGAGCTTACATGGTATGCATTGAGCTTTACTCCCAGTGCTGATGCGATGGTTTCATAGATCTGATCCCATGTGAGGGATTCATCAGAGGTTATCTGAAATGCTTCGCCGATCGAATGAGGATTGCCCGTAAGACCGCAGAAGCCTTTTGCAAAGTCGCTGTTATGTGTCATAGTCCAGAGCGAGGAGCCGTCACCATGTATGATAACGGGTTTTCCATCTATCATGCGCTTGACGACCTGCCATGAACCGTTTCTTCCGTGAACGCCCAAAGGAACAGAGCATTCGTCATAGGTATGGCTCGGGCGGACAATTGTTACGGGAAATCCCTTTTCACGGTAAAGCTTCATCAAAAGCTCTTCGCAGGCTATTTTATTGCGGGAGTATTCCCAGTAGGGATTTGCAAGGGAAGTACCCTCATTTATCACATGGGAGCGGACGGGCTTATGATAAGCAGACGCAGAGCTTATGTAGATATATTGCTTTGTAATTCCGTCAAACAGGCGGAAGTCACGTTCGACCTGTTCGGGTACGAATCCGATAAATTCGCAGACCGAATCAAAGCTCATGCCTTTCAGCTTTTCTTTGACTAAAGCTTCGTCGCTGATATCTGCTGTGATAGTCTTTACTCCCTCGGGCAGCTCATGAGAGCGTGTTCCTCTGTTGAGCAGATAAACCTCCTCTCCCTGTGCTGCAAGACGTTTTGTGATCGCCATGCTTATAGTACCCGTGCCGCCTATCATAAGAATTTTCATCTGACCTGCCTCCTTGAAGATATTGTTGTGTATGTTTTTAAGGAAAGATCATTTTGTGATTTCCCGATCCTGCAAAAGAACCTGAACGGAATCAATTGAGATCTCTCCGCTTAAAACTGTGATTTTAAGGATATGCTTTCCGCTGTCGGACAGAGGAAGAAGAAAAAATGTCTGCCGTTCGGAAAGTTTTTCTATCTTAAAAATACCGCCTACAGGCTTTCCGTCAAGCTCTGCGGAAAATTCTCCGCCGCTCTGCCCGCCTGTAAGAAGCACTCCCGTGCCGTCAAAGGATATTTTGGCATAAGCACCTGTACGTCCCTTTGAAACGCTCCTCCGATAATTTCTGAAGCTGTCCGTTGTATGGTGTTCCCAGTCCTCTGAATATCTGACGGACATATCAAGATCATCAAGGCGTTTTACATATGTACCCGCTGCCGATGACGGCTCAATAATTATGTTTTCAAAGCTGCATCTGCTGTAGGAGCTGTACAGTGCGGCTCTGCCTGCACTTTGACCGCCCTTTTCAGATCGGTACTCAATGATAAGTCTGCTGTCAATAAAGCAGGATACTTCGTCAAAAACAGCAGAGATCTTCAAGGTATGCACCACAAAAGGATCAAGGTCTGCAAGTCTGCCCGTTTTTACAGGACTTTTTCCTGCCCAAAGCTGCCATTCTCCGTTTCCGTAAAGACGCAGACTGTATCCGCTTATTCCGTCTGCTGCAAGGATATAACGCAGCCCCACGCCTGCATAGCTGTTCTGACCGTCAAGAAGAATATCGGCGCTTACGCTGTAATTATACCACCTGTCGTCGCCGAAATTTGTGACAGGCTCAGGAGTAGCTCCCCATTCGTCAGCCTTTATATCAGGGGTGATAATTTGTTTAAGTACCCTTTTGCCGTTTTCTTCCTCAACTATTTCAAATGCGCCGCCCTGATCGGTTGTATACAGAGGTGCGCCGCCTCTTGACGAAAGAAAGCTGCTGCTGTAGGAAATGCTTTCACGGTAGGGGAGAGGGAGGGGAGTATCTGTTTCGGGAGAGGGCGTTTCAAATGCTACTTCTTCTTCATCAAGAGATGTCACGGTTACTATGGAATAGGGCTTGACAGTCACTTCAAAGCAGCTGCTGCAGGGAGATATGACTTCACGCCTTTTAAAATAATTCATATCATATTTTCCCTGTCCGTCAGGACCTCTTGTTTCCCACACAAAGATCCGTTTGTCCGCCCCGCTCAGACCCGTAATGCAAAAGCGGTATGTAATGGGATCCTTTGTGGTATTTGTGATGACCGTACTGAGATCTCCCTCATCATTGCAGGCGGTAATATAGCTGTAAACTGCATCGGTAAGGGCATGACCGTCTCCTCCCGTTTTACCGTCGGCATGGCAGGCATCGAAAATAAAGCGCCAGCCCTTTTTTATAAAGCGGGAAAAGTGCAGTGAGGTAAAAAATCCGCTGTCAAGGGTAAAAAATCCGTTCCACGGTGTATTTGCGGTAATAAGCTGCTTTGAGCAGTAGCATACCCCGTCATAGCAGGCAGTTACCGCAGGCTGGTATTCGTAAAGGGTCATATATCCGCCGCTTACCATGGTTATCATGCGGTTTGCTATATCAAGAGGACCGTTAATTCCCGTAAGACCCGAGTGTCCCTCATCAAAGCGTACCGCAGAGGGAGAATAATTCATAGGTGCGCTGCCCTCTGAGAACCATATCTCCTTGCCGTATTTTTCAGCAAGAAGTTTTGTCTGCTCATCGGCAAAGGAGGTATAATGTGAGCCTATCACATCAACAGCGTTTCTGAGCCTTTCGTTATCGGTCATCTGCTGTGATATGTTCCATGTACCGCACTCATCGGCAGCAACGATCTTTATAGCCGAGAAGTCATACAGGGCTTCATTATCATTTTTCAGAGCTTCTGAAAGATAAATGATCCAGTCTGCATCTATTTCCCTTTCATTTCTGTTTGCGCCCACATAATCAAATTTCAGTCCGTACACCCTGTATGCTTCATTCAGAGATGCCTTGTACCATTTATAACGTGCAGCGTAAACATCTTCGGCATCAGACACCCATTTTGGTTCGCTCCACCATAGCATATCGAGTGTGACATGGGGATACATTCTTTTTATATCTGCGGCAAGCTGAAAGCCTGCACCTCTTGTAACATCAGGAATTTCATCGGCGCTTCGCATGATCTCAGGCTCTGTACCCGAGGAGGTGTTTACATCTGCACCCATTTCCAGCTTATAGTGTGTAAATCCAAGTCCATTTTCTCCGAAAAGATATTCAAGTATCCTGTTATATACATGAGGATAATTTTCCTTATAATCAAGAAGAAGCCGTGATGTGCCGTTGCAGCTTATCATGCCCTGTCCTCTGTAAAGCATATTTGATGCAGTACAGGCTTTGCTGCCGTCTATGTTGATATCCATATGTATTATCCTCCTTTAACGGGCTTTGAGCTTTCTTAAAAGGACCTCAATATCAATGGGCTTTGTGATAAAGTCGTTCATACCGCTTTCGTAGGCTTTTTCCTTTTCCTCAATGAATGAATTTGCGGTGCAGGCAAATATTCTGACTGTTTTTGCGTCCTCCCTGTCAAGGTCACGTATAGCTTTTGCAGCCTCAAATCCGTTCATTTCGGGCATAAGAAGATCCATAAGGATAACATCAAAAGTGCCGGGCGCCGAGTTTTTAAAACATTCATATGCTTTTTTTCCGTTATCGCAGAGTACAGCCTCAAAGCCCTCGCTGTGAAGAAGCTCAAGCAGGATCTCAGAATTTAACTCATTATCCTCGGCAATAAGTATGGATGGGAGTTTTTTGTCCTTGCCTGCCGACTTTTCTGCATTTTCGTCTTTTGGAGGATCACAGGGCGGTGCGGTAAATGTAAAGGTGAATAAGCTCCCCTCTCCCTTGACGCTTTCGCAGGTAATATCTCCGCCCATAAGCCGTGCAAGACGTCTGCTTATGGAGAGCCCGAGCCCCGTACCCTGATTGCCTTTGGAAACTGTATCCAGCTCCTGTGCAAAAAGGTCGAACACCTTTTTCTGAAACTCCTCGCTCATTCCTTTTCCCGTGTCACGCACCACTACTGAGGTAAGGATATTGCCGTCCTTTTCGGTCTGACTTACCGAAAGCTGCACTATTCCTCCCTTTGAAGTAAATTTCCGTGCATTATCCAGCAGATTCAAAATAACCTGCTGTATGCGCACCTTATCGCCCAGCACATACGGGAACGGGATATCAGCTGAAACCGAAAAGTTGATGAGCTTATCCTGCATGGCATTGCCGAGGATAGAGCTTACAGTGTTAATTATAAGTGAAATATCCACAGGCTCTGATGTAAGATCCATTTTTCTGGCTTCGAGCTTAGAGGAATCAAGGATATCGTTTACCAGTGAAAGGAGGTATTTTGCGGTGATAGAGGATTGTTTAAGGTATTCCTCTAACTTTTCGTTGTTGTTAAGGTTAATTGACATAAGGAAATTAAGCCCTATAAGACCGTTGAGGGGAGTGCGTATCTCATGGCTCATAGTAGACAGAAATCTGCTTTTTGCCTGAGCCTCCGTCCTGCTCTGGGCAATGCGTATCCGCTGTCTTGTCACATAGATGCCCAATATGAAGATAACTATGATCGCAACAATGAAAATGCCAACGGAATAGCGGTATCTGCTGAGAAAATCCGAAAATTCAAACTGATACTGATTGTCCATTACTCCCTGAATGATATAGCTGCCCACCTCGTCCTCACTCATTGCGGCGATGGACTTATCAAGTATGTCAATAAGTATCTGACCGTTTTCGGGAGACGGCCCCTCTTGTCCGTCAAAAGAAACAACTGCCGAAAAGCAGAGATCATCGTCAAGACCTATTATCGGAATGGCTTGGAGCTTTTCATACTTCGGCTTGGAAAGCCAGTACTCCACCACATACTGATTTTGTATCAGAACATCGGAATCTCCGGAATTTACGGCATCAAAGCATTGAGGGATACTCTCATAATCTTTCAGCTCAAAGGTAGGGAAAATTCTTCCCAATACTTTTTTAAGGGTCTGTGAACCTGTAGATACCGCAGCTGTAAGGTCTGCCCCGTACTTAAAATCCATGCCGTCCTTTGCCACAATGACCTTTCTGCTTGAAAGGTAAGGGTTACTGATAAGTATTCCCCGTGCATTTTTGTTTTCCTCGTTGTACTCCACGCTTGTGACAAGATCGAATCCTCCGTCAAGAAGATAGTCATAGGTGACGTCATTTACAGGCAGAGGAGTATATTCAAAATCAAGCCCGGAAATACTGCTTATGCGGTCAAAGATAAGGCGTGAAATGCCGTCTGCCTCTCCCTCATCATTTTGAAAGCATATGGGTATGCGATCGGTTATGTAGCCGACTCTTACGCTGCTGTGAGAATTTATATAGTCCTGTTCCTCGGGAGTAAATACGGGAGCGGAGGGCGTTTCCTCGGCATATACGCAGGTGAGCAGGCATGAAAAAATATAAGCTGCGGCAATTATGGCAGAAAAAAGACGCAGGTATTTTTTGTTCATGAAAACATCTCCCCGAATAAGGCAGTGTGCGGTAATGTCCGCATTTAACGCTGTTTAATTTATTTTCTTATCAGGATAACCTGAGCAGATGTGGTATAGGGGTCTGAAAAATCCACTGTTTCAAGGCGTTCATCGGTTATGGTAAGACCCGCTGCTGCCGCATCGGCAAAGCCCGAATCGACTGCGGAAAGTATGGAATCAAATTCCATATTTTCTATTTTTAGCTCCATTCCCAGCACATCACAGACAGCACGCATCATATCCACATCGAATCCCACTATATCTTCGCCGTCCATCATTTCAAAAGGGGGAAAATCGGCGTTTGTAGCTATTGTAAGCACAGGCTTGTCCGGCTGTTCCTCATTATTTTCATCTTCATCGGATACGGGAGATGTGTACGGGTGATCGCCCTTTTCATCGCCTATCCAGTTGGCTGTTATTTCGTCAAGAGTCCCGTTTTTTTGTATTTCATCAAGAGCGGAATTTATGCTGTCGAGCAGCGGACTTCCCTTTGCAACGGCAATGGCATATTCCTCGGGTTCAAAGGTTTCGTCCAGCACGGTAATGTCTTTGAAGCTTTCGGAAAAATATCCGGCAGGCTCCATATCGAGGATAACTGCATCGACCTCGCCCTCACGCAGAGCGTTAACCGCACCTGACGGCTTACTGAACCTCACAACATCGGCATCTTTTATTTCCGAAGCATAGCCGTCTCCCACAGTATCAAGCTGAACGCCTATCACCTTGCCCTCCAGATCGGCTATGGAAAAAACCGTATTTTCGGGAATTCTGTTACCGCACCCCGTAAGCATCAGAGCGGCTGCTGTGCCTGCTGTAAGCAGCAGCTTCAGTTTCATATATGATCCCTCCAAAAAATACTTCTTATCAAATTATACCATATCATTATTAATAGTTCAATAGTTTACTGAAAATATTAAAAAGTATTTCACTTTTTATCGTAAAACAGCACATCGGAAATATTATCGTAACCGAAACGGAATTTGCTGCTCCGCTTACAAGCATGGCGGGGGATAAATAACAACCTGTCCTTACGGCAGTACACAGCAAATCTGCATGATGATATTTGTACAATATTAATAAGATTATGGAAGTTATTACAAAAATGCAGGAATTATTTGCAGCTGATTTATAAAAAACGCTGAATTTATAAAAACCTATTGACAAAGTAGGAAAAAGAGTGTATGATATATACATAAAACCTACTAAAACTATAAGTTTTAAAGATATTTAAGAGGAGGATCATAATCATGAGCAATTTTTCCGGAAGAGAACTTAAATTTGAGACAAAGCAGCTTCATATCGGTCAGGAGAACGCTGACCCTGTTACCGATGCAAGAGCGGTACCCATATATGCGTCTACGTCCTTTGTGTTTCACAATTCGCAGCACGCAGCGGACCGTTTTGCTTTAAAGGACGCAGGCAACATCTACGGCAGACTGACAAATCCCACACAGGATATTTTCGAGCAGAGAATAGCGGCTCTGGAGGGCGGTGTTGCAGCTCTTGCGGTAGCATCAGGAGCGGCGGCAATCGCATACACCATTCAGAATCTTGCACAGGCGGGAGATCATATCGTTGCGGCAAAGACGATCTACGGCGGTACTTATAATCTGTTGGAGCATACTCTGCCCGCTTACGGTATAACTACTACGTTTGTTGATCCCGATGAAGAGGGAGCATTTGAAAAAGCAATTAAGGAAAATACCAAAGCGATATTTATCGAAACTCTCGGCAATCCCAATTCCAATATCATCGACATTGAAAAAACAGCCGAAATAGCCCACAGCCACAAGATACCTCTTGTTATCGACAATACCTTTGCAACTCCCTATCTTGTGCGCCCTATCGAGTACGGTGCGGATATTGTTGTACATTCGGCTACCAAGTTTATCGGGGGACACGGCACGGCTATAGGCGGCGTTATCGTGGACAGCGGAAAATTTGACTGGAAAGCAAGCGGCAAATTCCCCTCCATTACCGAGCCTAATCCCAGCTATCACGGAGTAAGTTTCACAGAGGCTGCCGGACCTGCGGCATTTGTCACAAAGATAAGGGCTATCCTGCTCAGGGACACAGGCGCTACCCTTTCGCCTTTCCACGCATTTATTTTCCTACAGGGACTGGAAACGCTGTCACTGAGAGTAGAGCGTCATGTTGAAAATGCGCTTAAAGTCGTGAAATACCTTGCCGCTCACCCGCAGGTGGAGAAGGTCAATCACCCCGCCGTGTCCGAGGGTAAGCAGAAGGAGCTTTACAATAAGTATTTCCCCAACGGCGGCGGCTCTATCTTTACCTTTGAGATAAAGGGCGGAGAGGAAGAGGCTAAGAAATTTATCGACAGCCTGCAAATTTTCTCGCTCCTTGCAAATGTGGCGGACGTAAAGAGCCTTGCCATTCACCCCGCATCGACTACACATTCACAGTTAAATGCCGAGGAGCTGAGAGAGCAGGGGATAGCGCCGAATACCATTCGTCTTTCCATAGGCACCGAGCATATTGACGACATAATCTTTGATCTGGAAGAGGCTTTCAAGGCTATTAAGTAATTTTTATGTTACGGACTGCCGTTATATTGTAAAGCATTATCAAATAATAAACACTCAGGCTCTGCTGCAAAACGAATTGACGTTTTGCAGCAGAGCCTTATTCGGTTTTTACCTGAAAAAAATCTTTAAGACCGTAAAGCATTTCCAATTTAAACAGTTTCTGAATTGTAAATGAACGCAAATTGACAGATACCCGCTCAGCCGCCTGTTCTTGCAGTTATCGCCACATTTTCCTCTCCTGCCGTCCGACAAAGCTCCTCTATCAGCTCTGCGCTGACAGCACAGCTTCGCACCTCCTTGTGGACGATAGTGCGGTCAAGATCAGACAGCCTGAACATCACGGGAGTATTGCCGCTGTTTCTTTTCAGCAGATCGGTGCAGCGGCGGATAAGCCCGGTGTCGCTGCTTTTGCAGCGGATAAACAGCTTTGCGCTTTTATTCACCGTTTTCAGATAATCATTGGCGGAGATTATGACCGAGGGCAGCAGATTCCGGCTGCCCTCTCTGTCAGTAGAAAGCCTGCCCTCAATATAAACCTTGCTGCCGCTGCGGACAAGCTGCCTTGAACTGCCGTATACCGTTGAAAAGATCACTGCTTCCATTGCTCCGCTCATATCCTCAATCTGCGCAAAAGCCATAGGAGCGCCGTTTTTTGCGGTGTGGGGCTTTACCGAGGCAAACATACAAACAAGAGAGACATTTTCTCCCTCCTTCATAGCCGAGAGCTTTGCTATATCGGGCAGACGCATAGCACGGGCAATTGCGGCAGGCTCTCTCAGAGGGTGTCCTGTGATGTAGATGCCGAGTATTTCCTTTTCCATATCCAGAAGCTCATCATAGGAGTATTCCTCACAGGGAGGAATGTCCTCATCGCCCGAGGAGACTTTTTTGCCGATATCATCTTCAAGCCCGAAAAAGTCAAGCTGTCCCTCAATATTGCTCCTTGAAAGCTCAGTTGCCGTTCCCATGAGCCTGTCGCAGTTTTCCAGCATCTGACGCCTGTTAAGACCGAAGCCGTCCAGAGCGCCGCATTTTATAAGACTCTCTGCACATCTTTTGGAAAACTCTCTGCCGCTCATTCGTCTGAGAAGATCGGAAAAGCCTGTAAAAATGCCGTTTTTATTGCGTTCTGCAATAATACTGCTTATAACGCTTACTCCCAGATTTTTTGCAGCGGAAAGTGAAAATCTTATGCCGTCCTTTACGGGAGTAAATCCCATTCCGCTTTCGTTGATATCAGGGCGGAGAATGGGTATGCCGATCCTGCGGCAGTATCCGATATATTCAAGGATATTTCCCGCAGCCGACATAAGCGCTGCCATATACTCTTTGGGATAGTGACATTTGAGATACGCCGTCTGAAACGCCACCACCGAATATGCTGCCGCATGAGACTTGTTGAATGCATAGGAGGCAAATCCTGCCATTTCATCGAATATCTTATCCGCTGTTTCACGTGGAACACCGTTATTTACTGCACCCTCAACAAATACCGAACGTTCCTGCTCCATTACAGAATGCTTTTTCTTAGCCATTGCTCTTCGGACAAGATCTGCACGTCCGTAGGAATATCCCGCCATTTTACGGCAAATTTCCATGACCTGCTCCTGATATACGATACAGCCGCAGGTAACGTCAAGTATATCCTTTAAAATAGGGTGAGCATAGGTAATCCTTTCGGGATAAGCACGGTTTTCAAGGTATTTAGGGATACTGTCCATAGGTCCGGGACGGTAAAGGGACAGTGCCGCCGTCAGATCCTCCACACTGCGTGGACGCAGCTTGATAAGGAGCTGCCGCATACCCTCGCTTTCAAACTGAAATACGCCTGTAGTATCGCCCGCTGACAGCATATCATAGGTCGGGAGATCGCTGTAGTCGATGTTATCTACTCTGAAAGACGGGTCAAGCCTTTGCACCGCTTTTTCGCAGTCACGTATGATCGTAAGGTTGCGAAGTCCCAGAAAATCCATTTTCAGAAGTCCTATTTTTTCAAGTGCAGTCATGGTATACTGTGTTGCACAAACGTTGTCACGGCAGTAGAGGGGCACATGATCGCTGACGGGTGTGTCGCATATAACCACTCCCGCCGCATGGGTAGAGGTGTTTCTCGGCATACCCTCCACACGCTTTGCCTTGTCTATAAGCTCTCTCACATTCGGGTCGCTGTCATACAAAGTTTTAAGCTCCTCAGAGCCGTTAAGAGCCTTGTCAAGAGTAATGTGCGGCTCCTGCGGGATCAGCTTTGAAACCTTATCTCCCAGCGAATAGGGCATATCGAGTACCCTTGCAATATCCCTGACAGCCGCCTTTGCCGCCATAGTACCGAAGGTAACTATCTGTGCTACTCTGTCTGCTCCGTATCTGCGGATAACGTAATCTATGACCTCCTGTCTGCGTTCGTAGCAGAAATCAATGTCAAAATCGGGCATGGAAACTCTTTCGGGATTGAGAAATCTTTCAAAAAGCAGATTGTATCTTATAGGATCAATATCTGTTATCCCTATACAGTATGCGGCAAGAGAGCCTGCTCCCGATCCTCTGCCGGGTCCCACGGGAATACCGTTTTTCTTGGCAAAGTTGATAAAATCCCAGACGATCAGATAGTAGTCTGTATACCCCATTTTTACAACAACGTCAAGCTCATATCCGAGACGTTCCTTTACCTCGGGTGGGGGAGAGCTGCCGTATCTCATAATAAGCCCGTCACGGCACATTCCTCTGAAAAATTCTTCATTGCTTTCTCCGTACTTTTTTTTCTGTTCATTTGTCAGATCAAATCTCGGGAGCTTTAAATGTCCGAAATCCATTTCAAAGCTGCACATATCTGCGATACGGGCAGTATTCTCCACCGCTTCCGGGTGTCCTTTAAAAAGCGAAAGCATTTCCTCTTCGTTTTTAAGATAAAATTCATCATTGGGAAAGGCAATGGGAATATCCTCCTTGACAGTAGTATTTGTCTGTATGGCAAGGAGGATACGCTGTATTTCGGCGTCCTCTTTTTTCACATAATGCGCATCATTGGTAGCGGCAAGGGGGATATGTGTTTCGGCGGAAAGCCTGTAAAGACCGGAAAGCACTTTGACATCTTCCGGGAGACTGTGATTCTGCACTTCAAGGTAATAATTACCTCTGCCGAAGATCCCGTCATATAGCAGAGCGGTTTCTTTTGCACCCTCGTAGTCGTCTGCGGAAAGGAGTCGGGGTATCTCGCCTGCAAGACAGCCCGAAAGACAGATAAGCCCGTCGGCATGGGATCTTATCAGGTCAAGATCGACACGGGGCTTTGAATAGAAGCCCTCAGTGAAGCTGAGTGACACCATTTTTATAAGATTTTTATAACCCTTTTCATTTTTGCAGAGGAGAATAAGATGATAGGGGTGAGAATCCGCTCCGAATACCTTATCAAACCTTGTACGGGGAGCAACATAGACCTCACAGCCGATAATAGGCTTTATGCCGTTGGAAACGCACTCGTCATAGAAATCCACCGCTGCAAACATATTTCCGTGATCGGTGACCGCAAGAGCCTTCTGACCGCATTGCTTTGCATAAAGGACCATTTCGTCTATGCGGCAGGCGCCGTCAAGAAGACTGTATTCACTGTGAACATGGAGATTAACAAAAGCCATTTTTCAATCACCTTTTATTTTACTTTTCAGGATTATTATATCATACCATGCATATGTTGTCAAGGAATCAGAAATATAAGATTTTACTATCATTGACAGATCTGAAAAAAAACGTAAATTCCCAAAGTAAATTCCACAGTAGGAAAGAGTGCGGAATTTAGTGTGAGAATGGGCGGAATTTAG
>CANQPL010000020.1 GCA_947625735.1 uncultured Clostridia bacterium
AGTTCGGTGTTTTGCTCTACTCTATTTATTATACCATGCTTGTCAAGTGTTCGGATATTTTTGTGGATTGCTATAATCACTGACCGTCAGATCATTCTTGAATAACACCGTTGAAAAATTCAAAAAAATCACTTGACAATCCCCCAAAAATATGTTATACTATCTTCAATCACAAAAAATGCAATGACGGGGACAATATCCGTTCCCCCCCGCTTACAGAGAGCAGGTGTGTCATGATATGATGCAGATCATGTCGGGACAGGGTGAAAACCGGCAGCGGGACACGGAGATACTCACCCCCGAGCAGCCGCCCGAAAGCGAAAGCCGGTAGGCACGGACGCTTCTCCCGTTACAGAGAATGTGTATTGTAAACAATACAAACGTGTGTTGTAAACAATACATTCCAAGGCGTATGCCGTGAGGTATGCGTGAACGGGAGTGGTAACACGGGTTTTTGCTCGTCTCTCATTAAGGTGAGAGCGGGCTTTTTTATTTTTTTCTGAAAGGATCGGATAATATGGAAAGATACGATTTTGCCGCCATAGAGCAGAAATGGCAGGATTACTGGGAGGAGCATGAGAGCTTTAAGGCTCAAACGGGCAGCAAAAAGAAGAAATTCTATGCGCTTGTGGAGTTTCCCTACCCCTCAGGTCACGGTATGCACGTAGGTCACATCAAGGCATATTCGGGACTGGAGGTCATAAGCCGCAAACGCCGTATGGAGGGATATAATGTCCTTTTCCCCATAGGCTTTGACGCCTACGGTCTGCCTACGGAAAATACAGCCATAAAGGACGGCATTCACCCGAGAATAGTCACTGACAGGAATATCGAAAAATTTACAAATCAGCTCAAAAAGGCGGGTTTCTCCTTTGACTGGTCAAGGGTCATTGACACCACAGATGAAAAATATTACAAGTGGACGCAGTGGATATTCCTTAAAATGTTTGAAAAGGGACTTGTTTTCAGAGATAGGACACTTGTAAACTATTGTCCCAGCTGTAAGGTAGTGCTTTCCAATGAGGATTCACAGGGGGGCAAGTGTGATGTCTGCCACAGCGATATTGTGCAGAAGTCAAAGGAGGTATGGTATCTGCGTATAACAGAGTATGCAGATAAGCTCCTTGATGGACTGAATACAGTTGACTACCTCCCCAATGTGCGGGTACAGCAGGAAAACTGGATAGGCAGGTCAACAGGCGCATTTGTTAATTTCAAAGTCAAGGAGAACGGGGAAACGCTGCGGATCTACACCACCCGCCCCGATACGCTTTACGGCGTGACATTTATGGTTATCGCCCCCGAACACCCCATTATTGAAAAATACCGTGATTCTATCGCCAATATTGCCGCTCTTGACGAGTACAAGGCGGAGTGCGCAAAGAAAAGCGAATTTGAAAGAACACAGCTTGTCAAGGATAAAACAGGCGTAAAGATCGAGGGACTGACTGCCGTTAATCCCATTACGGGCAAGGAGATACCCATTTATATTTCCGACTACGTTATGATGGGCTACGGCACAGGCGCAATTATGGCAGTGCCTGCTCATGATACCCGTGACTATGAATTTGCGAAGAAATTCGGAATTGATATTATTGAGGTTATCAAGGGCGGAGATATTTCAAAGGAAGCATATACAGGCGACGGCGAAATGGTTAATTCCGATGTTTTAAACGGTATCACCAACAAAAAGGACGCCATTGCAAAAATGCTCACCGTTTTAGAGGAAAAGGGCTGCGGCGAAAAGGGCGTGCAATACAAGATGAAGGACTGGGCATTCAACCGACAGAGATACTGGGGCGAGCCTATCCCCATTGTTCATTGTCCAAAGTGCGGAATGGTTCCCGTTCCCTATGAGGAGCTGCCGCTTAAACTCCCTCCCGTTGAGAATTTTGAGCCGGGACAGGACGGCGAAAGTCCTCTTGCAAAGATAGAGTCATTTGTAAACTGCAAATGTCCTAAGTGCGGCGGCGATGCAAGGCGTGAAACGGATACAATGCCGCAGTGGGCGGGTTCATCGTGGTATTTTCTCCGCTACTGCGATCCTCACAACGATACAGCGCTTGCTTCAAAGGAAGCACTCGAATACTGGATGCCCGTTGACTGGTACAACGGCGGCATGGAGCACGTTACAAGGCATATGATCTACTCTCGTTTCTGGCATCATTTCCTCTATGATATCGGAGAGGTGAACACTCCCGAGCCGTATGCAAAGAGAACGGCGCAGGGTCTTATATTGGGTCCTGACGGGGAGAAGATGAGCAAGTCAAGAGGAAACGTGGTAGACCCCAACGATGTTATCCGTATGTACGGCGCAGATGTGCTGAGGGTTTATGTGCTGTTCATGGGCGACTATGAGCAGGCGGCGCCATGGAGCGACAGCAGTGTCAAGGGCTGCAAGCGTTTTCTTGACAGGGTATGGGCATTGCAGGAAAAGCTCACAGACGGCGATGAGTACCGTCCGGATATGGTTTCCGTAATGCACAAGACCGTGAAAAAGGTCACCGAGGATATAGAGGCGATGAAATTCAACACCGCCATTGCCGCAATGATGAGCCTTATCAATATTATCTATGATAAGGGCAGCGTAAACAAGGCGGAATATAAGACGCTCATCACGCTCCTCAACCCCTTTGCCCCTCATATGACTGAGGAAATATATCATAATAATTACGGCGGCATACTCAGCGAGCAGAAATGGGCAGAATATGACGAGTCCCTCTGCGTTGACAGCACTGTGGAAATAGCTGTGCAGATAAACGGCAAGGTCAGGGCAAAGGTGAATATCCCCGCAGATGCGGACAGTGAAACAGCCATAGCCGCCGCAAAAGCCGTCCCCGATGTACAGGCACAGCTTGCGGGAAAGACTATAGTCAAGGAAATTTATGTCAAGGGCAGGATCGTTACACTGGCGGTAAAAGGATAATACTGAGAGTTAAGAGTGGAGTGTGGAGAGTGGAGTGAATAAGCTCACATTTTCCCGCTGCACCTTAATAAAATCCGGAGGTCAGAATATATAAAACAGATCCCACACTATCGGCTGATAATGTGGGATCTGTTATATCTGCATATCTTACGGATCATAAGAACAGTGTGCAAATTTAAAGGCTTGCACAAAGCTATTTTCTAACCTCTATCCTCTGACTTCTATCCTCTGAGACAGCGTGCAAATTAAAAGGTTCGCACAAAACTATTTTCTAACCTCTAATCTCTAACCTCTAACCTCTAAGTTAAGAGGTTCGCACATAACGTTCTTCTTGCCTCTTGCCTCTTGCCTCTTGCTTCTTGCCTCTAAAAGGGAAGATCTCTGTCTTTGACACGAATGCAGCCTCTGGAATTGCGGATGCTCAGAGCAAACTGAACGATCATAAGCACAATGTTAGCAATTGTCACACAGAAAGAAATTATCAGCAGAATTTCCCGTGCGATCGTAATACCCTTATTTCCTCTTGACATAATCGGTACCTCCGTTCATGAATTTTTTTATATAGAGAAATCTTTATTTGTCCTCCAGCTGCTTTAAGGCTTTTATTTCCTCTCTGTCCACACGAATGCGCCCGTCTTTGAGCACCTTAACGGCGTCACGGTCAAAAACGACTGCGGGATCATCGGATTTTTCGGGCTTTACCTTCAGCTTGCCGGTAAGTACGTTTACCTCCTCAACATAGCCTTTAAAGTCGGGAGTTTTAACATATGCGCCCACTTTCGGGGTTATTTTGAGCTGCTCCTCGTAGAAATCCTGCTCATATTTAAGACAGCACATCAGTCTGCCGCAGGTACCCGAAATTTTTGTGGGATTAAGGGACAGCCCCTGCTCCTTTGCCATTTTTATGGATACAGGCTGGAAATCGCTTAAAAATGTCTTGCAGCAGAACGGTCTGCCGCACACACCCAGACCGCCCAGCATCTTTGCCTCGTCACGGACACCTATCTGCCGCAGTTCTATCCGTGTGCGGAACACTCCTGCCAGATCCTTTACAAGCTCCCTGAAATCCACACGGTTATCCGCAGTGAAATAGAAAAGCAGCTTGCTGTTATCAAATGTACACTCTACGTCCACCAGCTTCATGTCCAGCTTGTGGGCGAGTATTTTTTCCTGACATATCTTAGCGGCGTTTTCCTCCTTGTGCCGATTCATCTCCGCAATTTTAAGATCCCTTTCGTTTGCAATGCGTATTATTGGCTTTAAGGGAGGGATTATCTTGTCGTCCTCCACCATTCGCTTGCCCATTACCACATCGCCGCATTCAAGACCGCGGGCAGTTTCCACTATGACCTTGCTCCCCGGGGCGGGATCGGAATCTCCGGGAGAAAAATAGTACATTTTTCCCGAGCTTTTAAACCTTACGCCTATTATCTCAGTCATTTTTTATCTCCTTATTTCAACGCTCTCTGCGGAATATTTCTTATATTAACGGACGCTGCCCGTATCAGACAACGAAAAATCAATTTTGGATTTTTTAAGGGGCAAGATAAGGAAATGCTTCCCGCTTTGTTTGCGTTTTACAACTTTGCGGACAATTTTTCTTGCCTCTGATTATCTTGCTTCTGAGTTCAGACCGCCCCCAGCTTTCCCGCAAGTACCGCCGCTGCTGCCTGAGCATTACAATATCCTGCACATCGGGCTGCGGCTTCACCTGCGGCATCATACATTTTTAAAAGTGCAGATTCGGAAAAACGCTGCGCCATAATACGGCTCTGCTTTTCGGCACAGCCTATGCACCCGCCGCCCTCCGCTTTTATGACAGCCGCATCTCTTATTACACGCATAAGCATTTCCAGAGCGCTGCGCATCTCGTTCCTGTCGCCGCTCAGAGAATGGAGCAGCACGGCAAGAGTATACGCATCTCCCTTTGCGGCGGCATCGGCAATGGCACGGACTTTATCCGCGGCAGCCGCAAGAACCTCGTCACCCTCCGCAAAATCTATACATCTTCCGATATTTCCCCCGAATGCATCGGCTGCGGCGGAAAGCTTTTCCTGTGAAACGGCAACTCCCTTTTCGGAAAAGTGTTCGGTCATGGCAGCTATGCACCCCTCCCTGTCCGCTTCGCTTACCTCCATTACCATGGAACGGGAAATGAGAGTGGGAAGAAATACGCTTTTTGATGAAGCGGTAAAGATAAAATATGCGGTGTCGGGAGGATCTTCGGTGATCTTTAAAAGTGCGTCCTGTGAAGCGTCTGTCCACCCGTCACAGTCGGTGAGCAGATATACCTTTCTGTCGCAGTCGTTTGGGGATATAAAGCTGTCCTCCACCACCTTGGAACGGATATCGTTAACGGAATATATGCGCCCCTCCTTTGTTACCTCGATAAAGTCGGGGTGCTGACCCTTTAAAATCCGTCTGCACTGTCTGCATTCACCACAGGCATTATGGTTATCGCAGAGCAGGGACATTGCAAGATAGCGGGCAGTGGTGCGTTTCCCCAGCCCCTTTTCACCTGTGATGATGTATGAATGTACAAATTTTCCTGTACGGCGCATGGCGGCTATGGGACGGGTAATATTTTCCTTTGAATACAGCTTCATCAGAGCTTTTCAAACCTTTCAACATCGGTCACAAATACAGTCGCACCGCCAACGGCTATTTCCGATGGAAAAGCGGAGGGATCTGTGCGCCCCTGTCCTGCGGGAACGGAAAGAGTTCTTCTTCTTGAACGTGAGCGGATAATATTTATTGCCTCATCAACGCATTTATCCTCAGTGCAGATGAGGAATGTAGTGTTCCCCGCCATAAGAAAGCCGCCTGTAGAAGCAAGCTTTGTAGCGGAAAAGCCGCTTTTGGTAAGAGCAGTGGATACCTCATGGCTGTCGTCATTATTTATAATTGCAAAAATCAGCTTCATACCTGTCACTCTTTCGGGATTATTCGGGGATCGGTGCGCTTCCACGCTTTCAGAAGATCCCTTAATACTATTTTACCACATTTACTTTGAAAATGCTATAGTTTTTCAAAATTTTAATATTATTTTCGGAAAAAATTTCTCCTCCCACCACAACTGCCACTCCGGGAGGGCAGCAGGAAACGGCACGGGCGCAGATCCTGCCTGCCGCATTGTCAATACCCGCACATTCTGAGGGAGCAAATGACGCTTCACGGAGGGACATGACCTTTTGCGGGGGAGTAAAGCCCGAAATATGGGGAATTTCCACACGCCTCCTCCTCATGGGTATGCTTTTAAGTATTTCTTCGAGTGACGATATTTCCTCTGCGGTAAGACCTGTGAGCATAAGCACAGTGCAGGCTTCATCTGCATATTCGCACTCTGCACCGTGTGACCGCAGAACCTCGGCAAGCTCCCGCCCTGTATACCCCGCAGAGGGGGCAAAGATAGTGAGCTTTCCCGGCTCATTTTCTAAAAAGCGGAACGGGGGAGAAAGCTCCGCCGTCAGCTTTTCATGCATTTTATTCAAGGCGGAAAAATACTCCTCCCCCTTGTCCGCCATAAATAAATTACATTCGTCTAAAGACCGCAGTATCAGGTATGACGGACTTGACGAGCCGTAAAGTGACATTATCTCCTTTGCATATCCCTCATATTTTTCAAGAGAGGGAGCAGCGATGTGCAGATATGCTCCCCCCGTCAGAACGGGCAGGGTTTTGTGTGCTGAATCGCAGCATATATCCGCCCCGTGAAAAAGAGGGTGCAGCGGGATACCCCTTTCATCTTTTATAAAACGAAGATATGCCCCGTGAGCATTGTCAACAGCAAGAAAGACACCGTGCCTTTTGCATATGCGGGAAATTTCATCTATACAGGCAATGCTGCCGTAATAATCAGGACTTGTGATATACACGCAGGCAGGCTTTTCGCCCACACTCAGCGCCTTTTCTATATCTGACGGGGATATTTTCCCCGAAACAAGGGAGTACTCATAATGCGGAAATATCCACTCAGGCTCTGCCCCTGTCAGCACACAGGCAGAAAGGAACGCCCTGTGGCAGTTCCTTGCCGCAATTATCCTTTTTGAGCCTGTCACTCCCATGCAGACAGTTATCATTGTCTGTATGCAGAGGGTAGAGCCGCCTGCACTGTAAAGGGTCTTATATGAACCGAATATTTCAGAAGCGTTTTTTTCGCTTTCCTTTATTATCCCCTCAGCCTCGAAAAGGCTGTCCGCTCCCTTTATTTCGGTAATATCCCCCTGCTCTGCCCGTCCCTTATGCCCGGGCATATGACAGCGCAGCATATTTTCCGAGCAGTAGTCATTTATAAAATCTCTTATCGGTGCAGTCATACATACCGCCTTTTAAAAAAACTGCGGCAGGAACGTATTTTGCGGCAGCACCCCACAAAAACGCCCTATGGCTTTGTGCGGTGCTGCCCCTTTCCCCCTGCCGCTTATGAGCTTATGAATTGATAACTATATTTTTAAGTACGTTTGTGAGCTTTATCCTGCCGCCGAAGCTTGCAATGCCCTCTCCGTCCTTGACCGACATTTTCATGTCAACAGTAGATTTCATGATGTCTACATTTCCGTCGCCTCTCATATCGCCTACGCCCGAAACTGTCTTGCCCTCGCAGACAAATTCTATTCCCGAATAGCGGACAGTACAGTCAAGGCAGCCCCCTCTTGTGCCTATGCAGTTGGAGTTTCTTCCGTTTAATGTTCCCGTTACATTTCCGCTGTCGAGAATTATATTTCCGCTGCCGTCCTCAATAGTGCCGATTGCACAAAGGTCAATTCCCAGCATTCTGAAAAACAGCTTGTAATGAGCCGCAAGAATATCCGTCTTTCCGTGCATTGAGCCGATACCCACCGCTGTGGGAGATGATGTTTCAACAGAGCAGGCGCAGTTATTTATATCAATAATGCTGTTGCCCTCCATTATTCCTATGCCGAGACAGCGTTTGCCCGAGCAGCTTACCTTGATATCTCCGCCCGAAATGGTAATGGTATTGTTGGCTTCGTTTTTGCCGCCGCCTATGGCAATGGCATTGTCGCCGTTTGCCTCTATATTTAGTTTGCCGTTATTCATCTCTATCCTGATATTGCCGGGGCTGTGATCCTTATCCTCACCTATGCCGCAGCAGTTGGAAAGCTGGGAGATAACATAAAGACTCCCCTCTCCTCTCAGAGTAAGGTTTGAGGTCTTAGGCACTCTGATACCTCTTTCGATTATGCGGTTCTCGCCGTTTATCATAAGAATAACGTCTGTATTTGCCCCCAGTATGATGAGCGGTTCTTCCTTTTCGGTGGTTATCGCAACATTTCTCATGGTGATGACCGTTTTTGTGCCGTCCTTGATGACAATGGAGGACTTCACCGTCCTGCCGCCGCCCTCGAGAGTAACATGAGTGCTGTCAATGATAACGCCCGCATAATGCTGATCCTCAAGAGCCGCAAGATCCACAAGCTCACCGTTTGAAGCGTGATAAAGCCTTGTGATATTTCCTTTGGATTCGCCGTTAATGGCAACTATCTCATTTTTCAGCTTTTCTGATATCTCCTGTATAAGCACAGGCTTCGGCAGCGACACATAATAGCCCTGTACATAATCCGCCCCGAGAGCGATCATTGTTTTAAGCTCCTCATATGTTTCAATGCCCTCTGCCAGTACCTCAAATCCGTTTTCATGAATAAAGCTGATGATACCCGATACAAAACTGCGCACCTTCGGGCGTGAGTCTATCTCCTGAATGAGGGATCTGTCAAGCTTTACATAATCAGGCTTGAAACGGGTGAGTTTTGCGGCATTTGAATAACCCGTGCCGTAATCGTCAATTGCAAGCTGCATATTGTTCCGTTCCAGTCTGCTCCGCACCAGTGACAGACGCTCATCGTTAAACTCCGTCTGCTCCGAAAATTTGATGACCACCTTTTCCAGCAGCTCACCGTAGGACTGTTCAATTACGCTCCAGTCCTCATTTGTGAGCATATGTGCGGTGATAGAGTTTACAAACAGCTTCCTGTCGTGGAAAATATCCTGATGCTTTTCTATGACTTTAAGGGAATTTCTGATAGTTGCACGCTCTATATCGTAAAGGCGGTTGAACTTGCCTGCAAAGTCCAGAATTTCAAGAGGATACAGTCCTGTTTTGCTGTCCGTCCTCATAAGAGCTTCATAAGCGGCGATCTCACCTGTGGAAACTCTGACTATGGGCTGAAAATGATAGATGAAAAGATTATTGTCAACAAGAGTCAGGAATCTGCGCATTGCATCATATTCTTTTTTATGCCGCTCATAACGTTCTGTGGAGTAAAGGCGAATGCTGCCCTTGCCGAGAGTGGTAGCCTCGTAGAATGCAAACTCCGCTGTCTGCATTCTCTGGGGGATAGTGGGAACATCTGCGGCGCAGCCTGCGGTCATGGTAAGGGGATAGCCCGTACCCGCAGCAGCCTCCTCCACCGTCCTGCGGATATTGTCAAGCATAACAAAGCGGTCGTTCTCGGGTCCCGGAACATACAGCCAGTATCTTAAACGGCTTGCGGGGGAAATAAGCGTACCTTTCGGAGCAGTTCCCAGTATTGCGGTAAATGCGGTGTAAAGCTCACTGTCGCCTATGTTTTCGTCATTATAAGCCTCAATGCGCATAAGAGCGAGGACAAAGGGCTGTTCGCTTTCGTTCATGCTTACTGCAAGCTCTGTCTGTGTACATACAGGCAGAGTGACGTCGTTTATATCTTTCCTGCCAAAAATTATTCCCGCCGAAACATCTTCATTATCCTCTGTCATGCTGACAGCGAGCTTTGCATACTGATCGTCCCCGTTTTTAAGGGCAGTTATGATCTGAACGGTCTGATCGTAGGCGGGAGCTTTTCTCATCCCGGTAAGATCCGTAAAATTACTGTCGCACAGCACCTGTTTTTCCTTATGAAGAATAAGGAACCCGCCCGGCTCTGAGCAGTTGTTTATCACATTCTCCCATGCCGTGCCGAAATATTTTTTCCATTCGGTATTTTCGGGATATGCCATTTATAGTCATTCCTTTCCGAGATAATATTTATACAAATTTTTTATTATATATTAAATTATATAATATCCGACAGCATTTGTCAAGTAAGCGGGGGAATTTTAAGGAGCGGGAAATAACAAAAATCCGTCCGTAATTTGTGCATATTGCAGAAAAAAACACAGGACAGCACAAACCGATGTCTGCACTGTCCTGCTTTTTTACTTTTTGGAGATCTCCTCCTGCTCATCATGCTGAGTGAGATTTTTTGAAATGGCGGATATTTTCAGAATGATCTTACTTTTGTTGCCGCCTGTTTCGAGTATTACCGTATCGTCCTTTTTGCTTACCACAAATCCGATAATGCCGCCTATGGTGACGACCTCATCGCCTACCTGCAAAGCGTCCTGAAGAGCCTTCTGCTCCTTTTCTCTTTTTTTCGGCTCTCTTATTGCAAAAAAATAGAATATTACGAAGAACATTATAAGTGTTACAATAAATGAACCCATGCTTGCTGTCTGCATTGCCTCCTGATCCGCAGGTGTTGCGGCTGCCTGTAGGAGTGCAAAATATAAGTCTGACATTTTATCCTACTTCCTTCCTTTTATGGTTGTGCGTTACCTTTTATTATACCTTTTTTTTCAGATAAATGCAATAGTTTTCACAAAAAATTAATAGGTTAAAGGGCGGCAAATTTAATTTCTTTCCCCCGCCTCGCTAATTTCTTGCCACAATATAGACCATGTATGCTGCATAAAGCGCTGTCAGGACAATTCCCTGTCCCCGTGATATGCGCCCGCTTTTTTTGCAGAATATAAGTATAAGAACACCTGCAAGGATAAGCAGTCCTCCGTCAATAAGGGCGTTTATATCCGAGCCGTTGTTTGCCGCAGTAAGATCAATGGGGGTTATCATTCCCGAAATCCCCAGTATTCCCAGTACGTTAAACAGGTTTGAGCCTACCACATTGCCTACCGCCATGTCGTTTTCGCCCTTTTTTGATGCGGTAATGCTTGTTACAAGCTCAGGCAGACTGGTACCCATTGCGCATATGGTAAGACCTGTAAGAGTTTCGCTCATGCCAAGAGCTGAGGCTATTCCCGAAGCATTGTCAACTACCATATCGCCGCCTATGACTATTCCCGCAATGCCGCCGATAATGCCCGCAGCACAGCCGACAGGGGAAAAGGGGGCATTATTATCCTCCGTATCCTGTCTGCCCGCTCCCGCTGCTTTTATGGAGAAGATAATGTAGACTGCCAGTCCTGCCGCAAGCAGGGCTGCCTCCCACCTTCCGATGATGCCGTTTATCAGAAAAAGCTCCATTGCCGCTATAGCCGCCAGTGATACCGGGTAATCACGCTTTATCACATTATCGCTTACCGAAAGGGGAGATATGGCAGAGCAGACGCCAAGCACCATAAGAAGATTGAATATATCCGATCCTATTACATTGCTTACCGCCAGCCCGTTTGAACCCTTTACCGCAGAGGATATACTCACCGCAAGCTCAGGAGCGCTTGTTCCCATAGCCACAATGGTAAGACCTACTATTAGCGGAGGTATCTTCATTTTTTTTGCAAGGGAGGAGCTTCCCGCCACGAAAATATCTGCACCCTTTATCAGCAGTGCAAAGCCCCCGAGGAGCAGGACGATATACAGTAAAATATTCATCAACACCTTATATTATAATATCTTAATTTACCTCTGCCATGCTGTCTACAATGGAGGATTTTATTACCCGTTGTGCAGGGAACCATGATGCCGCCGCCGCTATTACAAATGCCGCCGCCGATGCTGCCAGCACATATGGTATGGGAGCGGTAAAGGACGGCTCAAATCCTATGTCAAGAAAGCTCAGATCCGCTATTCCTAATATAAAAGGCAGACGCAGAACAAGTATCATAGCCTCCGTAAGAAGCAGGGACACAATGCCCGCTGTTCCTGCATAGATCATACCCTCCCTGAACACCAGTCTGTGGAGCTGTTTGTCTGACATTCCGCAGGCTCTGAGCATTGCAAGCTCGCTTGTTCTTCCCAGAACGTTTGCAGAAATGATATTTACTATGTTTACCGCTGCAATAAGCGATACTATCACGATCGCAAAATATCCTATAAACCTTACAGCCTCCAGATCCGCATATGCCCTTGAGGAATCCGAAACGGCATTGGTGAAGCTGCCGTAATAATGCATATTCAGATAATTTTCCGCCTCTGTTTCCTTACCCTCTGCGGGATCGGCTGTTATGGTGCGGACATATACATAATATGTGTCGCCGTTTTCGTCGGTGTATTCGTATGTGCTGTTGTCCATGCCGCAAAATTCCATAAGGCTTAAATAATTCTCCTCTGCCACAATTGCCGAAATGTATCCGTTTGAAATATACAGATCATTTTCCGTGGTAAAGCTGCCTGTAATGATCACGTCCACATAATCGAAAAACTCCATTAATTCCGAGTTAAATGGGCGAGCGTGGACGGATATTCCCGAGGTGTTTCCATATGCGCTGTAGGGGGCTTCCCCTGTGGGACTTACCATTTCATTGTTTATAAGTATGCACTGCGATGAAACGAATGTGTCATAATCAATGTCGGAGGTGACAGACTTTTCAAAGTTTTCTTTGTTTATGGGGTGTACTCTCATAACAAGATTTCCCTTGCTGTAGAGCTGTGAATCCTCGGGTACGGAAAATTCGTCCACAGTACCGTAAAGTACTATCTCAGCATCATAGCCTACATTTGTAAAATACCCCGACTCCTTCATTTTTGCGATCTCATCGCTTACACTGTAGGGGGAAAACGCCTGATAATTCACGGTATAAGCGGAGGAAAATCCCGTGCTGTCATATCTGTCGCTCAGCACCTGCCTTGCTGCGCCTATGCCGTAGGTGAAAATTGTGAAAAGGGTAATGCTCATTACCAAGGAGATCATGGTGATGAAGTATCTTTTTTTATTTCGCTTTATGCTCAGTGCAGAGTAATCCGCAATAAAATTTCCCTTTGACTTAGGGGGCTTTTTGGGAACGGAAATTTTTTCTTTCTTTCCTGCTGAGCGCATAGCCTCCACAGGAGATGCCTTTATCATTCTCATGCCTGTAGCCACAGCCGATATGCATACCCAGAGCAAGCCTATCACAGCCGCAGAAATGAAAACGTAGGGTTCAAGCTTAAACTCTAAAAGAGACGAAAGATCATAATACTGCATTGCAGATCCTGCTGACAGGTTGGCTTTAAGTCCCTCAAAGGCGGCACGTGCAAGCCCTGCGCCCAGCGCAATGCCGAGTACCACTCCGGGAACTGCCAGATAGAAAGCCTCCCACAGAGTAAGGGCAAGCACCTGTTTTCTTGACGCTCCCGCCGCCTTTAAAAGTCCGAACTGCTTTATCCGCTCCTTTGCTGATATTTCAAAGGCGTTGTCGATGACCATTCTGACACAGAACATTATAAAGATGACCGCCAGATACATGAGAGCAAAAAACAGAGCCTCTGAAAATTTTGCCGCAACGCCCTTGCCCTCCATGTCAAGAAGCTCCTGATTCATGCTGTAATCGAAATCGTCTATTTCAAGTCCCAGATCGGCAAAGGCATAGTTCATATCCCAGTAAAGATCATATGCCTTATCGGAAAATCTTGCAAGAAGATTGTCGTACAGATAGGAGTAGGAGCGCAGTCTTGTGTCGCTGTAGTCCACAAAATTATACTTATCCGAAAGACCTACCACCTTAAAGGAGATCTCCTCTGCCGAAGCAATGTCAAAAGTTTCCGCAAGCACGGGGGGTACACTTTCTTCAAAGCCCGATATATTCCCGTCCTTTGCCTTGCAGGTAACAAGCTGTGCAGTGACTGTATCTCCCACCTGCGGATATCCCCACATAAATGCACTCTGAGCGGAAATGACGATCTCGCCGTCCGCTTCGGGCATTCGTCCCTCGGTAACTGTGTGCATTTCATCGGGGAGCATGGTGATCTTCTCCTGATCCATGCGGTAAAAATTGTCGTCAACAAGATTTCCCTCACGGACAAGGAACTCCACCGTCCCGTCCGCCTCATGCATCTGTACGAAATCCATGTCAAGGGCGCTGCTGTAGGCGGATACGCTGTAATTTTCCGTTTCCTCAAATATGTCAAGATTGCGTATTTCCAGAAGCTGCTGTTTGGTAAGACCGTTAAACAGCACATGATATGTGCCGTTTGTCTTTATGGCAGAATTTAAAGCAGTCGCCCTGTAAACGGACACGGCACAAAGCAGGACCGTAAGGAAGGCTGTTCCCAGTGTTACGGCGATAATTGTCATAAGAGTGTGCTTTTTCTGTCCTTTAAGGTATCTGAGAGATATTTGATTTAGTTTCATTATCATCACCGCCTGCAAGGTCAGTCAAGCTGTTCAAGCCAAAGCTTTGACGAAGCATCGGAGGGCATTCTCCAGTCCCCTCTCGGGGAAAGAGTGACTGTTCCCACCTTCGGACCGTCGGGCAGACAGGAGCGCTTGAACTGTTGAGCAAAAAATCTTTTCGTAAATATTTTAAGCCATTTAAGGATAGTTTCCCTGTCGTAAACGCCGTCAAATGCACACTCGGCTATACGGAGTATTTTTTTTGGAGAAAATCCCGATCTTACCGTATAGTAAAGGAAAAAGTCGTGAAGCTCGTAGGGTCCCACGATATCCTCCGTTTTCTGTGCTATTTCTCCGTTTTCGGAGGGCGGGAGCAGCTCGGGAGATACGGGAGTGTCAAGCACGTCATGAAGTATGCCCGAAAGCTCCTTATCCGCACGGGACTCCTCATAGCTTACAAGGTGACGGACAAGGGTTTTGGGCACGGAGCAGTTTACACCGTACATGGACATATGGTCGCCGTTGTAGGTAGCCCACCCCAGAGCAAGCTCTGAAAGATCGCCCGTACCTATGACGATGCCCCCCTCCTTGTTGGCAATATCCATTATTACCTGTGTGCGCTCTCTTGCCTGAGCGTTCTCGTAGGTCACATCGTGAACATTTTCGTCCTGACCTATATCGGCAAAGTGCTGTCTTACCGATAAAGTTATATCTATCTGACGCACATCGGCGCCGTAGGCTGCGGCAAGCGCAAGGGCATTGCTTTTTGTCCTCTTTGTTGTGCCGAAGCAGGGCATTGTCACCGCAATAATGCCTTTTCTGTCAAGTAAGAGCATATCGTAGGCGTGTACGGCAACTATAAGCGCAAGTGTGGAGTCAAGTCCTCCCGAAAGTCCGATAACGCTTTTTTTGCAGCCTATCGCCCTGAGTCTTGTGGCAAGTCCCGCTGCCTGCATGGTGATTATCTCCTCACAGCGGCGGTCAAGGGCGTCCTTGGAGGCGGGAACGAAGGGAGTTTTGGCAAAATATCTGTCAAGCGTCAGAGTTTTGGGAGATAATTCAAATCTCACCTCTGCAAAAGCGCCCCGCTCCGCTTTAAAGGTATTCATTCTTATCCTTTCGCTTTCCAGCTTTTCAAGGTCAATATCCCCATAGATAATGCCGCCCTTAAAGGGAACGCTTTCTCTCAGGCGGGTGCCGTTCTCATAGATAAGGGAATGCCCCGAAAATACCATATCCTGAGTGGATTCACCGAATCCGCAGTCAGCATAAATATACCCGCACACCAGCTTTGCGCTCTGCATATCCACCAGCTTTCTGCGGTACTCCTTTTTGCCTATGACCTCATCGGAAGCGGAAAGGTTGCAGATTATCATTGCGCCGTTTCCGGCAAGCCTTTCCGAGGGGGGAGAAGCTACCCAGAGATCCTCGCAGATCTCCGCACCAAAGGAAAACAGGGGATTTTCACTGTCCCGGAAAATAATATCTCCCATAACAGCATTGTCGGGATAGTCAATGAGCGTACTCTGACCGCCTTCCCAAGGCGTAAAGTGCCGCAGCTCATAAAATTCCGAGTAGTTGGGGATATTCTTCTTCGGCACAAGCCCCAGCAGCTTTCCCTTGCAGCAGACAGCGGCGCAGTTATAGAGCTTTCCTCCGCTGCGCACGGGCAGTCCCACAAGAAAGACTATCTCTGCCATGCGGGTTTCTTCAAGTATCCTGCAAAGAGCCTTTTTTGCGCCGTCAATGAGAGTCCTTGACAGGAACAGATCCCCGCAGGTATAGCCTGTAATGCAAAGCTCGGGAAACACAAGCAGAGAGCAGTCCGACTTTTCCGCCTCCTTTACCGCTTCGATTATCCTGTCAGCATTATATACGCAGTCCGCCACCCGCACATCGGGGGTTGCGCAGCCGCACCGTATAAATCCATCTATCATATTTTTTACCTCACAGATTTTTTTCTGTCCTAAACATTATACCATAATAGGAAAAAAATATCAATAAATTTTTCAAAAAAATTAAGGCAGGAGGCATTTTTCATACCTCCCGCCCTTTAAATGACATGGGAATTATTTTCTTTTGTTTATCATATCAAAAAATTCGCTGTAATCCTCATATGCGTGCTGAGTTTTTGCAGCACCCGTCTGAGGTCTTGTATTGCCGTAGCCTGAGGGGATCTTTTCAACCTGGGGAGCAGTGCTGCCTACCTCGGGCTGTTCGGGTACAAAGGGGATATCATCGTTGAATGCGGAGGCAATTACGGTAATATTTATTTCGTCTTTCAGGTTCTCATTGAAAGATGTTCCGAATATCATATTAACATCGGGATCGGCTGCATCGGAGATAAGTCTTGTGGCAGTGTTGATGTCGCTTGCAAGCACGTCCTCGCTCATCTCAATATTTACAAGAAGCCTTGTAGCACCGGAGATAGATGTTTCAAGCAGAGGACTGGAAATAACCTGTCTTGCAGCCTCGGCAGCCTTGTCCTTGCCTGAGCCGTGACCTATAGCCATATGAGCATAGCCTGCGTCTTTCATGGTGGTCTTGACATCGGCAAAATCAAGGTTGATATCGCCCTCTACGGTGATAAGCTCTGCAATGGACTTTACACCCACTTTAAGAATATCATCGGCAAGAGCAAAGGACTGGCGCATGGTAAGCTCCTTTTCGGAGGTCTGGAGAAGTCTTTCATTGGGGATAACGATAAGGGAGTCAACGTGTTTTTTGAGCTCTGCGATGCCTGCCTCGGCAGTTCTCATCTTTGCTTTCTGCTCAAATTCAAAGGGCTTTGTAACAACAGCAACAGTAAGGATACCCAGCTCTTGGGCTATCTCAGCCACAATGGGAGCTGCGCCTGTACCTGTGCCGCCGCCCATACCTGCGGCAATGAAAACCATATCCGACCCGTTTAAAGCCGCTTTTATCTCGTCTCTGTTCTCCTCTGCGCTGGACGCACCTACCTCGGGCTTTGCGCCTGCTCCCTTTCCGTTTGTGAGCTTTACGCCTATCTGCACCTTTGTGCCTGCCTTTGAGGAGCTGAGCGCACGGGCATCGGTGTTTACTGCTATGTACTCAACGCCCTGTATTCCCTCATCGACCATTCGGTTTACGGCATTACTGCCGCCGCCGCCCACGCCAACGACTTTAATTATCTCATCAAAAGTATTCCTTTCGTTATCGACCATGATCGCCATTTTACTTCCTCCTGTTTATATATGAATATAGTAATACATTCCGACTATTATATACAATATCTATTTTAACACACTTAAATCAATTTTTCAAGTGATTTTGAAAAAAAATTATTAACTGCACAAAAAATTGATATATATTTTTTCATTTTTCGCATTTCTCACAATGTGTCAGACAAATTATTCCATAATAGGGTCATAGGACTGCTCGGTTTCCTCCTCTTCCTCATAGGTTTCCTCCGGGACAGCCGTCTGAGCCGCCATATTATTGCTGAACACCTGCGCATTGTATTCCATTGTTTCCTTATCGAGGAAAGATGCGCTCTTTGAATCGGAAAGGATAGTCAGCACCCCCTCGGTGCGGTCGCCTATGCTTTCGGTCACTATGGTACGGGAAAAATTCAGCTTATAGTCAAGATCGTTTACAGAGCCCAGCTTTACCACTATCCTGCCGTCATAAGTGTAGCTGAGAGCCGCTCTGTCGGTAACGTCAATAAGCGTCACCTTATCGGCAAAGCTCTTTTCCTCATCTTCGGGGAGATATTCCGATCCTGATGTATCGTCTGTGTTGTCCTCTTGTGAGTCCTCCTCGTAGAATGATGCGGGGTCATACTCCTCCTCTGTTTCGGTGACAGGTTCGGTCACAGACGTTTCGGCAGTGTCATTTTCACCGTCAGAGGAATGTGCAGCGTCCTTTGCCTCTACAAACAGCTTTAAAAGTTCATCTATGGCATCGGTCTTATGCTCATCGGCTGAAACGAATTTATCGCCCGGCTTTATTTCGGGGGACGGGTCTACGCCTGTAAAATTGAGCAGTCCGACCTTTGGCTCATCTATTTTTTCAAGCACCTTTCCTCCTCTGCTTATAAGGAGGATATACCCGTCACAGCGGAAATTCGCCGCAGGTATACTGGGCTCTATGTTTATTACCATAGTATTGGGAAATGACCGTGAAACTGTCGCTTTTTCCACATAGGGCAGTTTGCTTTCGATCCTTTGGGCACATTTTTCTGTGCCGGTCCTTACAAGATTATCGCCCGCTTTAAGACCGCTTGCATCTATTATCTCCTGAGCGGTATAGCCCGATTCTCCCGTAACGCTTATCTTTTCCAGATTAAAAAACACTGTGGTTGACAGCAGCAGAAATATCATTGCCGCTATTATGAACACTGCCACACCCGTAAGGGAGTTGTTCCGTTTTCGCCTTCGTCTGCCGTAGGTACTCAAGTTAAGATCACCTTTTTATTTTAAATTCCCGGGATATTTTCACACCCTGTAAATATCTGCGCCCAGTGAGGAAAGCGCCTTTTCTATACTTTCATATCCTCTGTCGATGTATTCCGTCCGCAGTATTTCCGTCCTGCCCTGAGCTCCGAGAGCGGCACACACAATGGCTGCTCCTCCTCTGAGGTCGGGCGCTTCGCATGATGCCCCGTACAGTTCGGGAACGCCCGTCACCACTGCAACCTTGCCCTCGGCTCTTATGTCCGCACCCATACGGCAAAGTGCTGCCGCATGGCGGTAACGGCTCTCGAAAATATTCTCCACAAAAACCGTTGTTCCCACAGAACAGGTAAGTGCTGACATGATGACCGCCTGTGCATCGGTGGGAAATCCCGGGTAGACCATTGTCCGTATTGTGTCGCAGGACCGTGGTCTGCCCGTACTTTGTATGTAGATATTGCTTTTAAAGCACCTGATGTATGCGCCCATTGCCTCAAATACGGGAATGACAGCCTCCATGTGAGAGGGCTGACAGTCAGTGAGCATAAGCTCTCCTCCTGCGCAGATAACCGCCGAAAGGTAGGTAGCAGCCGCCACTCTGTCGGGAATTATGGAAAAGACCTCGCCCTCGGGCTGGGAAAGCTCCTCTACTCCCTCAATGACGATTCGTCCTCCTCCGTCTCCTTTGATATGTGCGCCGCAGGAGCGGAGAAAATCCGCAAGACACCCTATCTCAGGCTCTCTGGCGGGATTGGAGATAACAGTTTCACCCTTTGCGGTGACCGCCGCCAGCATAATATTCTCCGTTGCCCCCACAGACGGGAAAGACAGGGAAATTTTGCAGCCGCTCAGACCATCGGGAGCATAGCACTCTATCCTGCCGTGTTCATCGTTTATTACGGCTCCCATTTTTTTAAGAGCCGATATGTGCATATCTATTGGACGGGGACCCAGATCACAGCCCCCGGGATAGCAAAGAGTACATCTTCCTCTTCTTCCCAGAGCCGCTCCCATAAAAATAATTGAAGATCTCATTGTCCGCATAAGATTGTCGTCTATTTCGGGAAACTCCGCAAGACCCGAACAGTCCACCGTAAGCTCTGAGCCTGCGCCTCCCGTGACCCGTGCGCCCAGCCTTGTGAGTATCCTTATTGCACCGTATCTGTCTGAAATGGAGGGGCAGTTACTCAGCCGCACCTTTCCGTCACAGAGAGCCGCAGCCGCCAGCACCGGAAGTACGGCATTCTTTGCGCCCTGAGTTTTAAGCTCCCCTTTAAGCATTTTACCTCCGTCTATCACCAGCTTTTGCATTGCCCGACTCTCCTTTACAGGTCATATATAACCTATAATATGCAAAGAGACGGAATTGGTTAATCAGACAGACGCTGCGGGCTGCTTGCGGGTTATCTCCTCTATCACGCTCCAGATCCTGTCGGGGGTATCCTTTATGCACTGCTCGTGCGCTCTTGCGGCAAGGGTACTGAGCTTTTCGGGGGATTCAAGGAGCTTTTTTACCTCGTTTATGATAAGCTCATCGGTAAGATCCTTCTGCTCTATGACCACTGCCGCTCCCACTCTGCCCAGTGCCATGGCATTGTGGTACTGATGATTTCCTGCCACCACAGGGGAGGGTATAAGTATTGATGCTCTCCCCATGGCTTCAAGCTCGCTTATTGCCGATGCACCGCTGCGGCAGATGATAAGATCCGCTGCCGCCGTGCAGACGTCCATGTTGTGTATATATTCCTTTATTATAAGGGATTTGTCGTTTTTCAGATCCGCACCTGCCTCGGCGACACGCTGTTCAAAGGTATCATGTCCCATTTTTCCGTAGCTGTGGATATGGCTCACGGGTATGTGATTTTCCTTTTCCCAGCGGATAAGAGCAGCCGCACTGTCGTTTATGCCGCCTGCGCCCAGACTCCCTCCCCATGAGAAAATACAGAGTTTCCCGGGGTCAAGTCCCAGCTGTTTTTTGGCTTCTTCTCTTGAAATCGCATCATCTGAGAAGCCCTTTCTTACGGGCAGACCTGTTTTTATACAGTGTATGCCCTCGGGAAGATACTGTGTTGCCTCCTCCATTGTGAGCATTACCGCATTTACCCTTTTTGAAAGGATACGGGTAGTTACTCCGGGATAGGCGTTCTGTTCATGTATGGCGGTGGGAATGCCCTCTGCGGCAGCTTCCATAACGATAGGACCGCTCACATATCCCCCCGTGCCTATTACCAGATCGGGGGAAAAATCCCGTATTATCTTCTTTGCCGTATGTCCTGCGGTGGTAAGATATGCCGCCGCTTTTATGTTGCGCACTACGTTTTTCGGCGTGAGCTTTCTCTGAAAGCCGCTTACCTTTATGGGAGCAAAGGCTATTCCCTCCATGGGAACAAGCCGTGCCTCCATGCCGTTCGGCGTTCCTGCAAACAGAAACTCCGCATCGGGACAATGCTCCCTGATAATGGAAATAATTGCAAGGGCGGGATTAATATGTCCCGCTGTTCCTCCTCCTGCAAGAATAACTTTCATATACGATATCCTTTCAATGTGACTTTCTTCTGCGGACAGGGCTTACCTGAACGGTGTCCGCAGAGCGGTCAGTGCCCGTTCCTCGGGCAGCACCCGTTCCACGGGCAGATGCAGGAGCGGCAAGGGTATCCTTGGCGTCCTGTATGCGTCTTAGCTCCTCCTCATCGGCATCGGGCTTTTCCTTTCGGGGTATGGATTGACGGGAAATATTAAGCACTATCCCCATCTGTGCAAGCTGCATTATAAGCGCCGTACCTCCGTAGCTGAAAAAGGGCAGTGAAATACCCGTGTTCGGTATGCAGTTGGATACCACCGCAATATTAAGAAGCGCCTGTATGCCTATCTGTATAACAAGCCCCGTGGCAAGGAGCATTCCGTATTTGTCGGGGGCATTTTCTGCTATCTTGAAGCCTCTGAATACCAGCATAAGGAAAAGTATTATCACCACTGCCGCACCCACAAAGCCCAGCTCCTCGCAGACTATGGAGAAAACAAAGTCATTCTGTGATTCGGGAAGATACAAAAATTTCTGTCTTGAATTTCCCAGTCCCAGTCCGAAAAGACCTCCCGAGCCTATAGCGATCAGTGAATTTCTTGTCTGCCATGCGATGTCACGGTTCTGAGGCTCCCATGTATGCAGCCAGCTTTCAAAGCGCTCCTCTACATAATCATATCCGCCCTGATAAAGAAGTATCATTACAAGAACCATTGCAGCCGCACCCACTATACACAGGGGAGCATAATATTTCATGTTCACGCCGCCTACAAACATCATCAGAAGTCCTATGCAGCAAATGATTATTGTACCCGAAAGGTGAGGCTGTGCTATCATCATAGCCGAAACTGTACCGAGAATAAGCACATAGGGGAGAATGCCGTATCTGAATGTCTTGATGTTTTTGTAATTTGCCGAGATCATATGTGCAAACAGCAGGATCAGTGCAAGTTTCATAAGCTCTGAGGGCTGGAAAGAAAAGCTGTCGCCCACCTCCAGCCATCTCTGTGCGCCGCCCGTTATTCTTCCCATAATAAGCACGACTGCCATAAGCACACCTGTTACGGCAAAAAATCCGTAGGTAATGAGAGGATGCCTTAAAATATGGTAGTCAAATACAGGACTTGAAATAATGAGCATTGCCGCAAGACCCAGCGCCGCAAAACGAAGCTGCCTTGTAAAGTAGTAATCAGCCTCCAGATCATCATGTATCGCCCATGCGTAGGAGGCGGAATACATCATAATAATGCCGAACACCAGAAGAATTACCACCAGTATCAGAAAGGGGGTATCTATCTCGCCTATGCGTATATCCTCCAGATACCCGCTTCTGGGCATCAGGAACTTGAACCATGTTTTGTTGTTTTGCAGGCGTTTCGGCTTTTTTTGTTTTGGGGGCTTTTTTCTCCCCTGAGCAGATGCGGGCATAAGCATTCTCCTTTCCGTATATGTTGATAATTCTTTAATAATCTTAACTCATATAGATAATATTTGCAAGCACGCCGCCCAGCAGACCGAAGAGGGAAAATGTAATAACTATCTTATACTCCGAAAATCCGCACATCTCGAAATGATGATGTATAGGGGACATTTTGAATATCCTCTTGCCTGTGGTCTTGAATGAAATGACCTGCAATACCACCGACAGTGCCTCACAGATGTAGACAATTGCCAGAAGTGCCAGCAGCAGATGCTCATGAGTGATAAAGCCCATAGCGCAGACGCTGCCGCCTAAGAACATAGAGCCTGTATCGCCCATAAATATTTTTGCAGGATTAAGGTTCCACACCAGAAAGCCCATGCACCCTCCTGCCAGAGCAGAGGCAAATATAGAATATTCATGCATTCCCATTGACGAGAATATAGACAGAAAGCACGCCGCAAATACCACCGTCACCGTGCCGCAAAGTCCGTCAACGCCGTCTGTAAGGTTAACTGCATTTGTAAGAAAAATAAGGTACAGTATCATTATGGGATAATAGAACAGCTTTAAATCAAGCTCTCCCACAAAAGGCAGCCGTATCGCCGTGGAATGATCCCCTAAAATGTACAGCACATAGAGAAAAGCCGCAGAAAGAATAAACTGCATGACCATTTTCTGCTTTGCCCTGAGTCCCAGATTCTGCTTTTTCACGCCCTTGATATAGTCGTCAAGGAAACCTATCACACCGTTTAAAAGAGCGAAACCCAGTCCCGCAAGGAGCTTATAAAGCCCCGTTCTGTCAGGAATTGCGCTTCCGCTGTTTACCGTGCTGTAGATTCCGTAACAGATGCTGCAGGCAAGAACCGTACCTATTATGAACATGAACCCGCCCATAAGGGGAGTGCCGTTCTTGCCCTTGTGCCATGCAGGACCCTTTTCGTAAATTGTTGCGCCGAAGTGCATTTTTCTGAGCATGGGAATGAGAGCAAGTCCCGAAAGAGATGCCGCCGCAAAGGAGATACAGGCGGCTAAAATATTTATCCAATATGGCATTTTTTCACCTCATATTATTTTAATTCTGCCCGCTGTAAATGATACTGCATATCTTAACCGTAATACTCATTTATAATGTCCTCAAAATGAACCCCTCTGCTTGCCTTGAAAAGCACGCTGTCACCCTCGTGAAGCTGTTCACGCAGAAGAGATACGATATTTTCCTTGTCAGCACAGACAGCAAATGCTCCTGAGCCTGCACTCAGCGCACCTTTTACGGTATTCTCACCGAATTTTCCGCAGGAGATGATCATATCCGCCCCGTTCAGAGCCGCATATCTGCCTATTTCCTCGTGAAGTTCGGGAGAACGGCTGCCAAGCTCCAGCATATCGCCCAGCACCGCACATCTTCTCCCCTCGCAGGGAGTATCACGGAGAACGTCCAGCGCCGCCCTTACCGAATCGGGAGCGGCATTATAGCAGTCAACTATCACCTGCTGACCTTTTTTATGCTCGATATGCTGCCGCAGTCCCTCCGCTTCAAAACAGGAAAGAGCCTCAGCCGCCTTATCCGCCTCACAGCCTGCCGTGACCGCCGCAGCAAAGGCAAGAAGTGCGTCCTTTACGTGATGAGTGCCGATACAGGGGAGTGTTACAGGTGTTGTAATGCCGTCATGAATTATATCAAAGGAAACTTTTCCGCTGTTTTCATCGGTAACTATGTTTTCTGCGGTAATATCGCAGTCCTTGTTCACAACGCCGCAGGTTATGACCCGTCTGCCCGTAAGAGTATTTTTAAGCGGGAGGAGAAGATCATCATCGCCGTTTACGATAAGAGGAGCGTCAGGCTCTGAACCCCGCAGGATCTCCAGCTTTGCTTTTAAGATATTTTCCCGTGAGCCGAGATTTTCCGCATGGGACCAGCCTATATTGGTTATCACCGCAATGGTGGGACGGCATACTCCCGAAAGTCTTTCTATCTCCCCAAAATGAGACATTCCCATTTCAATGACTGCCGCTTCATGGTCGGGAGTGAGCCGCAGCAGAGTTGTGGGCATACCTATCTCGTTGTTGAGATTACCCTTTGTTTTCAGTGTTTCAAAGCATGATGAAAGGGCAAGAGCTGTCATTTCCTTAGTGGTGGTCTTCCCTACGCTGCCCGTTATTCCCACGAGCTTCAAGGCAAATTTTCTCCTGTAATGAGCGGCTATGCTCATAAGAGCCTTGCCTGTATCAGCAGTTACTATGGAGGGGACTCCCTCGATGCGCCTGTCTGTAACAGCCGCCGCCGCTCCCTTTTCTATTGCATCAGCAGCAAAATCATTGCCGTCAAAGCGTTCGCCCTTTAAAGCAATGAAAAGGCTGTCCTTTCCGATAGTTCTTGTGTCGCTGCTGATATTTCCTGCTAAAATAAGCCTGTCGGGATCGGAAATATTGCACATTTCCCCCTCTGCCGCACGGGATATCTCCGACAGGGACATTTTTGTGGCAAGCTCTCTGTTGTCAAGTGCCGCCAGTGCCGCAGCGCATATTTCCCTCTCGTCAAAGTGTATATGAACGTTATTTTTAAGTATCTGATAATCCTCGTGACCCTTGCCCGCAAGCACGATAACATCGCCCTTTTTTGCGATCCGCACCGCATGGAATACAGCGCCCTGCCTGTCGGTAACTCTGTCGCATGGGATACGCCCTGTAAGCCCCGTTACGATCTCGTCAATAATTGCATCGGGATCTTCACTGCGGGGATTATCCGAGGTAACTATAAGATAGTCCGAATATTTTTCTGCCGCCATTGCCATCAGCGGACGTTTTTTCCTGTCCCTGTCGCCGCCGCAGCCGAAAAGACAGATAAGTCTGCCCTCTGTGTTTTCCTTGATCGCAGGCAGCATATTTTCCAGAGCATCAGGGGAATGTGCATAGTCGCAGACAATGTAAAAATCCCTTCCCGTGGGTATGATCTCACATCTGCCCCTTACGCCGCCGAAGCTGTTCATGGACTGCGCCGCTTTTTCAAGAGGGATACCTAAGGATACGCATATTGCCAGCGCTTCGCAGGCATTGTCGATATTGTAGCTGCCCATCATTTTAAGGGCTACTCTTTCCCGTCTGACATTTCCGTTCCCTTCCTTTACGCAGACCGTAAATTCCGAGCCGCCGCCGGAGCGTTTTATATTTTCGGGGTATACATCTCCGCCCTCCCCGCAGGATATCCTGTTCACAGAATCTCCCAGCTCTTCATAAAGACGTCTGCCGTAGCTGTCGCCAATATTTATGATCGCATTTTCACAGTGATCTGTAAAAAGCAGCTTTTTAGCCTGATAATAGTTTTCCATAGTCTGATGATAGTCAAGGTGATCCTGTGTCAGGTTGGTAAATGCCGCCGCCTTATACACCGCAGGACCTATCCTGTTCTGATGAGTGGCAAAGGAGGATACCTCCATTACGCAGTATTTGCAGCCCTCGTCAGCCATGCGCCTGAAAATTGCGTAAAGCTCCGATACCTTTGGAGTTGTGGGGGTTGACTCGTCCCTGTCAACAGGCGTATCTCCTATAAAAGTACCCGCCGTGCCGATAAGTCCTGTCCTGCCGCCCGTCTCTCCCAGTATATGGTGGAGCATTGCCGTCATTGTGGTCTTGCCGTTAGTACCCGTTACTCCCACAAGGGTCATCTCACGCTCAGGGTGACCGTACCACTCAGCAACAAGTCTGCCGTAAAAGGAACGGACATCGTTTACGATTATCTGCCTGTCTCCTAATCCCATGTCATGGTCGCAGATAACAGCCGCCGCTCCCTTTCCGATCATCTCCTTTGCCGCAGAGTGACCGTCAAAGCTGCCGCCCTTTACACAGGCAAATATATTTCCTGCCCTTACATCTCTTGTATCATCCGTAACGCCCGTTACAGTCTGATCCTCTCCGTCATATTCATATCCCGCACCTCTGAGCAGTGCGGCAAGGGACATCGTTTTTTCCATAGTATACCCTCCGTGCGCGGCTTAACCCTCGCTTCGTGTAATAAATGTGACCTCAACTATAGTACCTGCGGGAACGATCTCGCCGGGTTCTCTGCTTTGCGTATAAGCCACCGCTCCTGCGTGTTCTGTTGCACCGTCGCCCGCTTTAA
Organism: uncultured Clostridia bacterium; assembly: GCA_947625735.1. GTDB lineage: Bacteria > Bacillota > Clostridia > Oscillospirales > Ruminococcaceae > Huintestinicola. The sequence continues at coordinate 26,709 of CANQPL010000020.1, forward strand.
AATTAAGTCCCGCCGTGGAAAGCAGATAATTTACGTCATTCGGAGCATATCCCAGCACATTGGGGACTTCCGTCATCTGCTCCTCGTAGTTTTCCTCTGTATAAAGCACTACCCGTCCGCCTCTTGGGATAGATGATGTGCTTGAGGGTACCTGCTTGATTACCGTTTCTCCGTCGCCCACAATACGTGCTTCAAGCTCCAGATCGGTAAGAGTAGCCTCTGCCGCCTCAACCGTCTGATCCTCCAGATTGGGGACATTTATATCCAGTGCCGCAAGCTCTGAATCGGTGTATTCGGGGTAATATCCCAGATAGGGCAGAGCCTCCTTGAATACTGCTGATACCACAGGGGCAGCCACCATGCTGCCGTAATAGACGTGATTGCCGTTCTGATCCCTTGCCATAGGCTCGTCTACCATTACAAGCATAAGAAGCTCGGGATCGTTTGCAGGAGCAAATCCCACATATGAGGAGGTATAATAATAGTCTACGCCCTCTTTGCGGTTTTTCGCCAGTTTTTCGGCAGTACCCGATTTGCCGCCTATCCTGTAGCCCTTGATATAGGCGTTTGAGCCGCCGTTATTGTTTACAACGCTTTCAAGCACCTGTCTCATCTGAGCGGAGGTCTCCTCGCTTATGACCTGTCTGCGGACCGTTCTTTCCTTAGTTTTGATGATATTTCCGTTTGTATCCACGATCTTGCTCACCACATAGGGCTCGAGAAGATATCCGCCGTTGATAACTGCGGCATAGGCTGTTATCATCTGCATTGGGGTGATACTGTTTGCCTGTCCGAAGGAGCTTGACGCAAGGTCGACAATGCTCATATCCTCGCTTACAAGGGTAACGCTGTCTGTTTCGCCCGGAAGATCAATCCCCGTTTTCTCCTGAAAGCCGTATGCCTTGTAGTATCTTGCAAAGTTCTCTATACCAAGCCTTTGTCCTACCTGAATAAATGCGGGGTTGCAGGAATTTGTCATAGCCGTGGTAAAGTCCTGCGTTCCGTGAGAGCCTCTTGTCCAGCAGTGGATATCACGGTCAGCCACACGAATTGAGCCGTTGCAGGTGAATGTGGAGTTAAGGCTTATTGCTTTTTCCTCCAGAGCGGCAGAACCTGTTATAACCTTGAATACAGAGCCCGGCTCATAAAGCTCGGTTATTGCCTTGTTTTTCCATTGAAGCTCCCTCAGCTCAGCATATTTCTGATCGTAATCCTCTTGTGTATACTTAGTGCCGTCCTCTTTTTCAACTCCGTCAGCGATAAACTCCTCTATCTGTTCAAGAGTACGCTGATCGGCTGCGGAATAGATGCTGTTTCTGTCGTTAAGATCAAAGCCCGGGGAGGACGCCATAGCAAGCACAGCTCCCGTTTTTGCATTCATTATTATACCGCAGACACGGTTATTCACCGCGTTCTGCTCCACACAGTTCATAAGCTCTCTTTCAAGCCAGCCCTGAAGAGTGGAGTCAAGAGTAAGGTACAGGGAGTTGCCGTCCTTTGCGGCATAGATCTTGTCATTTTTATAGGGCATTTCATTTCCTATGCCGTCCTTTGCGGAGATGATCTTGCCGTCCACTCCCGCAAGATAGTCGTTATAATAGGCTTCCACGCCGTAGATACCGTCTCCGTCATAGTTTGTAAAGCCTATAACAGCCGCCGCCATGTCCCCCTGCGGGTAATAGCGCTTTGTATCCTCCTCGCTGTCGATAAGGTTGGATCTGAGCTCCTCCTTCTCAGCACGGGTAAGGATAGCGGTCAGCACGGGCTTTTCCACCTTTGCTGCCACCTTTGCATACTGCTTTGTGCGGGCATTTTCGGCGTTGAATATATCCATGATATCCGAATATTCGGCATCTGTTTCCTCACTTATTATAGTAGCGCACGCCTTCGCCTGACGCTCCTTTTCCTCTGCGGACATATCCTTTTCTTCAAGTCCCATTATAGCCGCAGGACAGATAATAATATTGTAAACAGTAGCCGACTGTGCAAGAATGTTTCCGTTTGTATCGAAAATACTTCCCCTTGCCGCCCTGACAGTGGTGCTGCCGAACTGACTGTCATTTGCCTTTGCGGTATATTTGTCGTGTTCTGTTACCGAGATCCTGTAAAGTGAGGCGACAAGAACAGCAGATACGGCAAGTACGATCAGAAACACCGCAGTATCTAACCGTCTTTTCATTTGTCTGGTGGGTCTGTATGTCAGCATTTTATCCTCTCCTCTGCTTTTTTGCCGATCATTTTTAAGTGCAACAACGCATGAGCCGTACCGGACATCATGCGTTTTTTACTGTTATAATATTATTTTGTCAGCCTCTCAGGTATTCCAGAAATTTATCAAAAGCGTTCTTCAGCCTTGTAAAAATATTTCCGTCCTTTTCTGATATTTCAACCATATTGCCGCTGGTAAGGCTTATATACTCTATCTGCGACTTATCCAGCTTCTGCATACCAAGAATATTTTCCGCATATTCCTCCACTGTTTTCTGTGAGCTTTTCTGTTCAAGCTCCAGCTTCATTCTTGTATTTTCGTTTATAAGAGCGTCCACGTCCTGCTCTGCCTCCACTATTTCGGCGTGCATTGCGGCTATATCCGCCTTTGAGCTTATGCACATTGCAATGAGCGCTCCTGCTGCCGCTATGAGTACTACCAGCATGATCGCTGCAGGTGTCTGCGATGCTTTAGCGGCTCTTTTCGGCTTGATATTTGAGGCTGCCCTCATCTGCGCCCTTTCGCTGCGGGCTTCGTAACGTCTCAGGTCAACGGCAAGATTTGTATTTCTGTCAGCCATTAAAACCACCTTCCTTTCGCAAAAGAGAAAATCTTCTCATTTCACGTATCTTTTGTTCCTTAAATTTTTTCTATTATCCTGAGCTTTGCGCTTCTGCTTCGCAGATTGCGTTCAAGCTCATCTGTATCTGCTTCTATGGGCTTTCTGTTTACAAGCGCCCCTCTCGGAGTATTTCCGCATATGCACACGGGAAAATCGGGAGGACAGGTGCAGCCCTTGCAGTATCCTGCGAACCTCTGCTTTACCATTCTGTCCTCTAAGGAGTGAAAGGTGATAACGCAGAGCCGCCCTCCTGCCCCAAGAAGCTCAAAAGCCTTGTCAAGGGCATCTGACAGATGTTCAAGCTCCCTGTTTACAGCGATCCTTATCGCCTGAAAGCTCTTTTTGCAGGGATTTTTTTCCCGTCTGAACTTTGCGGGGATACCCGCCTTTACTGCCTCTGACAGCTCAGAGGTAGTCTGTATGGGGGAAACTGCCCTTCTTTTCACGATCTCCTCCGCTATGCGGAATGCGAATTTTTCCTCGCCGTACTCGTAAAGTATACGGGCAAGCTCCTCCTTTGAAAGACTGTTCACAAGCTCTGCGGCTGTGACGCCCTCCTTTGACATTCTCATGTCAAGAGGAGCATCAGAATGATAGGAAAAACCTCTTTCGGGAGTGTCAAGCTGATAGGAGGATACCCCAAGGTCAAGGAGAATGCCGTTTACTTCATGTATTCCCATATCTGCGGCAATAGTATCCATCTCGTCATAATTGCCCCTTACCACCCTTGCAGGCAGCCCCGAAAGCCTTTCTGAGGCAGTCTTTACCGCATCAGGGTCACGGTCAATGCCGATAAGCAGACCTGTGTCAAGCCTTTTTGCTATTTCAAGGGAATGTCCCGCTCCTCCGCAGGTGCCGTCTATATAAATGCCGTCGGGCTTTATGTCAAGTCCCTCGATGCACTCATTGAGCAGCACGGGGATATGTGAAAATTCCATAAAACTTCACCCGATCATCGGAATTTGGTATGAACTGTTTTGTATGATGCTTTTAAAAAGCCAGCGCATCAAGAGCGGCGGAAAGCTCCTCATCGGAGAATCTGGCATTGTTCGCCTCATAGCGGGCGGAATCCCATATCTCGGCACGATTCAGATTTCCTATAATGGTGACATCATGGCTGAGACCTGCATGGTCTCTCAGATTCTGGGGGATAAGCACACGTCCCTGCTTATCTGCTTCGGGAATGACCGCATTTGCCGCATACTTTCTTATAGCCTGCTTTGCAAGTGCGCCCGAGAGAGTGCGCAGCTGTTCGGTGAATTTATCCCACTCCTCAGCGGAGTATACATAAAGGCAGCCCTCAAGACCGATAGTGATAACAAAGCCTGTACCCAACTGCTCACGGAACTTTGTGGGAAGCGCCATTCTGCCCTTGGCGTCCATTGTATGGTTGTAGGTACCCATGAGCGGCGCGTTCAATGTTATCATTCCTTTCCTTTAAGAATATGCCTTTTCAACATCACTTTCAACAGCCTGTTGAAAAATCCCCACTTTTCACCACAAAGTGGAGTCTGTTCCCCACCTGTAATATAATTATACACTATGTGTAACCAAATTGCAACCTTTTAAGCAAAAAGAAAAATGAAATTTATAAAGAATTTTTACCCTGTTTTTTAAGCATTTTGACCAAAAAGAGATGTCTTAATGTATAAAACGCCCAAATTTTGCAGTCCGTATAATATATCCGAAAGGTTTTCACATAATATGCACGGTGGGGAAAAGGGGGGAATTTTTTTAACCCTCCTGTAATCAATGTTACCGTATTTTAACCGATTGTAACCAAAAACCATTTTGTAAAAAAAACAATGAGATTTTTTAATAAAATCATGCATATTATCTATTGAAAAATTAATTATCATTTGCTATAATAAGTTTGATTTGATAACAATGTGCTTACCCTATACAATTAATATAGTAAAAAAATAAAAAAAAGAAAGAGGTAGACTGATGTTAAAAGCAATTGGTTCGGATATTGATCTTTCAATACATTCCGATGAGTGCGGTTATTATGAGCTTGTTTCCGATCTTCTCGACAGTGACGTGGTTCTGCAGATGAAGCAGTATATGCATCACGGTCACACTACTTGTTTCCAGCACTGCCTGAATGTTTCCTACTATAATTATCTGCTTTGCAGAAAATTTCATCTTGACGAAAAAGCGGGAGCAAGGGCGGGGCTTCTTCACGATCTTTTCCTCTACGACTGGCACGACTATGTGAGAGAGCCGGGGCAGAGAATGCACGGCTGGACCCATGCGGGTACTGCCCTTAAAAATGTGAGGAAATATTTTGAGATAACCCCTGTTGAGGCGGATATCATCGAAAAGCATATGTTCCCCATGAATATTGCACTCCCCAAATATAAAGAAACAGTGGTTATAATTCTTGTGGATAAGGTATGCGGCACGGCAGAGGTTCTCCAGCACTGGGGATATCTTATGAAGCTTGCAGCCTCCTACCCCTACCGCATGATAAGGGATCACAAGAGCTGAACAGAATTACGAGCAGGACCCTTTTTGGGTCCTGTATTTTTTTTGTAACATTTTGTCGGATAAGGGCATATTGTAGGTATGGGATTATCCCCGATAGGCTTTCTTCAAAGTGCTTATCGTAATATTCTCTGACGGAAGGAAGTATACCCATGTCGGAAAAGGATAAAGAAAAAAATAAGCGCAGAAAAATGACTGCATATGCGCTCCTCATTATCCTGCTGCTGCTGATCTTTTTTCTGCTGGGCTTAGCAGCGGGGAGGTGGATAGGCAGCGGCAGGAATGCAGGCTTCAAGGGAGGAGTGGAGCTTTCCGCCCGCCCCCTGCAAAGTGCTGTCCCGCAGGAGGATACCCCCGAACAGGGAGTTGTCATTCCCGGCAAGGGCAGTCTTTATATTCCCGCAGGAGAAACAAGGGTAAGGGCTGATTTTTACAATCCTGCGGAAAACAAGGGGCTTTATTACCTTACCTTTGAGCTGAGACTCCCCGGGGAGGAGGGCTATGAAACGCTGTATTCCTCGGGACTTGTAGAGCCTGAGACGGGTGTGGAGGAGATCACTCTTTCCCGTCCTCTTGATAAGGGAGAATATACTGCTGTGATCCGTGTACAGCCGTATCACATGGATAAGGAGCGTACTCCCACAAACAATGCAGATATTGTGACAAAGCTGGTCGTAAGCTGAACCGTGTTTTCAGGAGGTGTCACAGTGAAAAAGAAACTTTTTTCCGTTTTGCTTGCCCTTGCAGCAATGCCTGCGGCGGCATTTTCCGCCGATGAGACTATAATCGACAACTACTCGGCGGATAAAAGCGGCTCAATAAGTGTCGATTATGATCTGGACGTATCCTATACGGTGACCATACCCGCAAACGTTACCTTTACAGACGCGGAAAAAACCGTGGACAGGGCTTTAGAAGCCAAAAATGTGGTTTTAAACGAGGGCGGTCATCTTGACGTAAACGTGACAAGTCTCAATAATTTTCAGATGGTAAATGACAGCGGATACATTGATTATAATATGCAGGTCAACGGCAGCGGTATTTCCCGTGAAAACGGCGTTACCATACTCACGGTAAAGGCGGGCGAGACATCGGGCTGGGCGGTGCTGACATTCAGCACGGACCTGTCCGGAGAGCATAGCGGATATGCCGGAAAATATTCGGATATCCTGACATTTACCGTTCAGGTAAACTGAATGTTTAAAAAGACTTATCGCAAAAGGAGTGCCGCAGGGTTGTTAATTCAGCCCTGCGGCACATTTATTTAAGAGGATTTTTACGGCTCTTTTGAGACGCACGGCTCTTTGGAGACGCTCGGCTCTTTGGAGACGCTCGGCTCTTTTGAGACGCTCCTTAGCTTATTTCATAGAGAAGATCCTGATAAAGTCCCTTGTAGTCGGTCTTATTCTCCTTGATAAAGGCAATTGCCGCTCTGGGGTGACGGTTGAATGCGCCTGTGAGCATATAAGGCACATCATATCCCCATACAGAACCCTTTGCTCTTTCCTCGGAGATGTACTTCTCGATAAATTCAAGAGCAGGACCTATATTATAGTTGGGATTTTTAAGGAAACTGAGCATCTGCTCCATAAAGCAGTTGCCCGCACCTCTGCCCATGCCGCTCATGGTGGCATCAGCGTAGCTTGCGCCGCAGGCTATGCCCTCTATGGTGTTTGCAAATGCAAGCTGCTGATTGTTATGCATATGCAGTCCTACCTTTTTGCCCGCAGCGTCCGCCATTTCACAGTACTGTGCCGCAAGCCTCCTGAGCTGCTCGGGATAAAGAGAACCATAGCTGTCTACCAGATAGATAACGTCAACAGGACTGTCGCATACCATTTCAAGAGCCTTGGTTATATCCTCCTCACGGCTTGCGGAGATAGCCATGATATTTACTGTCGTTTCATAACCCAGATCGTGGCAGTAGTTTATCATTTCCAGAGCGCCGGGCATCTGATGAGTATATGTGGCGATACGCACGGTATCTATAACGCTGTCCTTTTTGGGGATTATATCCTTTTTAAAGTCACATCTGCCCACATCAGCCATTACAGTGAGCTTGAGAGAGGTGTTGTTATCGCCTACGACTGCACGGATATCCTCCTCATCGCAGAATTTCCACTTGCCGAAATCCTCGGGCTTGAAAAGCTCCTTTGATGCCTTGTAGCCGAACTCCATATATTCAATGCCCGATTTTACGTTTGTCTCATAAAGAGCCTTCACGAATTCATCGGAGAACCTGAAATCATTTACCAGTCCGCCGTCCCTGATAGTGGCATCAAGCAGCTTGATGTCGGGTCTGTAAGAGATAAGATCTCCCTTTTGATTTGCCATTTTTCTACTTCCTTTCGTTTTTATCAATTTAAAGATTTTATGCACTAAAGCATATTATACCACCCGCGGAGAAATTTGTCAATAGTTTTTTACGGATTTTTTTTTACAAAAGCACTCTTATAAAAACTCATAGTGTAATATATATGCAATTTTCACAAAAACGCCTTAAAGTGCTTGACTTTTATGTGCAAATGTAGTATCCTTATAATATCCTACATATTTCTTCAAGGAGGCTTTTTTATGGAAAATACGGTTATCTGCAAATGCAAGAATGTTACGTTCCATGATGTGGAAAATGCCCTTCATCAGGCACAGCACTTTGCTGATGTGGAAAAGGAGTTTGAAGAGGTACAGAAGATCACAAGCTGCTCTACAGGTTGCGGCGGCTGTCACGATAAGATCCTCGATGCCATTTCCCATATCATGAACGGCGGGAACTAATGGGAAAACTCCGGAAATCTTCTTTTTCGGCAGCTTTTTATGGGCTGTCACGATTTTCGGAGAACCTTGATTTTTCCCGTTCACGGTGTCTGCACGGAAAATAAAAACGCACAGGAAGCAAGGGGGCAGTCACTATCCTGCTCCTTTGCTTTCTGTTTTTTTGAGCATATCCGACAAAAATTCAATGTCTTATTTATATAAAAAGCAGATTTTCCTTGAAAAATGAAATATTTTGCCCCTCAAAAGAGTTTATAATACAGGAGGGGTATGGGAGGTCAAAAATCATGAGCCGTGAAAGACTTGAAAGTCAGCTCCGCTTTCTGCTGGAGGCTGACAGAATGAAAAATATCTACAGACAGACCTATGTTATCGCAGACGAGGCACGAAACAGCTCCATGCGTGATGAGGACGATGAAAAACCCCGCCACCGCAGAGAAAACGATGCGGAGCATTCCTTTCATCTTGCCCTGTTTGCCATGACGCTGGCGGAACATTCCAATGTCCCTGTGGATATCCTAAAGGTAATGAAAATGGTGCTTGTACACGATATTGTGGAGATAGATGCAGGAGATACCTACTGTTATGATGAGGAGGGCGCTCTTACAAAGGCAGATAGGGAAACAAGGGCGGCAGACAGGCTTTTCGGTCTGCTCCCTGCCGATCAGGAAAAGGAATACCGTCTGCTCTGGGAGGAGTTTGAGCGCAGAGATACCCCCGAATCACGGTTTGCCGCCGCTCTTGACCGTATGCAGCCCATGCTCCTCAATTTCACAAAGGGCGGCATAAGCTGGAAGGAACACGGAGTGAGCCGCTCACAGGTCTATGAGCGCAACAGGCACATAGCAGAGGGTTCGGAGGAGCTTTGGGAATATATGGAAAATATCTTAAATGAAGCTGTGTCCGGGGGAATGCTTTCAGAGGGCTGACGGCTTTAACAGGGCTGCTATAGGGCATTTTGACGAATATGGGAAGAATAATTGCTGAGATATTATTTCTTTATTACGTTGACATATCCGATTTTATGGTGTATAATTAATTGTGTATGCCGAAGGTATAGCCTTATTCGGCAAAAAAAGGGCATTATGCTCTGCGGAAGGAAGTCGGTTATGGATCCCGAAGGTAGTCATATTATGGCGGGAGCGGTCATATGCGTACTGCTCGTAGCTCTGAGAGCCTATTTTACCTGCTGCGAAACTGCGCTTACCGAAATAAGCGATTCAAGGGTAAAAGACTTTGAACACGAGAAGGGCAGAAAAGGCATTCTGTTCAGACTTCTTGAGAACACCCGCAGGCTTATGACTGCATTTTCGGCACAGAGGATCATAAATTCCGTTATGATAACCCTTGCCGCAGAAGCGGCACTTCCCATAGATACCGGACACCCGACACGTTCTCTTCCGTTCGGTGCGGCTGTGATACTTATTGCAGTGATAACAGCATCTGCCATAGGAGACGAGCTTCCCCGACGCCTTATGAGAGGCGAACGGGCTGACAGCTTTGCCGTATCCTGCGCCCCTGCGGTGCTTTTCCTTGTTACCGTTATCAAGCCCGTTGCGTATCTGAGCGAGCTTATTGCGGGGGGGATAGCCTCACTTCTGGGGGCTTCCGATGCCGAGGACGCCGTTACAGAGGAGGAGATCCTCATGATGGTGGACGCAGGCAGCGAAACAGGATCTATCGACAGCTCAGAACGGGAAATGATAAACAATGTCTTTGAATTTCACGACATGACCGTAAGCGATGTTATGACACACCGCACACGCATTGTGGGCGCAGATATAAATTCGGAGATTTCCGAGGTGGTCTATGCCGCCATTAACAGCGGCTTTTCAAGACTTCCCGTTTACAGCGGCAGCATTGACCATATAGAGGGCATTATCTATGTAAAGGATCTGCTCTGTCTTATAGGGTCGGGGACTTCCGAGGGCATTACAGTAAAGAATTTTCTCAGAGAAGCGGAATTTGTTCCCGAAAGCTGTATGTGCGGGGATCTTTTCAAAAAGCTCACCGCCCGCAGGCTCCAGCTTGCAATTGCCGTTGATGAGTACGGCGGCACGGCAGGTCTTGTAACTATGGAGGATCTGGTGGAGGCTATCGTAGGAAATATCCGCGACGAGTACGACAATGAAGATGAGGAGCTTATCAGGCTTTCCGACGGCAGCTATATTATAAGCGGCAGTGCGGACGCCAAGGATACTATGGAGGAGCTGGGTTTCCCGCTCCCCGACAACAGCGAATATGACACAATGGGCGGATTCGTTACCGATCTGCTGGGACGTATCCCCGAGGAGGGGGAAAATCCTTCTGCTGTCTACAAAAAGCTCACCTTTACGGTGCTGCTGGCGGAGGATATGAGGATCGTCAGGATAAAGGCTGTGATCAATGATGATGAAAATGAAGAAAAGGAGTCAGAGCAAAATGAACAGAAAAAGGAATAGTCGGCTGAGCGGCGTTATTGCTTTGTCGATGGCGCTTTCCGTACTTGCCGCAGGCTGTGAATCGGCAAACGGGGATAATAATGAGCTTCCCCCTATGGAGGAGCTGCCCGTTCTTACGGAGGAAACTACCGAAACTGAGCCTACCGATGCTGTGGAGATCACCGAAACTACTACTGAAACTACCACCGAAGCTACTACTACCACCGAGAGCGAAACCGAGCCCGAAACAGAAGCGACTACTACAGAGGAGACCGAAGAGACTGAGGAAACTACCACAGCCTATATCGCTCCCGCTGCCGAGTGGTCGGAAACAAAGCTTTCGGGTACTATGTATGTAACAGAGGACTGCTATTCGAGAGAAAAGGCTCTTATCGGCGCTACGACCATTTCACGCCGCTACACAGGCGATGCGGTAGAGGTTGTCGCAATAACCGATACAGGATATTATAAGCTGGCAGAGGGCGGTTTTATCCATTCGGATTATCTTTCCGATACAAAGCCCGTTGTTACCGAAGCCACCACTACAGCAACCACTCCTGCACAGACCGAGCCTGACCCGGAGGATTATCCTGATGATTCTCCTGATGAGGGATTTGTTACAGGTGCCGTTGCCACCGAGCCTGAGCAGGACGAAACCACTGCCCGGACAACCGGATCGGTTGAATTTTACGATCCCGCATTCGGAAACGCCGGAGCTGCAATAGAAACCGCAAGCTACAGCAAATCTCCTGATTCCAAATATGCCTTTAAACAGCTCAGTGCCGAGGAGCAGGAGCTTTACAAAACGATTATGAGCAATGTAAAAACTCTTAATCCTACCGTTGAGATCCCCTCAGGTATGTCAAAGAGTCAGGTAACCAAAATATACGCTATGGTCTATGATTCTGAGCCTGAGCTTTTCTGGATGGGCGGAAACATATCCGTAGGCAATACCTTCTTAACAATTTCCTTTAATACCACCGACAGGAAGGAGATCGCCTCCATGCAGAAGGAGATCGACTCTGCTGCATCTAAGATACTGTCAAATGCAAACGGATACAGCGGTACCTTCTCCAAGCTCAAGGTATTTTACGATACAATAGTGCTGCAAAGTGAATTTTCCAAATCCGAATCAGGCTATAACTGCTCCATCTATAACGGACTTACAGGCAAGGGCGAGCTCCAGTGCGCAGGCTATGCAAAGACAATGCAGTATCTGTGCGACCTTGCAGGCATTGACTGCTGCGTGGTAAGAGGCTCTGACAGCGAGGATCATACTCATGCGTGGAATGTTGTCTACTGTGATAACGGCTACTATAACCTTGATACAACATGGGGCGATCCCATAAACAGCTACGGCTCAGATTACATTCAGTATGAATTTTTCCTTGTTCCTGATGCGTGGATACACAACATTACCCACTTCCATGTGGGAAATATGCTCCGTTCAAACGGCGAGGAGCTGAACCTTTATACTCCTCCTGCCTGCACAAAGTCCTCAGCAAACTATTTTAATGCATATAAGAAGGTCTATGATTCAAAGGAGTCTGCCGAAGCTGCTCTCTATGCGGAGTTTGACAAGCAGATCGCCGCAGGCAAGAATGTAGTAGAGCTGAGAGTAAGCGATAAGTCCATATATGATTCCATGATGAGCGATGACGCTTTCAGAGCTTATCAGAAATATGCAAAGGGCAAGTCCTCAAATGTGGATCGTATAAGGAGACAGAGCCAGTACACCAAGGGCGTTTACGTGGTTCATTATGATGTGGACTATAATTGATCCAAAAGATATATTTAATGAATAAAAGGAAGGGAAAGCATGAACAAAAAAATTCCGGCAGGGCTTCTTGCTTTGCTCATTGCGGCAGGTACTCTTACAGCCTGCGGCGGCGATAAAGAAAACGAAAACGTTATAGAAACAGATGTGAGCATTACCGAGGTTTCCGATGATGTGAGCGTAAGCGAGGAGACCACCACGGAAAACGGAGATTTCTTCGATCCCGGTCTTGCCTTTTCAGATGCGATCACAAGCTCAGGAAACGGTTCTGAGGACAACACCGCAGACGGCGGCAATGGTTCCGTTTCTACAGAGGGTAATTCTACAGTATCTGTTCCGGATTCTACAGAGGCTGTTATCTGGGAGCCTGAAACTCCCGTGACCGTAAAGGAGGAATCCTCCGAGCCTGTAATGAAGGAATACAATGTGGATCATACCACACGCTACGGCTACAATCAGCTTACCGCAGATGAAAAAAAGCTGTATGACGAGATCCTTACGGCTGTAAAAAATGTGGACAGACGTGTCGCTGTGGACGAAAGCCTTACAGATGAGGAATGGATAAAGGTATACGGCTGTATGTATATGGAGGAGCCTGAGCTGTTCTGGCTCTCGTCAAGCAAGGTATCAAAGGGAAAGCTCTGGTACTGGGAAACAGATAAGGAGCTTATCACCTCCATGCAGAAGGAAATTGACGCAAAGGTCGCTGAGGTTCTGGGAAAGGCAGAGGGCAAATCAGATTATGAAAAGATCAAGGTCTTTCACGATTACATATGTCTTAACAACAACTTTGTAAAGGAATCAGGCTTTAATCAGACAATTTACGGCGGCTTTGTTCTGGGTACTATCCAGTGCGAGGGATATGCAAAGACAATGCAGTATCTCTGCGATCTTTCGGGAATTGAGTCAATGGTCGTGGTTGGTGCAAACGAAGCAGGCGACTCCCATGCATGGAACGTTGTAAAGGTGGACGGCGAATGGTATAACATTGATTCCACATGGGACGATCCCATTCTTTCCAACGTTGATGAGACAAATATCCGATACAGATATTTCCTCTGCCCCGACGAGTGGCTTCATAACAAGTCCCATTTCAGCATCAACGAAAAGGTAACAGGCACAAGAGTGAAGTATTTCGATCCCCCCGCCTGCACCTCTGATAAGCTCAACTATTTTAATGTGACAAATCAGGTGTACTCGGATTTTGATTCCGCAGACGCCGCTTTAAAGGCTGCCATGACAAAGGCTGCCGACAGCAGAATGAGAGCCGCTGAGATAAGGGTATCCGACAAGAGCATATTCGATCAGATCAAATCCGATCTGAAGGGCTATGCTTCATGGATAAAGTCCGAAAAGCCCGAGGTCACATCAGTGGCGGATAACTGCGACCCCTATACGCTGGTCATAGAGCTGGATCTGGTATATTGATGCAGCCTGCGGCGGGCAGTCCCCACAAGGAAAAAATGAATATATGGTGAAGTACACATGAGATCCCGTAGGAAGTTTATGACTATTATCTGCGCTGTTTTGTGTGCGGTCACCCTGACGTCAGGCTGTTCGAGGATAGAAGGGAGCGGGAATATACCCGATCCCGATCCTGCGGACAGCCTGTCTGCGAATCAGGAAACCGACGAAAGCAGTTACATCTATAGTTCCCTTACCCAAGAGGAACGCTCCTATTATGATATCCTGAAAGATGCGGTCTACAATTATGAGGAGGAGGCTGTGTTCCCGAAAAAGCTTTCTCCCGATATGATGAGAAAGCTCTTTGTGGCAGTCTACTACAATGAGGAGGGACTTTTCTGGCTTACAAGTATGTTTTACCGTCCCGCCGAAAACTCAGACAGGCTAAAGCTCACCTACCGTTTTGACAGGGAAGCCTCCGAAAAAATGCAGGAGGAAATAGACGCACGTACAGCGGAGATCTTCTCAGGCTTTGACGAAAGTACCTCCGATTATGAAAAGCTGCTTGCCTTTCATGACAGTATCGTTCTCGGCTGCACCTTTAATATGGGCACCGAGTATGGAAATACCATATACGGAGTACTCTGTGACGGGTATGCTCAGTGCGAAGGGTATGCTTTTACGTTTGACTATCTTTGCAAGCTGGCGGGGATAGATTGCTATACTGTTACGGGTACAAATTTAGAGGGCGAGTCTCATGCATGGAACATTGTAAAGCTCGACGGCGAATGGTATCATGTGGACTGCACATGGGACGATCCTATTCTTGATCCTCCCGATACGGAATTTATACGTTATTATTATTTTCTTGTAAGCGATTACGACATTGCGGGAGTGACCCATATTCCCGACAGCAGCTATTTCACTCTGCCCCTGTGTACCGCAAAGGACAATTATTATGTAAGGGAAAATTATGTTGCGTCAGAGGGGGAGCAGGCGGAGGATATACTTATTAAAGCGGCGGCGGATTCTATCGCAAAGGGCAGAAAGGATATAGCCGTAAGATTTGCAAACCGTGCCGCCTATGATGATGCTATGGTGCGGCTTTTCGACAGAAAGGGTATCCGCTCTGTATTCAGATATGCAAACAGCATTTCTGACAGGAGCTTTGAGGAGCGCAAATATGTCCGCTACTGCAACAGCGATGAGCTGATAATCCATATTACAATGATCTATGCATAGGCGTATTATTCCTGCTGCGGCGGTTCTTCTGGCAATGCTCTGCTCCTGCGGCGGTGAAAAGGCAGAGAGTGCTGTCAGCGAGAGGGTAGCTGCGGTCGGCACTGAGGAAAGCATTTTTCTTCCCCGTGAATATTATGAGCTTGAAGAAAACGAAAGGCTTCTCTATCTTGATATAACCCGTGGGGCTGAGAATTTTGATGAGCTTATAAGCGTTACGGCGTCGAATGATAAGGACTCTCTTCTGAAAGTCTACACAATGATAATAAGGCTTGACCCGAGACTTCTGCTCCTTGATGAAAAATACCGCTATACGGAGGACGAAAACGGGAATATCACAAGTATACGCCCCCGCTATCTTGTTGACACAGACTACGGCAGGCAAATGCGGGAAAGGCTTGCCCTGACCGCCGATACCGTGCTTTCGGGACTTTCAGATGATATGAGCGGGCTTGAAAGAGCCTTGTATATCCATGACAGCGTTGCCATTCTCTGCTCCTACACCGACGGCTTCATGGCTGACAGCGTTTACGGCGCACTTGTCAGGGGAGAGTGCAGATGTCAGGGATATTCAAAGGGATTTGCTTATCTGTGCTGTGCGGCGGGCATACCTGCGGGAGTGACGGACGGCAGCGCAGACGGTGCGGAGCATATGTGGTCATATTTTGTAATTGACGGCGAAACGCTTTATACAGATGTTACCCGTGACGATATGGGCGAAAGGATAGGCAGGGGGTATTTTGCCCTTACTGAGGAGGAAATTTCTTCAATGGGCTATCATGAACAGGGACTTGACGAGCAGGACGGATAAGGTCACCTGCAACACCGCTCACGGCTTGTAAGACTTGAAAAGGAGGTGCGCAGACTTGATAATGGGAATACTTAAAAAAGCAGTCATTCGGTCTGCGCTTCTTCTCTGTGCTGCCGCAGTATTTTTTTCGGGCTGTGAAAGAGTGGGAAAAGAGCCTGTTGTTACCGTAATATCCAACTCTGCGCCTGTCACCGCAGAAAAAACGGACGCTCCCGAAAACGCCGTTTCCGAAACACACACCGCTGCCCCTGTAGATGCAGATGATGAAAAATATGCGGACGTACCCGGTGACCGGCTGTGTATCCCCGAGCATATGTCCGCTGAATACGCCTCACTGTCCTTTAACAAAAGAATGTCCGATGCATATTACAATACTCTTTCTGCTCTGCTTTCGTTCAAGGATAGTGTACCCATGCCTCTTACCATATCAAATGTAGAATACTGGAATGTTCTGGAGACTATGCGCTGTGAGCAGTTCATGCTTTTTTTTGTAGACAGCAGAAGTCTTGAACAGAATCCCGTGACGGGTATGCTGGAAATGACTTTTACATATAAATATTCTGTCAAGGAAACAAATATCATGCTCATGGAAACGGAAAATGCGGCAAAGAAAATAGTTGACATGACCGATGAAAATATGTCGGATTATGAAAAGCTGAAATTTTTTCATGATTATCTTGTCCTTAACACCGAAAGCGACGACGACAACCCTTATGCAGACTCCGTTTACGGCGCTCTTGTGCAGAAAAAAGCGCTGTGCGAGGGATTTGCAAAGGCGTTTTCCTATCTGTGCAACCTTGCGGGGATCGAAAATATGATAGTTACAGGATATACAAGTGTAGACCATATGTGGAACATGGTAAAGTTAGAGGATAACTGGTATCATGTGGACGTGGGCTGGGATCAGCCTGCGGATATACTCAGGCAGCTTTATCCTGACATGATCCTTTATCAGTATTTTCTTGCAGACGACAAGGTAATGGAAAACAACAGGATAATAAGCGGTCTTATGTCTCCCCCCGCCGCTGATTCGGACGAGTACAGCTATTTCAGGTATGAACACCGCTATGCTTCGGATTACGGGCAGGCACTTGCCGTTATAAAGGAGGCGTGCGGGAAATGCGTGGATTCGGGAGAAAAATATTTTATGCTCAAACTTGACACTTCAAATCTGTATCTTCAAACCACTGCGGGGCTTATCAGACAGGACGAAAGAGGGGAATCTGATATTGACAGGATAGTTTCCGATCTTAATTTCAGCGGAAAGATAAGCTATATAGATTATTATAAATCCTACAGGATAATAATTTTTGTCCTTGAATGACTGTTGGATCCCGGCAAAAATACTCCGCTTTTTTTCGGAAAAGCTATTGATTATCGGGGAAAAATGTGATATAATTATATCGGTGTTTTCTGATAATGCGGACTTGTTCCGTTGAAAGGGGAGATATTTTATGAGGATCGCAGTAGGCAGCGATCATGCGGGCTTTGTTCTCAAAGGTGAGATACTTGCAATGCTTAAAGAAAAAAACATTGATGTAATTGAAATGGGTTGTATGAACGGTGAAAGCTGTGATTATCCGCTGGTAGCCCGTGAGGTGTGCAGTCAGATAACCGACAAAAAGGCTGATCTGGGTATCCTGATATGCGGCACGGGACTGGGGATATCCATTGCCGCAAACAAATGCAAAGGCATAAGAGCCGCAGTATGCACAGACTGCTATATGGCAAAATATACCCGTCTGCACAACGATGCAAATGTGCTTTGTCTGGGCGGGAGAGTTATCGGTGCGGGTCTTGCCTGTGAGATAGTCCGGACTTTTCTTGTCACCTCCTTTGAGGGAGGACGGCACAAGCGCAGGGTAGACCAGATCGGTGAAATAGAAAACAGCTGAAAGGAGGCATATTTTATGGAACTTAAAATAACCGTGATAGATCACCCTCTCGTACAGCATAAGCTCTCGCTGATGAGAGATGTTAATACGGGTTCCAAGGAATTCAGGGAGCTTGTAAACGAAACGTCCATGCTCATGTGCTATGAAGCACTCAGGGATCTGCCGCTCAAGGAGGTGGAGATACAGACTCCTCTGGGAATATCCTCCTCCAAAATAATTTCGGGCAGAAAGCTTGCATATGTCCCCATACTCCGTTCGGGTCTTGGCATGACTGAGGGCGTTATGAGCCTTGTGCCTGCCGCAAAGATCGGTCATATCGGCACATTCAGGGATCCCGAAGCGTCCTCGGGCACAGTAGGCTATTACTGCAAGCTCCCCCGTGATATAAGCTCACGGGACGTAATAATCGCCGATATAATGCTTGCCACGGGGGGCGCCGCCTGTGAAGCCATACGCCTTGTAAAGGAAACAGGAGCAAGGAATATAAAATTTATGTGCCTTATTGCGCATGAGCAGGGTATAGCAAAGGTAAACGCCGCTCACCCTGATGTGGAGATCTTCTGTGCGGCAGTAGATCCGGGTCTTTCCGAGGAGCTTTATATCGTTCCGGGACTGGGCGATGCGGGCGACAGAATGTTCGGAACAAAATGACAGGCTCAGGCGGTTATATTTTTTAAGGTTGGTGTTTGTATGTGTGGGATAGTCGGATTTGTAGGAAGTGAAAACTGTGCGGGCTTTCTCGTCACCGCTTTGAAAAGACTGGAATACAGAGGATATGATTCTGCGGGAATAGCAGTGTTTTCGGGAGGCAGGATAAAAACCGTAAAGGCTAAGGGCAAGATAAAGGACGGTCTTGAAGCAAAGCTCAGGGAGGACGGCACTCCCTCGGGAGTATGCGGCATAGGTCATACAAGGTGGGCTACCCACGGTGAGCCGTCAGATGTCAACTCCCACCCTATAGGCAACGGGAGAGTTTCTATCGTACACAACGGTATCATCGAAAATTACAGGGAGCTTAAAGCCTTTCTCACCGAAAGGGGCTACGGCTTTGAAAGCGAGACGGACACAGAAACTGTGGCAAAGCTCCTTGACTACTATTATGACGGCGACCCTACAGACGCCATTGCAAAGGCGGTAAAGGATATAGAGGGCGCATACGCTCTGGGAATAATGTTCCGTGACTTCCCTGACAGGATATTTGCGGTAAGAAAGGACAGTCCCCTTATAGTGGGAAAGGGAGAGGGAGAAAATTTCATCGCTTCCGATGTTACCGCAATACTTGACCGCACAAGGAATTACTATCTGCCCGAACAGGGAGAAATTGCCATAGTACGCAAGGATAAGATAAAATTTGTGGATATCCACGGATTTGAGATAAAAAAGGAGCTTAAAACCGCTGACTGGGATATTTCCGCCGCACAGAAGGGCGGCTATGAGCATTTTATGCTAAAGGAGATACACGAGCAGCCACAGGCACTCAGGAATACTATTTCTCCAAGGATAAAGGACGGTATACCGAACTTTGAGGAATGCGGTCTTACCGATGAAAAGCTCCGTGCCTACAAGCACATTTTTATTGTGGGCTGCGGCTCTGCCATGCACGCAGGAATGGTAGGCAAATATCTTATAGAACAGCTTTCGAGATGTCCTGTTATAGTGGATATTGCATCGGAATTCAGATACAGGGATCCGCTTATCTCAAAGGACGATCTGTGTGTGATAATCTCCCAGTCAGGCGAAACTGCGGATACGCTGGA
>CANQPL010000021.1 GCA_947625735.1 uncultured Clostridia bacterium
ATCTGCTTTTTCTTTTGTTTTTCCTGCTCTCTTCAATTTTTCTGCCTTTGAGTTCGGTGTTTTGCTCTACTCTAATAAACAGCTCAGACAAGCCCCGTTCCCTCGTCAATTCCCATCATAATATTCATGCACTGCACCGCCGCACCTGATGCGCCCTTGCCCAGATTATCAAGCCTTGAAACAGTAAGAACATGATCGTCATTACCGTAAACAAAAATTTCCAGCATATTCGTATCAGCAAGAGCATTTGAGAAAAGCTCATTTTCCTCGGACGTTCCCTCTCCGCCGAAAGGCATTACCTTAACAAACCGCTGTCCCTCGTAATGAGCGGCGAACATCTCCCACACATCATGTGCAGTCACTTTTTTTGCCATGGTTCGCAGAGGAAAAGGAACGGTTACCGTCATTCCGTTGTAAAAATCTCCCACCGCAGGACAGAATACAGGCGGATAGGAAAGCCCCGAAACTGCCATCATTTCCTTTATATGCTTGTGCGTTTTTCCGAGAGAATACATTCTTGTGCTGCCATAAAGGGGAGAACGGTTTTCGTCCTCATATAAGGCGATGAGCTTTTTTCCGCCGCCGCTGTAACCCGACACCGCATGACAGATCAGCGGATAATACGGCGCTATCAGCCCCGATTTTACCATGGGGTAGACAAGACAGTTAAAGCCGCTTGCATAACAGCCCGGCACTGCCGTCCGCTTTGATGTTTCCAGCGCCTTTCTGTACTCGGGGGAAAGCTCGGGCAAACCGTATACCCAGCCGGGTGACGTCCTGTGAGCGGTAGAGGCGTCTATTATCCTTGTGCTGTCATTTTCGCAGAGTGCAACTGCCTCCTCAGCCGCTGCATCGGGCAGACAAAGAAAGGTAAAATCGGAGGCGTTTATATACCTTTTCCGCTCCTCCCTGTCCTTTCTCTTTTCCTCGGGTATCTCCATAAGCTCTATGTCGCTGCGGTTTTTGAAACGATCTGCTATCCGCAGTCCCGTAGTACCCTCTTTTCCGTCTATAAAAATTTTATATGACATTTACGTTACCTCGTATTCAGAATTTATTTTATCAAAGCCGTGGTCAGTCCCCGATCTCAAACCCGCCGAGAACACTCCTCAGCCTTTCGATCTGCCTTGCGACTGCCTCGGGCGCAGGACCGCCGTCTACATTCCTGTTCATGACACATTCGTCAAGGCTTATTGCCTTGTAAACGTCCTCCTCAAAAACAGGGGAGAGCTTTTTATATTCGGCAAGAGGCAGCTCCTCCAGTGTGGTATCAAGTTTTATGCACCTTGCTACCAGAGTACCTGTTATCTTATACGCATCTCTGAAGGGCATACCCTTTTTCACAAGATAATCGGCGCAGTCGGTGGCATTTATAAAGCCCCTTGCGGCTGCCTTGCGCATATTCTCCTTTAGTACGGTCATTGTGCTAAACATGGGCGTAAAGGTGGAAAGACAGAGCTTTACCGTGTCGCAGGCATCAAATATCGCTTCTTTATCCTCCTGCATATCCTTATTATAAGCAAGGGGAAGATTTTTCATCATGGAAAGAAGTGTCATGAGATCGCCGTAGACACGCCCCGTTTTTCCTCTGATAAGCTCGGTAACATCGGGATTTTTCTTCTGCGGCATAATTGATGAGCCTGTGGAGTATGCATCATCAAGCTCAATAAATTTAAATTCCCAGCTGCACCACATGATCATCTCCTCGGAAAATCTCGAAAGGTGCATCATGAGAATGGATATCGCCGAGGCAAGCTCAATGCAATGATCCCTGTCGGAAACGCCGTCAAGGCTGTTATAGGTGATATCCCCGAATCCCAGCAGCTCCGCCGTTCTTTTCCTGTTTAGAGGATAGGTAGTACCCGCCAGCGCACAGGAACCCAGCGGCATGGTATCCATTCGCTTTTTGCAGTCGGAAAGCCGTCCCAGATCCCTTGTGAGCATCTGCGCATATGCCATGATGTGGTGGGCAAATGTCACAGGCTGCGCCCGCTGAAGATGAGTGTAGCCCGGCATTACAGTGTCGTAGTGCTGTTCGGCGGTGGTGATGAGTGTCTCGATAAGCTCATAGGTAAGCCGCATTATCTCATCGCATTCATCTTTAAGATAATACTTTATGTCAAGTGCGACCTGATCGTTTCTGCTCCTTGCGGTGTGCAGACGCTTTCCCGTATCTCCCAGCCGCTCGGTAAGTACCTGCTCCACAAACATATGGATATCCTCGGCATTGGGGTCAAAGGCAAGCTTTCCGCTTTCGATATCGTCAAGTATCCCCTCAAGACCGCTTACGATCCTTTCACTTTCGGTTTTGTCGATTATCCCCTGTTCGCCAAGCATAACAGCATGAGCCACAGAGCCTTTTATATCCTGTCTGTACATTCTCGAATCAAATGAGACAGAGGAGTTAAAGTCATTTACTGCGGGGTCTATCTCCTTTGAAAATCTTCCTGCCCACATTGCCATAGCTTACATTCCTTTCTCATCACTGCACTGTTTCCCCGCTGTCCGTATCTTCTGACGGAGCGGTTTCTGCAAGTCCAAGTATTTCAAGCTGTTCAACATATATTTCATCATTTGCCGCTATTACGCCGTAGTCGCAAATTTCGGCGGCGTCCATACGTCTGTATTTTGACTCTCCGCCTGCGGTTATCATCGTAAGGATATCATTTTCAATGGTGATACGGCACTTTGAACCCTCCACATCAAGCAGATCGTCCGTAAGAGTATAGCTTTGACTATAACTCATGGGGATCGTTTCGGTGGGCATATAATAGTATATCGTGCCGTCGTAAAATTCATAAAATCTGTGATACGGTTCGCTTGTGCCGTCGTCCACATATTCCGGACCGTCCACATCGCACCATACGCCTATAAGGTCATTTGCAAGTGCCTCATAATCGGTCTTTTCCTTTGTACAGGAGGAAAAAATAACCATGCACACAAGCACAGACAGGGCGCATATTAAAATCCCGGGGGCTTTTTTCATTTGCTCATCTCCGTCTTTTGTTTTATTTTTATTATCTGAAAAAAAGGCTGTTTTATTTACGGAAGTCTCCGAAAAAGCACAAGCAAAAATGAGACTTCCAAAAAAGCAATTGCCTTGCGGCGGGCGGCGGGTAGAACCCGCAGCCGGGTCGTTGGTATGTTTTGCGTGAACATAACAATAGTAACTCGGTAACCTTTATTTTCCGTGGTGTTAAATCTGAATTTGGCGGCGTGACGCCGCACGCAGGTCGTTGGTGTGTTTTGCGTGAACATAACAATAGTAACTCGGTAACCTTTATTTTCCGTGGTGTTAAATCTGAATTTGGCGGCGTGACGCCGCACGCAGGTCGTTGGTGTGTTTTGCGTGAACATAACAATAGTAACTCGGTAACTTTTTTTGTTGTGATACTAAAAAATTTTAATTTAGAATTATAAGCAAATATAAATTACCGTGCATATCTGAAATATCTACACTTAAATTTACCAAAAAAGCTGCAGCGGTCACACACTAAATAAAAGGTACCGGGCTGCTATCTGAAAAATTTATGCAAAATTCTCCAACGCTAAAAAATTATCATTAAATACCACAGAAAATAAACGTTACCGAGTTACTATTTGAAATATCATTACAAAACACACTAACGACCTGCCTGCGGGGTCACCCCGCCCAACGACCCGGCTGCGGGTTCCACCCGCCGAACCCGGCTGCGGGGTCACTCCGCCCCGCCCGTGACCGCTGAATCGTAAGTCAGATGACAGAGGACAATGTGCTGTCTGACAGGTATGCACATCTATCCTCTATCCTCTGACCTCTATCCTCTAAATTACTTTCCTCTCTTCTGATCGAGCTTTGCCTTTACATGAGAGGGCAGACCGAAGATATTGATAAATCCGCCTGCATCAGACTGATCGTAAACGTGATCCTCATCAAAGGTTGCCACTTCTTCATCATAAAGAGTGTAGGGAGAAGTTATGCCCGCATTGATAACATTGCCCTTGTAGAGTTTGAGCTTTACATCGCCCGTAACGGTTTTCTGTGTTTCGGTGACAAATGCAGACATAGCCTCTCTCAGGGGAGTGAACCACTGACCGTTGTATACCACATCGGCAAATTTAACCGACAAATAGGTCTTTATGCGCATTGTTTCCTTGTCAAGGCAAAGAGTTTCAAGAGCCTCATGCGCCCTGTAGAGGATAGTGCCGCCCGGAGTTTCGTAAACGCCTCTTGACTTCATGCCCACAAGACGATTCTCCACGATATCCGCAAGACCTATTCCGTTTTCGCCGCCCAGCTTGTTAAGTGTGCTTACAAGCTCTACGCCGTTCATTTCCTTGCCGTCAACGGCTGTGGGAATGCCCTTTTCAAAGTGAATGGTGACATATGTGGGCTTGTCGGGAGCTTTTTCGGGGGAAACGCCCAGCTCCAGAAATCCCTCTTTATTGTATTGAGGCTCATTTGCGGGATCTTCCAGATCAAGACCCTCATGGGAAAGATGCCAGATATTTTTATCCTTAGAGTAATTAGTTTCTCTTGTTATACGCAAAGGAATATTATGCGCCTCAGCGTAGTCGATCTCCTCATCACGGGACTTGATATCCCATTCTCTCCATGGAGCGATAATAGCCATATCGGGAGCGAAAGTCTTGATAGCGAGTTCAAATCTCACCTGATCGTTGCCCTTGCCTGTGCAGCCGTGGCAGATAGCGTCTGCGCCCTCTTTGAGAGCGATTTCGGCAATTCTTTTAGCGATTATGGGACGGGCAAATGATGTACCCAGCAGATATTTGCCCTCGTAAATGGCACCTGCCTGAACGGTGGGATAAACATAATCCTGAATAAACTCCTCTTTCAGATCCTCGATATAGAGCTTTGAAGCGCCTGTCTTTTTAGCCTTTTCCTCCAGACCGTCAAGCTCTGTACCCTGACCCACATCGGCAGAAACGGCGATAACCTCGCAGTTATTGTAATTTTCTTTGAGCCACGGGATAATTATGGACGTATCCAGACCGCCCGAATATGCCAGCACAACCTTTTTGATCTTATCCTTATTGATAGTCATTTTTCAGTACCTCCGCAGTATTTTATTTATGCATTTATACATTTAGAAATGCATATTATTTCCCTGATAGAAAATTCTCCGACAAACATCGGCTTATTCTATTATACACCCTTTCCCGGAAAAGTCAAGGGCTTGGAAAGTTTTTTTACATATTATCCTACTTTGTTCATCTTTTCTTGTGCATAAGGGAGAATATTATTTAAGATATACTGTATAATTTTTGTTATATGCAGGCAGGCGGGCGGAACCTGCAAGTGCAGATTTGAATATTTGAGTAGTGTATTTTGCTTCTCCCCGCTTCTATGGCACTAATGTGCCGTGCAGACCTCTTTATGTCAGCAAGATAACCGCCGCAGATTTTCCACCCCCGTATATACTTATATAAATTTGTAGGACAGGCTCTCCCCGTGTTTTTCTTTGCGGCGGTTATCCCTCCCCCCGTTATCCGCTCCCATGCTTGATTGTTGAGATTTGTTTGTTATGCTGCTCCTTTGTCGGGGTTCCACCCCGAACCCTGCGAGGGCTCCGCCCCTCGACCCCGCAAGGGCTCTGCCCTTGACCCGCAGCCTTTTGAAAGAAAGGCATGTGGTCTTACGACCGGCGAAAACTTTACCTTGTGTTTGTTTTGCTTAGATTTTCTTTTTTGCACCCTTATTTTTGGCTTTGCCCTGTGCTTTTTTGTGCTGCACCCATAAAATTCGTCCGCATTTGTAAAAAAATTATGAACCTATAGAAAAATAAACAAAAGTATGTTATAATTGTGAAAAGAGCTTTATCCGAACCAAAAAGGAGAGAATCTTTATGGATAAAAAAATCATGCTCGTGGACGATGCCGCTTTTATGCGCCGCCTTATACGGGAGACACTTAACAAAAACGGCTTCAGCCGTATTATAGAAGCCTCAGACGGGGAGATCGCCTATGATCTGTACCTGAAGGAAAAACCCGATCTTGTCGTCATGGATATCACTATGCCCAATAAATCGGGCATTGACGCTCTCAGGGAGATAAAAAGAGCCGACCCGTACGCAAGGGTGATAATGTGTTCGGCTATGGGTCAGGAAACTATGGTGCTTGAAGCTATAAAGCTGGGCGCTCTGGATTTTATTGTCAAGCCATTTAAAGCTGAAAGGATCGTTGCGGCAGTGAAGAATGCGCTGTCCTGATGCATAAAGGAGTGTAAATATGTCTCTTGAAAGTATAGAACAGCTTGATGATGTTATGCTTGATGTGCTGCGTGAGATCGGAAATATAGGTCATGGCAACGCTGCTACGGCTCTTTCGCAGATGCTGGGAAAGCCCGTTGACATGGACGTTCCCGATGTGCGGCTGCTGGATCTTAACGAAACTGTGGAGTATCTGGGCGGTCCTGAAAATCTTATACTGGGTATTCTTATTGAGCTTGGCGGAGAGGTGAACGGTATGCTCCTCTATGCGCTGGAGGAGAGCTTTGCCTCGGAGATGATAGAAGCAGTTCTGGGAAAAAAGCCAGAAAGCATAACCGCTCTTGATGAAATGGAGCTATCATTTGTGGGGGAGGTAGGGAATATCCTTGCGGGGTCATATGTGAATGCGCTTTCGGCGCTTACGGGGCTTACCGCAAATATTTCTGTTCCCACGATCAATGCGGATATGGCGGGGGCGATATTGTCCGTGCCTGCGGTGGAATTTGCTGCCCGCGGCAGCCGTGTGCTGTTTATTGATGACAGATTCAGACTGGGAAGTGCGGGCATAAAAAGCAATATGATACTTATTCCCGAGCTTGGGTCTCTTGAAAGGATATTCACACAGCTTGGGGTCGGAACCTGATCGGAAAAGAGGCAGCAAAAAAAAGAAACGTCTGCTGCCAAAAAATCCGACGGCTCAGTCGGAGCGGAGGTCATAAATTACCATGATAACAGTAGGCATTGCCGATCTGAATATAGCTAAGGCTCCCGAAAGGCTTGTTACCTATGCCCTCGGTTCATGTGTAGGGATCTGTCTTTACGATGCCGACAGGAGGATCGCAGGACTTGCTCATATTATGCTGCCGTGGAGTAAGGAGGCAGCCGCAGGAGGGGCGAAAAGCGGTTCTTCGGGGGTTGCGGCAGAATATCGCTTTGCGGATACGGGGATAACGGAGCTTATACGTCTTATGTGTGCTGCGGGGGCGAGAAAGCACGCACTTACCGCAAAAATTGCGGGCGGGGCGAAAATGTTCAGCTTTAATTCCTCGGTTTTCAACATTGGCGAAAGGAATGTTGAAGCGGTGCGCAGGGTGCTTGCCGCTTATGAGATCCCCATTATCGCGGAGGATACGGGAAAGGATTACGGCAGGACGATTTTTTTCAGCGCAGAGGACGGTTCTCTTGAAATAAGGGCTGCTTCAAAGCCTGTTCTGAAAATATGAACATTTTGCAGGCGGGCGGGTGGAACCCGCAGCCGGGTCGTTAGTAAGTAATGTGTGAACATTTCAATAGTAACTCGGTAACTTTAGTTTAGTGTAATGTTTGATGATATTTTTTAGCGTTGGAGAATTTAGCATAAATTTTTTAGATAGATACCCGGTACCTTTTATTTAGCGTGTGACCGCAGTCACTTTTTTGGTAAATTAATTGAAAATATTTCAGATGCGGGCGGAACCCGCTGCCGGGTCGTTAGTATGATTTGCGGAAAACCTTTATACAGTGACACGGTAACTTTTATTTGATTATAATTCTAAATTCCAATTTAGAGGATAGAAGTTAGAAGTTAGAAGTTAGAAGATAGATGTACATACCTGCTAATCAGTACATTACTCTCCGCCCTTTGACTTATTATTTTGCGGGCAATCACCGTCAAATAAAGGTTACCGAGTTACTATTGAGATGTTAACGCAAAACATACTAACGACCCGGGTGAAGGCTCAGCCTTCAAATTCCAATTTAGAGGATAGAAGTTAGAAGATAGAGGATAGATGTGCATACCTGCTAATCAGTACATTACTCTACGCCCTTTGACTTATTATTTTGCGGGCAATCACCGTCAAATAAAGGTTACCGAGTTACTATTGAGATGTTCACACAAAACATACCAACGACCTGCAAGCGGGTTCAACCCACTGATTTAGAGGTCATTAACCGCCAAATAAAAGCTACAGGGTTACTATTTATATTTTCATGCTTAATTTACCGGCGAGGCAGATGCGGTCAAACGCAAAACGAAAGGTACCGGGCTGCTGTCTGAAATATTTAAGCAAAACTCTCCAACGCTAAAAAAATATCATCAAAAATCACAACAAATAAAAGTTACCGAGTTACTATCTGAAGTATCTTTGCAAAATAAACTAACGAGGTGCAAGCGGGGTCACCCCGCCCGCTCTGTAACAAAAAGGGCTGCTTCATAACGGAGCAGCCCTTAAATTGCAATATGTAATTTTATCTGTAGCGCCGTGTTACCTTTAGTACAATAAACGCCACACCGCCCACAACAACAAGAATGAGCAGGATAAAAACAATAGTTGTCATTACCGATGAGAATGTGCCGGGCGCCTCCGCAAGAGATGTATCCAGATCGCCTACATTTGCTATCTGATTGCCGTAGCTGTCGGTGATAACTATTTCATCAAGATACATTACCTCGCCCGAAAAAGCCTCGGTAATGGGAATCGATATACCTAACTTTGAATTTGCACTGTCCATCGGCACAGATACCGACGCCTTTACCCATTTGCCCGTATCACCGGTGGTGGAAACGCCTGTTGATACCCACTGCGCTCCATCGGTAAATACAAGCAAAGAATCTGTTGCCTTTGACACCTTGGAATTGGTTTTCAGGTTAACGGTCATTGTATAGCCCGCAAAGCTGTCAATGCCGAAATCCGATGCAAGAAAATATATGCCGCCGTACTGATTGCCGATATCCGAAGCAAAATCCTCCTCCAGCTTCAGGCATCTGCCCGAAACAGCTCCCGAATCGGAAAGGCTGTAGGTAAGATTTGTATCCGATGCGTTTCCGAAGGTATGGATATAGCTGTAGCAGGCATCGGTATCAAAAGTAAAGGTAGCGGCTTCCTTTTTTTCAGCAGCTCCCCCGGCGGGCGCTTCATCGGCAAGCACAGTACTGCTCATGGCAAGAGTGCAAGCCGCCGCAAGTATTACAGATAATAATTTTTTCATTTTGACCTCCGAACTCTCTTGTTGTTATATTAATGTGCCGGAATACGACATACTCTTATTATATTTTATTACAAAAAGATCTTAATGTCAATAGCTATTTTTTGAATAAACGCTTATAATTTATTATCAGTCGCTGCTGTTCAGACTTACGATAACCTCGGCTACCAGATTTGCAGGAAGCTGCTCATATCTTACAAAGTCAAACTCAAAGCTGCCCCTGCCGCGTGTGATCTGACGAAGCTGAGTGGTAAATGTCTGCATCTCTCTTTCGGGAACTTCCGCAGTGATAAGGGTCATGCCCTTTTCCTCGGCGGGATCCATGCCCAGCACTCTGCCCCTGCGCTTGTTGAGATCGCCCATAACATCGCCTGTGTTGTCATTGGGGATAAGCACCTTTAACGTGCCTATAGGTTCAAGTATGGTAGGATCGGCGTTCTTCATGCCCTCCTTGAATGCAAGAGCCGCAGCGGTCTTGAATGCCATTTCCGAGCTGTCTACGGGGTGATAAGAGCCGTCTGTCAGTATAGCCTTTACGCCCGTTACAGGACAGCCTGCCAGCACGCCCTTTTTCATGCAGTCCTGCAACCCCTTTTCAACGGCAGGGAAGTAATTTTTGGGAACTGCACCGCCGAATACCTTCTCCTCAAATACCAACTCTTCCGAAATACAAGGCTCAAACTCGATCCATACATGACCGTACTGTCCGTGTCCGCCCGACTGCTTCTTGTGCTTGCCCTCCGCCTTTACCTTTTTTCGGATAGTTTCTCTGTACGCTATCTTTACGGGAACAAGGTCAACATCTGTGCCGAACTTGCTTTTCAGTTTGGAAACTGCAACTTCAAGATGCTGCTCGCCCAGTCCCGTGAGCACAAGATCGCCCGTTTCGGTATTCTGAGCAAATGAAAGGGTAGGATCCTCCTCGCAAAGCCTTGCAATCGCTCCGCTTATCTTGCTTTCATCGCCCTGTGCCTTGGCTTTAATAGCCATACTGTAACAAGGACGGGGAAACTCTATCTTCTCAAACGCCATGACCTCGCCGCCGCAGAGAGTGTCGTTGGTAGCCGCGCCTATCTTCACGGCAACGCAGATATCTCCCGCATTTGCTGCGCTTATTTCCGTCTGCTTCTTGCCGCAGAGGGTGTAAAGTCTGCCTAACTTCTCCGGCGCGCCCGTGGTAGCATTTGTATACTCGGTATTTGGTCTGAGGACACCGCTCATTACCCTGATAAAGCTCATTTTTCCAACAAAGGGATCGGCAACGGTCTTGAACACAAATGCATTTGTTGCCGCCCCCGCATCACACTTTACCTCGATAATATCATCGCCCTTGTAAGCCACAGCGGGCTTCACATCAACAGGGGAGGGCATGAGCAGACAGATCTCCTTGAGGAGCATATCAATACCGCCCATAGTCACGTCCGAACAGCATATAACAGGTGTGATAACGCCCATATTCATTCCGTCATGAAGTCCCTTTACAAGCTCCTTTTGTGTAAAAGGCTCGCCCTCGAAAAACTTCTCCATAAGCTCATCGTCCGTCTCCGCAACAGCCTCGGAGAAAGCGGCGATAAGACCGTCCATGCGGTATTCCATTTTCTCGGAAACCTCGGCGGTGGGCATTTCGGTTTCCTTGACATTGCCCTTTTCATCATAGGTGTAGCACTTCATCTCGATAAGATTTACATATGAAACTACTTTCCTGTCCTTTATCACGGGAACGATCACAGGGCAGACGGTAGGACCGAATACCGTTTTAAGATCGGTAAGAACATTATAGAAATTAGCATCGGGATCGTCAACCTTTGTAACTGCAAAAATAGCCGCCTTGCCTGCTTTTTTAGCCGCCTTGTAAGCCTTTTCCGTACCCACACGCACGCCCGACTTGCCTGAAACCGTAATAAGCACCGTATCAGCCGCATAAACAGCCTCTTTCATATCTCCCTCAAAATCAAAAAGTCCGGGAGCGTCCATGAGATTGAGTTTAAGTCCGTTATATTCGATAGCGGCAAGAGAAGTACCCAGTGACGCCTTTCTCTTTATTTCCTCGGGGTCATAATCGCATACAGTAGTACCCTCGGCAGTTTTACCCAATCTGTCCGAAGCACCGGCTTTATATATAAGAGCCTCCGCAAGGGTAGTTTTACCCGAGCCGCTGTGACCTGCGATAGCAATATTTCTGATGTCCGCCGCCTGATATTCTTTCATTTGTAACCGCTCCTTAACCGTTCATTTTTATTTACAGTCTGTCAGAATACACAAGAACGGACTGCAAACGCTACATATATTATATCTTATTTGAACAAAAATTGCAATAGGCAAACATCATTTTGTACATAAATTTCAAAAAAATAATCATCTTCTTGTAATGTTTATACAAATTTTAACGCATGAAAATACAAAAATAGTGAAAAAGGCGGAAAAAATGACAAAAAGCGGGGATAGAGGGGGCAAAAAGTTTACCGCATTGTAACCCTATTGATTCCGCTTTGTTGTTGATTTTGGGGCAGAAAAGTAGTATTATAATGGGGAGGGACACGCAAAAAAAGCCAAAGCAAGCACAAAACAAAGTAAAAAACAAAGGCAGAGGCACAAAAAAAGAAATCAAATCAAAACAAACACAAGGTAAAGTTTTCGCCGGCCTTTTGCAAAAGGCTGCGGGTCAAGGGCAGCGCCCTTGCGGGGTCGAGGGGCGGAGCCCTCGTGGGGTCTGGGGTGAAACCCCAGCAAAGGGGAAGCACAACAAACAAATCCCCACAATCAAGCATGGGAGCAGATAAACCGGGGGAGCGATAACCGCCGCAAGAAAAAACACGGGGAGAGCATGACATAAAATTTATACTATACAAACGGGGGAGTTTAAAGCTGCGGCGGTTATCTGCTGACGTAAAGAAGTCTGCACGGCGCATCAGCGCCATAAAAAGCGGGGAGCAGCAAAACAAACCCTTCCGATAAACGAGTCTGCACTCATAAAACCTCCTGCCAATGCTTCGGGTAAAAAAGCAGTCATAAATATGAAATCTGAGCGTTTAAGTGTGCAGAATTTTTACAGCCTTTTTTCATAGGGTCAAATTTTCTCAATTTGATTTTATAGATATATTTATTTTTATACAAAAAATTTGGTTTGTACCATGCAAACCTGTTTTTCCGGACGCGTTCTGCTCGCCCTCCGGCTTTTACTGCACTGCCCTTTATTTCTGAATCGGTGAATCGGAATCGGTGAATCGGTTATAAAGTGCAGACTTGCTTGTCGGGATAGTTAATTTTGATTTCCCCCGCTTTCTATGGCACTAATGTGCCGTGCAGACTTGTTTACGTCAGCAGATAACCGCCGCATTTTTTTCCTCCCCCGATTATTTATTGTAAATTTGTGAGTTACGCACTCCCTGCGTTTTTCTTGCGGCGGTTATCGCTCCCCCCGTTTTATCTGCTCCCATGCTTGATTATTGAGATTTGTAAGCTCAGTCGCTCCACTACTGGGGTTTCACCCCAAACCCCACGAGGGCTCCGCCCCTCGACCCCGCAAGGGCGCTGCCCTTGACCCGCAGCCTTTTGAAAAAAGGCTGGCGAAAACTTTACCTTGTGTTTGTTTTGCTTAGATTTTTCTTTTTTGCGTCCTTACCCTTGACTTTGTTTTGCGTTTATTCTGCTTAGATTTTTCTGAAAGGCGGTAACCCGTTTGTTTA
Source organism: uncultured Clostridia bacterium (assembly GCA_947625735.1). Taxonomy (GTDB): domain Bacteria; phylum Bacillota; class Clostridia; order Oscillospirales; family Ruminococcaceae; genus Huintestinicola. The sequence goes on from CANQPL010000021.1 coordinate 12,863, forward strand.
AAAAAATATTTTCCCTTGCTGTTCTTGCTGTTCTCGCCCTCTCCCTCTCCTCCTGCCGCCGTGACTCCTCCTCCCCCGTAGTCACTCACCCTCCCGCTACCATGACCGAAACCCCTCAGATCCAAGAGATCACCGATGATACTCCCCCGATCACCACTTTGAATATCGGCACCTTTGCCGACAGCGGCTTTTCCGCCCGTACCGTTTCCTATTGCGGAAATGATAATGTTATCGCCCTGTTCATCGGCGATAATGCAAGCTATGCCGCTGTTATAAATATTGATGAGCAGAAAATCATAAACCGCATTGAGCTTTCAGATGACGAAAATTATATGACGCTCCACCCCCGTCTGCCCTGTCTGAAAATTGCAAAGCTCAATGAACACTCCCCCGAGGAATACAGCGGAGACAAGTATCTGTTCACTGAATCCGCCGACTCCCGCATCTGCTTTTTCTACCCTGACGGCAGCTTCAGGCAGTTTTTTTCGCCGGCTGTGCCTATACCCGATTTTCCCATGCTTGTGGGAAATACGATCATCACCTCACGGGACGGCGGTCTTACCGATGCACAGACGGGGGAGATATATATTCCCGCTTATGATGATGAGAACGTGACCTATAACGCCGCCTTTGCCTTTGACGATAACCGTTTTATATACACCAAAACGGACTTCTCGGGCGATGCCGCAAACTGCGGATTCGGCATTTATGATCTCTCCTCACGCACGGACAGGCTTATCACCGAGGGAATGTTTTTCCCCATTACCGCCAAAGGGAACAGGGTCTTTTCGCAGGGTACGGCTGATACGGACAGCCGTCACATTTATGCTGCCGACATTGAAACGGGGGAAAATGTGATTTTCTGGGACATTCCCGCTCCTGCGGATACGGCTGCCGGCAATTATATATTCGCCCCCGCAGACGGTGCTTTCATTGGTATACTTCATGGGGATAATGCCGAAAACAGCCGTATTACGCTTGTGGACACCGACAGCGGTCAGAACTTTTTCAGCACTTCCATACCTTTTTCGGAAACGGCTTTTGCTTCTGATAACTACATTTGTGCAATGAATTATGATGATTGTATGCTTTATATGATAAGACTTCCCGACAAGGATATGTGAATCTAAAAATACTTATAGTAATATTTAATATAAATTATACGGATAATATATGTTCCACGTGGAACGCAAAACCATTACGGAGGTAAATTTCATGAAAATAAACCGTAGTATCATTAGTATTCTGATGTGCATTGCACTGCTGACAGGCTGCGGCGGCAAGGAGGAACCCATGCCCGACAGCGTTCCCACAGAGCCCACCGATGCTTATACAGAAATAGCTCCCACAGACACCGCCGAAACAGCGGTTGAGGAGCTCGTCACGGAAGATGAGGAAACAACAACCGTTACAGCTTTGGAAACATTTGCAGAATCAGCAGATAAGTATGAAACCCTTGACCTTAATATATTTGCCGATGAGGGCAGCACGGCAAAGGAGCTTGTTTTCTGCGGAAATGATAATATAGCCGTCCTTTACGGGAACGGCAGCAGCGAATACACACAGGTCATAAACATTGACACAAGACAGGTGATAAACCGCATTGAGCTCAATGAGGGGGAAACGGATATGGGGCTTGGACGGCTGAATCCTTGTCTTAAGGTGACGGGGGACAGGTCTGCGCTTTATCTTTTCTATCCGGACGGCAGCTGCCGGAGGGTAAACACAGATATTGACCCCACATGGGACTATCCCGCACTTTTCGGAGATATCGCCATAGGCACGGGGAGCGCGGGTCTTACAAACCTTGAAACGGGCGAGGTATATATCCCCCGATATGATGAAGAGGGCGATGAATACGGCATACACAGCATAACCTATCTCTATAAACTGCCCATTGACGACCACCGTTTCATCTTTTATAAAATGGGTAATGAAACTTCCTATGGACTTGGTATCTATGACATGACCGAAAAAGCGGCTCATGATCTTACCGAAGAAAAGCTGCTTCCCCTTGCGGTAAAGGGAAACAGGCTTTTCTCCGAGGAATATGTATATGGGGGATACGGACGGCATTTTTATGTTACCGATCTTGACACGGGAGAAACAAGTGTATTTGCCGATATGCCGTCACCCGAAGATTTTTCGGGGTACTACGTTTCATTTGCCCCCGATGACTGCGGATTTTTAGGTGCGCTTAAAGTTGACATCAATACAGATACATATGAGATTATGCTTTTTGACACAGAAACAGCAGAGATATTTTTCACCATGCAGGTACCCGAATCATACAGGGCATTTGCCACAGAAAACTACATATGCACCTGTAAGGAAAATGACAGCAATGAGCTTTACATAATCTCAAGAAACGGTTAAAAAACCGTGTATGTTCTGTATTTTAGCTTGACAAGCGGGAAAAAATGTATTACAATATAATAGGCTGAATATAAATATGGAGGTCAACCGTAAAATGAATGGTTTTATGAAAGTTGTAACAAACAAGTGGTTCAGAATGGTAGTCAGTCTGTTAGGGGTAGCATATTCAGTAGTCCTTGCCTATTTTGACTACATTGTATTTTTTTATGATATTGAATATTCAAACCGTCAGGAATTTGCCAAATACGGAACGATCTTTTCGCTTATCATATGTCTGTTGTTTTTTTACACAAGGAGATCGCCCTTTACCTGTCTGTTCGGCATGGTAAACATGGTGCTGTTCTTTCCTCTTTTGCTGTTGGACTGGGGAAACTGGCCCTTGCTGCTGCCGGGTATAGTGGTAACGCTGTTCGGATTTTTCTGCTGTCACATGAACGAAACGGCAAAGACAATTCTGGGGACAATTTTTCTGTTAATGTATATACTGGGCGGCATAGTTTTTTTCATGGTAATGAACGTACTGCGCCCCACCACGACCGATACGCTTATTGAAAAGGGAGTATCGCCCTCGGGGGCATTCCGCTACTATGTGCTTGACGTTCAGAACAAATCGGACGGAAAAATGCAGGTATACGTACAGCCGAACACTCTTGATGTGGACGCAAAATTTTTAAAGCTGGATACTACTATTAAGAAACTCGTTCGTCAGGCAAACAAGCCCATTGAATTTGATTGTGAATGGAGCGGGAGCAAGCTGATAATTGACGGAGAGGTATATTTTGACGAAATGGATTCACTTTCGGAGGTAGACGGACAAGTTGTATATAACATAGCCGATGCAGGCTGGAGCTACACATATTTTTCCATTGATTATCCTATTTTTAGCACCATTGAATCGGTAAAGGACATGATAACAGGTTTTATAAGCAGTACAGAGGAGGACGGAACGTCTGACGAAACGTCCGACGAAACGTCCTCAGATACAGATGAGGAAAGCACCATGACAGAGGACACGGAGGAGACTTCCTACGATGAGAGTACATATGAGGAGGAGACTTCACCCGTACAAGCGGCAGAATAATTTCAGTAAATTATAATAGCAATTCCCGCAGGCATTGAAAAGTGTCTGCGGGAATTTTTATGATGTTGTGTTTTGGGATAATGGGAGTTATTTTGATTTTGAGTATAACTGCCGCACTTTTCCTCCAATGATAAAATTTTATATAGGGGATTCGCTGCTCATATTTTTCGGCAGGACGAAATCTGCCCCGACTCTGAAATATGCAAACGCTATTATCGGACGGGATAACCGTCGCACTCTTTCTCTGCCGAATAAATTTTAATAGGAGAATCAATTCTCATATTTTCACGGGAAATGGGTTTTAAAAATGCAGATATGTTTATCTGAAAATTTAATTTTGCCGCTCCCCGTTTTTTATGGCGCTGATGCGCCGTGCAGACTTGTTTATGTCAGCAAGATAACCGCCGCAGACTTTAGCTCCACCGTTTATACTATATTAATTTGTAGGTCAAACGCTCCCCGTGTTTTTCCGTGCGGCGGTTATCCCTCCCCCCATTATCTGCTCCCATGCTTGATTGTAGTGATTTGTTGGTTTTGTCGCTCCTTTGTCGGGGTTTCACCCCGAACCCCACGAGGGCTCCGCCCCTCGACCCCGCAGCCTTTTGAAAAAAGGCTGGCGAAAACTTTACCTTGTGTTTGTTTTGCTTAGACTTTTCTTTTTGTGCCTCTGCTCATGACTTTGCTTGTGTTTATTTTGCTCAGACTTTTTATTTTGTCTGCTGTCGCTGTCTTTTTGCCGCCGTAAGCGTATTCCTCATCAGCATTGCTATTGTCATAGGACCTACGCCCCCGGGTACAGGCGTTATCGCCCCCGCCTTTTCCTTTACGCTCTCAAAATCCACATCTCCGCACAGCTTGCCCTCTTCGTTGCGGTTCATACCCACATCAATGACTACTGCGCCCTCTTTTACCATATCCGCCGTAACAAATTTAGCCTTTCCCACCGCTGCCACAAGTATATCCGCAGATGCGCATATTTCCTTTAAGTTTCGGGTACGTGAATGCGTCATGGTGACAGTGCCGTTTTTATGGAGCAGCAGCATCGCCATAGGTTTTCCCACAATATTGCTCCTGCCTATTACAACGCAGCTTTTGCCGCACACGTCCACGCCCGTATCTGCAATAAGCTCCATTACTCCCGCAGGCGTACAGGGCAGGAAGCTGAAATCTCCTATCATAATGTGACCCACATTTTCGGGGTGAAATGCGTCAACGTCCTTATCGGGTCTTATGGCATTTATTACCTTTGTTTCGTTTAAATGTGCAGGCAGGGGGAGCTGTACAAGTATGCCGTTTACCTTTTCATCGTTATTGAGCTTTTCCACAAGTGTTAGCAGTTCTTCTTCGGTTGTTTCTGCGGGCAGTGCATACTCGTAGGACTCAAAACCCACCTCCGCACAGGCTTTTTTCTTGTTGTTCACATATACCCGTGAAGCGGGATCGTCCCCTACAATGACGACAGCCAGTCCTACAGATATCCCGTTTGCTTTAAGCTCTGCCGCTTCCTCCTTTACCTGCGCCCTTACCCGTGCGGAAACAGCCTTTCCGTCAATGATTTTTGCCATATTGTTTATCCTCCTTGTTAGTCGTTATCGTTATCATCATCGGCAATAATCCGCTGATCCTCCGTCAGCTCAACATCGCCTTTTTTCACCTTTTTGTGTTCCTTTTCGGCTTTTTCCGCCTCTTCCTCGGCAAGAATAGCAGCCTTTGATTCCTCCGTATCCCTGTAAAGCACAAACCCTGCTTTCTTTGCTTTTATTCTCATGATAATGAGGATAAGGACAGCCGTCAGTGCGCTTACAAGAGCGAGAGCCTGTGAAACTCTCACGCCGCCTATATAAAGACTGTCAGTCCGCAGTCCCTCTATAAAGAATCTGCCCAGCCCGTACCATGCCGCATAGATACAGAACATTTCGCCGTCATACTTTCTTTTTTTATAGAAGAAGTGGAGTATAAGAAAACCGCACAGACACCAGACCGATTCATAGAGAAAACAGGGGTGTACAGTTTTAAACGGATCGACCTCAATACCCTTAGCGGCAAGCTCCGACTGATGCGCCTTTAGATAGCTTTGTATTCTGCCGCCCGTCATGCCCCATGGCAGAGAGGTATTCGTTCCGAACGCCTCCTGATTGAAGAAATTCCCCCACCTGCCCAGACACTGCCCGATAAAAAGACCGGGCGAAGCGATATCGAGGACGGGAAGCATACGCAGCTTCCGTATTTTTGCGGCAATAGAGCCGCATATCAGCGCACCTATAATTCCGCCGTAAACCGCAAGTCCCCCGTCTCTTATGGCGATTATCTCTCCGAATGACTTATACTCATCAGCATGAAACGCCACATAATAGAGTCTTGCGCCTATTACAGCGCCGATAACGCCTGCAAAAACCACATCTGTTACCCTGTTCTGATCAATACCGAACTCCCTTGTGCGGCTGTAGCCGTAGATCATCGCAAGGAGCATACCCAGAGCGATCATTATCCCGTACCATTTTATGGAAAGACCGAAAATAACAAACGCCTCACTGTCAACATTAAAGCTGAAACCGAACCCGGGAAACTGTACTGTATCCGGAAGAAGTCTGCTGACCTCCATGCTCATTCCTCCTTGTCGTCATCACGGGGGAGGACTACAAACATAGCGCAGTTTGAGGTATCAAAGCGTTCTTTTAAGAACTTTTCCGCATCGTCCACTCCGGCGTGTGCGACCTCCTCAATAAAGCTGAAAGCGTCCCCCGTACCGCGAAGCCCTGCATTTACAAGGTTGGAGGCAATGGACTCAGGACCTGTAAAAATGCGTATCAGTGAGCCGTAATATGCCTTTTTCATGGTCTCAAAGCGTTCCCTGTCAAGGCCCTCCGCCTTGCATCTTTCGATCTCTGCATTGATAAGTGCAGCGACCTTTTTCGGTTCTCTTGATTCTCCGCCCATAATGGGAACAAAAAATCCCTCACCCGAAAATGTTTCATAGGCAAACGTAGAATTAATAAGCCCCTCATCATAAAGCCGCTTATAAAAGGGAGAAGTTTCATCACAGATAAGTGAAAGCACAAGATTGCAAAGAACCTCACACCTTACCTGATCCTCTTTTTTAACGGGGGAGCTTTTGTATCCCAGATTAAACATAGGAACAGCCACTTCCATATACTGTTCGGCATAGGGAACGGCTACCTCATCGGGTTCATCGGGTACAATGACCGAAAGCTCCTTATTTTCCGAGGGAATGAGCATTTCATCGCAAACGGCTAAAATTTCCTTTTCGTCCACATCTCCTGCAATGGCAAGCACCATATTATGGAGGTTGTAGAAGGTATTATAGCAGCGGTACAGCAGATCGGCATTTATCCGGGCAATGCTTTCCACAGTGCCTGCAATATCAATTTTCACGGGATTTTTATGATAGATCCCCTCCAGCATACCGAACATAACCCGCCAGTTGGGGTCATCGTCATACATTTTTATTTCCTGCCCGATAATGCCCTGCTCCTTGCGGACAGTTTCCTCGGTAAAATAGGGCTTCTGCACAAAATCCAGCAATATGCGCAGAGAGGGGATAAAGTTATCGGTGCAGGAAAAGAGATAACAGGTCCTGTCAAAGGAGGTGTAGGCATTTCCTGCCGCTCCCGTCCTTGCGTAAAGGTCAAAAACATCTGTATCCTCATTTTCAAACAGCTTATGCTCCAGATAATGAGCAATGCCGTTGGGGACGGTGATATAATCCTCATCGTCCTTAGTTTTAAAGGTAGTATTCACCGAACCGTAGCGGGTTCCGAAAAGCACGTGTTTGGTAGAAAAGCCGGGTGTAGGGCGTATGAGTATTTCAAGACCGCTGTCATGGAGGATACGCACATACTCCTCACCCACACGGTCATTTCTGATAATTTCTCTTGTCATCACTGCGCCTCCTTTCCCGTGAGAACGTAAACCGTATCAAGCGTCAGGCACTTTGCCAGCGCACATATCTGCTCCTTTGTGACTGCCTGTATACGGCTTATATACTCCTCGGGAGAAAGCAGCGGTTCATCTGTAAGGCAGCGGTCAAAGTACCAGTCGGCAGCGGAACGGGGAGAATCGCCTATCCCTTTAAGGGCGCAAACCGCATAAAGTCTTGTCTGCTCCAAAAGCTCATCGGGAAATTCGCCCTTTGAAACTGCGTCAAGCTGACGGAGTATCTCCTCTCTTGCAGCGTCTATATTTGCGCTTTCAACCCCGCTTTCAACAAAAACAGCTTTCTTTTCACGGTTAGCGGTAGCAGAGCAGTAGTAGCAAAGTGAAAGCTTTTCACGCACATTTTTAAAGAGCATGGAAAAGGGAGTTGCCCCGAAAAGCTGCACAAACAGTGTCAGAACCTCGGGCGGAACACTATTTTCGCCGTACTTGAACGCCATTATCATTTTGCTTTGCACCACATCAAGCCGTTCGGTCACATACTCGGTTTTTTCTTTCACCGGGGAGGGGAAATTTTCAGGGGTATAGACATTTTCACGCCTTATCCCGTCAAATTTTTCGGTAAGCAGTGATACGCATTTTTCGGGAAGTTCCTCTCCCACAAAGCATATCTCAACTCTTGCAGTTTCAAGTATACGTTTGTAGGCGTCAAACACCCGCCGTGAATCAAGAGCGGCAGCATCGGCTTTTTCGCCCTTTACGGGAATACCGGAGGGCTCATCACGGTAAATGATCTCTCTTGCCTGACGGAAAGAATAGCTTCTCTTGTCATTGATAACAGCGTCTATATCGTCAATAAGCTCCTGTTTTTTCAGAGCAAACTGCTTTTCGGGGAAAGCGCCGTCCTCTGAAACAGGCTCAAAGATACAGCCGCAGAGCAGACGGGCAAGGTCATAGGTTATCTCCTCGCCGTTTAAAGCGTACCTGTCGGCAATGGCATTTCCGGCTATGGTTATGGTCTGGTTATCGCAGAAATAGCCTACATTCGTCCTCACGCCTGCGCCGTAGAGCGAAGCAAGCCGTCTTGAAAAAGCGGTTATGTCGGGATATTCCTTACAGCTGTCCTCGATCATAAAGGAAACAGCCGCATTTTCAGCCGCATTTTCACGGGTAAGGGGGACGATGAAATGAATAATAAAATTATTTGTCTTGAACTTAGGATCGGTAACAGAGGTAAGGAAACAGCCGTTTCCCTCTCTGCCTACCGGCTTTCTGTTAATTGTCACATTATCAACTCCGTTTTTTATATAATTGCGGGTCGGCGGGGTGACCCCGCACGCAGGTCGCTGGTATGTTTTGCGTGGACATCTCAATAGTAACTCGGTAACCTTTATTTGTTGTGATGTTAAATAGAAATTTGCGGGTGGAACCCGCTGCCACCTCGTTGGTGAATTAAGCGAGAACATTTCAATAGTAACTCGGTAACCTTTATTTGTTGTGATGTTAAATAGAAATTTGCGGGTGGAACCCGCTGCCACCTCGTTGGTGAATTAAGCGAGAACATTTCAATAGTAACTCGGTAACCTTTGTTTTGTGTGGCGTTAAATGAAAATTTAGAATCATGGAAAATGAGAGTTACCGAGCCGCTGTGTAAAGGGTTTCTGCAATTCATACCAACGATCCGGCTGCGGATTCCCCCCGCCGCTGAACTCCTTTTTTACCGGCTTTAACATACCCGCTCACACAGTTAAGCCCTTATGGTGATAAATTCGTCAGGTCCGGACAGGCTTGTTATCTTCTGCAATTTTTCTGACCTGTTCAATAGTCAGTGCAGAAATAGCGGCTATTTCGTCAAGGCTGAATTTATTGATCGACAGCATACGCTGAACAGTCCTGATCTTTTCATCAGCCTTGCCCTCTGCCATACCCTCTGCCTTGCCCTTTGCCAAACCTTCTGCTCTGCCCTTTTCCATACCCTTTGCCATGCCCTTTGCCATACCTTCTGCTCTGCTTTCAATACGAACAGCCCTGTCGTACTGCTCCCGCAGGTACTTCTCATCAAACAATTCAGACATCATACCGCTGAACTCCTTTTTTACCGGCTTTAACATACCCGTTCACACAGTTAAGCCCTTATGGTGATAAATTCGTCAGGTCCGGACAGGTTTGTTATCTTCTGCAATTTTTCTGACCTGTTCAATAGTCAGTGCAGAAATAGCGGCTATTTCGTCAAGGCTGAATTTATTGATCGACAGCATACGCTGAACAGTCCTGATCTTTTCATCAGCCTTGCCTTCTGCCATACCCTCTGCCTTGCCCTTTGCCAAACCTTCTGCCCTGCCTTCTGCTCTGCCTTCTGCCTTTCCTTCTGCTCTGCCCTTTGCCATACCCTTTGCCATGCCCTTTGCCATACCTTCCGCTCTGCTTTCAATACGAACAGCCCTGTCGTACTGCTCCCGCAGGTACTTCTCATCAAACAATTCAGACATCATACCTATGACCTCCTTTTTACGGGCTTTGAGATATTCGCTCAGATAGCCCTTTTCAATGCATATCCGTATAGTTTCTTCCGCACAGCCGACACCGTTTTTGTGTATTTTTCTCTGCTCGTCAAACACCTTGCAGAAGCCGATATACTGCCCGCACAGTGTGGTGTCCACATTTTTCAGTATCCCGATTTTCAGATCAACAGGGGCTTTGCCGTCAAAATACACTTCATTGAAGGATACCTCCTCCGGCACGTCCTTTCTGTCGCCCGTGTAAACAACATACAGCTCCGGCATGGGCAGCCGCACCCTTTTTGTCATATGCTCACTCTGCCCCGTATCCGCCAGATAACGGCGGTATGTCTCGGCAAGATAGAAAAGTATCCTGAGTGTCATATTGTTGTTCCATACACTCTGTGCCTCTACAAGAATGATATATTTGTCTACGCCCTCGCATTTTACAAAAAATCCCAGATCGTTGTAGATCGCCGTCACAAGCACCGACTGCAAGGTGCCTACCCTTATATCCTCCGCCGTGGTGTGTGTATCCTCGGGATAAAGCTCCTTGTAAAGCCTGTATACATTCTGTCTGTCCCTGAAAAGGTCAACAAAAACGCTGTCCTTAGATCTGCCGTTGAGTTTAAGCTCATTTTCGCCGTCCAATACTAAGCACCTCATTCTTCATATTTATTATACCACAGCACGATAAAAATTGCAATAGATTAATATGAGAAAGTAAAAAACCCGTTCCCGTGATCTGACTCAATATTGCCAAATGTTCCACGCAGAAAGTTTCCACGTGGAACATTTTTACATACATATTAAACTTATCGGAACAGGAAGCAGGTCCTCATTTTATTCCTGTCATTTCAGCGGAGAATGCTCTCTTATTTTGTGAGCTTCCAGATATTCTTAGCGTACTCGTCCACAGCACGGTCAGCGGAGAAAACGCCCGCACCCGCAATATTATGGAGAGACATCTGATTCCACTTTGCGCTGTCCTTATAGCATTCGGAAACATACTGCTGTGCAGACTGGTAAGCATCGAAATCCGCAAGCACCATATACGGATCCTTATATTTAAGAGTATTCGCCACATCGTCAAATGTGCAGCCGTTTATACCTCTGTACATTCTGTCGAGAGCCCTGCGGATAACCTCGTTATTATTCACATACTCCTCGGGACGGTAGCCCTGAGCCTTTTTAGCAAGCACCTCTTCGGTGGTCATACCGAAGATAAAGATATTGTTCTTGCCTACCTGCTCCTTGATCTCCACATTTGCGCCGTCAAGAGTACCCAGAGTAAGCGCACCATTGAGCATGAGCTTCATATTGCCCGTACCCGAAGCCTCAGTGCCTGCAAGGGAGATCTGCTCGGAAACCTCTGCTGCGGGCATGAGCAGCTCGGAAAGGGTTACCCTGTAATCCTCAAGGAAGAATACCTGAAGCTTTTTGGAAATGACGGGATTCCTGCTTATCTCCTCGGAAAGCGCCCAGATGAGCTTTATTATCTGCTTCGCAAGATAATAGCCGGGAGCTGCCTTTGCCGCAAAGATATAGGTCTTGGGACTGAACTCCATTCCGGGATCGTCAAGGAGAGCGTTATACTCTGCGATAATGTTCAGAGCGTTAAGGTTCTGTCTCTTGTACTCATGCAGACGCTTCACCTGTACATCGAAAATGGAATCGGTATTGAGGACAAATCCGTAATTTGTCTTGACAAACTTAGCAAAACGCTTCTTGTTTTCCAGCTTTACCTTAGCAAGGCGGTCAAGCACCTTCTTGTCGCTTTCAAACTTTGAGAACTTGGAAAGCTCAGCCGCATTCTTCTTGAAGTCAGGACCGATAGTATCCTCCAGCAGCTTTGTAAGACCGGGATTGGACTGCAAAAGCCATCTTCTGTAAGCGATACCGTTTGTCACGTTCTGGAATTTATGGGGAGTATAGCTGTACTCATTTGCGAATACGTCCTGCTTGATGATCTCCGAATGGAGCTTTGAAACGCCGTTTACGCAGTGGGAAGCGCATACGCACAGCAGAGCCATGTGGATCTGATTATTCTGTACGATAGACATTCTTGTGACCTTGTTGCTGTCGCCCAGGCGCTCCATAAGCTTTTCGCAGTAGCGGCGGTTTATCTCGCAGATGATATCGAAAATTCTCGGTGTTATCTGACGGACAAGGTTAACGTCCCACTTTTCGAGAGCCTCTGCCATAACGGTATGGTTGGTGTATGCGAATGTGTTTGTAACGATATACCAGCTCTTGTCCCAGCTGTAGCCGCAGTCGTCAAGAAGAATACGCATAAGCTCGGGGATAGCAAGAGTGGGGTGAGTGTCGTTGATGTGGATAGCGACCTTTTCGTGGAGATTGTCAAGAGTGCCGTAAACGGACATATGACGGTTGACAATATCTCCCACAGAAGCGGCGCACATGAAATACTGCTGACGGTATCTCAGGCTCTTGCCCTCAAGGTGGTTATCGTTGGGGTAGAGCACCTTTGAAATAGCCTGAGCAACGGTATTCTGGCTCAGAGCCTTTGCATATTCTCCCTGATTGAACATATTCATATCAAAGGAGGGAGCTTTTGCCTGCCACAGACGGAGAACGGAAACGCCCTCGCTGTCGTAGCCCGGCACATACATATCGTAGGGAACGGCATAAACGGTGCTGTAGTTCTTGTATGCCACATGGTGGTACTGCTGATCCCAGTACTCCTGAAGCTCGCCGTCAAAATGCACTTCAATGGTCTTATCGGTCTTAGGCACGAGCCATGTTTCGCCGCCGGGGAGCCAGTTATCGGGAAGCTCAGTCTGCCAGCCGTCGTCCAGTTTCTGCTTGAAAATACCATACTCATAGCAGATAGAATAACCCATAGCGGGATAGCCGTCTGTAGCAAGACCGTCAAGGTAGCAGGCGGCAAGACGACCGAGACCTCCGTTGCCGAGACCCGCATCAGGCTCATAATCGTAGATCCTGTCGATATTGACCTCCCACTTTTTAAGGATCTCCTCAGCCATCTCATTAAGCTCCATGTTATAAAGGCTGGTTTTAAGGGAGCGGCCCATAAGGAACTCCATTGACAGGTAATATATTTCCTTTTTTCCTGCGGAATGCACCTGATTTCTGAATTTTCTTCTCTTTGCTCTTAAAAGCTCCACCACAACAGCCGAGAGAGCTTTATAGATCTGGTTGTCAGAAGCGTCCACGGGAGTGACGTTAAATTCCACCTGAAGCTCCCGTCTTATTCTTTCCTCAAAATCCTCTTTTGAAATTAACGGCATCATAGCAATTATTCTCCTTTTTTAATTCTCTGCGGTCATAGAAACAGCGGACAGGAAAGACCCCGGGCAGCCCGCCCTGTCTTTCCTTTAATTATAGATAAAAATCTGCCTAAAAATATTATAGGATATTTATGCATTTTTTTCAATAGGTATATTAAACAAATATTTTTGTCAGTCTATATAAATTTTAGGGTATCAAAGTAAGATTTGGCAGAAGATTTCTTAACAAAACATACAAATTTCAATATTTTTTATTTATTTTCAATAATTCAGTTGACAGAATGAAAAAAAAGTTGTATACTAATATTATGTATTGAGATCATAAAACTGCTTGTTTTCTTTATGATATTATGCCCCCAAAAAGGGCTGATCATACCTTAGCATTCTGTCCAAAAAGTTTTCAGACGAATATATTTTGCGGCAGACAAGGCAAAGTCTGACGGAAAGACCTTTATTTGAAGAGTGATACAAGAAATACCGAAAGGAAGGATATAGCGATGCCCGACAAAAAAATACTTGATATGGACGATCTTGCCAATTTTGAGCTTCCTCCTCTGCCTGTCCGCCCTGTAAGAGTGGCGTCTGAGGTTCAGAACGTGGCAGCAGCGCCTGTGGTGGACGATTCGGTGCTTGATGATGTGCTGCCGGAGCTGCCGTCTCACCCATTTGATGATTCGCTGGAGGCAGTATCGGAGGAAATACCTCTTGATACTCTTCCCGAAACGGTAGAGCTGCCCCCCGATGATGAGGTTGCCGCAGTGGACGAGGATTTTGATTTTGAGCTGCCTCCTTTAAGAGATCCCGAGCCGAAGCCTCAGCCCGTCCCCGATGAGGATATATTTGTATTTGAGGAGAAGGCCCCCGTAAAGGAAGAAACTACTCCCGATGAAGAAATATTCAAGTTTGAAGATGATGAGTACGACCCCAACAAGAGCCTTGACGAGCTTGACATTTCCGGTGTGGTAATGGAGGAAATGCGCAAGCCGAGAGTGTCCTCCTCGGTACGCACTCCCGAAGAGGAATCCGCAAGGAACATGAAGGAGGACGTCCGCACCGCAGATCTTGAAAGGGAGACAACCGTACAGGTGCTTGACGATCTGAGTTCGGAGTACAGAGCGCCTGCCAAGAAGGCTGAAAGTCTGCTTGACAAGGATAAGCTCAATGATGATGAGAAGGAAACTCTCAAACGCCGTCTTGAAGAAGATCTGGGCAGAAAGCCGGGCAATTTCAGCAAGGCAGCCAGCAAAAATATGTACAACAAGCTCATGGAGGAGAAAAAGCTCAAGATCGCAAAGAAGGGTATGGTTATATCCTTTATTCCCATTGTGCTGGGGCTTGTGGGAGCGGCACTGTGTTACTTAAAGCTTGGCTGGGGGGACTACACATGGCTGCCTTACTGTGCGGCTGCGGGAGTTTTAGGAGCGCTTGCACTGCTTATAAAGTCCAAGAAATCAAAGATATTCGGAATGCTGATGTACGGGCTTGCCCTTGTAGCATATGTAGGGCCGGGACTTCTTCTCTACGCATTTGATAGTTCCAACAATGCCGCACCGGACAGAATGGAGCATATGATCTTTGCGGTAGCGGCGTCTGTAATGAACATAATAGCCCTTGTGATCCTTTACAAAAACGAGTCTGTAAATACCTATTATTCCACAAAATTCAAGAAACAATAAAGCCGCTGTTCCGAAAAAAGCGGCAGAAAAAAGAAGCAGGGAGCAAGATATAAAAGTATTTTTCTTGCCTCTTGCTTCTTATATTTTGCGGACGGCGGGGTGACCCCGCTTGCAGGTCGTTGGGCGGGTGGAACCCGCAGCCGGAGCGTTGGTTAATTTTGCATGATGTTTTCAGATAGTAACCCGGTAACCTTTATTTTCTGCGATATTTAATGATAATTTTTTAGCGTTGGAGAGTTTTGCATAAATTTTTCAGATAGTGACCCGGTACCTTTCATTTAGCGTTTGACCGCAGCCGTCCCGCCGGTAAATTAAGCATAAATATCTCACTATTAACCCCGTACCTTTAATTTACAGCGATGTTAAATCTTTAATATCTCCACTCTCCACACTCCACTCTTAACTCTCCACACTCCACACTTTAAAATTGGGTGTGGTCAATTCACCGCAAAATGAAGCCGTTTTCATGTTGCAGACGTACAAATGTAATATTTTTGAACCCTGCTTTTTTAAATTTAAAATGGTTTTGAATGTGCAGATTTGTTTGTCGGGATAGTGTGTTTAGCTCCTCCCCGCCTTTTATGGCACTGATGTGCCGTGCAGACCTGTTTGCACGCAGATAACCGCCGCAGCCTTAAACTCCCCCGATTATACTATTATAAATTGGTGGGTCATATGCTCCCCGTGTTTTTCTTTGCGGCGGTTATCCCTCCCCCACATTATCCGCTCCCATGCTTGATTATGGAGATTTGTTTGTTGTGCTTCTCCTTTGCGGGGCGCTGCCCCGAACCCCGCAAGGGCGCCGCCCTTGACCCGCAGCCTTTTGAAAAAAGGCCGGCGAAAACTTTACCTTGTGTTTGTTTCGCTTGGATTTTTTCATTTGTCTCCTTTTTCTTTTTCTTTTCTTTCCTTTCCTTTCCTTTCTCTCTCCTTTTCTTTTTTATTTTATGTGCTTAATTACAGCTCCGGACCCTTATAATCGTCCTCATCATCACCTATACCCTCACCGAACTCTGTCTTTTCCCTATCCGTCTTACTGAGATCGACCTTTCCCTGCCCGTTCGGGTCATAGCTGCCCTGCGTGCTTTCCATAAAATCTCCGCTTATGGGACGATAGCTCTGCATACCCCTGTTGTACCTGTCCCCATTATCATTTTGACTGTTATAACTGTTGCCGTAACCGTCAGCACTATTGTTTCCGGTGCCGTAAACGCTGTTATAACCGTTGCTGCTGCCATTGTAACCGCTTGACACTCCGCCCTGCGGTGTTCCCGACATATAGCCCGTATTTGTGCCGCTTGTATATACAGAGCCTGTATCCGACCATGCAAAAAATCCCGTCCCGTTGCCGAAATCATCGGGATAGGCAACATTGTTTACAAGGAGCTTCTGCTTCATGCAGCTGTAAAATTCCGCCATGGTAGCATTGTAATAGGGCGCAAGGAACAGCCTGCCGAAGGGGACTATGCTTGCAAGGATATTCCAGCCGATAAAGGAAAGCTGCAATACCCAGCAATTGAGCTTTTCCCCGTCCATTGCACGTTTGCTCAGCTCAAAAGCACGGCTGCGGTCAATATGCGGATTATCCGCCAGTATGTAGGGTACAAGGAAATACTCGTAGGTCTTGATGATTCCCGGAATGATAAACAGCATATACCAGAGAACGATCTTCAGGTTCATGATGAGTATACCTAAAAATGTCTTGACATATGCGCCGTTTTTGAAATTGCTGAAAATGTCGCCTATTTTTCCCGTTCCGCTGCGTGAGTTGAGGTAAAAGCGGTACTGTCCCACCGTTACAACGCTGCCGACAAAAACCGAAAACAATACAGCAGCAATAAATATTATTATAGTGACAGTCTTGAGCATTGCAACCACATTTTCAAACATCTCAGCATCGGAATTATCATCATAACTATAGTCATAATAATCATCGTCATCGTAATAGTGATAATGATAATCATGATAATCATCACGATAATCGTCATTATAATAATCATCATAATCATCATCATCATAATAATCATCATCATGATAGTATTCGTCCATAATGTCGGAAACATCGGGCATACTGAAGTTAAAACTAAAGTTTGCCCGCTGTACCCCCAACGAACCGCCCAGAAGCAATACAAGAACGCTCACCACCACAGCGTTCCAGTAAAAGTTACGCAGTGCAGCTTTAGCATTATTTTTCAGCATAGAAATTGTCCACATAAAATTATTAACATATCCTTTCAAGCAAATTAAGGCATACACCCAATTTTATATTATCATATTTTTTAAATTATTTCAATAGATTCTGAAAATAATTTTGATTTTTTTATAAAAAAATATTATCACTCCGGAGGTAAAAAAATGCGGGGAACATTTCAGAGGATACTCGGATATACAAGAAAAGCCATAGAAGAATATGACATGATACAGAACGGCGACCGTATCGAAGTAGGAATATCGGGAGGAAAGGACAGCCTTATGCTTCTGCTCTGCCTTTATGAGCTGAAAAGGTTCATAGGGATAGATTACGAGATAGCGGCAGTTACCATTGACCCGCAGTTTAACGGCAAGGCGGGGGATTACAGCGCAGTCCGTAAGATCTGTGAAGAGCGGGGGATCGAATATCATATCATACCTACCGATATAGCAGAGGTGGTATTTGAGGTGAAGCATGAACCTAACCCGTGCAGTCTGTGCGCCAAAATGCGCAGAGGAGCGCTTCACGGCACGGCAAACCGTCTTGGCTGCAATAAGCTGGCGCTGGGACATAATCTCAACGATGCAGTGGAAACATTCATGATAAATCTCACCCGTGAGGGGAGAGTGGGCTGTTTTGCCCCCGTAAGCTATATTACAAGGCGAAAGCTGTCAGTTATCCGTCCGCTGGTGCTTGCCCCCGAAAAGGAGATAATACAGGCGGCAGAGAGGGCGGGGCTTACGGATAATATCGTCATATCGCCATGCCCCGAAAACGGTCACACCGCAAGACAGGAAATGAAAGACCTGCTCGCCGATCTGGAAAAAAAGGACAGGGGAGTTACAATGCGCATATTCGGCGCAATGCGCAGATGTAAGGTTGACGGCTGGGCAGGCAAGGAATTTGCCGATTATGTCGCCAAAACATCTGTTATCAGCTATTAAAGGTGGACTGAGTCCACTTGCACCCGCTAATTTCATTTGTCTGAATTTTTTCATGATAATACCCGACCATATAGTCAGACGAAAATGTTTATAAAAATTTTCCGGACAGCGGCATGATGCCGCCTGCACCCGCTAATTTCATTTGTCATAATTTTTTATGATAATACCCGACCATATAGTCGGACGAAAAATGTTAGTAAATTTTTTCCGGACAGCGGCATGATGCCGCATTCACCCGCTAATTTCATTTGTCTTATTTTTTATGATAATACCCGACCATATAGTCAGGCGAAAATGTTAGTAAAATTTTTTAAGACAAAACAAATTATTGAAACAAAATTTAAAAATAAAGGTCAGCGAACATCTCACCAAATTTATCAAAAAAAAGGAACGAGAAAGAAAAAGAAAAAGAAAAAGAAAAAAACAAAGGAAACAATAAAAACAAATCCCAACAAAAAATAAAAAAGTCAAAACCAAAACTCCCAAAAGCAGCCAAAGCAAAAAAATCAAAGCAAACAAACCCACGGCGAAAAGCGTAGGCTGTAGAGAAGGGAGAGAGGTAAAGTAGGGGGAGGTTCGGAGGGGGCAAACATTAGGGGAGAGGGGAGAGGAGTGCTGTCAAAGAGGTCTTCTCCTCTCCCCTCTCCCCTATGGTTCCCCCTCCGAATTTAGGGTACAAAATAACATTAACAAGCATAACATCATTAGCAGTAAAATTAAAGAAATTACGGAGAGCCACTCCTCCGAATTAATCAGACAAAAAAGAGGTTACGGAGAGCGGCTCACCAAATTAATCAGACAAAAATAAGTCACGGAGAGCCACTCTCCGAATCAATCAGACAAAAAACAGGTCACGGAGGACAACTCCTCCGATCTGAAAAATCAAATTAAAAAAAGGTGATAATATAAAATGAACAGCACAGAGATACTGAAAAAATATTTTGGTTATGACAGCTTCCGTACAGGGCAGGAGGATATTATCGGGAATATCCTGAACGGCAGAGACGCCCTCGGCATTATGCCTACGGGAGCAGGAAAATCCCTGTGCTATCAGGTTCCCGCCCTTATGATGAGCGGAATGACCCTCGTCATTTCACCGCTCATCTCCCTTATGCAGGATCAGGTAAACGCACTTGTGCAGTCAGGTATACCCGCAGCCTATATAAACAGCTCCCTCTCCTCAGGGGAATTGTTTACCGTAATGCAAAATGCCCGCAGCGGTCTTTATAAGCTCATCTATGTAGCCCCCGAACGGCTTGACAGCGACTTTTTTACCGATTTTGCCGTAAATGCGGACATCTCAATGATAACCGTTGACGAGGCGCATTGTATCTCCCAGTGGGGACAGGATTTCCGCCCCGGCTATAAAAAAATACCCGAATTTGCAGATAAACTCCCCCGCCGCCCCGTAATGTCCGCCTTTACCGCTACAGCTACCGAAAGAGTAAGAACAGATATAATCAGGCTCCTGAAACTCGCCGATCCCTTTACCGTCGTGACAGGCTTTGACAGGAAAAACCTCTATTTCTCCGTAAGACGTCCCGAAGAAAAGCTCTCCGCCCTCCTGCGGCTGGTGAAGAAGTATACCGCCGAAAACAGAAGCGGTATCGTCTATTGCTCTACCCGAAAAAATGTTGAGTATGTCTGCGATAATCTTAAAGCGGAGGGGTATTCCGCTTCACGCTACCATGCGGGTCTTTCCGAGGAAGAGCGGAAAGCTAATCAGGAGGACTTTTTATATGACCGTGTCAGGATAATGGCTGCCACAAATGCATTCGGTATGGGTATCGACAAATCAAACGTCAGCTATGTTATCCACTATAATATGCCGAGGGACGTGGAAAGCTATTATCAGGAGGCAGGACGTGCGGGACGTGACGGCAGCCCTGCGGACTGCGTGCTGTTTTACAGTGAACAGGACGCCTATATCGCCAATTTTCTTATAAAGAAAACCTATGAGGAGTCCGAAGCGGACAAGGAGACCGCCGCTGCGATCCTCGGAAGAGATCTTGCCCGTCTCAGGGCAATGGAGGGCTACTGCTCCGGAAATACCTGTCTGAGAGAATATATCCTCCGCTATTTCGGAGAAAATTATACCGCCCATAACTGCGGAAATTGTTCGGTCTGCCTTGAAAATGATGAGCTTACCGATATTACAGTGGAAAGTCAGAAAATTATTTCCTGCATCGTAAGAGCGGGGCAGAGGTACGGCGTAAAAACCATTATTGAAATACTGCGGGGTGCGGATAACGAAAAGCTCCGCTCACGGGGTCTTGACAGCCTGAGTACATACGGGATCATGAGGGATACCTCCGAAAAACAGCTGCGGGTAATGTTCGGCGTTCTTGAAAGCAGAGGTATTATTTTCAGAACAGAGGACGAATATCCCGTGGTACGGGTCACGCCCTCCGCAAAAGCCGTTCTTTCGGGAGAGGTTAAGGTAAATGCAAGATTCTCCCGTGAAAAAGAACCCCCGAAAGCACAGGTCATCACCTATGAGCATGATCCCGTTCTTATGGAAAGGCTCAGGGAGCTGCGGGCGGAAATAGCGAGGGTGCAGAGCGTTCCCGCATATGTAATTTTTTCGGATACATCTCTCAGGGAAATGTGTACAAAGCTGCCCTGTACAGAGGAGGATTTTCTGAAGATAGGCGGAGTAGGCTCTGTAAAGCTGGAGCGTTTCGGCGACAGATTTCTGAGTGTTATACGGGAATATGTGAAAGAAAAGAACCCCAAAGCAAGCGTTTCCTACCGCACAAAGGAGGATAAGAAGAACAGCTCTGACCCGAAAAATATCCTTTCGCATCTTGATGAGCTTTCCCCCTCCGATGAGGACATGACTATAACTTCTTTTCTTGACAGGCTCATCGCCGCTTCGGGTACAGAGGTAAAACAATCGGCTCTGAGGAAAGCGGTGTATGAGGGGCTTATGGGAATGGGGCTTCTCTGCGAGAAAAAGGACGAGCAAGGTCACAGCTGCAAGGACATTACCGAAAGCTCCGCCGAAGCGGGAATATACAGCAAATGGGTACAAAGTCCCTCGGGCAGAACATATCTTCGGGTACAGTACACGCCAAAAGCGCAGCAGCTTATTATAGATAAGCTCCCCGAATTTCTGGGCGGCGGGCGGAACCCGCAGGCGGGGTGACCCCGCACGCAGGTCGGCGGGTGGAACCCGCTGCCACCTCGTTGGTGAATTAAGCGAGAACATCTCAATAGTAACTCGGTAACCTTTGTTTTGTGCGGCGTTAAATGGGAATTTGCGGGTGGAACCCGCTGCCACCTCGTTGGTGAATTAAGCGAGAACATCTCAATAGTAACTCGGTAACCTTTGTTTTGTGCGGCGTTAAATGGGAATTTGCGGGTGGAACCCGCTGCCGGGTCGTTGGTGAGTTTTGCAATGATATTTCAAATAGTAACCCGGTAACTTTAATTTAGTGTAATGTTTGATGATAATTTTTTAGCGTTGGAGAATTTTGCTTAAATTCTTTAGACGGCAGCCCGGTACCTTTCGTTTTGCGTTTAATCGTAGTCACTCCACCGGTATGTTTTGTGTAAACATCTCAATAGTAACCCGGTAACTTTCATTTGCTGTGATGTTAATTGGTGGTTAAACCTTTATTCACTCCACTCTTAACTCTCCACACTCCACTCTTACAAACAGCGTTCTTTCGCTTCTTATATTTATTTTTCCCTCTTGACAATTTTCCAAAAATCATATACAATATTAACAGAGAATGTTTTTGAGAAAGGAAGAAAACTTATGAGATCATTAAAAATACCGGGAGCGGTTGCTGCAGGCATAATTGCGGCGGGAATGTGGACAATTACCGCATATGCGGAGGACTATGAGTTTGACGTTTCCTCTGCCGTTCAGTCAAACGGCAAATGGGGGCAGTCCTTTACCGAATATACCTCTCTTGACGGCGAAGAATCCCATGCGGGGGACTTTGACCCGAGAATAATGACTCCCGATTCCGAAATAATTGTGGAGTATACCTACGAGGGTGAGGCAAACGGCGCTCCCTGTGAGCTTATCTGGCAGACGTGGGACGTGGGCGGCGTGGAAAAAGACCCCGATATTATCTCCGACTGGAATAAGATCGCCCCCTATGATTATGACGATACTTCCGCTAAATTCTCCTATGCCGATATCGTCGCTGCTTACGGCACAGAGGACTTTTCTCAGGTTTATGCGGTGAATGTGGGCGATGCGGGCGTTATGCTCACCGTTACAAAAATGACGGCTACAAATGTAAATATGTCCGCGGTTTCTGCTCCATCGGCAGGCAGTTTTACCGATGAGGGATTCGAGTTTGACGTTTCCTCAGCCGTTCAGTCAAACGGCGAATGGGGACAGTCCTTTATAACATATACCGTTCTTGACGGTCTTGAAGAGCATTCGGGAGGATTCGACCCCACACTTATGACCGCCGATTCGGAGGTAATTATCGAGTATACATACGAGGGAGAGGCAAACGGCGCACCATGTGAGCTTATCTGGCAGACATGGGAAACAGAGGGCGTTACGCCTACCGAGGGAATAGCAGGCAACTGGAACAAGATCCCCCCCACCGATTATAACGACACCTCCGCTACATTCTCCTATGCCGATATTGCCGCTGCTTACGGCACGGAGGACTTTTCTCAGGTTTATGCAATATGCGTGGGGGACACGGGCGTTAAGCTCACTGTCACTTCCATGAAGATAACAAATTTAAGCGGCTCTCCTGCCGGAGATACGGACGTTACAGAACCCGCCGAAACAGAAGCAGAAACGGAAGCAGAAACAGAAATTACGACCTCTGTTGCTCCCGTTGAATCCACTGCAATTACCACAACGACAAATATTGCCGCAAATGCTCCGAAAGAGGGCGGCTCAAATATTGCGGTCATAATTATTGTTGCTGTAGTTGTCATTGCTGTGGGCGTTTTTGTGGTCATAAAACTCATAGGCAAGAACAAGGGAAAATATTATTAATGGTGAACGAGCAGTTTTTATAAGCTGCTCGTTTTTTTGTGGGAAATTGATAAAGTTAAAAAATTATCCTTGACAAAATCAAAACATTGTAATATAATTATAAAATAGCGTAAACGTTTAAATTCAGGTAGGCAATTGTAAAATTTGCCGCCGCAACAGAGATGATTATGGAGGATAAATATGAGGATCGGGAACAATTCTAAAACCACCTTAGCAATGGTGTGTGCAGCGCTGTCAATTGCGGGCATTATGGTACTTGCCGAACACGGCAAGGACAGCAAAGCAATGTCAAAGGGTGTTGAGGATTTTAACACTATGGAGGCTGTGGATTTTGAGGACGATACATTTGTAAAAGGCACGATCCTTGAGCTGGATCAGGAATTTGCCTATATGGAGGAGTATTCAACTGCCTACGGCATAAAGGTAGGCAAGGAACGGATCACGGAGCATTATTACATAATGCCTTTAGCTTCCTCCATGCTCACAGCAAGTGAAGAATCGGACGTTAAATATATCGGCGTGTGCCTGACAAGATCGGAGGACATCGCAAAAGCCGAACAGATGCTCAACGAAACATGGGAATGGTGGGACACAGGCGAAGAGCCTGATGTGTGGACATCTATTGATCTGGCGTGTGCAAAGGTTGAGCCGATGGAAGGTGAGCTGCTGGACTATTTCTATGAGGGCATTATGTATACATATGATGACGAGGGCGGTTCAAGGTCAAAATACAGCGGTCAGGTAGTACCCTACATCATTTCATTCTACAATCCCGATGCGATAAATACAAAATTCAACGCAGGTATTGTCCTGTTTCTGGTGGGACTTGTTCCGCTTTTAATTATGGTGGCGTTCTGGCTCAAATCGAGAAATGCCGCTCCTGCATATCCCACAACAAGCTACAGCGGCGGAACGTATACACCTGTGAACGGCACGCAAAACAGTATGAACAGCTTTAGCGGCGGTCAGGGCAGTACAAGCGGCAGTTTTGACAGCAGTATGGGCAGCTTTAACAGCAATTCGGGGAGCTTTAACAGCAGCACGGGCAGAACCCGTACGCCCGAATCGGTGGGACTTGGCAGTATGGAGAGTCTTGGAAGTCCTGCGGCAGGCAACACGGATAACGGGGGCAGAGTGAGCGGTACAAGCGGTACAACCGGAGGAAGTTATCCGGGAATGGAAGAGCTTGATACATCGGCACTGGGTATAGGCATTGACGATGAGGACAGCGGTAATTCGTTATAAATCTAAGCGAAATTAACAAAAGCAAAAACAAAAAAAGAGGCAGAGGCACAAAAGAGAAAATCAAAGCAAAACAAACACAAGGTAAAGTTTTCGCCAGCCTTTTTTCAAAAGGCTGCGGGGTCGAGGGGCAGCGCCCCGCAAAGGAGCAGCATAACAAACGAATCCCAATAATCAAGCATGGGAGCAGATAAACAGGGGGAGCGATAACCGCCGCAAAGAAAAACACGGGGAGTGCATTTCTTAAAAACAACACTGTATAGACGGTGGAGTTTAAATATGCGGCGGTTATCAGCGGGCAAAGAGGTCTGCACGGCACATTAGTGCCATAAAAAGCGGGGGAAAACAAAATTAACTATCCCGACAAAGAAATCTGCACAAAAAGGAGTCAGAGTCACAAAAGAAAAAATTCAAGCATGGGAGCGGATAAACAGGGGAGTTTAAATATGCGGCGATTATCTGCTGACGTAAAGAAATCTGCACAGCACATTAGTGCAATAGAAAACGGGGAGAAACAAAATAAAAATTTGGCGGGGTGACCCCGCTTGCACCTCGTTGGTATGTTTTGCGTGAACATCTCAATAGTAACTCGGTAACTTTTATTTGGCGGTGATTGCCCGCAAAATCATAAGTCAAAGGTCGGAGGGTAATGTACTGATTAGCAGATATGCACATCTATCCTCTATCTTCTAACTTCTATCCTCTAAATAGAAATTTGAAGGCTGAGCCTTCACCCGGGTCGTTGGTGTTTTTTTGCATGAACATTTCAATAGTAACTCGGTAACCTTTATTTGTCGTGATTTTAAATCAGAATTTAGAATTATAAGCAAATATAAATTACCGTGCTTATCTGAAATATTTACATTTAATTTACCAAAGAAGTGACTGCGATTAAACGCAAAACAAAGGGTACCGGGCTGCTATCTCAAAAATTTAAGCAAACTTCTCCAACGCTAAAAAATTTTCATTAAATACCACAGAAAATAAACGTTACCGCGCCGCTTTGTAAAGGATTTTTGCTGCACTGCCGAAAATTTGGAAGTTTATTCTCCCGAAAAACCGGACAGGGGAGAATATACCCCATATCACCATTAAAAACAGCCTCAGACATTTTTAAATGTTTGACCATATCACGAAAATGTATCATTGTAAGGAGGAATTTTCTATGAGCGAAAAAATTTACACAAAAAATGCTCCCGAAGCTATCGGTCCTTATTCTCAGGCGGTAAAATGCGGCGGCTTCCTGTTTACTTCCGGACAGATCGCTATTGATCCCGCAACCGGAAATATTGTCCCCGGCGGAATAAAGGAGCAGACTGTGCGCATTTGCGAAAATCTGAAAGCCGTTCTTTCTGAGGCGGGTCTTTCCTTTGACAGCGTTGTGAAAACTACCTGTTTCCTTGCGGATATGGGCGATTTTGCCGCTTTCAATGAGGTTTACGGTCAGTATTTCACAAGCAAACCCGCACGCTCCTGCGTGGCTGCCGCTGCTCTCCCTAAAGGCGCTGCTGCGGAAATTGAACTCATCGCTGAGATCTGATCACCCCCTCACTGCATAAAAATAACGG
Organism: uncultured Clostridia bacterium; assembly: GCA_947625735.1. Taxonomy (GTDB): domain Bacteria; phylum Bacillota; class Clostridia; order Oscillospirales; family Ruminococcaceae; genus Huintestinicola. The sequence goes on from CANQPL010000021.1 coordinate 38,586, forward strand.
TCCGCACCCGAACAGTGCGAACCGTTTCTTTATGCCTTTATGCTTATCCTATGACCCTGACACCCGTCACATTTTCCGTTTTTCTGAGCTTGTCGGCGATATCATCGGTAATATTGCCTACAGCGTCAATAATCGTGTACGCATAGTCCTTGCGGGAGGTGTTGAGCATATTTTCAATATTTATATTTGCTGCTCCCAGAATTGCTGTTATCTCGGATATAACTGCGGGTACATTCCTGTGAAGAATGCATATCTTCGTCCCGACTGTGTTAAGCTCCGCATTGGGGTAGTTTACGGAGTTGCGGATATTTCCCTTTTCCAGATACTCGATAAGCTCGTTTACTGCCATTACTGCGCAGTTGTCCTCGGATTCTTCGGTGGACGCTCCTAAATGGGGGATAGCGATAACTCCCTCCATGCCTGCCGTTTTCTCGTTGGGGAAATCGGTGACGTAGCGGCGCACCTTACCGGACTTCAATGCAGTCTCTATAGCATCATCATCTACAAGCGTATCACGGGCAAAGTTGATGATGATAACTCCGTCTTTCATCATTGCAATGGTTTCGGCATTTATCATGTGCTTTGTATTTACATTGGGATCGTCATTCACCACAAGAGGTGTGTGAAGTGTGATGTAATCGGAATTTCTGAAAATTTCTTCCCTTGTCTTGACCCTCTCGATGTTCTCGGAAAGATGCCATGCCGCTTCAATGGAAATATACGGATCGCAGCCCAGTACTTTCATGCCGAGATTCAATGCGGCATTTCCCAGAGGTCCGCCTATTGCACCAAGTCCGATAATGCCGAGAGTCTTGCCTCTCAGCTCTGTGCCCGCAAACTGCGCCTTGTTCTTCTCTACGCTCTTTGCAATGTCGGGATCGTCCTTGTTTTCCTTTACCCAGCAGGCACCGCCCAGTATATCTCTCGATGCAAGAAGCATTCCCGCAATGGCAAGCTCCTTTACTCCGTTTGCATTTGCTCCGGGTGTGTTGAATACCACAATGCCCCTCTCGGCGCACTTGTCAAGAGGAATATTGTTTACTCCCGCTCCCGCTCTTGCTATGGCAACAAGCTTATCGCCCATTTCCATGTCGTGCATCTTTGCAGAGCGGACAAGTATCGCATCGGGGTTTTCTGCCGTATCGGATACGGTGTACTTTTCCTTGTCAAAAATGTCCGTGCCGCATTTTGCGATCTTATTGAGTGTCCGTATATTGAACATTTCTATTACCTGCTTTCAGAATAATTTATTAATTTTCAATTGAAAAACCCATGGTGTTGTCCATATACTCCGGAGTTATTACCGGCTTACCGTCCTTGTCAAGAAGAACGGTCATACCGCCGGCGTACCCCTCGGTAAACATAATATAATTCACGCCTGTTACGGTATCCACAGCTATTCTATATTGCGGCGCAATTCCCTGAGAATATATTATCTTAAATCTTTCCGGTTTTTTTGCCATGGGTCCTCTCCTCATTTCAGCCGTTTTCCTGCTCAAATTTCTTCATAAATTCAACGAGCTTTTCACAGCCCTCTATTGGCATTGCATTGTAAACGGACGCTCTCATGCCGCCTACACTTCTGTGACCCTTGATATTTATAAAGCCCGCTTTCTTTGCTTCGGACACAAATTTAGCGTCAAGCTCCTCATTTCCCGTAATAAAAGGAATATTCATAAGAGAACGATCCTTGCCGTTTACGGTAGCTTTGAAAAGCTTGGAGCTGTCCAGAAAATCATAGATAACAGCTGCCTTTTTCTCGTTCAGGGCTTTCATAGCGGTAAGTCCGCCCATTTCCTTTACCCATTCAAGAACCAGCTTCAGAATATAAATAGAATAGGTGGGGGGAGTGTTGTACATAGAACCGTTATCCGCATGGATCTTGTAGTTGAACATGGTGGGAGTAGTTTCTCTTGCGTTTCCGATCATATCCTCACGGACAATTACCACGGTAAGACCCGCAGGACCCATATTCTTCTGTGCACCCGCATAGATAAGGGCAAATCTGCTTACGTCCACAGGCTCAGAAAGAATGCAGGAGGACATATCAGCCACAAGGGGAACATCGCCTGTATCGGGCAGCTCCGCCCACTTTGTGCCGTAAATGGTATTGTTAAGACAGATGTGGAAATAATCCGCATCGGGTCTGCACTCGTTCTTGTCTATTTCGGGAATATAGGAAAATGTCTTATCCTTAGAGGACGCCACTGCCTTGCAGTCGCCGTAACGGGAAGCCTCCTCATACGCCTTTTTAGCCCACTGACCTGTAATAACAAAATCTGCCTTGCCTGACTTGTTCATGAGATTTAACGGGATCATGGCAAACTGAGAGGACGCTCCTCCCTGTAAAAACAGTACCTTGTAATTATCGGGAATGCTCATTACCTCTCTGAGAAGTGCTTCTGCTTCGTCTATTATCGCCTGATATTCCTTGGAACGGTGGGACATCTCCATAACGGACTGACCCGTACCCTTATAATCGAGCATTTCCTCGGCGGCGGTTTTCAGCACCTTTTCGGGCAGCATCGCAGGACCTGCCGAAAAGTTATAAACTCTGGACATTGTAAACTCTTCCTTTCCATTCCGATCCTGTATATACAGAAAACGGACACAAAAAATATATATGCCTGAATTACGGGCAAGCATAATTTTCCATACTATTTCAGTATATCACAACATATCCGGAATGTCAAGTGGGATAAAATATTTTTTTGAGAAGAACCGCTGCAACCTCATATGATCCGCAAAAGGACGGCGGAATATCAAATGACAGGTCAATGAAGTACCGCAAAGCCCCGCACAAAAACGTGTGGGGCTTTGCCTTTATCCTTATCCCAGTCTTAACATCTCATCAATACATCTGCGTGCGCCCTTTATTACATCGGGGGACAGGTCTACCTCCTCGCCGTCCGTTCCCTCCATGCAGTGAAGCACGTCCGCAAGACAGGTCACCCTCATATTATGACAAATGCAGTCCTTGCTTATGGGATAGAACAGCTTTTCGGGATAAGTTATCCCCAGATGAGCCGCAATGCTTATTTCCGTAGCGATGATAAATTCCTTATTATCCGAATCTCTTGCAAAGTCCATTATCCCTTTGGTGCTGCCTACATAGTCCGCATATGCAATTAACTCGGGACGGCACTCGGGGTGCATAAGTACAAGCGCATTGGGGTGAGCTGCTTTTGCCGCCTTGACATCACTTACGGTAAGCCTTGCATGAGTGGGACAGCCGCCGTTTATCAGCTTAAATTCCTTTTCGGGCAGCTTCTTTGATACATAGTCTCCCAGATTGCAGTCGGGGATAAAAAGTATCTTCTTTGCGTCCATTTTCCCGATTATCCCCACCGCTGAGGAAGATGTCACGCACACATCACAGAGAGTTTTAAGCTCCGCTGTTGTATTGATGTAGCATACAACGGCATGATCGGCGTATTTCTCTTTGAGCTGCGAAAGCATTGCAGTGTCAAGCTGCTCCGCCATGGGACAGCCCGCTTCTCCTCTGGGGAGAAATACCCTCTTTTCGGGGGAAAGTATTTTTACCGTTTCCGCCATGAATCGCACACCGCACATTATCACATTCTTATTCGGCGATCCCGCCGCCTTTTTGGCAAGCGCAAAGGAATCTCCCGTGAAATCCGCCGCTTCAATTATATCATCGGACTGGTAGCAGTGGGCGAGTATACAAAAATCCTTTTCCTTTTTCAGCTTTTCGATACGTTCCCGTATATCTCCTATCATTCTATCGTCCCCTTTTGCATAGCAAAATTATAGATTTACTGTAATTATAGCATATTTCTAAGGATTTTTTCAACTGTAATGCCGTAAATTCTTATACGAATATTCCTAAAATCTTGTTGTTTTTTTGTTGATTATCACAATTATTATACTTTATGTTGTTTGGTGTATTAAATTTACAGATAGTTATAAGCATTCTGCAAACAGGTCAGTTCCATATGCGTTGCAAAATTATTTACTCATGATTCTTTTTATTTCTTCTTCGGACAGACCTGCAGATCTCATTTTTCTAATGATTTCGGTTTTAGCCTCTGCAATGCCCTCAGCTCTGCCCTTGGCTCTACCCTCGGCTCTGCCCTCAGCTCTGCCCTCAGCTCTGCCCTCAGCTCTGCCCTCTTCTTTCACTTTCCGCATATCATCGTGATACCGCCACCTTGCTTCATCACGGGCGCGGATATATTCACGGTATTTAATTCGCATATCCGAATTGCGGATACGGGAAATGATCTTATTTATTATTGAATGTACGGTATTTTTTAACATAATAAGTTTCTCTTTACTGTATGCGGCTGTTTTTGCGCCGCAGAATTATTTACTCATGATTCTTTTTATTTCTTCTTCTGACAGACCTGCGGATTTCATTTGTCTTATGAATTCTGTTTTAGCCTCTGCAATGCCCTCAGCTCTGCCCTTGGCTCTACCCTCGGCTCTACCCTCGGCTCTACCCTCGGCTCTACCCTCGGCTCTACCCTCGGCTCTACCCTCAGCTCTGCCCTTAACAA
>CANQPL010000022.1 GCA_947625735.1 uncultured Clostridia bacterium
ATTTCTACAGTTGAAGAAAAAGAAACTGTTTCGGAACAGAGACATTATTTTATTTACAGCTGTAAGGATCTTAATGCCGCAGGGCTTATGAAAGCAGAGCAAGAAAAGACTTTTCAGCAGAAAATTTTAATGCATTAAGACAAATTGCCTATAATATTCTCAAATCTGATTCTTCCTTCAAAGGAAGTTTCCCCGATAAACAGTTTAAATGTATGCCTGATTCGGCTTATCTTGATAAAATTATTCGCAATTGGCTCGCTTGTTCATAATTTGTTTACTCGTTGAAATACCGTAAATTCATATTCATTCGCAATTGACAAATACTCATTTTTGTGATATAATCCTTTCGTGGGTCTTTGTTTTTTCTTCACTTCCATTATACCACATAAAACACCGCTTGCCTATAGGCTTGCAGTGTTTTTCCTTTCGGGGGCTGCAACAGCCCCCTTTTATTTTCTTAAAAACAGCAGGCAGGAAATAATGACTGCAACGGACAATATTTCCTGCTTACGGTTCACGCCCTCCAAGCCGCTCCCGGAGTGCATTTTCAGCGGCTATTCGTCCACATTAAGCTCGGCTCTCACAACTATCTTCGGGGCGGCAGTGCTGTCCCCGCCGTTGAACCATACCTTGTCGTAGGAGGAGATAATAAATTCCACGGGCATGGAAAGCTCGCCCTCCTGCATATCAAAGTCGATAAGATCAATCTGCGCTGTTATATCATAGCTTGAAAGCTCCTCTATCTGCTGAGAGTCCCCCACAAGGTGCAGGGACATACCCGAAGCAATAGATGTAAAATCAAACTGAATGGGACGGTTTATAAACTGTATATCCTTGCCCCTTATGGTAATGGTGCGCTTTGAAATGCCCTCGGACGGGCAGGTGACTACAATAGTATCCGTCTGGGTAAGATTTTCGTAATCATCGGGAAGAAAATCCTCGGTCTTAAATTCAAATCTGCTGCCGATATCCACTTCACGCATATTTATAGTGCCTATATTAAGCCCGGTGCGCTCCCTTATCTTGTCGTTGGGGGCGGCGATATCAAGCTCGGAAACGGAAAAGACAAGCTGTTTCTTGAAATATTCCACATCAAAATTTGCAGGCGCATTCACTATATTTACCTCTAAGGGCAGCGTCTGACGCACGAAAACGGGTATCTGCACGGCAAACATATTTTTGTCAAAGGTAAGCATCTTATCCTCGTTATAGATAACGGCATTGTCATTGTAAAGAACAAGCTCATCAGCGGTAAATTCATAGGTAGAGCTAAGCTCTGCCTGGGCGCTTACTTTTGCGCAGACCTGTGTAATGGAGTTTACCGTATCCTCGGGACCTGTAACGGTAACGGTGGAGGGCGAAACTACGGGATCGCCGCCCAGATAGCCTTGTTTTATGCGGATATTGTCCGTAAGCGGCGTTACCTCAAATTCCTTGGATACGATCTTGTCAAAGACGACTGCAACAGAGGAGGGTTCTATCCTTTCCACCTGAAGTTCCTGACCTGATTCGGTCACGATATTCATGGGAAGATTATACTCCTTTGCCTGCATAACATTTGTAACGTCTACAACGGCTCTCAGGTCCTCTGCTTTCAGATTTCCTATATCACGGCGTTCTCCTGTGATAGTGACATTCACAGTTTCATCGGACATGGAAATAACACTGAGCTGATCTGCCTGAGCATAGGTATCCTCCAGATCTATTTCAATGGGGATATTGTAAAACGGCTTTGTTATAACGGGATACTGGGTTATGGAAACTACAGCCCATATCAGTATCGCAAGGATAATAGAGATTATCTTTAATGAGCTGTCCTTTTCAAAGATAGAGTTGAAAAATTCGGATATTTTTTTGACCACTTCTTATTTCCCTCCTATCTTTTCGTACCGAAAAGCCCTGTTTTCGGAGGCTTTTCACCGTTTCTCACGGGCTTTTCCTTGTTTTTTTCCTTTGTTTTTTCGGGGAGGAGCTTGGTTCTGAGAGTCTTTTTAAGAGTATCTCTCGAATATCCTCTTGTAAGCTCTCCGTTTTCGGCAATGGAGATAGCTCCTGTTTCCTCGGAAACCACCACCACGATAGCATCGGAATTTTCACTCATGCCGATAGCGGCACGGTGTCTTGAGCCTAAAGCCTTATTGATAAGCTCCTCATTCTGCGGCTTTGGAAGAAAGCAGGCAGCCGCAAGGATCATTCCGTCCCTCATTATCACCGCCCCGTCATGAAGCGGCGTTTTGGGATAGAAAATGTTCCCGAACACCTCCTTGCTGGGGATAGCGTTCATAACGGTGCCGTTTTCTATCTGCTCGCCCAGCTTTGTTTCACGCTCAATTACGATAAGCGCTCCTGTAGTTGTGGCGGAAAGATCTTCGCAGGCATCGCAGATAGCGTCAATGGCGTCCGACCATTTTTTTGCAAGCTCACTCTGATCCTGTCCCGAAAGTATAGGGAGCTTTGAAAAACGGCTGTGTCCCACTCTTTCCAGTGAACGCCTGAGCTCGGGCTGAAACAGGATTATAATAGCAAGAAGTCCCACATCAAAGGCGTTTTCCAGAATAAAGGACAAGGCTTTCATCTCCGTACCTGCCGCAATTGCGTATACGGCGATCAGCACGATAACGCCCTTCATCAGTCCTCCCGCACGAGTCTCACGCATAAAAGCTATCAGCTTATATATAAGGTAGGAAAGCACCGCAATATCCACCACGTCCCAGAAAGTAGGCGGCAGAACGGTCAGCAGCGTGCTTTTGAATTCGTAAAGCAGATCCATTTTTCATGCTCCTTTTTTGGTTTCTATACTATTATAACATACCTCTGCCGCTTTTGCAAGGGCGAAGCTGATTTTTATTTTAAAAAAAGTGATCTCAAAACTACATTTTTGCAAATATTATTAAAAAATACATAAATAAACAATAATCTGCGGTTGAAAATCCGCAAGGAATGAGATATAATTATATAAGGTATATTATGGGCACGGCATATACTGCCCATGAGCAGATATCATTACATTAGGAAAAAGACTTTTTGAAGATATTACGGCAAAAGGGGGTCTTGGCATGAACATGAAAAAAAGCAGCAGGATTCTGAGCTTTATCGCTGCGGCAGCTATCCCCTGTCTGTGCGCGGCAGCTGTAGGATATGCATTCCCCGATGCAAAAAAGGCGCTGCTCATCTTTTTAGGGGCAGCTATGATCCTTATGAGCCTTTATGAGCTGTTTCTGTTTATCTCGGAGCGCCGCAGTGAATACGACAGAGATTTGCGCAGCCTTGAAGCAATTGCGGATAAACTCAATATCATGGCTGTTCTGTGGAGTACCTCATTTGATTATTTTTATGTAAACGATGTCTTTATCAGAGCCACGGGATATACGGCGGAGGATCTTAAAGATCCGGCAAATATACGGCGGGTACTGCCGCCCGATGCATTTTCGGATAATCTTCAAGGCATTGTGAACACGGGAAATGAAGAATTTGTGATACAGTGCAAAACAGGCGGCGGAGTATGCACAACATGGAACACATCTATAATGGCAGGTCATAAAACTCCCTCGGGTCATGTAAGCGTTATGCTTTCAATGGGCAGAAATCTCAATGAAAAGCAAAGAATGCAGCAGGAGCTTATCTCCTATTCGGAAAAGCTCAGGGAGTCGGAAAACAAATATGCCCTTTCGTTGGAGCTTTCAGAGATAGGACTTCTCCTGCGTGAAGCGGGACAGTCGGGATACTATGCTTCAGACAGGCTTTGCAGGATCTTTGACATAAGCTCGGATAACGGTCATATCGGCAGTGATGCGCTGATAAGCTCTGTTCACCCGAACGACAGGGTAATATTTGAGACCTTTGAAAAAACAGACATTCCCGCTGACGAGTCTGTCCGCTCGGTGGATTTCAGAGCAAATCCCCATGACGGAAAATATCACTGGTACACATACAGATACAAGTCCATATCCGATTCCCCCGCCTACTCAATGGGCGGAGCGGTCATTGACATAACCGCCGACAAGGAAAAGGATATGATGATAGAGAAAATGGCTTATGTGGACGAGGTCACGGGTATAAGCAACCGCAACCGCTTTATGCTGTTAGGTTCGGAGCTTCTTGCCTGCACTCAGAACGATATGAAGCTCGATTACTGGGTCATAGTTCTGGATATAGATTCCTTTCATCTTATCAATGACACCTGCGGCTACTCGGGCGGAGATATGCTCCTTAAAAAGATAGGCGAAGTCATTTCAAAAAATCTTGAAAAGGGCGGCTTTTCCGCAAGGATCGGCGGCGATAACTTTGCCATTCTCCTCAAAAAGGACGGGGACGAAAGGACGCCCGTGCTTCTTATCCGCAGATTGCAGCTCCTTATTTCCCGTATAAATCTTACGGGCGAGGATTCACAGAACATCACCTGTTCGGCAGGCTACTGTCTTATGTCGGACGGCAGTTCGGGAGAATTTGCGCAGGTGCTTGACCGTGCTGAATTTGCGCTTGACCTTGCGGGAGGAGAAAGAGGTGCTATAACACGGTATGACAATCATCTCCATAATGCGGTCATTGAAAATAACGAGTTTGAAAAGGCTCTGATAAAGGCTGTTGAAAACAATGAGCTTGTACTTTACTACCAGCCGAAAATAAATCTGGAAAACGGCGGCGTTATCGGCATGGAGGCTCTTATACGCTGGATAAAGCCCGACGGTACTATCATACCCCCGTCAAGGTTCATACCCGTTGCGGAAAAATCAATGCTCATCACAAAAATAAGTCACTTTGTACTCCATGAGGCGTGCAGACAAAACAAGGAATGGCAGGATAAGGGACTTCCCCCCGTGACAGTATCGGTAAACCTTACAGCGGTGGACTTTTACCGCACAAACGTTACCGAATCCATAAGAGAAGCCCTGAGAGTAACAGGACTTCCTCCCTGCTACCTCGATGTTGAGCTGACAGAAAGCCTTGCCCTTAAAGACATTGAACACGCAGTAGATCAGATGCGGGAGATCAAGAATCTGGGCGTAAAGCTGTCAATGGACGATTTCGGAACGGGCTACTCATCACTGAGCTATATTCAGATACTGCCTATCACCGTACTAAAGCTCGACCGCTCATTTATAATGTATCTTGAAGAAGATGAAATTTCAAGGGAAATAGTTTCTGCGGTCATAAGAATAGCAAAATCCAAAAAGATAGAAACTATTGCAGAGGGCATCGAAACTTCGGGACAGGCGGAAATTCTGAAAAAATCGGGCTGCGACCATGCACAGGGCTACTTTTTCGGCAAGCCCATGCCCGCCAATGAATTTGAGGAATTTTTAAGAAAACGCTCTCAGACTGTGACAAAAGCAAAATAACCTACATACAGTCGGTCATAGGCATATTTTTATTATGAATGATCTGCCGATAAAATTTGCGGGTACTGCCCGATAACAAAAATACAAAGGAGCTGAAAAAATATGGCAAAAAAAAGAATAGGCATTCTCACCAGCGGAGGTGACTGCCCCGGACTTAACGCCACTATCAGGGGCGTGGCAAAGGCGTGCTTTGACAGAATGGGTACGGATAATGTGCAGATAGTAGGTATCCAGAACGGATACTACGGGCTTATAAACAATATCGCAAGAGAAATGGAGCCGTCTGAATTTTCGGGCATACTTACACAGGGAGGTACTATCCTCGGCACAAAAAGACAGCCATTTAAGATGATCTCCAATATCGGCGAGGATAATGTTGACAAGGTAAAGCAGATGAAGGATACCTATAAAAAGCAGAAGCTGGACTGTCTGCTCACTCTGGGCGGCAACGGCACACACAAGACGGCTAATCTTCTTTCTGAGGAGGGGCTCAACGTCATAGGTCTGCCCAAAACCATTGACAACGATATTTTCGGAACAGATGTTACTTTCGGCTTTCATACCGCAGTGGATATAGCTACAGATGTTATCGACCGTCTGCACACCACGGCAGCCTCCCACAGCCGTATACTTATGGTCGAGATCATGGGAAACAAGGCAGGCTGGCTCACACTTTATTCGGGAATTGCAGGAGGAGCGGATGCCATAATTATCCCCGAAATACCCTATGATATCGACAAAATATGCGAAGCTATGCAGAAGCGGACGGATAACGGTCATCGTTTTTCAATCGTAGCCGTAGCGGAGGGCGCATACAGCAAGGAAGAGGCAAAGATGAAAAAGAAAGAGCGTGCCAAAGCAAGAGAAGAGGCGGGCATCACCACCGCCACAAGCCGCATTGCGGGACAGATACAGAAAGCCACGGGTATAGAAACAAGGGTGTGCGTTCCCGGGCATATGCTCAGGGGCGGAAGTCCCTCGGCTTACGACAGAATACTTGCAACACGTTTCGGAGTAAGGGCGGCTCAGCTTATCGCAGATGAAAAATACGGCGTTTCCGTTGCCCTGATAAAGTCAAAGATCGGCGAAAATCCGCTTAAAGACGTGGCAGGCAAGACTAAATTTGTAGAGCCTGACGATAACTATGTTATCACGGCAAAACATCTGGGTGTATCTTTCGGCGACTGATACGGGAAATATCTATAAATATTACGGAAAAAGCCTGTTCTCATGGGAAATATGTGCAGAGGGAGCAGAGCGGGGTGTTGAATAAATGCCGCCTGCTGTAGAATTTCATGAAAAATCTGTGCAATTTCCTGTGAGAACAAGTTTCCGTTAAAATACTATTTTTAACCGACACAAAACAGTCGGACTCTTATGTGAAAATTCAAGCAGATCAAATCAAGCGGGTGGTGCAGGCGGGGTCACTCTGTCGGGCGCATAACACCACTCCGCCCGCAGCATATCGGAGGAATGTAAACAAATGGATCCCATCACTAAAATACTGTCGGAAAAGGTATCCGCAGCCTTTGAAAAATGCGGCTACGATCCTGCGCTGGGGAATGTTACCGCATCGGATCGCCCCGACATATGCCAGTTTCAGTGCAACGGCGCTTTTGCAGCTGCCAAAGCATACAGAAAGCCCCCTTTTGTCATTGCGGACGATGTGGCGGCTGTTCTTTCCGCTGACAAGGACACATTTAAGGAGGCTGTATCGGTAAAGCCGGGCTTTATAAACCTTATTCTTTCCGATGAGTACATCTCCTCGCTTATCCGCAGTATTGATTCTGATGAGCATTGCGGTATCCCGCAGGCGGAAAAACCGCTTACCATTGTTATTGATTACGGCGGTCCGAATACGGCAAAGCCGCTGCATATCGGTCATCTGCGCTCCGCCATTATCGGGGAGAGTCTTAAACGGCTGGCAAGAGCCTGCGGTCACAAGGCTTACGGAGATATTCATCTGGGCGACTGGGGACTTCAGAACGGTCTTGTCATTGCGGAGCTTTCCGAAAGATTTCCCGATGAAAAATGCTTCTCCGACAGCTTCGATCCCGAAAAAGATCATGCGCCTGAGCTTACCCCTGAGCTTTTAGGAGAGGTCTACCCCTTTGCAAGCGCAAAAAGCAAGGAGAATGAGGAGTTCCTTGCAAAGGCACACGCCGCTCTTATAAAGCTCCACAACGGTCATAAGGGCTACACTGCTCTCTGGAAACAGATACTTAAAGTTTCTGTAGGCGACCTGAAAGAAATATACAAGTGCCTGAATGTGGATTTTGATTTCTGGTACGGCGAAAGCGATGCTGCCGCCTATAATGACAGACTTTATAAAATACTGGAGGAAAAGGGTCTTTCCCATGAAAGTGACGGTGCGCTTGTCTGCGATGTATCGCTGGAAAGCGACAAATCGCCTGTGCCGCCCATTATTGTACGCAAATCGGACGGATCGGATATTTACGCTACATGGGATCTTTCCGCCATAATACAAAGGCAGGAGGATCTTTCACCCGACTGTATATGGTATGTGGTAGACAACCGTCAGGAGCTGCATTTTACGCAGGTATTCCGCTGTTCAAGGGCAGCGGGACTTGTCCCCGAAAGCACAGAGCTTAAATTTTTAGGCTTCGGCACAATGAACGGCAGTGACGGCAAGCCCTATAAGACAAGATCGGGAGGAGTAATGCGGCTTTCTGAGCTTATAAAAACCGTTACCGATGCCGCTCTTGAACGCCTTGCGGAGTCGGATAAAGTTGATCCCGCCGACAGGGAGGAATATGCCCGCCGTCTGGGAATGGCGGCTATCAAGTTCGGCGATCTGATAAATCACCGCTCAAAGGATTATATTTTCGATCTGGATAAGTTCATGTCCGCAGAGGGCAAAACGGGAATTTATCTTCTCTACACCATTTCAAGGATAAATTCCATACTCAAAAGGGCAGGTGACGCTCCCTCTGAGCTGTGCGGCGTGTACACCGACTGCGAAAGGGATCTTATGCTCAGGCTTATAATGACGGGAGATGCGTACACTCTTGCCATGAATGAAAAAGCCCCCAACTATGTCTGCGAAAATGCCTATCAGACGGCAGTGCTGTTTTCAAGATTCTATCATGAATGCCGCATAATAGATGAAACAGACGAAAAAAAGCGTGCCCATTGGCTCGCTTTGTGCAGACTGGTCAGAAAATCGCTCCTTACGGCTCTTGATATCCTCGGCATAGAAGCAGTGGAAAATATGTGATTTAAGGCAGCACTGCACAAAGAACGCTTTACGGCTTTGCAGGATATTGCTTAAAAAGGAGCTGTAAAAAACTGCGCAAAATAACCGGAATTCCAAATTTTGGGAAATTCCGGTTATTTTATCGTAATATAATGGAAATTGTTTCTATGCACCCGAATTCAGTGTGCATCAAACACGGCAGAAAATCAGCGTTTTTGCTATGTGGAAAATGCGGAAAGCTTTTATTTATGCTCCTTTTTCAAGCGGAATTTATGAAGATCAAAACCGCAGGAATGACCCCTGAAAGAATGAATGTTTTTCCTAACGGATCTGCGGAGCACTGCCCTTATTTTGTTTTTACATTTGTCCGGTCAAAAATACGAAAACGATAGAAATTTACTAAAACCAAGAAATGATATATGTGATTATAAACAAAAAAGTATCATCTTTATTGACAGGTGATACTTTTTGTGTTATAATATGTATGCTTGTTTGAAGGATACTTGTATTCTTTGAATCACGACCACATGATGTTGGCAGCATCATGTGGTTTTTTGCTTATGTCTCTGATATCAGTCTTTACCTAAAATCTTAGTTGCATCATCCATGATGATATCCTTGAATTTACGGTTGCCAATAACTGAGCTATCCAACAAATCATTCATATCGGCATATTCTCCAAGGAGTTCAAAATGATTGCTTTTTTCTGCATCAACCTGTTTGTAGATACCGAACACAGCATCTCTGCCATCCGGAAGTATGGTGATTTTCTGCTGATACATCGGACCGGTTTGCATTCTATAAATCATGTTGTCATATTTGAAATCAATTCCAAGCCAGTGACCTTCTGACGGATTCCAAATACCATTGTATTCATTAATAAACTCTTCAAGTGAATTGTATTCATTGTTTCTCATAGCAAATGATACTCCTTTTTTACCTTGTTGATCAGATCCATTTGTTCCTTAGTAGGAGAGATACCCGGTGACTTGCGATCATGATTCAGATCAATATGTATATGTGGCTGTATACCACCATGTGCGTGAAGAAGATCAACACTAATATGCTGTTTATGTTCAGCATCATAGTAGGTTAAGTGTTTTAGCTGCCCGTCCTGCACAATAGCATATACTCTGCCCTCTGTATGAGAAAACTCGGGTGCTTTAACAGATCCCTTATTTTGTATAAGAACTTTAACGTTAGGATCACTTGATAGTTCTCCAATCGAAAAATAATTCTGACCGCCATTTTCAAATGTAAAATTTCCCATATTTACATCTACAAATGCACCTCTTGAACCCATTTAAATCGCCTCCTTGATTTTAAAAACAGCGGAAATACCATCAAGTTTCATTTGAACAAAATCCGCAGCGAAACTATCTGTGTATCTGAAATTGATAAACCGACCGGTCATTCCTTGTATCATATCACCCACGACTATAATAATAGGAGGATTTAGTCTTTTCTTCATTTCATTGAACCCTAATAAAAACTCTTCCTGTCGTTTCTGACAGCCAATAGTTGAAATAACAACAGGTGTTTCTTCTTCCACCGCACTGAAACAAATATCAAATGTTTCTTCATCAGCCCAACCAAGTGTTGGAAATACAATATTCCCATAATTCTGCCATGTGCAACCAAGCCAACGACTTTTGTATACATTGTGACGTATATCGTGGTAATTCATAGATGGATAGATGCTGAAATCGGGTGCAGCTATTGCTGCACAAGTCCGGAAAAGTGCTATTTTTTTTAATGGATTATTCCAAAGTGCCAACAGTCTATAATCATCTACAAACATATGTATTAAAGAATTGTGGTTGTCACGTTTCTTTGAAAGGTTCTGTATTCCCTGTATGTTCAGGTTTTCCCAATCAATGCAGCTAACATCTGTTTTTCTTATAATCGGAATATGATAAGTATCGAAACTACAACCACCGATTATTGGTCTTATTACTTTATACTTTTCATATTCGGATATGCCCTTGATCATTTAATCCTCACTTTCCGAGGATACAAATCATTATGCTTGTTTGAAAGACACTTGTATCCTCTTAAATTATTATATTTTGGTATCAATCGAAAGATAACACTGTATTGGCAGTACAGAGCTATCCTTATAACGCATTCATAAGCATTCCCCCTTAAAAATTATCAGGAAACAATAAATCAATGAGCGGCTGTTCGTAATCAAATATCTTATCACCGTACTTTGCTCTGCGGTTACGGACATTTTTGATTGCATATCCGGCAGCCTTGCAGCTGACGCCATGATCAGAAATCAAGGTCATCTCATCATTGATATTGGTTTTAATGAGATATGGAACAGGACACATGAAATATCTTGCGAAATAGTCTGCCATATCATCATCGAACCCACTTTCTTCGGTATCATTATTCACATAATGCTTGACTTCATGAAATATGGAATACCGCTGTCTTTCGTAAGATTCAACCCTATCATTATAAAATATAGTAGGGAGCGTATTATGTGTCGCAGGAGAATAAAAAGCATCAAGAGACCTTTTCCTGAGTAATTTTTGAGTTTCTTCAGGATACGCAGAATATGGTACTAACTTCAAGCCGAGTTTTCTGCACAGCTCTTTCTCATCAACGGGAAATGACGTGATATTGTAATCAATATAAATATCAATTACCAATTGAGCCATTCTATTATAATCGTTGCCGTTTCGATACATTCAAACTCCATTTCCGAGAATTAACGCAATCAGCTTATTCTTTTCTTCTGCTGTCAAAGAGTTTCCGTTCCTTGCAATCGCCATTGCTATCTCTGTATAAGGTTTTATATCTGTTTGATTATCATCATTCAGCAAATATTCCGTTGTTACATTAAGAGCTTTTGCAAAATTTATGATTACATCCAAGCGAGCTGTTCTGTCACCCTTTAGATAGCGAGAAACTGATGCTTCTGTTATTCCGCTAAGCTGTGATAACTTTTTCTGCGTTATTCCATTTGCGTCCATAAGATGTTTAACTTTCTCCTGCCATGTCATAAGATCAACTCCTTTCCTTTATTATACATTACCATTTTGAAATTGTCAATACCCAAATTGAAATTTTAATAAAAATGTCAAAAAGCCCACAGAATAAAATCCGTAGGCTTTTCGTTAGTTAAGAATTTATTTTATGTGTTTTTCTACTCGTATCATTATCTTTTTCATTTATGGCAAACACTGCACAAAGAACGCTTTACGGCTTTGCAGGATATTGCTTAAAAAGGTGCTGTAAAAAACTGCGCAAAATAACCGGAATTTCTAAATTTTGGGAAATTCCGGTTATTTTATCGTAATATAAAGAAAATTGTATCTATACACACAAATTCAGAGTGCATCAAACACGGCAGAAAATCAGCGTTTTTGCTGTGTGGAAAATGCGGTAAGCTTTTATTTATGCTCCTTTTTCAAGCGGAATTTATGAAGATCAAAACCGCAGGAAATTATCGCAATTTCCGGATCTAATGCTTTCTTATGCCTTTTCACTCTTTTCAAAATCTATCCATGGTTTATAAAAATAAAGACGATCAATTTTCTTGTCACCGTAATCATAAGCCGCAGGAAAAGAAAGAACAACAATTGATTCTCCCACTGCAAGCAGTTCACGATAGCCCTGTTCGTATGTAAAAATTGTTACATCAAAATCAGGGAGCTTTTCATTTTCTGAAACGGCAACGGTTACAGTGGTTTTTATCCCATCACGATGCCATATCTCATCGGGCTTTACCTTTTCATCATTAATTTTAACTATTTTACCCTTTGCGATCAGGAATTTATATGAATTCCGTAATTCTTTTTTCCATAAAAAGAATGTCTTGATACCAAATACTATTGCTGCACATAAAAATACAATATTATAAAACAAACGCTGCTCATACCACGAATTTCTAAAACTAAAATCTGAACTCAGGACCGTCCGCCAATCTACTGTAAAAATAAGATTCCACAAAATAAAACCCAAAAAAATTGCTAAAAGTATGGTCCATACCGCAATGTGAATTATTCTTTTTTTGTGATCTTTGTCCCATGAATTTACTGCATCTAAAATTTCCTGTGTTTCCCAATCAGTGAGAGAATCGACGTTGTAATCTTTTGAGAACGGCACCTCATCAAGCAAATTAACATTCATATTCAAATACCCTTTTTTTATTTCCGAACAAAACCTGCCCCTGTTCGGTGTATGCCGCTAAATGATATTGCGGTACCATTCCGTCAGCAGCTTCTCCGCCTTTTTGCCGTGAATAGCAAATCCCGTATCATCGGCGATCCTTTCATCGGGCATGAGGTACGTTCCCCAGTCCCACCAGAAAAAGCCCTCAAAATACGGCTCACCGCACATTGCACGCAGTGCGCTTTCATAGAAATTTGCCTGCTCGTCCTCATCACGGGGATACTCACGGTGTACAAAATCCCACGGCATTGCGGCGCAGCCTCTTGCGCTGCGGCAGCCTATCTCCATAAATATTATCTTTTTTCCGAATTTTTCGGCTACTCTTTTTAGCCCCTCCTTGGGCTTTTCCCATGCGGCGGTCATCTCATCTGCGGACGCTCCCCCCGCCTTTGCTACGGGATAGTAGGCAGATGTACCGATATAATCCAGCGCATCAAACCACTTAACGTTTTCTTCCTTGCCGTGATTGGTATTGTAGACGAGTTTGCCGCTGAAAATTTTTCTTACACGGGAAATAAGCTCTCTCCAAAGCTCCTCCTTATGCTCTGTACCCAGCATCTCACAGCCGATGCAGAGCATTTCGCACCCCTTATATTCGGCGATCTCCGCATAGTGGCAGATAAATGCCGTATAGCAGGAAAACCACTCGTTCCAGTAGCTTTTGAGCCTGCCATGCTCGTCATAAACGGGAAATTCCTTTTCGGGAAAGGTAATGTTCGCTCTCCATACCCCGTCACCGCAGTTTACCATAGGTTTAAGACAGACTTTCAGCCCCTTTGCTTTAAGACGGTCTATTGCAGTTTCTATCTCCCTGTCCGTATCGGTAAAACGGTAGTCAAAACCGAATCGGGTTGAGCTGAATTTCTCCTGTATCACCGCAAAGGCAAGGCAAGCCCAGTTGCAGCCCATTTCTGCCATTACATCAACAGATCTCTGCGCTTCGGGCGTCCCCAGCATTCCTCTGCGGCTGTCAAAGCCATAGGTGTATCCCTTTATTTCCATGCTATTATACTCCTTTGATTTTTTTCGGATAATGCTTTTTTAATTCTACATTATTATATATGAACATTTCTATAATAAATCCACTATGAAATTGTAAAATTGTTTACGATTGTATACGAATGTATACAAAAATCATCTTGAATAAAAGTATGAACACATATCAACCTTTTTTCATATCATAGAAGCAAGCAGACAGCAGTCTGTAATTATACTGTTTTGCAGTCTGTCCTTACCCTGACTGCAAAACGGCATGACATATTTTGAAAAGGAGAATATCTGAATGGGCATACTTACATCAAATAAATATATCGGAAGCCCCATCGCCTCCTGTGACGGGGAATTTGCGGTAACTCTTGCGCTGAGTGCCGTACCCTCCGATATTACGGCAAATATTGCAGTTGTGATACAGTCCTCCGCTTCAATGTCGGGTGCGCCCCTTGAAAGGGTAAAGGTATCCGCCGCAGAGCTTATTAGCGCCATTGAAAAAAGCGGCGCAGACAGAGCAAGGGCATCGGTCATTTCCTTTTCTGACAGAGCATGCGAGCTTCAATCCCTCACCGAGGACAGCTCTCTGCTCATAAGTGCGGTAAACGGCATATCCGCATCGGGCGGAAGCGCTCTTGCCTGCGCCCTTACAGAAGCTCACCACTCTCTTGAGGGAGCGGAGGGACTTAAAATAATCGCAGTTTTTTCCGACGGCACCTACACCGGAGCAGACCCCTCCTCTGCGGCAGCTTCTATTACAGATGACGGAATTGCCCTTTACTTTATCGCAGTAGAAAGCAGCACCTCCGATGATAACTGTCTTTCCCGTCTGGGGAGCTTATCCTCCTCCCCCTCTGCCGCTTATGTTATAACCGCTCCCGCTGACGGCGGAGGAACGTTCCCCTACTTTATCGCCGATCTTTCGGAAAACCTTGCCGTTAACGGAGCGGAAAGCATTTGTGTAAACGAAACTGTTTCGGATAATTTTGAGATAGTGAGTGCTGCCGCTCCCACTCTCGGCACAGTTACCGTAACAGGCAGGCGCACTCTTACATGGAACATCTCTCAGCTGGGGCTTGCCGTTCCCGAGGGAGCTGCTCTCACCTTTAATGTGCGGCATACGGGAGAGGGTTCGGGAGAAAAGTGCATAAATGCAAGTGCTGTCTACACCGACTGCTCAGGAAATACAGCCGCCTTCAACTCACCTGAGATCCTTATCGACTGCGGTCATATAGATTACTTTGAACCCTCCGCCTCCTACACCGAAACAACAGCCGCCGACTGCGGTGAGGAGATAGCCATTGATGCGGGAGAGATCACCATGACAGGCTCAGGCAGACTTGCACGGGTAAGCGTCACTCTCCGGGGCGTATGTCCCGGAAGAAGGACAGCTCTTGCCGTACAGCTTTCCGAAGCCGCTCCCGACGGGACAGAACATTCACGGGGCATGAGAACATTTATCGTTCCTGCCCACTCTTATCCGTCAAGAAGAGATATAAGAGTAAACTCCCTTACCTTTGTACTGCCCGACGACAGCGAAATACCCGCTGGCTGCAACGGAGAAAGAGTTTACAGAACACGTATATATGCCACAAGCTATCCCGTATGACCGACCCCAAAAATGCATAACATTCTCATCGCTGCTCATGAACCTTGAATATTTTTTTATTTTGCCATAATACAACAATTATTTTAGTAAAAACGGTCCATAATAGTAAAGGAGCGATCCGCCCCTAAAAAGAAAAGGCAGATAACAAGGAGAGTGCGCAGATGTACAATACGGATCTATTTACCAAAAAGGCAAACACTGTGATAAACAAGGCATTTTTACAGGCAGGCAGACTGGGACATACCTATGTGGGCAGTGAACACCTGCTGCTGGCTCTTGTCTCGGAACAGGGCAGCACCTCGGCAGGCATACTCAGAAGCTGCGGCATAACCGAGGAAAAAATACTCGGCAGGATAATACGGCTTATCGGCAAAGGCGATCCCTGCTCCCCCGGAACGGAGCAGGTCACTCCTGCCGTAACACGGATAATCGGCAGTGCAGCCCGCAGCGCAGGTGCGACCTCAGAAAAGCCCGCAGGAACGGAGCATATCCTGTCGGCGCTTTTAAAGGAGGATAACTGCACGGCTGTGAATATCCTGTCGGATATGGGGATAAATACAGCAGGGGTACTGTCCGCCTGCAAAAGCCTGTCCGATGCGGATATCAGATATTTTCCCCCCATCACCAAAGCCCCCACTCTGCTGAGATACGGCAAGGATCTTACCATGCTTGCGGCTCAGAACAAGTGCGACCCCGTATTCTGCCGTGATAGGGAGATAGAGCGTGTGATCGAGATACTTTCCCGCAGGACAAAAAATAATCCCTGCCTTGTGGGAGAAGCGGGTGTGGGAAAAACCGCCGTTGCCGAAGGAGTTGCAATGGCTGTGGCGGAGGGCAGAGTCCCTGACGATCTTAAAGGAGTACACATCTTTTCCCTCAGTCTCACCTCCATGCTTGCAGGTGCCAAGTACAGAGGAGATTTTGAGGACAGGATAAAAACCTGCATGGACGAGGTAGCCGAAAACGGAAACATTATCCTTTTTATTGACGAGCTTCATACAATTGTGGGCGCAGGTGCTGCCGAGGGCGCAATTGATGCCGCAAATATCCTCAAACCCCGTCTTGCAAGAGGAGAACTCAGG
Source organism: uncultured Clostridia bacterium (assembly GCA_947625735.1). Classification (GTDB taxonomy): domain Bacteria; phylum Bacillota; class Clostridia; order Oscillospirales; family Ruminococcaceae; genus Huintestinicola. Next base: position 16,420 of record CANQPL010000022.1, read on the forward strand.
ATAATCGGCGCTACCACCTATGACGAGTATCAACGCTTTATCGGCAAGGATCAGGCTCTTGAAAGGCGTTTCCGTCAGGTTCCCGTCTGTGAGCCGTCTCCCGAAGATGCTGTTAAAATACTGGAGGGGCTGCGTACCCGATATGAGGATCACCACGGTGTTTCCATAACAGATGATGCGGTAAGGGCGGCAGTAGAACTTTCCGTAAGATATATGGGCGACAGAAATCTTCCCGACAAAGCTATCGACCTTATTGATGAGGCGTCCTCACGGGTGCGTATACAGAACGCTTCGGCAAAGCATACCGATCCCGCAGATGAGCTTACCGCACTTCTTAACAGGGCAGGCAAAAAAAGACCCGCCTTTTCGGGCGAAATGTCCGAATCTTCGAAACCACAGGTCACTGCCGAGGATATAGCCGAGGTGCTTTCCTCCGCAACGGGCATACCCGCAGGACGTATCTCGGCAGCGGAAAGCGCACGCCTTTCCGCTCTTGAGGAGGAGCTTCATCAGAGGGTCATAGGTCAGGACGAGGCGGTAAAAGCAGTTGCGGGAGCTGTACGCAGAAGCAGGACGGGACTCAGGGATCCGGGACGTCCCATAGGGTCATTTATTTTCTGCGGTCCGTCGGGAGTGGGAAAGACCGAGCTTGCAAAAGCCCTTGCCTACAGCCTTTTTGACAGCGAGAAAGCTCTTATCAGGCTTGATATGTCCGAATATATGGAAAAGCACAGTATTTCCCGTCTTATCGGCTCACCTCCGGGATATGTGGGATTTGAGGAGGGCGGTCAGCTTACCGAACAGGTGCGGCGGCGTCCCTATTCGGTGATACTTCTTGACGAGATCGAAAAGGCTCACCCCGATATCTCAAACATTCTTTTGCAGATACTGGAGGAGGGTTCGCTTACAGACGGTCAGGGCAGATGCGTTTCCTTTGCCAATACCGTTATCATACTCACCTCAAACCTTGGAACACGGTCTGTTACCGAGGGGCATTCTCTGGGATTTGTAAATGACGACAGGAAAGCCGAAAACGACCGCATTCGCAGAGAGGTGACAAGAGAGCTGAAAAGTCATTTCCGCCCCGAGCTTCTGGGGAGGATAGATGAAACGGCAATTTTCGGCAGACTTTCTTCCGCAGAGATGAAACAGCTTGCGGTAAAAATGCTTTCGGAGCTTGGCGAGAGGGCAAAGAAAATGGGTATCACTCTTGAATTTTCCGAAAATGCCGTGTGCTATCTCACCGATAAGGGCAGCGGCAAGGAATCCGAAAGTGCGGGCGCACGCAGTCTCAGACGTATAATCACCGAAAAGGTGGAGGATCTTCTCAGCTCCATGCTGGTAAACGGCGACATCGTCAAGGGAGATACGGCAACTCTCGAATCTGACGGCGAGGGCTGCTGCTTCCGCCGTACAGTCCACTGCTGACAGGCGTGGTAAGCTTTTCTATGTAATTTCACGGTTTTCAGAAGATCCCAAATAAAAAAAGAGACAATAAGCAGGATAAGACTTTTCCCGCTTATTGTCTCTGATTTTTTACTGCTGTGAAGCAAGCTGCACACTGCGCTGCTTTTTTCTTTCGGATTTATTGATATACATACGCTTGTCTGCGGCTCTTATGACCTTGTCTATATCCATTGAGGGCGATGCAGGAGCGGAGGCGTAGCCTATGCTTGCAGACAACTCATAGGGCTTTTCGCCCTGAGCAGATGAGTCCCTCAGAGCAGCCGAAAAATCTGCGGCAGTCTGTTTCATCTCCTCGTCTGTATAGCAGCCTACCCCGATTATGTAAAACTCGTCTCCTCCTGCACGTATGCATCTTTCTCCGCTGCGGCAGACACGCTTTGCAGCGGCGGCAATTGCAAGAATGCCGTAATCTCCCTCTTCATGACCGTAATTATCATTGATGAATTTAAGCCCGTCCATATCTATAACGTACACGCCAAACCGCTGACCCTCCTTTAAGGAGCTTAGCATCTTTTTTACCTGTGTCCCCATTCCCCGACGGTTATACAGTCCTGTCATGGCATCACGTTCGGAAAACATAAGCAGCTTGTTCCTTGCACGCACCATTTCAAGAGCATTATTCACATTGCGTATCCAGTTGCGGAACACACAGTCCGCCTTATGCTCCTGTGTAAGAGAGCAGGCAAGCACGGAATATCCCACAGTATATTCATTAAAATGCATGGGAACAAAATAAAACGCCATAGGCTCCTCCCTTTCCTCGTAAAGGGCAGGGAGCATAAGTGATGTGTCAAACAGATGATCGTTTTCGATTGATACATGACGCTCGTCCAATCGGTCTGTATCCACATTGTCGGTGGGTACGGTATGTATGACACAGTTCATGCGGGGCGGATAGCCCTTGACAAACCTCTCCTCCTCATCAAGCCAGTTTTCTGTAAGACAAAGGTAATAATCACTGTAGGGACGGATAAGATAATCACTGCGGTAAATATTGTTAAGACATATCTCCGGATCGGGGGAACAGGTCAGGATCTCAAAAATATAGCTGTCAAGCAGCCTGCTTATATCCACCGTATCACGGATATTTTTCTCGGCGTAATTGTGGTTTACCCTGTAAAGGGAACTGCTCAGCCTTTTTTTGATGTACTCCACATTTTCGGGACAGCCGCAGCTTGAGCATATCCGCAGTCCGTTCCTGACGCTGCTTTTTACACGTTCAATGGGAGCATCAGGCTCTATCTTCTCCCTGATAAGATTTATCGCATCGTCTGCCGCCTTGAAAATATCGGGTATATAGGTGGTAATGGTGGGACTGTTTATGACCGCTTCGGGAGTTGCGTCATAACCCGTCACCGCTACGTCTCCGGGAACATTTATCCCATGCTCTATGAGCCTGTTTGCAAGACCTATCGCCATATGATCGCTGGCGCAGATAACCGCATCAGGCACAGGCAATTCTCCAGAGGCGATGCGCTCTGCAAGGGCTTCTCCTCCGCTGTACCAGAAATCACCGTAAAAAATGGAGTCCATGTCCACAGGCAGACCCCTGCTTTTCAGAAGATCTGTATATCCCATGACCCGCTGCTCTGATACGGCATAGCCTTTCATACCCGTTAAAAAGTAAACATTCCTGCACCCATGAGCGTCAAACACATGAGCGGCTATTCTTGTAAATGCCTGTCTGTCATCGGTGTAGACGACAGGGTAATCCTCCACGGGAAGATCAAGACATACCACAGGCTTCTTGCATTCCTTTTTCAGCTTTTTCCCTATATACTCCCGCACCCATGTTGTCTGATTATCCGAAAGAGCAATGCCGCAGATGATAACGCCGTCCAGCTTATCAAAATTTATAAGCTCAAAAATATTCAGCTCACCCTCCAGATACTCCTTGTAGAAGTGGCATACCTGCACTAAAGGGGTAAAGACTGCCGTGTTATAGCCGTATTTATAGCAGGCGGCAAACAAGCCGTCAAGTACCCTCTGCTGATACACCGCTTCGGGGTTCGCCATTATCACCCCAATGAGCTTTCTGCGTGCCATAGTATTTCCTCCCGATACATACCTTTATTTACATTATAAACACAATTTGTGAACATATATCGGATTTTTAGAGAAATATTCATAAATTATATTTATTAATTAGCAATTTGCATAAAAATCATACCCAAAAATACTATAAAACACACAATAACGTTGAATTTTCTGCTTTAAAATTAAATGCTTGAAAATTAACAATTTTTATGTTAAAATATACATTGAATAAAAAGTGAGGGTGGATATTTTATGGAGTATTCTTATCTTATCTCTGTTGCGATCATACTGCTGAGCACTAAAGTACTGGGACTTTTTTCCCAGAAGATAAAGCTGCCGCAGGTGGTGGGAGCGCTCATCGCAGGAGTGGTAATAGGTCCTGCCTGTCTTGACCTTATCAGTGAAAGCGACACGACTATGCTTTCCTGTCTGTCGGAGATAGGCGTTATTGTGCTGATGTTTGCGGCAGGTCTTGAAACCGATATAAACGAGCTTAAACACTCGGGAAAAGCGTCCTTTGTCATTGCGCTTATCGGCGTTCTCGTACCATTGGGCGGAGGCGCTGCGGCGGCGTATTTCTTTAATGACAGCACAGACGGCAATATTCTTATGCAGAATATCTTCATCGGCATAATTCTTACAGCAACATCTGTTTCCATTACGGTAGAAACACTCAAGGAGCTGGGCAAACTCTCCACAAAAGCGGGCAACGCCATACTCGGAGCTGCAATTATTGACGATATCCTCGGCATAATTGCACTTACTATAGTAATAAGCATGGCGGATCAGAGCGTGAGCATCGGCATGGTGCTTTTAAAGATACTCGGCTTCTTTATCTTTACGGCAGTCGCTGCCATAGGCTTTCACTATGCATTTAAAAAATGGACGGATCACAGCCCTGCAAAGCTCAGGCGTTATGTGGTGATAAGCTTCGTTTTCTGCCTTGTACTTTCCTATTGCGCAGAGAAATTCTTCGGAGTAGCGGATATAACAGGCGCATTTTTTGCAGGGCTTGCTCTGTCGGGTACCAACAAGACTGATTACATTATCAAGCGTTTCGATACCCTTTCCTATATGCTTCTGTCCCCTATTTTCTTTGCAAGCATAGGACTTAAAGTAGTGCTTCCCGAAATGAACATGGAAATAATATTATTTACGGTGGTCATCTGTCTGACGGCGGTCATCACAAAGATAATAGGCTGCGGACTGGGAGCAAAGCTCTGCGGCTGCTCAAATAAGGAGTCTTTGCAGATAGGTGTGGGCATGGTTTCACGAGGTGAAGTGGCGCTTATCGTTGCCAACAAGGGCGAGGCTGTGGGACTGATGAACGACAAATTTTTTGCACCCATTGTCATTATGGTTGTGCTGACAACGATACTTACGCCTGTACTTCTGAAAATGGTATTTAAGGATAAGACCGATAACAAGGAAACTCCTCTCCCCGAATATCAGAACGCATAATGCGTCCATATGATACTATCCCACGTATACATATATAAAAATACCGCCGCTTATCGGGATAATACCGATAAGCGGCGCTTGTCTGCCTGTCATTCCGCAGGCTTTATGGGATCGTTCATGGTAAATTCTCCCCAGACTGCATACTCTGCACCGTCTGACACTCTTTTAAAGGGCATTACAATGCGGTAATGACCGGTGGGAAGCGGCGGATATGACGAAAGGTCAATCTCCCCGAACACCTGTTCATCTTCAAAAACATTGTAAAACCGCTCAGAGGTATTGTTTTCGGAAAGATAAGTCTCCTTGGAAGGCTCAACTCTGTACCAGCCGCCCTCCTCCTTTTTTTCAAGAAAACATTCACGGGTCGTTTCATAATCCTCATAAAAATCAATAAGGAAAAATTCACCGCTTACCTTTTCCCGATCATCGGTGTACATATCCTCACAATAACCATATGCTATATCTGTTATATCGGGATATTCTGAGGGCTTTTCTGCAAGATTTACAGGCGTTTCCTCCGCATTTTCTTCGGGAAATGCCGAAAAGCTGCCATATACAGTCCTTACAAACATATCATACTCGTCTTTGCCGCCCGTTTCCGCATCAGTCCGCATTTCTGCTGTAATTTTAAATTCCGCCGTGTAAAAGGTCAGCTGATCGTAACGGCTGCCTGTAACGGGATCGGAATAGACGGCGTATCTGCATGGTCTGCCGTTAAATGTACCCTCACATGAAAAGGTCATATTATCGTCATCTATCCAAGCCGTATTTCCTATCTTGAATATGACCGTGCCTCCGCCTGCTTTGCCTGACCACATAAAGGCTCTGTACTCCTGCTTAAAAACCGTACCGTCCTCGGGAAGTGAAAAATACGTTTCACAAGCATTTACCGTCTTATATCCCTCGGGAACAGTGCGCTCGCCGAAAACCTCCGTCAGCTCCTCAGAAAAGCCGTCCCTGGAAAAATACCCCTCATTTTCCTTTTCGGGAGCGGAACGCACAAGCCCGTTTTCGGGTTTGCGGATCACACATCTGAGGGCATAATCATAAAGTGCCGTACCCTCATCAAGATAGAACCAGTCCGATTCACATTCTGTACTTTCATAATATGCCGCTTTCAGCTCCTCGGGAGTGGGTATGTCCGCTGCTGCTTCTATCTCCTCCAATGCGGTGTAATCCTCAATATACAGCTTGGCTATGGGCTTTTTCTTGTATACCGAAAATAACAGATGAACATTTGTAGGAGTGGTGATATCCCAACTGTCAGCCGAAAAATCCAAGGAGATAAGAGGGTATCTTTGCTCAAAGGGAAGCTGTGCAGACGAAACAAAGTCGATATCCGCCGACAGATCGGGTTCAAAGTCCATAAGCCTTGCAAGCTCGTTATATTCTGTCGGCTCCTCCTCACTGCTGAGGGTCATACCCTTTGAAGTGCTGTTACCCACCATATACCTTATATCTGCCGATACAAGACCGTTTTCCTCAATAAACCCGGCAAGCCTGCTGCCGAAAAATACCTCTCCCTTTTTTGCGGGACGATCCTGCGACATTACGCTTATATAGCCTATCATTTCGTCGGGATAGCTTGTTTCCTCCAGATAGGTGACAGCTTTGTTTTCCTCATCTCCTGCAAGATAGAACAGATACTTATCTGTGCCCTCACAATCGGTAACGCTTACATAAAAATCCTCTCCCCTCTCTGTCTGCTCATTTTCCGATACGGTGGATTCGGTATCCGTCATCGGGTCATCAGTCTGCGGGGAATTATCGGCTGTGCCTGCATAAGTTTCTGCCCCGCTTTCTGTCTGCTCATTTTCCGATACGATAATGTCGGTTTGCGTGGCGTTCGTTTTATCCTCCACGGGATCGGCGGGGGTATTTCTCTCTGTGCAACCGCAGAATAATAGCACTGTGCAAAGTACCGATAACATCTTTTTTCTGTTCATGTCTTTCCTCCCTGTAAATATTTATCGTGGTTCAAACGGACAGCTGAACGCCACTCCGAACCATTCATAATAAAACAAATCTATCCTCTTATCGGGGTCAATGGGAAAATATACGGTAAACTCCGCCTTTCCCTCCTCCTCGGCCGAAAGCAATACAAAATAACGGTAAGCCGTGACCGTTTCGCCGCCGCAGACAATTTCCGTTTCCTGCGGTGAATAGCTGACCTTTGCAGTATCAAGCCCGAAGCAGTATGCATCTGTTATGCTGCCGTCCCCATTCATAAGATGAAATCCCCTCTCCGCAAGCTCTGCGGGCTGTCCGTCAAGGGACTGCATACGGATATGCACTGCCACATAACTCTCCTCGCCGTAAAACTTCTCAGCCGAAATACAGTAGGAAACATTCTCCGTTTCCACTGCATTTTCGCCCTCAGCGGGAATAAGCGGAGGATATGACAATGTGTCCGTTTCTTCGGGGACTGCACAACGGACCGCATTCTTTACGGCAAACCTGTCGTCAAGCTGTAAAATCTCAAGTTTTCCCTCTGTCCTCGTACTGTACATAACCGCCATTCCCGAAGCATACCTCAGACAAACGTTATCACCCATAAACGCAGTATCATAGGAGAGGACCTCTCCCCCCTCAATGACCTGTTCTTCAGGCGGAACGGGAAGTCCGCACCCCTCAGTCCATACAGCGATCATTGCTCCCCTGTTACCGTTGTAATCGCCGTACAGAGTCATATCCCTGCCCCATCTCAGGCTTTTTTTCCGCTTGTTTGTGACAGTCACTTTTGCATGAAGTATACTTTTGTCCTCTCCATAATAAAACTGTCCCTGCAAAGCGGGATAATTCTCCGACTCCTCCGCACCCGTAAACTCAACGGACAGATCAAAATAATTCCCCTCATAACGATATACATTCGGAGCAGTCTGTGTATCAGAGGTCACAGACAGGACCGGCTCCTCAGTAAACGGCGGCAGACTTTCCCGCTGTGCAAATGAAACGCTTGTTACCTCAGCCGAAGTTTCCTCTGCAGCCGCAGCAGATGTATCTTCAAAACGGTGGGTGCAGCCCGTAAGCAGAAGCGATAAGGCAATGGAAATATGAAAGATCCTATTCATTTTCCTCCTCCGGTAAATATCCCTCAAAAACCGACTTCGGCATATCTATCCTGCTGTAATAGGGCAGCTCCTCATGCTCGCTCGTAAAAAGAAAATAACACATCTTATTGAGCGTTCCTATCTCGTAGATAAGTGTAAACTCCGTCGCTCCCTCGGGGTTCATCGAAATAAAATCGGGCATTTCATACAGCTTTCCCACGCCGTCAAGCTCCAATGATACCTGCTCAGGAGCGGGGATAAGCTCCTCGTCCGCACTGATATACAAAGGCTCTGTCTTTTGCGGAGTACCCTCGTCCTCAGAAATATAGTATACAAATGCCCCCGGCTCAATAAGCTGCGCATAATCACTGCGGTTGTATGCATCGTAGGAAACGGATAAATAACGCTTGTCTCCCACGGTAAAACAGCGGGGATCATGGAATTCATAAACGGTAGGCTTGTCCGAAATAAAGCAGTAATTGGGGAAACGGTGTATATAATAAGGGCGGTATAAATGCTCCCTCACATCATCGGCAGACTGTATCTCGATAATATTCGCAAATTCATCGGGAATAAATTTTCCGTTGTCAGTAAGAGCATTTCCCCACAGCTCCATGCAAATTTCCCCCGCTGCCTGCTCCGGTGAGCAGATGTAGCGTATATCAGCCGTGGCAGTCTTTCCCGACCCGATATTCAATAGCTTTTCCTCGCTGTCCCCGCTCAGGAAGCATCGGTAAAAGGGCGTACTGCCGTCAGAAAGGGTAAGCGCCGTGTAATCAAAGCTGCACTCATTTTCGGAAAGGTTCTTCACCCGCACCCTTGCGGTTATCACAAATACCGCAGGGTCAGCGCCCAACTCGTTTACGATATCGGGATAGTACAGCGAGGATTTAAGATCGGTAAGCCTTGCACATACCGAAAATCCCTCCGCCGTGCCGCTGCATTCACTGCGTGAAGCCGTAAGCGGCGGTATTTCACGTACAGACGGGGTCTTTTCACTGACGACAGATGCAGACGTTTCACTGACGAGTGTACTTGTTATGCTTTCCTCATTTTGTACGTCTTGTACGCCTGTTGCGGCGGGTTCGGATTCTTTCACGGTACAGCCGCAGAGCAGAAGCATTGCCGCAAGCAGTATCATGCCTGATCTATACATAACTATCCTCCCCGTTCATAAGGTGAAATGTGGCAAATACAGCTTCGGCATTGTTTATAGCTCCCTCGTAGACAGCCGAATAATAATTGCCGCTGCTGTCTGATATGATTAGCTCTGAGCACTCCCCGTCCTGTCGGAAAAAGCACTCTCTGCCGCAGAAGCTCCCGGCATAGGGCATATCTTCGGGAACGGTGTCTGTCTGTGAAATGTGCATACTCTCTCTCCCGTTCTGCCAGAGCAGAAGTCCGCCTATACTATTGAGTGTCCCCTCATCGGGCAGAGCAAAAGCGATCTCACCCTGATGTACAGGAACATACCCCTCCGGTATTATACCCGCAATTCCCGTCACTGCGGACATTTCTCCGAAAAAAACATTCTCTGACGCAGTATCTCCCACTAAAATGCCTGCGACGGTGTTTTCGTCTGCAAGCTCAGACAGCTTATCATAAACCCCCATGTCTGCAAACCTGTATCCCGAATCAAAAGCGGTACTTGTCACATAGGCATTTTTCAGATCATCTGAGGTAATATGCGCATCTCCCTCAACAGCAAGGGAAACAAGATCGCTGTAATCATCGGCAGTGATGCGGCAGGCAAGTCCCTCATCATGCTTATAGAAATAAACCTCAAGCCTTGAAGAAAATCCGCCGTTTTCCCTTGAATAGATGATCTGTGCAAACGGTTCTTCCCCTATCTCCTCTGTGGTGTCCCCGTGGTCAAGTCCGCAGATCAGGTCATTGAGGTCGTAAAGAGTACCGTTATAAGCTGAAAAGGTTTTTGTTTTTCCCGAAAAGGTAAGCTCAGCTCTGCTGAAACTGCCTGCAAGCTCACTCAGCTTTTCTGCGGTAAGCTCCTCCGATCTTGCCGCAGGCGAAAAAGCCCCCTCAGCGGATAAAAATGCTTCATGCTCCTTATCGGGAGGTGCAATGTAGCTGAGAAAAAGGGGGCTGCCCTCACAGCTTACCGCCTCTGCGCCGATAATGCCGTCCTGCTGTTTAAGATCAGACGGCAGTGACACGGGCTTCTCTACGGCGGGCGCATTCTCTGCCGCCGAGGTAAATGTGGTACAGGATACCGTCAGCAGAGCTGCCGCCGCAACAAGCACCGCCCCGGGCTTGTTGCCGCTTTTATGGGCTATAAGCTTCATTCGCTCACGGAGTACTTTCTTTGAAGATGCCATCATGGCAGACACTGCACCGAATACCCCGTCATTTTTTACGGGGATAAGATCAATTATGGTTTTGCCGTATGCAAAACGCTTATCCTCCCCCAGCAAACGTATAGCAGCCTCATCACAGGCACATTCGCAGTCCCTCTTTGAAAGAACGGCAGCCGCCCATACAAGGGGATTAAACCAGTATACCGATAACAGCAGACATCTTACCGCCGCCCAGATAAGATCCCCATGGCGGTAATGGCACAGCTCATGTGCGGTAACATATGTAAGCGCATCGCTGTTTCCCGACATTTCTTCGGGGATATATATTGCAGGGTGCAATAAACCGAAAATACAAGGAGTGGTTATGCTCTCCGATGTATATACGGGCAGCGGACAGGGGAAATTTACTCTGCACCTTGTGCGGATAAGCTCTCTGTAAAAAAGTCCGTTTATCACAGCAAACCACAAAAGCATTAACGAGCCTGTAAAGAGCCATACCGTTTTTACTGCCGATAAGCGGCTGCCCCTGTCCGTTTCCCTTGTACCTGCATTTTCCACGGTGGGTTTGAATGTGGGGGCGGCGGCGGTGCTGAAGGCACCGCCCTCGTATCTGACGGCAGGATCCTTTCCCGAAGAAACGGGAAACAGCTCATTATCCTGCTCCTCATGGGAAATTATCCCGCTTTCCTCTCCCGAAACAAAATTCATAATGCTCAGAGGGCTTTCCGTAAGACCTGCGGGCATCATGAGCCTTATCACTGCGATAAGCCACAGGCTGTATCGCACAGTGCTTCTGAGCCTGCCCTTAAATACTGTCCTTATTATTATAAGTGCGGCGATAAGCACTGAGGAGGTGATCAGCGTTTCGATCATTCTGTTTCTTCCTCAGCCTTTTTCAGAATATCATACAGCTCGCCTATATCCTTTTTGGAAAGCGCTTTCTGCTCCACAAGTGAATTTATCATCATGCCGAGACTTCCTCTGTACATACGGTCAAGGAATGATCTTGTTTCCGATACCGCTACGTCCTCACGCTTTAAAATCGGGTGATACTCCTTGGTGTTGCCCACCTTTTCAAAGGTAACAGCGCCCTTTGCTTCCATACGTTTAAGAAGAGTAATTACCGTATGCTTATCCCAGTTCTTCTCATCTTTGAGCGCAAGAGTTATCTGTGCGCTGGTGGAGGGTTCATGCTCCCAGAGTTCTGTGAGTATCCTCCATTCTGCTGCGGATAAACTTGTTTTTTTAGCTTTTTCCATAGATAACAGCTCCTTCAAAGTAATCTTTACATTATATTGTAACAGTTTAGTAGACGGACGTCAATTAATAAATCAAAAATTTTATAAATATTTTCTATGAATAAAATCTATAAACAGCCTGCCCTTGATCTGCTTTATGAACCTTTAAGAACACCGCAACCTGTACCGGCAATTAAACCCGCTACGAATTTTACGATAATATCATTGACAGAAACGGTTTTATGTGGTATAATATATTTTATGAATTGTGCATACATTAAAAATGCTTTACGGGAGGATATAAGATATGGATAAAATAAACGGCAAAGACCTTATAAAAGAGTTCAGCCTTGAAGATGCTCTGGAAAACGAGGGCAGAGAGATCTCCCTTTCAGCCTGCGTCCACAAGGTAAAGAAAATGGGCGGATTCGCCTTTGTGATACTCAGAACGGGCAGATACCTTATTCAGACGGTCTACAGCCCCGACGACTGCGCAGACTCCATAGACGGAATAAAAGAAGGGTGCTTTGCTGCGGTAACGGGCATTGTCAAAAAAGATGAACGTGCCTACAACGGCATAGAGCTTACTCTTAAAACCATAAAGCTGCTGCATAACCCCGGAAACGACTACCCTCTGCACGTATCGGCAAGAAAGTTAGGTTGCAGCCTTGATGTAAATCTCGACAACAGAAGCGTTTCCCTGAGAAATCCTGCCGAAAAAGCTATATTCAAATTCCAGGAGGGCGTTGTAAGTGCTTTCAGGGAATTTATGCTCAAAAATGATTTTACCGAGATACACACGCCTAAGATCGTGGCTCAGGGCGCAGAGGGAGGCGCAAATATATTCCGTCTTGAATACTTTGAGCAGGAGGCTTTCCTTAACCAGTCCCCGCAGTTCTATAAACAGGCGGCTGTTGCTTTCTTTGACAGAGTTTTCGAGATAGCACCCGTTTACCGTGCGGAAAAGCACTCCACCTCCCGTCATCTCAACGAATATATCGGTCTTGACTTTGAAATGGGCTTTATAAACGATATGTATGATGTAATGAACATGGAAACCGCCATGCTTCGCTATATGATGAGTTATCTTAAAGAAAATTATGCCCGTGAGATAGCCGTTCTCGGAGCGGATATCCCCGAAGTGACCGAGATCCCGTGCATCAGGTTTGAAGATGCCGTTACACTTATCAAGGGCAGCAAAGCAAAGAATAAATTCGATCTTGAACCCGAGGACGAGGTATTCCTCTGTAATTGGGCAAAGGAAAATCACGGCACAGAGTTTATCTTCGTGACCCATTTTCCCTCCTCAAAACCTCCTTTCTACGCAATGAACGACAAGGACGACCCGAGAACAGCCTGCAAATTTGACCTGCTTTTCAGAGGTCTTGAAATAACAACGGGCGGTCAGCGTATTCATGACTATAACGAGCAGATCGAAAAAATGAAGGCTCAGGGTCTTGACCCCGATGATTTCAGAAGCTATCTTGAATCCCATAAATACGGTCTGCCCCCTCACGGCGGACTGGGTATCGGTCTTGAAAGGCTTGTCATGAAGCTCATAGGCGCAGACAATGTGCGCCGCACCTCCATGTTCCCGAGAGATCTTAACAGACTGCTTCCGTAAAAAAACAGCTCACCGCATTTTTGCTGCGGTGAGCGTTTCTGCTGCTAAAGAGGCAAGAAAATAAGAAGCAAGAGGCAGGATAAGGGAATGATCTTTACCTTTTTACGACTTGCGGACAATTTTTGCACGGTTTTGCTATTCCTCGCTGCTGTTGTAGCCGTAATATTTGCAGCCGTTCTGAGCGGCAGACCATGACAGGCATTTATCCTTGACACACTGCTGAAGCTCATAGCAATATTTTGTTTCCGTAACAAAACCGCTGCCGCAGTCCCTGCGCTGTTCGGTCCTGCGTACACGCAGCATGGGTTTATATGGGCATATCATCTTGATAAGTTCCTTTCGGTGATCTGCGAAATTTTTTCATATACATCTGTCTGCTGTATCAGACAGGGGCTGAGATGAATCACAAAGGGTATATTCCCGCAAAACTTCCGGGCGGCACGGCTGCGGGTACTGAACACAAGTTTTTGTTAGTTTCTTAATTAAATACACGTTACCGTGTCGCTAACTTTTAGTTCTCACTAAACCCACTTGCGACCCGGCAGCGGGTACTACCCGCCCGTGTTGCTAACTTTTAGTTCTCGCTAAACCTACTTGCGACCCGGCTGCGGGTTCCACCCGCCCGCCCGCACGCACGCCTGTTAATATGGTTGCCTGTATATGCTTTTATATCCGAAAAGGGCAGGCTGTAATATCTGCAAATTTTTAAGGAATTCATCGCAAAATAACTTTTGATGTATTTTTCAATAATGTAAATGTAAAGGAGAATAGCTATGGTAGACGTAAAAAACAGATGGGCGCTTATCACAGGCGCTGCAAGAGGTATAGGCTGTCTTACCGCAAAGTTTATGGCTGAACGGGGCTGCAACCTTATACTCCACAGCAGAGATGTTTCCCACACCGAAAAGCTGCTTGCCGAGGTAAAGGCAATGGGTGTACAGGCTTTTTCAACAGCAGCCGAGCTTTCAGATCCCGACAGCGTAAAAGCCATGCTTGATGAGATAGACAGCTCAGGCGTTGATGTGGACATCGTCATGAACAATGCGGGTATGCAGATAGCCTACCGCACCGATTATTATAAGACCCCCGTCAACGATTATACCGTCAGCTTTATGATAAACACCATAGCCCCTGCAATGATATGCTATCATTTCATGCCTAAAATGATAGAAAGAGGCTTCGGCAGGATCCTTAACACCACCAGCGGAATCGCTCTTGAACCCGAACAGGCGGGATATTCCGCAAGCAAGGCGGCTCTCGATAAGATAACCATAGATCTGGGCTCTAAGGTTGAGGGTACAAACGTTATGATTAATCTCACAGACCCGGGCTGGTGCAGAACAGATCTGGGCGGTCCTCATGCGCCGAATGCTCCCGAAAGTGCGATCCCCGGAATTGCAGTGGGAGTATTTGTGGACGATAAGAAGTCCGGACGCTATCTCAATGCCCCTTATTTTACGGGTCTTACCCTTGAAGAAGCCGTTGCAAAGGCTGAAAGAGAGTTTGACAGTCCTTATAAAAAATAATAAAGGCGGACCGCTCATATCAGGAACGGTCCGCTGCTTTTTATATCCGTCACGGTAAGAAGATCGTCATTTACGCAAAAGCTCACTTCATACCCTCCGAAGCTCATGGTATATACCCTTTCGGGGTCATGCTGATATCGGGGACGGGGATCCTGCGACAAAAGCTCCCGCAGCACGGCGATCTTTTCCGATGGGATAAGCTCACTCTTTTCAACAGGTATCTCCACACGCAGAACAGCCCTGTCTGTCAGAGCAAAGCCCTTTTCCGCTTCGGGGTGCGAATCGGTATATGCAAGATAGGGTTTTATATCAAGAATGGGCGTGCCGTTCATAATATCCGCACCGCTTACTATCAGCACATCTCCCCTGTCTGTCCCCCTCTCCACGCTTTCCAGCTTTACGGACGAAAGTCCGATAGGGTTCGGACGATAGGGCGAACGTGTGGCAAATACCCCCATTCGGGTGTTCCCTCCCAGTATGGGCGGACGCACGGTAGGCGACCAGTCCTGCCGCATTGCCTCGGAAAAAAGCCAGATAAGCCACAGATAACTGTACCCCTCTATTCCCCTGAGAGCGGCGGGTACACGATAGGGCGGCTCAAACACTATCCGTGACTGCATTTTTGTAAGACCGCTCTGTCTCGGGATACCGAACTTCCCCGTCAGATCGTTTTCTATCCTTGCAATGATATTAAGACTATCCATTGTCTTTAAGGTATGAAAGTATCTCGGCGGCATTTGTATCGGGCTTTACCTTTGCCATGGTCTTTTCGATAATGCCGTCCGCTCCGATTATATATGTGGTGCGGACAACCCCCATAGATACCTTGCCGTAATTTTTCTTCTCCTGCCACACGTCATATGCCTTAATGGCGGAAAGCTCCGTATCCGAAAGCAGCAGAAAGGGCAGCTCATATTTCTCCGCAAATTTCTTGTGGGAGGACACGCTGTCCTTGCTCACACCTATGACCTGTACGTCCATTTTCTTAAATTCCTCATAGGCTGCACCGAATGCACACGCCTGACGGGTACAGCCCGGCGTATTGTCCTTTGGATAGAAATAGAGGACTACTCTTTTCCCCGCAAAATCACTCAGTGACCATACCTTTCCGTCACTGTCGGGCAGGGAAAAATCCGGAGCCTTTGTTTTTTCTGTAAGCATTTTATCACCTCATTGAAATTATATAAAAGCCTGTTTGACCCACGGAAATCAATTTTTTCAAAATTGATTTCCGGAAGCAAGAAGCAAGAGGCAAGAAGCAAGAAAAAATGTCCGCCAAATTGTAAAAGGTATAAATTTTCAGAATATTTTACTTATCTTGCCTTTGAGGAAATCAAAAATTGATTTCCGTGTGTCTGACCAGCCTTCTGACCGAAGAACAGGGAACAGGCTCCCGAAAGCATCATACATCTGACAGCGCATCTGCCACAGCCGCCAGTTCTTCAAGGGTAAGCTGCTCGGGTCGGACATTTTCAGAAAGACCCGAACCCCGTATAACCTCGGCAATTGTCCCCTTATCCATTCCCAGCGCAGATGAAAGGGAATTTGCAAGGTTTTTGCGCCGCTGAGAAAAAGCGCCCCTTACCACACGGAAGAAAAATTTTTCGTCCTTTACCGAAACAGCGGGCTTGTCCCTCACAGCAAGACGTATAACGCATGAATCCACATTGGGAGCGGGCATAAAGCTGCCCCTCGACACCGAAAACAGTCTTTGCGGTTCGCTGTAATATCTTACCGCCGCAGTCACCGCACCGCATTCACGGCTGCCCATAGGAGCGCAAAGCCGCTCCCCCGCCTCTTTCTGCACCATTACGGTAATATAATTTACGGGGAGCCTGCTTTCCAGAAGATACATGATTATGGGAGATGTGATGTAGTAGGGAAGATTTGCGCAGATATTTACCGTAAGCCCCGCAAACCGTGTATCAATTATCTGCCGCAGATCGGTTTTCATCACATCGGCATTTATCACCTCTACATTGTCAAACCCCGAAAGAGTTTCTGCCAGAACGGGCATAAGACGGCTGTCTATCTCAACTGCTTCCACCTTATCCGCACGGGCTGCAAGCTCTCTTGTGAGAACGCCGAAACCCGTACCTATCTCAATTATTCCCGTACCCTTTGCCGCACCGCCCATTTCTGCTATCCTCGGACATATGGAGGGATTTATTATAAAATTCTGCCCCAATGACTTTGAAAAGGTAAATCCGTAGCGATTCAGAAGATCTTTTACAGTTCCGATATTTGTAAGTTCATTCATAATATTTTCCATACTTTTTAATAATTTTCATATGCTGCGGTAAACAAATGCTATCTCAGATCCGCACAAATATTTTTTCGGAGAAAAATCAGCAATATCTCAGATAATGCATATCTGTAAATTCATGATCGGGTTCTTTCCGAAAAAATATTTTACTGTTAAATGATGAATAGGGAGCATTTAAAAAATTATAAATTATCAGGTCATAATACCATATTCCCGTATGATACGCTCCCCGTTCATTGAAAATAATTCTTCCGTATTCACAGGTGTCAAGAATTATTTTTGTTTTGTAAAACCCCGAGTCACTTTTTCCGCAATATTTGATCCTGAATATATTATTATCCTTTAAAACTGCAAGTCTGTCGGCAAACGGCGCATTATTAAACCCGTTTTCATAAAAGGAGTCGTTTCCCAATGATTTAAGACTGCTGCGATAACAGTTCATTTTTTCGGCAGTCTGATAAAGGAGAACCTCCGAAAAAATAACTTCATTTTCCTCCGGCTTTACATCAGGTAATTTCATGAATCTTACGGCTTTTCTCTGATCGGCATAATTTGCATAACGGACATCTTTCATATACCGCAGTGTTATACATTGTACAAACAGCATATGCTCCCCCCTCATTTAAATCAAGTATAGCACATTTGCAGAAATATGTCAAGACCATGACCCGCGGCAAAACATAAACCCGTCAGAAAAATATGAGCAGGACAAGGAATTTTTTCATGCGAATACGAAAAAAATACTTGACAAACTTCTTCAAACGTGATATAATATAAACCATAGGGAATGAGGTTCTCCCTAAGGGCTGTGACCCTTGAACCGCTTAGTATTTTAAGCTGATGACTTCTGCGTAACTACGCAGAAGCTGTCGGCTTTTTTATTTGGGAGGAATTTTTATGCTGTTGAGCTTTGCACTGATCTTTCTGTCGGGAATGTCTGCGGGGGCACTTGCGAAAAAAATAAAGCTGCCGCCGCTGGTGGGAATGATACTTGCGGGAATGCTGACAGGTCCTTACTGTCTGAATGTTCTTGACCCGAAAGTGCTTGACATTTCTGCGGAGCTGCGGCGTGTCGCCCTTGTGATAATACTGAGCCGTGCGGGTCTTGCCCTCAGTACCGCCGATCTGAAAAAAGCGGGCAGACCTGCCCTTATGATGTGCGCTGTTCCTGCTACCTGTGAAATGATCGGGGTTATCCTTGCCGCACCTCCCTTGTTAGGCATATCCCGCCTTGAAGCTGCGCTGACAGGTGCTGTGCTGGCGGCAGTTTCGCCTGCGGTAGTCGTTCCCCGTATGCTGCGCCTTATGGACGAGGGATACGGCACGGATAAGCAGATACCTCAGATGATCCTTGCGGGCGCTTCCGCAGACGACGTTTACGTTATTGTTATGTTCTATTCCTTTTTGTCAATGCTGTCGGGAGGAGGGGCAAGCATTTCCGATTTTGCGGGCATACCCGTTTCGATCGTGCCGGGTGCGCTTGCAGGCATTGTATGCGGTCTGGGACTTGCGGCGCTGTTCGGCAGGTTCCATATGCGTGATACGGTCAAGGTAATTATAATGCTCAGCATTTCCTTTATTCTGCTTGCCGTTGAGGATCATTCGGTTACCGTGAAAATTTCCGGTCTTATCGGCATTATGACAATGGGAATGACCGTGCTTTACAAAAATAAACCCCTTGCGGCGAGACTTTCTGCAAAATATAACAAGCTCTGGGTTGCAGGAGAGATAATACTTTTTGTGCTTGTGGGAGCGGCTGCCGATCCCTCCGCCATTACTGCATCGGGTGCAGAGATGATCGCCGTTCTGCTCATTGCAATGGTTTTCCGTATGGCAGGCGTTTTCATCTGTATGCTCGGCACTCGTCTTAACGGAAAGGAAAGGCTTTTTTGCTGTCTTGCTTACACGCCGAAAGCTACAGTGCAAGCCGCCATCGGAGCAGTGCCGCTTTCCATGGGACTTGCCTGCGGACAGACTGTTCTGTCGGCTGCGGTGCTTGCTATTGTTATCACTGCACCGTTCGGCGCTTTTATGATCGATTCTGCCTATAAAAAGCTGTTAAAAAAAGGAATATAAACTTCCCGTAACTGTCTTTTTTAAAAGCTCATATTACTGCTGCCGCCGCACATAATAGTATTGCCTACAAAATTCAAAGGAGGTAGCTATCATGACTTCAAAAGAGCTTTTGTATATTGAGGACGCACTGGGGCACGAAAAATATTTTCTCTCCAAATACAAGGAGACTGCCGCTCAGATACAGGACGCGGATCTGAAAAACTGCGTAGAGCAGCTTGCTCAGAACCACAGCAGTATCTTCAGATCTTTCTACAGCTTACTTTCTTAAACGGAGGAAAATACAATGGACGATAAAAACCTTATGGAAAACATTCTGCTGCTTGAAAAAGGCGTCTGCGACCTTTTTATGCACGGCGCTATAGAATCATCAACAAAGAATGTTCACAGCACATTCAGCAGCGCTCTGAACAGTGCGCTCAATATGCAGGACGAGATCTATGCAAAGATGCAGTCAAAGGGCTGGTACAGCACCGATAATGCGGATCAGAGCAAAATAAGCTCTCTCAAGCAGAAATTCGGCAGTCAATCGGCATCAATGTAAAGACCTATCGGGGGAAACAACCGCTTTCCCCCGATTTTTTATGTATAAAATGAAAACAATTTGACGGAGTTTTATAAAACACTTGCAAAAAGGTGAAAAATGGTATATTATATAATGTGGGATATTTATCACCGTTTTACGGTGGGAGGATTTTAAGAAAGGGTGTTATTTTCAATGTCTTTGATGGATATGACCGAAGCGGAGCTTACTTCATTCAGAGATGAAGCACAAAAGCAGTACAGGGAATTTAAGGCAAGAGGACTTAAACTGGATATGTCCAGAGGAAAGCCCTGCACCGAGCAGCTTGATATGAGCCTGCCTATGCTTGATATTCTGCACAGCGGCTGTAATTTTATTGATTCTGACGGCATAGATGTGAGAAACTACGGCAATCTTACGGGAATTACCGAAGCAAAGGTGCTTTTTGCGGAGCTTCTCGGAGTAAGACCCTCCATGATAATCGTAGGCGGCAACTCCAGTCTTACCCTGATGTATGACAGCGTGGCAAGGGCTATGCAGTTCGGCGTTTACGGCAGCAAAAAGCCGTGGAACAAGTGTGAAAAGGTTAAATTTCTCTGTCCTGTTCCGGGATATGACCGTCATTTCGGCATTACCGAAACTTTCGGCGTGGAGATGATAAACGTTCCCATGAGCAGTACGGGTCCTGATATGGATATGGTGGAAAAGCTGGTGCAGAGCGACCCTGAAATAAAGGGCATCTGGTGCGTTCCCATGTATTCAAACCCCGACGGATATACTTACTCTGACGAAACGGTAAGACGTTTTGCGGCATTAAAGCCCGCTGCGGAGGATTTCAGAATTTTCTGGGATAATGCTTACTGTGTACATCACCTGAGCGATGAGCCTGATACGCTTCTCAACATCTTTGACGAGGCGGCAAAGTACGGCAATGAGGATATGATATTTGAATTTGCATCTACATCAAAGATAACATTCCCGGGCAGCGGTGTTGCGGTGCTGTGTGCATCGGAAAACAATATTGCTCAGATATCTAAGCTGTTGGGTATGCAGAATATCAGCTATGATAAATTAAATCAGCTCCGTCATGTAAGATATTTCGGCAATGCTGACGGTGTGCGGAAATATATGGAAAAGCACAAGGCTATTTTAAAGCCTAAATTTGACCTTGTTATCAGAATACTTGAAGAACAGACAGGCGGACTTGATATCCTTACATGGAATAACCCCAAGGGCGGCTACTTTATCTCGGTAAATACATTGGAGGGCTGCGCAAAGAGAGTTGCGGCTCTGTGCAAGGAGGGCGGCGTTACCCTTACAGGAGCGGGCGCTACATTTCCCTACGGCAAGGATCCCGAGGACAGAAATATTCGCCTTTCTCCGTCTTATCCCTCTCTTTCCGATCTGGAAAAGGCAATGGAGCTTTTCTGCATATGTGTAAAGCTCGCTTCCGCAGAAAAACTGCTGGGAAAATAAGATCCTGCTATCGGCTGCAAATTAAAATAAAGGCTCGGGGAGCATATTCCCGAGCCTTAAATCGTTGTCCGTATCTGTTATCATCTGATAAAATTGGTAAACACTCTCTGCTCTGCTTCGGGAAGTCCGAAACGCTCCTTTCCAAGGGCTATACTTTTTATGAGAAAGGACATATTTGCCGCAAGTGTTCTCATGGTCTGTATGCCCTCTTCATCAAGCTCTGCTTCGCCCTTAGCACCTCCGTGAATGCTGTTCCAGTAGCAGCTTGAAGCAACGGGCATTCCGGATATGGTAAAATATTTATTAAGCTCATCGAATGTGGCGGAGCAGCCTCCTCTCCTTGCTGTGACTACGCTTGCGCCTACTTTCATTGTCTTGTCAAATGGTGTGCTGTAGAAAAGTCTGTCAAGAAAGGATATAAGCGTACCGTTGGCAGAAGCATAGTAGACGGGACTTGCTATCACCAGTCCGTCCGCTGCCGCAAATTTTTCTGCTGCTTCGTTGACTATATCATGAAACACGCATTGTCCCTTTTCGGCACAGCCTCCGCAGGCGATACAGCCCCTTATATCCTTTCCTCCAAGCTGTATTGTTTCGGTTTCGATATCCTCCCTCTGAAAAACCTTTTCCATAACCTCTAAAGCTACGGAAGTATTTCCGTTGACTCTCGGACTGCCGTTGATCATCAATACCTTCATAAAGCATTACTCCTTTATATTGTTCAAGCGTTTAAAGTGCCTTTTTATCCCAAAAAAATTGTACCACATTATTCATGATATGTCAAGGTCATGGCTGATTTTTTCGTTGACATAAGCGAAAATTTATGCTATAATAATAAAAATATGAAAAAAGGAAGCATTATTATGAATCTCTGGAAAAAAAATCTCATAGATATAGCCCCCTATGTGGCAGGTGAGCAGCCCGATAAAACCGATTTTATCAAGCTCAATGCCAACGAGAACCCCTATCCTCCCTCACCTCTCGTAACAAGTGCGATCAACAGCTTTGATACAGAATCACTCAGAAAATATCCCGATGCCAACGCCGTTCCTCTGCTCAAAGCCTTGGGAGAATATTACGGCGTACCATATAAAAACGTCTTTGCAGGCAACGGCTCGGACGATGTGCTGGCATTATGCTTCAGGGCTTTCTTTAATTCCGATAAGCCCATACTGTACCCCGATATTACCTATTCATTCTATCCCGTCTGGTGTCATATGCTTAATATCCCCTATGAAACGCTGCCATTGGACGATGATTTCAATATCCGTCCCGAGGACTATGCCCGTGAAAACGGCGGTGTAGTCATCTGTAACCCCAATGCCCCCACAAGCATCGGGAGGGGTCTTGACTTTATAAGAATGATACTCGATGAGAATAAGGACAGCGTGGTGATCGTTGATGAAGCATATGTGGATTTCGGCGGAGAATCCGCACTCCCGCTCTTAAAGGAATACCCTAATCTGGCTGTTGTAAAGACCTTTTCCAAATCACGTTCCCTTGCAGGACTGAGAATAGGCTTCTG
This sequence comes from uncultured Clostridia bacterium, assembly GCA_947625735.1. Lineage (GTDB taxonomy): Bacteria > Bacillota > Clostridia > Oscillospirales > Ruminococcaceae > Huintestinicola. The sequence goes on from CANQPL010000022.1 coordinate 39,001, forward strand.
CATAGCGGGAGATGAGCTGATAAGTGCGCTGCGTGCTGCAAAGGATTCCTACAATTCCTATCCGTTGGACAGCGTAGCAATTGCCGCAGGCTGTGCCTCTGCAGCGGACGAGGATTATTACCGCTCAACCCTTGAAAAAATAATCGCCACAAGGACAAGGCTCACCGCTGCACTGCGGGAAATGGGATTTGTACTCCCCGACAGCAGCACCAATTTTCTCTTTGCCTCTCATCCGGAGTACAGGGCTGCCGATATATGCGGGTATCTGAAAACTAAGGATATTTATGTGCGGTACTTTGACAAACCCCGCATTGATGACCGTCTGCGCATAACCATCGGCACGGACGAGGAGATAGATGCTCTCATTTCGGCTTTGCAGGAATACACAAGCGGCGGGTTGAACCCGCTTGCAGGTCGTTAGATTGTAATGTGTGAATTTTTTAATTAGAAACTCGGTAACTCTCATTTGGCGAAGTAACACGGCTTGCATCTCGGCGGGCGGGCGGAACCCGCTGCCAACTCGGCGGGCGGAACCCGCAGCCAACTCGTTGATAAATTATGCGTGAACATTTCAATAGTAGCTCGGTAACTTTCATTTA